>NZ_VDMC01000003.1 GCF_006346335.1 Aequorivita sinensis
ATGCAAAGATAAAAGCATTTAGGGCACAATTTAGAGGAGTGAAAAACGTAGAATTCTTTCTGTATAGATTAACAACGATTTTTGCATAAACACAACAATTGTTCTTGATCCGAATTTATAGAAGTGAAATATAAAAATTTTCTCCTAAAACGAAAAAACCACACTCAATTGAGTGTGGTTTTTTTGTGACCTTGCCAGGATTCAAACCTGGAACCTCCTGAGCCGTAATCAGGTGCGCTATTCAGTTGCGCCACAAGGCCATTTTGTTGTTGCTTTTAGCGGCTGCAAATATATTTATTTTTAAATTGCAAGACAAATAAAATCAATAAAAAAATGAATTTAACTGAATATATTCGAAATATTGAGGATTTCCCCAGAGCTGGAGTGCGTTTTAAAGATATAACTCCACTACTAGCAAACCCTGATGCAACCGTCTATTGTTTACAGCAGTTAGTAGATTTGTTGGGAGGTGAAAAGATAGATAAAGTTGTAGGTATTGAGTCGCGTGGTTTTTTCTTTGCAACATTACTAGCAAAAGAACTTAAGGCTGGTTTTGTTCCTATAAGAAAGCCAGGGAAGCTTCCATTTAATACTCTTAAAGAGCCTTATGAGTTAGAATATGGAATGGATGCCCTCGAAATACACGAGGACGCTATAAAGAAAGGTGATCGTGTTCTCTTGCACGACGATGTACTAGCTACGGGTGGAACAGCAAGAGCAGCTTGTAAGCTTATCGAAAATCTTGGAGGTGAAATTGTGCAGTGTAATTTTTTACTAGAAATAGAGTTTTTAAAAGGCGTACAGAAATTAAAAAATCAAAATGTAAAATCCTTACTAAAGTATTAATCTAACGAATTTTTGGTTACCCATAGTTTGAAACCAAAAATCGCCATCTGTAGCTTCGACGCTTTAGCTAGATCCACTCCCTTTTTGGTGAAACTAGGAAGTATCTTCTTATTTACCTTTGCTAAAAATTTAAAAAATCTCTTTTTCATATTGTATAAAAATAAGAAAACCTTCTAGTTATTAAGAAGGTTTATGAAATTTATAAGATTTCTATTTTTTTGTGGTAATTTCTATAACGCCATTGACTCCTTTGCCACCATATTTCTTAAGCGCTTTTTCACTTTTTAAAACATTTACTTTATCAATGTTTTCTGGCAACAATAATTCTACTTGCTTTTTAGTAGAGGCTATACCATCGATGAAATAAAGTGTATTACCTGCTTTTTTATTTTTATTTATCTGTCTTTTTGCTTTCGTTTGGCCCTGCACTTCTTGTGCTTCATTATTTGGAGAGGCTGAAGGAGTAGGATGAGTATTTTTCATTTTAGATCTGCGTTTCTCAATTTCCATTTTTCTCTTTTGTATGCGTTCTTGCATTTCCATTTTGCGTTCGTTCATATCCAGGGAACGGACTTGCGACTTTAATTTTCTTTTTTGCATGCGTTCTTTATGTCGTTTTTCGACTGCTTCAGACCAAAACCCTGTTTTCCCATCTTTATCGATAAAAAAGAAAAACTCATCAATACCCTTATCCTGGCTTACTTGGTAATTTCCATTGTTTCCGTTTCCGGTATAAGTAAGAGTAAGTGAAGTAATTTCGTTGAGATTATTGCGAATGGCAGCATAGCTTAATTCTAAACCATATTTACTTTTAACCTCTTCTTTAATTTCTTGAAGTGAAGCATCGGTTGTGTTCTTGTCAATTTTCACACGGTAGGTTTCCTGTAATGGTGATTGTTTTTTAGTCATAGCTTTTGGTGTTTTCTGAGCTATAGATTCAGTTACAGGCTCAATACCTGTAATAACAGCTATATCCTTCTTGTCTAAAACAGGTTGTAAAGCTTCTTCTTTAATATTTTCTGTTTTTACCTTATTATTCTCTGAAGGAATTTCGACGTATTTTTTTACTTCGTTTACATTAAAACCCCATAAAAATATCGTTAATAAGGGAACTACTACCATAGCCTTAAAGGCGTTTTGTCTATTTGAATTTGCTTTGTTTAACATAATGATTCGTTTTTTGATGAATGAATTATAAAAATTATTTGTTGGGGCAGATAAAGACGATGCTAATGAGGTGTTTAGCAATGCTAATTGGTATTCCTTTTTTGAATTAATACGAGTAATGGTTGTTCGGTCTGCTAAATACTCTAAGTTTTCTACAATGCTACTTTTATAGCCCCATGCTAATGGATTAAACCATTGTATAATAAGAAGTAGATTACTTGCCAATACATCAATTGTGTGTAGTTGTTCTATGTGTGCTTTTTCGTGTGCTAATATCATAGCAAGTTCATTGTTAGTATGTAGAGTAGGATTGTAAACGATATAATTGAAAAATGAAAAGGGTGAAATTGATTCAGATACTTCAATTATCTTACAATTGTTACTTAACTTGTAAGGGTGATTTTCTAATAAAATAAAAAGAGAAATAAGCTGATAAATGAATCTTAATGAAAATACTATTACTCCTAATACATATATGTACAATAGTATATTCTCAATTGAATAGTTTGTGTTAAATGCTGCGGAAGTTAAAGTTTCTGAAGCCGTTTCAGTGGAAGGAAATGATGCTAAAGCGGGAGCTTCTATTATTATTGTTTTGGTAAACTGTATAAAAGGGAATATTGTAGCAGCAAGGACTCCGATAAGAAGAAAGAGCCTATTGAACGTAAAGTGCGTTTCTTTTTTTAATAGAAAAATATAAACTAAATAAAATAAGGAAAGAATTCCAGCAGATTTTAAAATGTATTGAATTGTTTCCATTTTATTTTTTGTTTTCAATTAACTCCAATATCTCTCGAAGGTCCTGCGCGCTTATTTTTTCTTCTTTAGCAAAAAATGAAACCATGTTTTTATAACTATTATTAAAGTAGCGTTTAGAGGCGAGATTCATAAATCCCTTGCTGTATTCTTCCTTAGAAATAATAGGATAGTACTGATGCGTTTTGCCAAAAGCATTAAAAGCTACATAGCCTTTATCTTCAAGATTTCTAACTATAGTAGATATTGTGTTGTAATGATTAGTGCTCGGTAAAATCTGTAAAATTTCTTTAACAAAAGCCTTTTCAAGCTTCCAAAGGGCTTGCATTACTTCTTCTTCTTTATTTGTGAGGTTTTCCATAGATAAAAATAAGAACTAGTTTTATAGTTAGACAACTAGTTTTGTAGTTATATAACTTCTTTTTTAGTTGTTTATTGTATTCGTTAAAAAAAATACTATCAAAACTTGTGCTTTTTTCATAATTAGTATCTTCGCGAACTCAATAAGGTTTATGGATTATTTATTTGTATTTATCGGCTTAACACTATTAGTAATTGGAGGAGAATTTTTGGTGCGGTCTTCCGTGGCGCTTTCCTTTAAATTGAATTTGTCAAAAATGGTTATAGGACTAACGGTAGTTTCATTTGCTACCTCAGCTCCAGAATTGTTAGTGAGTTTACAAGCCGCTTTAAATGGGTTTTCTGATATCTCTTTAGGAAATGTAATCGGTTCAAATATTGCAAATATTGGACTTGTTTTAGGTATAACGGCAATAATTTCACCTTTGGCCATAGATAAAGATTTCTATAAGCTTAATTGGCCTGTAATGATGATACTTTCAATTGGGCTGTATTTTATACTAAAGAGTGGAGATATAATCTCCCGTTCCGAGGGGGTTGCATTACTACTAATGTTAGTAGTTTATCTGTGGATTTTAATACGAAAAGCTCGAAAGGATAGAGGGGTAGTGCAAGTTGATGAAGAAGTTGATGAAAGTCTTGCAACCACATCTAATTTTAAGATTATTCTTTGGCTTGTTATTGGTGGTGTAGCATTATATGGCGGAAGTGAATTGTTGGTAAACGGAGCGGTTTCTTTAGCACAAAGTTTTGGAGTTACAGAACGAGTAATCGCGGTTACGATGATAGCTGTAGGTACAAGTATCCCAGAGCTGGCTGCTTCTGTAATTGCAGCACTTAAAAAAGAAAAGGCTTTATCGCTTGGGAATCTTATAGGTTCTAACATATTTAATATTGCTTCAGTTTTAGGAATTACTGCTATTATTCAACCTATAGCAGTTATGAGCGAAGAGGTGCTTACAAACGACATATTCTGGATGATCGGTTTTGCGGGGATACTTTTGCCTTTAGCATTCCTTCCAAAAGCTTACGAACTTGGCCGTAAAAGAGGGATTTTACTTTTATCGGCTTATGCTGTTTTTATTGCTTTAACAATTTTAAAGTAGTCTTTTCCTGGTTCAACCCCTATTTTTTAGGGGGTCTTCACAGGGAAACATATTTTTTTTCAAAAAAAAATCTAAAAATGAAGGGGTGTGCCTTGGTTTTTTTTATTTTTGCAATGTCAAACTAAAAAAAAACTACAAGATGCCAACATTGCGATTTCACGCACTAAAAAAGACCTTCGATAGAGTTCCAGTTCCTGTAACAGAACCAGCAAGGCGTTCCGAAATTTTTGGGAAAAATGTTTTCAATAGAGATGCTATGCGTCAATATCTTACCAAAGATTCATTTAATAGTGTTATGGCAGCTATTAATACTGGCGCTAAAATAGAAAGAAACATTGCCGATCATATCTCTACAGGTATGAAAGAATGGGCAATTGCTAAAGGTGCTACACATTATACTCATTGGTTTCAACCTTTAACTGGCGCAACTGCTGAAAAGCACGATGCGTTTTTTGAAACAATGGAAGATGGTCACGCTATCGAAAAATTTGGTGGCGGTCAATTAGTACAGCAGGAACCAGATGCTTCAAGTTTCCCTAATGGTGGGATTAGAAATACATTTGAAGCTCGTGGATACACCGCGTGGGATCCAACATCTCCTGCATTTATTTACGGAACGACATTGTGTATACCAACAGTTTTTGTGTCGTATACGGGTGAAGCATTAGATTATAAAACTCCTTTGCTTAAAGCATTACTTTCTATTGATAATGCTGCTACTGCAGTGGCAAAATATTTTGATAAAAATGTAACTAAAGTAAATGCCACTCTAGGTTGGGAGCAAGAATACTTTTTAGTAGATAGCGCTTTAGCAGCTTCTCGTCCTGATATTTCATTGGCGGGAAGAACGCTACTTGGGCATTCTTCTGCCAAAGGACAGCAATTAGACGATCATTACTTTGGTTCAATTCCTGCACGTGTTTTAAACTTTATTAGACACTTGGAAACTGAATGTATGTTATTGGGTATTCCAGTAAAAACACGTCATAATGAAGTTGCCCCAAATCAATTTGAGCTGGCTCCTATATTTGAAGAAACAAACCTTGCGGTAGATCACAACTCCTTATTGATGGATTTGATGCATAAAATTGCCGAAAAGCATAATTTTAAGGTGTTGTTTCACGAGAAGCCTTTTGCAAATGTAAATGGAAGTGGAAAACACAATAACTGGTCGTTAGCTACAGATACAGGAGTAAACCTTTTAGGACCTGGAAGTACTCCAATGAAAAATCTTCAGTTCTTAACTTTTTTTATCAATACGCTTAAAGCCGTAAACGATCACGAAGAATTGCTTAGAGCCTCTATTGCAAGTGCAAGTAACGATCATAGATTAGGGGCTAACGAAGCGCCGCCAGCAATTATTTCGGCCTTTATTGGTTCGCAATTAACTGAGGTTCTTGATGAGCTTGAAAAAGTAACTAACGGGAAACTTTCGCCACAAGAAAAAACAGAGCTTAAGTTAAATGTTGTAGGTAAAATTCCAGAAATTTTACTAGATAATACCGACCGTAACCGTACTTCAGCCTTTGCGTTTACAGGTAATAAGTTTGAATTTCGTGCAGTAGGTTCAACAGCTAACTGTGCAAACCCTATGACTGTGTTGAATGCGATTGTTGCTAAACAACTTATCGACTTCAAAGCAAAAGTTGACGGATTGATAAAGAGCAAAAAGATGAAGAAGGACGACGCCATCTTCAATGTGCTTAGAGAGTATATTAAAGACTCAAAAAGAATTCGTTTTGAAGGTGATGGTTATGGTGAAGCCTGGGAGAAGGAAGCAAAAAAACGTGGACTTAGCAATCACAAAACAACTCCGGAAGCATTAAAGGCGAAAATCTCTAAGAAAAGCATTGATCTTTTTGAAAGTTTAGGGATTATGAGCAAAGTGGAAATGGAGGCTCGTTATGAAATTGAAATGGAAGAATACACTATGCGTATTCAAATTGAAGGACGTGTACTTGGTGATATTGCTAGAAACCATATTATTCCTACAGCTATTCAATATCAAAACATATTGATAGAAAATGTTCAAGGGTTAAAAAACATATACGGCACCGATTTCAAAAAGTTTGCTACAGAGCAAATGCACCTTATTGAACAAATAAGTGAGCACCTTGCTAAAATTAATAAAGGTATTACCGATATGATTGAAGAGCGTAAAAAAGCTAATAAAATTGAAAACGCCGAAAAACGTGCCCTTTCATATTGTCACGAAGTAAAACCTTATTTCCAAATTATAAGGTATCACTGTGATAAACTAGAGCTTTTAGTAGACGATGAGCTTTGGCCATTAACTAAATACAGAGAGTTATTATTTACAAAATAACATACCTTATTATATAAGGATCATTCTAAACCGCTTAACTTTTGTTGAGCGGTTTTTTATTTTAAAAAATTGGTATTTTATTACGCAGTTAATGGTATTTACTTGTGTGTACTTTTAAAGCGATGAATCTAAGAAATATATTCGTATTAAAGATTGCTTAATTAGGTCTAAGGTTATTTTAAGTTTAAACCTTTTTTAAATTTCTTTTGTTTAGCGTAGAAAATTAAGATTTAATTGGACGCTAGGTGCTGTGGGTTTTATTAATAGATAATTATTGAAATAGGGCTTTATTTGTTAAAAATAGTTGTTTCCCCCTATTTGCATAAAAAGATTAAATTTGTTTGTTTTTTAATAATATTTATTGCATATTTGTTGTGTAGTTCAAAAGGAGATAAGTTTTCTCGAGCTGCAATTCCTCCTCAAAAAAAACAAACCTGTCCCCAGCGTTTTGTAAATTAGAAAAAATCCCTACTTTTTAAAATGTTCTTTTACTAAGTTCATTTTTACATCCATCCCCATAATTTAATTTTGATGGAATGCTTTCACGTGTTCCTGAAAAACCTCAAGGAAATTTTTCCTTGCAAGAAAAAGAATTTTTAACCAATTATTAATAATCTTTAAATCTTTAAATTATGAAAAAAGTAGTCTTATGCGCAATGGCGCTAATGGGTGGAACAGCGATGTTTGCTCAATTTAACACAAGTACTGTTACTCAAACAGGAAACTTAAATGCAAATGGAACTTTTCAAGTTGGGCTGTTAAACACATCAGATGTGGACCAAACAGGCGATCTTAATGCTAACCTTACATTACAATTAGGGGCATTTAACGATTCTGATACAGATCAAGAAGGTGATTTGAATGTTGCAGGTACTGCACAATTAGGAATCGATAACGATGCTAGAACGCTACAACAAGGTGATCGCAACACCGCTGGTACCTTACAAGTTGGGAGTGATAATGATGCATATACTTGGCAAGATGGTGATGATAACCTAAGTACAACTGAACAATATGGAATTGATAACGACTCTTATGTAGATCAGTGGGGTGACGATAACGTGAGTTCAGTATTGCAAATTGGTCTTTCCAATAGCTCGACAGTAGAGCAGTGGGGTGATGACAATACTTCTTCTGTAATGCAAGACGGATGGGCTAACGACTCTGATGTATTTCAAGGTGGTAACGACAACACTTCTTCAGTAATGCAGGATGGTTGGTTTAACGATAGCGATGTAGTTCAAATTGGTGATGATAATGATTCACAAGTTGAACAATATGGTATCCTTAATAGTAGTGATGTTTATCAATTAGGTGATGACAATAGCTCAATGGTTTATCAGGATGGTATTGCCAATACTAGTGATGTTGATCAAATAGGTGATGACAATACTTCTATCGTTGAGCAAATTGGAGATCTTAATGATAGTGATGTTGATCAAATCGGTAACGATAACTGGGCTGGTACAGGTCAATATGGAAACGATAATGAATCTACTACTTATCAGTTAGGTAATGATAACAATGCTTTGACTATTCAGTTAGGTGATGATAACGAAAGTACAACGCGTCAGGTAGGTTTCTTTAATGACTCTGATGTTTTTCAAATTGGAAATGACAACTATAGCTATGTAGGACAAGCTGGCGCATTTAATACATCTATGGTGAATCAATTTGGTGATGATAATACAAGTATTGTTGCTCAAGTAGGTTTGTTTAATTATTCTGATGTGTTACAATCTGGTAATGACAACATAAGTTTAGTTGGACAGGCTGGTTTCGGTCATACAAGTTACAACCATCAATATGGAAATAGTAACTTTAGCCTTGTAGGTCAAGTAGGTCTAGGAAACTGGAGTCATGTAGATCAAATTGGTAATGGTAACGTTGATGTTACTTTTCAGAACTAAATAATTTATCGAGTTAATAAGCTCATATATTATCAGTTATAATAAAAATGGTATAAGAGCATCTAAACAATGCTCTTATACTTATTTTAAAAAGGGATTATAAAAATTAAAATTAATAAGGATTTGTTCTAGTTGTTAATTTTCAAAAAAATCAATATCTTCAACAAGACCATTAAAAAATATAAAGATGAAAACTTTCAATATTATAATTATAGTCTTAGCTCATTTTTGTTTTGTAAATGTGTCTTCTGCTCAAACATATAAAGACAAGGACAATAAAGCTTTAGAAAAAATTCAAGCTAAACCTTCGCTTTATAATGTCGTAGCATCCCAAAATCTTCCTGTAAGTAATATTAGTAAAAGTGTTTTTGTTCAACAAATTGGGAATGATAATACAGCATTTTCTATTACAAAATCAAACCAAAGTGATGTGCGATTGTTTCAAATTGGTAACCGAAATGATATAGGTGTTTTTGTGTCTGCAGATAAAATCTCCGAAGAAGTTCTTCAAATAGGTGATAATCATAGCTTTACAGATATTAGTGGCAATAAAAATGGTTTACATGCTGCAAACGTTGTGCAATTTGGAGCAAACCAAAACTTAATTCGGCTTGGCAGCCAAAATTCAATGTCCGATAAAATGATGGTTACTATGAAAGGTAGAAATCAGACAGTAATTATTCGGAATTTAAAAAATTAAAATTTTGTATAAAAATATACAATATAGCCTACTTATATGCTTGTTGCTGTTTTTCTCTAGCATTGCTCACTCGCAAATGTATAATTCCCAAATTGAAGCTGAAATTAATATACAGCAGTATGGAAATACATATAACATTACTGGTTTGGCTGTAAATAAAACTGTATCAAACCAGAGTTTACATTATACTCTTTCTGTAATTAAAAATCAAGAAAATAATTCAAATACATCAAAAAACGATCAAAGAGGCAGATTTGTGCTTGAAATCGGGGAGAAAAAAAATCTTTCTACCACTTCTATAAATGTGAGCGAAAACCAACGGGTAATTGTATTGCTATTAATTTATGACGACGAAGATACACCATTGGGTATGGATCGTAAAGTAATTAATCCGACAGAAGAGGATTTGGCCTTGCAAAAAAACGATAGTATTGAAAGAGAAAGGGCGGTAAATCCTTCGCCTGATGTTAGTATAAAGCCTGTGGATGGTATTATGATTGGCGGAATTGTTACCGAAGATACCAAAACTAAACCAGGTAGGGATTTTTATAAAATGTTTGATCAAAATTACAGATTGAATAATATAAACGGGTCAGAAATTGTAACTATTAAAGAGGTTTTGTCGTTAAACAATAACACTAAAATAGAAGTTTTAGTTGCAAATGAAAAAGTTTTGGAATTTTTTGTTAGACCTCAAACTGAGTATTTAAAACAGATGGCCGACATTGCGGTAAGGAGAGTTTATTGGTTTTTACACCAATACAAAGAGAGAAAACACACTCAAAAATATTACTAGAAAATTTTAATTTTTTAATGCGATTTTCAATCTTTTTAGTTAAAATTCAATAAAAATTACTTATCTTTTCCTTAATAAACTGGCGATTTAATATCTCACACAAATTAACTAATACGAATGAAGATGAAATACTTTATTTTTTTCTTATTTATTACTTTTTCTACTGTAAGCTTTGGGCAACAGTTAGTGTATAAGCCTATAAATCCTTCTTTTGTAGGGGGAGATTCCTTTAATGGAGCATGGTTGCTTAATTCAGCAAATGCTCAAAACTCATTTAAGGACGATTCTCAGTTTGATGCTTTTGATCGGTTAGGGGGCTTCGGGGGATTCGGCGGGAATCAGTTTACCAAAGACAATGTTCCACCTGAAGGGACCAGTATTAGTGGTGATTACCAGTATGAAGTATTTGATTCATCGGGGGGATTAGTGATAAACGTATTAAATATTATTACAGGTGAAGCAACCCAAATAATCATACCAAATTAAAGTTTATATGAAGAATACACTTACAAAGCTTTGTATTGTAGCTCTCTCACTCTTATTTTGGGGTTGTGGCGCATATTTTAACCAACCCTTAGGTCCACAAGAAGCACGTATTGGTGAAATTACCAAGCAAACGAAAACCCTTTATACTCTTCCCGAGCCAGAAGAAGCGATAATTGCTGGTGTTTATAATTTTAAAGACCAAACCGGACAATATAAGAATATAGAAAATGGAAGTACATTTAGTACGGCAATTACACAAGGCGCAACAACTATTTTAATTAAGGCTTTAGAGGATTCAAAGTGGTTTAGACCTATAGAACGTGAAAATATTAGTAACCTTTTAAATGAACGTCAGATTATACGATCCACCCGTGAGGAACACAGAAGGGTTAACGATAATTCTCCTACACGATTACCTCCACTTTTATTTGCTGGTGTTTTATTAGAAGGTGGAGTGGTGTCCTATGATTCCAATATCCTAACTGGTGGTGCTGGTGCAAAATATTTTGGTGTAGGAGGTTCTACACAATATAGACAAGATAGGATTACGGTTTACTTACGTGCCGTATCTACAAATACTGGGGAAGTGCTGAAAACAGTATATGTGTCTAAAACAGTCTTATCACAGGCTGTGGATGTTAGTCTTTTCAAATACGTAAATTTTCAGCGATTACTTGAAGTTGAAACTGGTTTTACCAAAAATGAACCAGCACAGATGGCAGTTCAAGAAGCTATTGAGAAGTCGGTTGAAATGTTAATCATTGAAGGTATCAAAGATAAATTGTGGTCTACAAAAGAAGGAAGTGAGAAAAATAAAGAGATAGTAGATGAATATTTACTTGAAAAAGAAGTTGAAGAATCAACGGGTTTATACGAAAGAAGGTATTTAGAGAATAATTATAATAGTCAGTTTAACTTTAATGCTGGAATGGCTTTAGTTGATGGCGATTATTCAACTGGAATATTAGATTACAAATTTGGGCTCATGTATAAATATTCTATAATTCCAGAATTAAGAGTGGCGGCAGACTTCCAATTCTTTAGGCTCAATTCTACTCCAGAAATAAATCATTGGTGGCTTACTCAAGGCTTTAATGTTGAGTATAATATGTTGCCAAATGATAGGTTAAGTCCTATTTTCTACGCAGGTCCAGGAATTTTGCTGTTTGCAGATGATAGTCCTATAGGCCACCTTCAACGTTGGGATAGCTTCTTTAATTTAAAATTTGGAGCGGGATTGGAATATCATGTTTCACCAAGAGTGTCGTTTGTGCTTAATGGAGAGTGGGATGTTACATTCTCAGATAAAATAGACAATTTACCTCACGGAAGGCGGGACGACTTTTACTATACAATGAGTTTAGGTTTGAGTTATAACTTTGGTTCTTCTAGATCAAAAAAGAAAATATATAATGAAGGGGATCAACTTGAAATATCACCGCTAAATAATTAATAATCGGGTGGTTTTAAGAAAATAACATTAATGAACAAATATAACATACAGATGAGAAGAAGTTTTACATATATAAAGTTCTTATGCTTGTTATTTGTCGTTTTGGTTAGCTGTAACGAAGACCGAATTGACGAAAACGCCTACGGTAAAATTATCGGGAAGGCTGTAATCGAAGGAACAAACGAACCACTGCAAAATGTAAGAATATCTACAAGTCCAGTTACTAGCACGGTGTTTACAGATAATGCTGGGTATTTTATTTTAGAAAACGTACCCGCGGGTGAATATTCGGTTTTAGCTCGTTTAGATGGATATCTAGCCCGTTATGAGCCAGCAACTGTTATAGCAAATAAAACAGTAAATGTAATCTTCGATATGGAGGTTTCCACTGCAAACAATAGACCGCCTTCTGCACCTGAATTACTTATGCCAGCAGAAAATGAAGTTATTGATGGTGTAGAAGCACTATTTCAATGGAGTTCAATAGATCCAGAAGGCGATCCAATAACATTCGAATTAGAATTGCGAAACGACCAAAATGATGTGGTAGAAAGGTTTGACGATTTAAATGATACTATATATTTATATCCAGAGTTAATACTTGGGGCACAATATTTTTGGCAAGTAACAGCCGCAGATGAGTATAATCCACCTGTATTAAGCCCTGTTGGAACTTTTAAGGTGAAACCAGCACCCATAGAAAATAGATTTCTATTCGTCAGAAATATCAATGGGAATAATGTGATATTTTCAGCTGATGAAGAAGGTAATGAATTTCAGTTAACTTCCGAAAACACAAATAGTTACAGGCCACGTAGAAATGTTGCTGCAAATAGAATTGCTTACCTGCAAACAACTGGTGCCCAAGCCGACATATATACTATGAACCGCGATGGTACCGATAAGGTTAAAGTTACCTCAAACGTAAAGCCTAATGGTTTTAATTTGAATGAAATAAATATATCTTGGCCTCCAACGAGTGATCGTATATACTTCCCAGTATTGGATAAATTATATCGAATTCGATCAAGCGGACAAGACCTGGAACTAGTATATCAAACTACCGATGGTTCTTTAATTTCTGAAATTGCTGTTAGTGAAAATAGCGATCTAATAGTGTTGAAAACAAATAATTTAAGTGGATATGATATTTCAATTTTTACTATAGATTTTAGTGGAACAGTGTTAGATACTCTTATAACGGGACTTCCTGGTGGTGCAGGAGGATTGGATATTTCTGTAACAAATTCCAAAATCGTATACTCCTATGATGTGGATGGCTTTGAGCCATTAGATTATAGAAGATTGAATTCTAGAATATTCCTATACGATATAGTTACAAATACAACCACAGATATTTCTGGTGAAAAACCTAATGGTACTAATGATTTAGAACCTATATTCTCACCAAATGAAGCCTTTGTAATATTTACAAATACCTCTAACGATGGTATTTCTCAAAAAGATGTTTATCAATTAGAAATAGGTGATAGCGAAAGTAGAACTCTTCTATTTGAAAATGCATTTATGCCTGATTGGGAGTAAACTAATTAACCATATTTCAAAAAGCCCACTTTGCTGGGCTTTTTTTAATGCGTATTTTTGCCGTAAATTTTATTAAATGAGCTCACAAAATTCAGATAGGTACGCACAAAGAGGTGTTTCGGCCGGTAAAGAAGATGTACACAACGCCATCAAAAATGTCGATAAAGGTTTATTTCCTAAAGCCTTTTGTAAAATAGTCCCCGATTATCTTACGGGTGATAAAGACTATTGTTTGATTATGCACGCCGATGGTGCTGGGACAAAATCTTCACTTGCATATGCGTATTGGAAAGAAACGGGAGATTTATCTGTTTGGAAAGGGATTGCTCAAGACGCGCTTATTATGAATATAGACGACCTACTTTGTGTGGGGTCTGTAGATAATATTATGCTTTCTTCAACCATAGGAAGAAATAAAAACTTAGTTCCAGGTGAAGTTATTTCTGCAATAATAAATGGTACAGAAGAATTGATTTCCGAATTAAAACAATTTGGTGTAAACATTTATTCAACTGGTGGTGAAACAGCCGATGTGGGCGATTTAGTACGAACTATCATTGTAGATTCTACCGTAACTGCAAGAATGAAACGTAGCGATGTAGTTGATAATGCAAATATAAAACCAGGAGATGTAATTGTTGGTTTGGCTTCTTTTGGTCAAGCAACTTACGAGAAAGAATACAATGGAGGTATGGGAAGTAATGGTCTTACTTCAGCTAGACATGATGTATTTGAAAAATACCTAAGTGATAAATACCCTGAAAGCTTTGATTCGTCAGTGCCGTCTGAGTTAGTTTATTCTGGCTCTAAAAAACTACAGGATACTGTTGAAAACAGTCCCCTAAATGCTGGAAAATTAGTTTTGTCTCCAACTCGTACCTACGCGCCAATAATTAAAGAAATTTTATCGCAGTTTACCAAGAAAGAAATTCATGGGATGGTACACTGTAGTGGAGGGGCACAAACCAAAATTCTTCATTTTGTAGAAAACCTTCATATTATAAAAGATAATCTTTTTGATGTTCCACCACTTTTCAAACTAATTCAGGCTGAAAGTAAGACCGATTGGAAAGAGATGTATAAGGTTTTTAATATGGGGCATAGAATGGAGTTATACGTTCCAGAAGAAATTGCTGAGAAGATCATAAAAATTTCAAAGTCATTTAATGTAGACGCCCAAATAGTGGGTAGAGTTGAGGCTTCAGAAACAAAGAAGCTTACAATAACTGGTGAAAACGGCACGTTTACTTATTAAATAGATTATAATGAAATATACTCTTTGGTTAATTTTTCCTTTACTGATTCTTAACTCTTATAATTTAAAAGCGCATACAGATTCATTAAAGGTAAAAACAAAAAAAAAGGATACTGTCGACTTAGGTTGGAGAACCAAAAATGAGGTTGGCTTATTACTAAATCAAGTATCTTTTACTAATTGGAATTCTGGAGGAACAAATTCTATTTCAGGTATTGTTTCTACTAAGTCTATAGCAAAATATAAGCAAGAAAAATGGTTTTGGAACTCTGAATTAAACCTCAAATACGGTTTAAATAAGCAACAAGATAATGGTGTAAAAAAAACCGAAGATGTTATAGATTTAAATTCCAACGTAGTGCTGCAAACCGATTCTATAAGCAATTGGTTTTATTCTGCAAGATTTAGCTTTAACACTCAGTTTTCTAATGGTTATAAATACCCTAATAAGGATGAAGCTATATCTAGGTTTTTAGCGCCTGGTTATATGTTTTTTGGTGTTGGGATGGAATACGGTAGAAAAATTGAACATTTATCATTTTATGCTTCTCCTTTTACTTTAAAAACCACTTTTGTAATGGATGATCATCTGGCAAATAGAGGAGCTTTTGGTGTAAATCCAGCTATTTACGACATGGATGGAAATATGTTGAGTAAGGGTAATAATATAAAGCAAGAAGTAGGTATACTGTTAACCAATAAATACGAAGAGAATATTTTCGAAAATATTAAATTGAATAGTCATTTAAGATTATATACCGATTATGTCAATAGTTTTGGCAATATTGATATTGATTGGGAGGTGAATATAGATATGAAAGTAAACAAGTTTGTTAAAGCAACTTTAGGATCTCACCTCAGATATGATAATGATATTAAAGTAGAGTCCAAAAGAAATGAAATCACAAACGAAGAAATCATTCTTGAAGGCCCAAGTGTGCAGTGGAAACAAATACTTGGCGTAGGAGTGGTTATCGATTTTGATAAGTTATCTAAATCGAAAGAAACCTCGTAATTTGCTCTAAAACACCACAAAATAGATTTAGAAACTTCAGGTTTCTTCAAGAAATAATTTCATTTTTTCAATCGAAATAATTTCGACTAAAAAATTGTAAATTTGCCATTCATTATAAAAATATATGTTAGACAGGCTTCAAATAATAAAACAGCGTTTCGATGAGGTGAGTGACCTTATCATTCAACCAGATATAATCAGTGACCAAAAGAGGTATATTCAATTGAATAAAGAGTATAAAGACTTAAGAGTTTTGATGGATAAAAGATCAGAATATCTTGAACTTACTGATAATATTAATGAAGCTCAAGAAATCATTTCAGATGGAAGTGATGCGGAAATGGTTGAAATGGCAAAGTTGCAACTAGACGAAGCGTCAACTCGTTTGCCTCAATTAGAAGAGGAAATTAAATTCCTTTTAGTGCCTAAAGATCCTGAAGACTCTAAGAACGCCGTTATGGAAATTCGCGCGGGTACGGGTGGTGATGAAGCAAGTATATTTGCAGGAGACCTTTTCAGAATGTACACAAAGTATTGTGAAGGTAAAGGTTGGAAGACAAACGTTATAGATTTAAGTGAAGGTACTAGCGGAGGTTTTAAAGAAATTCAGTTTGAAATTGAAGGTGATGATGTTTATGGCACTCTAAAGTTTGAAGCTGGGGTACACCGTGTACAACGAGTACCACAAACCGAAACTCAAGGACGTGTACATACAAGTGCTGCTACGGTTATGGTGTTTCCAGAAGCTGAAGAATTTGATATTGAAATAAACCCAAAAGATGTAAGGGTAGATTTCTTCTGTTCTTCTGGACCAGGTGGGCAGTCTGTTAACACTACCTATTCTGCTGTGCGTTTAACTCACGTTCCAACAGGATTGGTTGCCCAGTGTCAAGATCAAAAATCGCAGCACAAAAACAAGGAAAAAGCCTTTAGAGTACTTCGTTCACGTTTGTATGATATGGAATTGGCTAAAAAACAAGCTGAAGATGCTCTTAAAAGAGGTTCTATGGTAACAAGTGGAGATCGTAGTGCTAAAATTAGAACATATAACTACTCACAAGGACGTGTAACCGACCATAGAATAAACCTTACTCTTTACAACTTGGGTAATATTATGAATGGAGATATCCAAGAAATAATAGACGAATTGCAATTGGTGAGTAATACAGAAAAACTAAAAGAAACAGGCGAAACATTTTAAAACAGTTTAGCGTTACAAGTCTTATAAAGTAGGGATTAACCAACTATTAATCGTAGTTGGTTAATTTCACTTCTATTTAATTTACCGATACTTTACCATAAACTTTCATCAGATTTAAATTAACCCTAATGACTACCCAACAATTAATTTCAGAAATAAAAAGGAAGAAATCTTTTCTTTGCGTTGGACTTGATGTAGATCTTGATAAAATTCCGGAATTTCTTTTAAAGGAAGAAGACCCGATTTTTGCATTTAATAAAGCTATTATAGATGCTACACATCAATATGCAGTGGCGTATAAGCCAAATACTGCTTTTTATGAGGCTTATGGTTTAAAAGGATGGAAATCCCTGGAAAAGACGATTTCTTATTTAAATAAAAATTATCCAGAAATCTTTACCATTGCAGATGCAAAACGCGGTGATATAGGCAATACATCTTCAAGGTATGCAAAAGCTTTCTTTGAAGACTTGGGATTCGATTCGATTACTGTTGCTCCCTATATGGGTAAAGACTCTGTAGAACCTTTTCTAGATTTTAAAGACAAGCATACAATTTTACTTGCACTTACTTCAAATGAAGGTGCTTTTGATTTTCAAACAAAAAATGTTGGGCAACAAGAACTCTATAAAGAGGTTTTGGAAACTTCTAAAGCTTGGGGCAATAGTGAAAACTTAATGTACGTAGTTGGAGCAACTAAAGCAGAGTACTTAGCAGACATTCGCAAAATTGTGCCTAATAGCTTTTTATTGGTTCCTGGTGTAGGAGCTCAAGGCGGAAATCTACAAGATGTTTGTAAATATGGAATGTCTGAAAACATTGGTTTATTAATAAACTCTTCAAGAGGTATAATTTACGCTTCAAATAAAATTGATTTTGCCGATGCTGCTGCTGAAGTAGCAATGAAAATGCAAACTGAAATGAAAACCATTTTAGATGGAATTCATTGATCAGTTAAATAGAGTTGTAAAACTTAGCAAAACTCCCACTCGAATTGTTTCCTTGGTGCCTTCGCAAACCGAATTATTGGTAGATTTAGGTTTACGCGACAATATAGTTGGGGTAACCAAGTTTTGTGTGCACCCTAATAAGCTTCGGAAGGAAAAGTCAATTGTTGGAGGTACAAAAAATGTACACTTCGAGAAGGTGAAAGCTCTTAATCCAGACATTGTAATTTGTAATAAAGAAGAAAATACTGAAGAAATAGTAATTGAGTTAGAGAAAATAGCTCCAGTTTGGGTAAGTGATATCTCAAATATTTCTGAATGTATTGAGATGATAAATAGGTTAGGGGAGGTGTTTGAAGTCTCGCAATCTGCATTAGAAATAAGTTCAAAAATTTTATCCGAATTGAAGGCCTTCAGAGCATTTTCTGAGAAACTTCCTATAAAAAAAGTAGTTTACCTAATATGGAAAGATCCGTATATGGCTGCAGGAAGAGATACATTCATCAATGAATTGCTAGAATTAAATAGGTTTGATAATCTCTTTACTGATGAAAACTCACGTTATCCTGAAGTTCGAGAAGAATTATTACGGCAGGCTGAAACCATTTTACTTTCCACAGAACCATTTCCTTTTAAACAAAAACACGTTTCAGAATTTCAAAAAGAATTTAAAGCTGAAGTTAAATTAGTAGATGGAGAATTCTTTAGTTGGTATGGTAGTAGAATGACAAAAGCGTTTGAGTACTTTAAAAGACTGCACGAAAGCTAATATGTGAATCAATTAAGAATGGCTGTTCAATGAAAGCCTTTGTATTTCACTTTTAATTTTATCGGCTTGACTTTGAAATAATTCACTTTTATCGACATCTTTTAGAGAAGTTTCAAAAGATTTCTTCATTAAAAGAGTGTATTTTTCTTCTAGTTTTTCAAGCTTCGATTTTTTTCTAAACAAATTAGTCATTGCCGCATTTTTTACAAATGCAAAGATAATTTGTATAAAGCCAAAATGTTACAAAGGCTTGGTTAATAGTCTCCTAAAATAAAGTTGCTTAGTGATTTATACTGTTAATTAATTAAGGATATTAATCCTGCATAGCAAATACCTGTCTGAGTAATTTTGTGGTTCTTGCACCGATATTGTTTCTAATATCTTTTTCCTCTACACTAATCATCGTATAAACACCTTTTAAAGCTTCGTTGGTTACATAGTCGGTTAAATCTGGATTTACTTTAGTAACAAAAGGAACTGAATTGTATCTTGTAATAATATTTGTCCAAATTTGATCTGCTCCAACTTTAGCAAAAGAGTTTTTTATTACAGGATTAAATTTTGAATATAAAGCAGTGTTAGTGCGTTGTTCTAAATAATTAGTGGCTGCATTATCTGGGCCTAGAAGAATGTTTTTTGCATCCGTAAAGGTAATTTGCATTACTGCGCTTACAAATATAGGAGTAGCTTCTTTTACAGCATCTTCAGCAGCGCGGTTTAATGCTTTAATCCCTTCATCGGCAAGACTTCCAAGGCCTATATCGCGTAGGGTTTGATCTACCTTCTGCAACTCTGAAGGCAACATAATCTTCACGAGTTGATTTTTATAAAAGCCATCCTTGTTTGTTAGCTTTGTTACTTGTTTATCTATTCCTTTATCTAAAGCTTCTCTAAGACCATTTCCTATTAGTTGAGGGTCCATACCTATACCTGTGTCAGTTGGTAGGGTGTTTACTACTTGCTGTAGTTCAGCGCATGAAACTAGCGTGAATACACTAATAAAAAGAATAAATTTTTTTAAATACATCTTGATTGTGTTTTTATAGAAACCTCAAAGATAAAAAAAGACCCTTCAATGTGAAGGGTCTTTTAATTATAAACTTATTTTAAAATTCTTATTTAAGAACTTTTACAGTTTTAGAGCTGTTTCCAATTTTTACTTTAACTAAATAAGCACCAGTTGGAAGGTTACTCATGTTAATTCTTGGAGAAATTGTGCTTGGGTTTTCTTGAAGTACAACTTTTCCTAATACATCGTAAATAACTACTTGGTCTACAGCATTAACAGTTTCTATATTTAAGAAGTCTTTCACTGGGTTAGGGTATACAGAGAATTTATCAGCTTTAAAATCTTCAGTACTTAGTAAGCCAAAAGCTGTAACTACATCATCAATGTAGTAAGTTGTAAACTCGCTAGGTGCGTAAAAGTCAATAGCTCCAAAATAAGGTACTGCCATATCGTTAAATGGAGTTCCTTCTAAAATAGCTGGTAAACCATCTACATTCATTTGAAGTGTTTTATTGTCAAGATCTAAAATTAATTCTACTGGAAACCATGCGTCATGAGGGAAAGCCCAAGTAGCAGATCCATCAGCAACTTGACCTTGACCTGGAGTCATATTGTCTGGATTAAAATAAATATCAGGGCTTAAGAATGAACCATCACCTTGGCTACCTGCAGGTGTTTCTCCTTGTAAGTTGAAATATCCTTCTTTTCCAGATGGAATGTACATGCTAAATCTTACAGTATAGATATCGGTGTCTGGTTGGCTATCGATAAGATACAATTGGTCTTTACCAGCAGGAGCCCCAACTTCATCAATTAATAAAGACTGTGAACCTGAGTTAGATTGGTCTAAGGCAACGATACCATCTTCTGGGCCACCTTCCTCTCCAGACCAAGTTTTCCAATAGTCAGCTTGAGATGAAATAGGACCAGGAGAATAGCTTTCAAGATCATCTTGTTGGTCAATTTGACCATAAGATGTAGATAAACTAAATGCTCCTAAGGTAAATGCTAATAAGTAAATTTTTTTCATAATATTTTATAGTTTGTTTGATTTTATGAGGGTCTAATATATAATAAAATGATTTAAAAAAAAGATGTTTTGATGTTTTTATTGAAAAAAAATAAGTTTTATGAAATAAAAAAAGCCCTTAAAACTTAAGGACCTTTTTAAAATTAAACATTTAAAACTCTTTTTTATTTTACGATTTTTACAATTTTTGAGTTGTTTCCGATAGTTACTTTAACCATATATGTTCCTGAAGAAAAGCTGCCCATATTAACTGTAGGAGAAATTTTTCCTGGCTTCTCTTGAAGCACAACTTTTCCTAAAACATCATAAACAGTTATTTTATCTACTGAAGCTGCAGATTCTATGTTTAGTATGTCTTTTACAGGGTTAGGATATACAGAGAATTTATCTTCAGTAAAATTTTCTGTACTTAAAATCCCAGAAGCCATAATTATATCATCTATATACATATCGTTGTTTGGGCTGGCGGAATAGAAGTCAATTCCAGCTAATTCTGTAAATACTTGACCTCCAAATTCAAATACTTGTGCGAAAATCACTTGTTGTCCATCTATAAACATGTCCCAAACCTGGTTATCTAAATCATAAACACAGGTTGTTTTAAACCATTGGTCTTCTGGAAAAGTAAAAACTTGGTCATAGGTAGAGCAATCTGTTTGTCCAGTTACTCCTCCTTGTCCAGCTTCTGAACCACTACAATTAAAATAAACGTTTCCTCCCATAAGAGCTTGTGTCCATGCCGAACCACTTGCGCTCAATGCTGCCTGCATGTTAAAATAACCAGAAGCTCCAGCAGGAATATATGAGTACCATTGAATTGTATATGTTCCAAACATAGGGGCCGTAGGAGTTAACAGAATCATATCTGTAATTCCAGATCCGTCAATATGTAATGATTTGATTCCGGACAAGGCTTCATCGTCTGTTACGTCGGCATCTTCAGCACCTCCACTATTACCAGACCAAGTACGCCAATGATCTGCTTGTGGTGATACATCGCCCACCGTATAAGATTCGAAATCGTCGGTTAATTCTACTTGAGCTTGAGTAGAAAAAGCAAATGCTCCTAAAGCAAATGCTAATAAGTAGATTTTTTTCATAATATTTTATATTTAGATTAAGAAATTAATACTCTAAGATACGATAAAATGATTTATTGTCATAATATTTTTTAAAATTATCATTATTACATATAGCTGTTTAGTTCGTATGGTTTTAATTAAATTTGCCTATTAATTTACAAGTAGAAATTATTATGCAAAACATTAAGCCATATACCCCTGAACATAAAGTACGTATTGTAACTGCAGCATCTCTTTTTGATGGACATGATGCCGCTATTAATATAATGAGACGAATTATTCAGTCCACTGGTGTTGAGGTTATACACATAGGTCACGACCGCAGTGTAGAAGAAGTGGTAAATACGGCAATCCAAGAAGATGCGAATGCTATAGCTATGACTTCCTACCAGGGAGGGCACAACGAATACTTTAAATATATGTACGACCTTCTAAAGGAAAAAGGGGCGAGTCATATTAAGATATTTGGTGGTGGTGGTGGTGTTATTCTTCCATCAGAGATAAAAGAATTGATGGATTACGGTATCACTCGTATTTATGCGCCTGATGATGGTAGAGAAATGGGGTTGCAGGGAATGATTAACGATTTAGTTAAACAATCAGACTTTGCTATTGGTGATAAACTTAATAATGAACTAGAGAATCTTCCAAATAAGGAAATCGGTTCTATTGCTCGCTTAATTTCTGCTGCTGAAAATTTCCCAGAAATCGCAAAAGATGCGCTTGATAAAATTCACGAAATAAACGAAAAAAATACAACTCCTGTATTAGGTATTACTGGAACAGGAGGAGCGGGTAAATCTTCATTAGTTGATGAATTAGTAAGAAGATTTCTAATTGATTTCCCTGAAAAAACTATTGGAATTGTTTCTGTAGATCCATCAAAGAGAAAAACGGGTGGGGCTTTATTAGGAGACCGAATTCGTATGAACGCTATTAACTCTCCAAGAGTATATATGCGTAGTTTGGCTACAAGACAAAGTAATCTTGCATTGTCTAAATACGTAGCTGAGGCCATTCAGGTTTTAAAAGCTGCTAATTTCGATTTAATCATACTTGAAACTTCAGGTATTGGGCAGAGCGACACCGAAATATTAGAGCACAGTGATGTTTCATTATATGTAATGACTCCTGAATTTGGTGCGGCAACTCAGCTTGAGAAAATTGATATGTTAGATTTTGCCGACTTAGTGGCAATTAACAAGTTTGACAAGCGCGGTTCTTTAGATGCACTACGCGATGTTAAAAAACAATATGTACGTAACCATCACCTATGGGAAACTCCACAAGACGAGCTCCCTGTTTATGGAACAATAGCGTCCCAGTTTAACGATCCTGGAATGAACACGCTGTATAAAGCAATTATGGAAACTATTTCAGAAAAAACTGAGGGAGATCTTAAAAGTGATTTTCAAGTTCCAGAAGAAATGGATGAGAAGGTTTTTGTGATCCCACCATCAAGAACGCGATACTTATCTGAAATTGCTGAAAACAACAGAGCTTACGACAAAAAAGCTTCAGAGCAATCTGAAGTTGCCCAAAAACTTTATGGAATCTATAAAGCTATAGAATCGATTTCTGGAAAAACACCAGAATTGGATAAAGCTGGGATAGTTTCTGAATTTATTGACGATTCGGAAGCCAATAAAGATCTATTAAAATTATTACTTGCTGAATTTGATCGTGAAAAGTTGAATTTAGACCCCTACAACTGGGAGGTTATCACCGGTTGGAATGAAAAAGTAAATAAATATAAAAATCCAATCTATAGTTTTAAAGTTCGCGACAAAGAAATTAAGATTGAAACACATACCGAGTCGCTTTCACATTCACAAATCCCAAAAGTTGCTTTGCCAAAATATCAAGCTTGGGGCGATATTTTAAGATGGGTACTTCAAGAAAATGTTCCAGGAGAATTCCCTTATACTTCTGGTTTATATCCTTTTAAAAGAACTGGTGAGGATCCTGCAAGAATGTTCGCAGGTGAGGGTGGACCAGAGCGTACAAATAGACGTTTTCACTACGTAAGTATGGGATTGCCTGCAAAAAGGCTTTCTACTGCTTTTGATAGTGTTACCTTATATGGTAATGACCCTGATTTAAGACCGGATATTTATGGGAAAATCGGTAACGCGGGAGTTTCTATTTGCTGTTTAGACGACGCCAAGAAACTTTACTCTGGTTTTGATTTAAGTCACGCAATGACATCTGTGAGTATGACGATTAATGGTCCTGCACCTATGCTTTTAGGGTTCTTCATGAATGCAGCTATCGATCAGAATTGTGAGAAGTACATTGTTGAAAACGGTCTCGAGGCAGATGTTGAAAAGAAAATCAATAAAATTTACAAGGATAAAGGTATTGAACGTCCTAAATACCATGGAGAGTTACCAGAAGGAAATAACGGTTTAGGATTGATGCTACTCGGTTTAACGGGAGATCAAGTATTAGATGCTGATGTTTACAACAAAATTAAATACGAAACACTACAACAGGTTCGCGGTACCGTTCAAGCAGATATTTTAAAAGAAGATCAAGCGCAAAATACTTGTATATTCTCTACAGAATTTGCCCTTAGATTGATGGGGGATGTTCAGGAGTATTTTATCGAAAAGAAAGTAAGAAACTTCTATTCTGTTTCTATTAGTGGTTACCACATTGCCGAAGCAGGAGCTAACCCAATTACTCAGTTGGCATTTACTCTAGCAAATGGTTTTACTTATGTAGAATATTACTTGAGCCGTGGGATGGACATCAACGAGTTTGGTCCAAACCTTTCATTTTTCTTTAGTAATGGTATCGACCCTGAATATGCAGTTATTGGTCGAGTAGCTAGAAAGATTTGGGCAAAAGCATTAAAAGAGAAGTATGGTGCAAACCCAAGAGCTCAAATGCTGAAGTATCACATTCAAACTTCTGGACGTTCATTACACGCGCAGGAAATAGACTTTAATGATATTCGTACTACATTACAAGCGCTTTACGCTATTTATGATAACTGTAATTCACTGCATACAAATGCTTACGATGAGGCTATTACAACACCTACAGAAGAAAGTGTACGTCGTGCAATGGCAATTCAGTTAATTATCAATAAGGAATTAGGGCTTGCTAAAAATGAAAACCCAATTCAAGGATCTTTCATTATTGAAGAGTTAACCGATTTAGTAGAAGAAGCTGTATTAAAAGAATTTGATAGTATTACTGAGCGTGGAGGAGTTCTTGGTGCAATGGAAACTATGTACCAACGCAGCAAAATTCAAGAAGAGAGTTTGTATTATGAAACTTTAAAGCACAATGGTGAATTCCCGATTATTGGAGTAAATACTTTTTTAAGTAGTAAAGGTTCGCCAACCGTTCTTCCTGCTGAAGTAATTCGCGCAACCGAGGAAGAGAAGCAGGTTCAAATTAAAACACTTCAAAGTCTTCATAAAATGTATGATGGAAAAGCAACGGATGCAATTGAAAAAGTGCAGACTGCAGCAATTCACAATAAAAACATATTTGAAGAACTTATGGAAGCAACAAAGGTTTGTTCGTTAGGGCAAATTACCGAAGCCTTATTTAAAGTAGGTGGGCAGTATAGACGTAATATGTAGAAATAATAATTAATAATAATAAACCCCGACATTCTAATTAGATTGTCGGGGTTTATATTTTAAAATTAAAAATTGTTGTTATTCTTCTTCCTCAGTTTCACTATCTTCATCTTCTAGATCTTCCCAATCCTCATCTTCATAATCATCAAAAAAATCTTCAAAAATATTTTCTGAATCAAAAGGGATGTCATCTTCAGGGCTGTGGTCGTCGTAATTTATACCTGGCGGATTAAAAAGCCCCCAACGATCTATAGTGTAATCCCAAGGATCAAAGGTCTTCACCCATTCAGCAAAAAGAACACGGAAGGTTTCAACTTCTTTTCGAAGTAAATCAAGGTATTCAATTTCATCAAAGCCTAACATTTCAATTCCTTGAAGGTCGTTGATAATTTCGCGAGCTGATTTACGAATTATGGTGGCATTTTCCATTTTAAGGTCGTAAGCATCAACGCTTTCTGCACCCATAATTTTGGTTGGAATAATAAGTGAGTTTTCCATCATATAACTCAAATTATACTCCATTAATTTCTTTTCGCCTTTGCGTTTATACTTTATATCGGTGTTTTCTACAGATTTTACAAGGTGATAGACAAGGTTTGAAATTTCCTCGGCTTTTATATAAATAGGCATTTGCCTCACGTGGTTGTGGTGCTCCATAGAATCAAAATCGTCGTCTTCAAACATAATAAGGCATTAATACATTCCTTTTACAAAGGTAACGATAGGTTTCTGATATAGAAAATGAAAAGTAGAACTCTAAATGTTAAAGAGTTAATTGCCAGGTATGTTGAAGTTTGCGAAATTTCTTGATTTCTTTCCTTAGTAACGGAAGAAAATCTTTACCATTGCTATTAACTTTCTCTAAGCGTTCGCAGTTTTTGTATAACAAATTAGATAAGTGAATCACAGAAGCTGCATGCTTGTGTTTTTCTTCAGAAAAAGGTTGACTTTCTGCTTTTAAAATTTTAGGTCCAAGTGATACTGATTGTTGAACAATATCGCCACTGAAATAAATATTAGGATCTTCTTTTCCGTTTTTCTGAATTCCTGCTAAATCATAACTTAGGTATGTAGAGATGTTACGAGCTAATGAAAAAATTTCCATTGCTTTTAGGTACATCGCTGAATGTTTATTATTTCCGTAAGTATGAGCTGACATTTTATAATTTTAAAGTGTATCAAATTTAGCGACAAGAAACTTTAATTCATAATTGATATTAAAGTAAAAATGTATATTTGCTTTAAATATTAAGTAAAAATTGATTAAAACTTTAATATGAGTATAGATTCTTTAAACTGGAAAATACTGAAGTGTCTTCAAAGAAATGCACGTCAGCCAAACACCGAAATCGGGAGGGAGGTAGGTATTAGTTCTCCTGCAGTTTCTGAACGTATTAAAAAAATGGAAGACTCTAATATTATAACTGGTTATTTTACAGATGTTTCTCCTATGGAAGCGGGGTATCAATTTAAAGCCATTATCACACTTCGCGCTTTTATGGGTAAATTGAAACCTTTTCTTGAAATAGTAAAAACATACGATGAGGTTATAAACTGCTATCGCATTACAGGAAATGAAAATATTGTAATGGAAGTTGTTTTAAAAAATCAAAAACATTTAGAGTCTTTTATAGACCAACTTATTTTTTATGGTGAAACTAAAACTCAGATAGTACTTTCACATGTTGTAAAAAACAATGCACTAAAACCTGTGAAGTAGCTAGCTGATGTTAAAATTGTTACAATTAGAATCTTGTTAAGACTTGTGGAGCTATGTATGAAGTATTTTTGATTCTCTAATTAAAACATATACCATGAAAAACTATACGATTCATTTTTTGATTATAACTATTGTTACAGCACTATTGGGTTTTACAGGATTAGAGTTTCCTGGTGATAAGTTGGTTCGAATAATTTGTTTGTTTGCGGGAATTGCCTTGATGATTTCTTGTTTAGATGCAGTAATTGTTAGTCGTAAAAATAAAAGGCTTAAAAAAGAGTCACAATCTTAAGATTAGTATTCGCCTTTTTTTATTTTAAATGAATTATATAAGCTTAAAGTAAAGCTATATTTCCCTTGTATTCCTATTTCCAAGCTCTAGCCTTTTCCACATTTGGCCAATAGCGCTTTTCTTCATCTTCTTGTAGCTGAATACTGTACAAATTAATTCTGTGTAAATTTTGCGGTAATAGAAGAAATTAATTGGTGAGAAGTTTAAATATTAAATATTTTTTCGTCTGATCGATAAATAATTACGAATTTTAAAATTCTTTTCTATTTTTACTAAAAACTTTTTATGAAGAATTTATTACTCTTTTCATTTTTACTAATCACATCCTTAGGTTTTACTCAAAGTGAAGCATTAGTTTTAGAAAGTCTAAAAGCACAGGTAAAATTAAATAGTGAATTCGCTAATCCCGAAACAACAATTCTCACTCCCGAAGATTTTCGAACTTTTAAAGAATTAGATTTTTATCCAATTGATGAAAAATATATTGTGAATGCTAGGTTTGTGCGTACCCCAGACGAAAAACCATTTTTAATGCCAACCACTACAACTAGAACTCCAGAATATGTAAAATATGGAGAAGCCCATTTTAGTATAGATGGAAAGGGTTTTGTTTTAAGTCTCTTCAAAAACACACAGCCCTATAATGAACCTGGATATGAGGATTATCTATTTTTGCCGTTTACCGATTTAACAAGTGGAGACGGTTCCTATGGAGGGGGAAGGTATTTAGACCAGCGAATTCCTGAAGGAGATACTTTTGTTATCGACTTTAATAAAGCCTATAATCCTTATTGTGCATATAACCCAAAATATTCTTGTCCTATACCTCCTAAAGAAAACGATTTGTTAATTCGAATTGAAGCTGGGGTTAAGAATTTTGGAAAACATTAAAAAAACTTCACAGCCCACATTCCGATAAAAACCATTGCAAATGCAACTATAAAACTTGCGATAGTATATAAAGCGAATGACATAAAATCCCCGCTTTTTAAGAATAAGTGATTCTCATAAGCAAAGGTTGAAAATGTAGTAAATCCACCACAAAACCCGGTAGCTAAAAATAAAACTGTATTCTGAGAAAGAGTTTGGTTTTTTAAAGCGAGTCCTAGTATTATTCCAATTAATAAACTTCCAAGAATATTGGTGGCAAATGTTCCGTAAGGTATTCCTGTTTCAGCATTGTTTAGAAACTTAGAAAGTCCATAGCGCAATGTACTTCCTAAACCCCCACCAATAAAAACTAGTACGAGTTGCTTCATTTTAAATACCTTCTTCTAAATCAGGTTTTGGCGTCGTTATAATTGGAATGTAAACTTCTGTTACCCAATTAGCAGGGTTGGCAGTTTCATTTGGATCTGTAATGTAAACTTCGAATTTTTTACCCTCAGGGTCTATTTCTAAACCGTTCTTTTTAATGTATTCATTACCTTTAGTATAAGCTTCTGGCAAGTGGTTATAGTTTCCTTTTAGAGAAATTTTAACCGCAGAAATAGGCTCCATAAATCCACAAACTACTGGACTTCCTTCAGGAGTAATTACTTTTTCTCTTACTGGAACTCCTGTTGAGAAAATAACAGTATTGTTTGCTTCGTCAACTTGATTGTATAAGGTAAAAGGTTTCCCCGACATATTTAAATTATTATTAGAAACAAAGTCTAATACCTGTGTCATCATTGGTTCCATTTTATCACCTAGTTCTTGCATTCTAGCTACGGAAGTTGTGTAAATATAATATCCACCGCCGTATTGTGTAAGTCCATCTACATTTATTGAATATTTCTTCATATCCTCCACTACCTCCTTGGCAATTCCTTCCAAACCAGTAATATTCATTTCGTGAACTTGAGCTTTAAAATCGGTTCCACTTATCGAGAAAAAGAACTTATCAAGTAGCGTGTGTTCTCCTTTCATTCTCCAAGTAATATTGGTTCCTTCAGGAACTTCTTCAAAACTCCAAAATACTTTAGGGTGACGCGCTCCTCCTGGAGTTTCTAACGTTAAATCTTGTTCGATCTCTTTATTAGGGATAACCTTGGTAGTTTTCATTGAACCATTAATTTCACCATCCCAAGAGTAGGAAGCACCTTCGCCTGCAGTTTTTTCGGCATAAGTAAACCTAATGGTAGGATCTTCTTTTTTCCAAGGCCCCCAAGTTTCCCAATTTCTATAATCATTTACTTTATTAAATACTACTTCTGGAGGAGCCTTAATAACCATTGAATCTTTAATGTCGTAAGAGCCGTCCTGTGTTCCAAAATAAATGGCACCGCCAATTACTATCAGGAGAATAAGAAAAAGTAAATACTTAATTATTTTCATGTTTTTGAGGTTGGTGTTGGTTGTAGGTGCTAAGATACGGAAATTTCATCTAAGCTTTTATATATAGACGTCTGCTATTTCATTCGTGATAAACCAATTAATATAGAGACCAATATTTTATTACATTTGCGTTTAATACAAATTTAAATAAAATGAAGAAAACCTTATTTATTGCAATGGCAATGAGTGGTTTGTTGTTTTTTTCTTGTAATGAGAAAAAAGATGAAAAACCAACTGCACAAGTAGAAACTGAAGAAAATAAAGATTTTGACTATTCAGTAGAGCAATTTGCAGATATCAAAGTTTTGCGTTACCAAATTCCAGGATGGGAAAAACTTTCTTTGAAAGAACAAAAACTAGTTTATTACCTTACTCAAGCAGGATTAGAGGGAAGAGATATAATCTGGGATCAGAATTATAGACACAACCTTACTATCAGAAAGGCATTAGAAAATGTGTATCAAAATTATGAGGGTGATAAGTCTTCTACTGACTGGAATAATTTTGAAACCTACTTAAAAAGAATTTGGTTTAGTAATGGTATTCATCATCATTATGCAAGTAACAAGATTAAGCCTGAATTCTCTTCAGATTATCTTAAGCAGTTATTAAGTGATACAAACACTACTTTAGAAGGTGAAGCATTTGATGTAATCTTTGATGATAAAGACGCTACAAAAGTTGATCAGTCTAAAGGAATTGATAACGTAGCTAAAAGCGCTGTAAACTTTTACGGAGCTGATATTACTACTAAAGATGTAGAAAATTTCTATTCAAAAAAGCAGTCGCCAGATCCACAAAAGCCATTGTCTTTTGGTCTTAACTCAAAACTAGTTAAAGAGAATGGTGAGGTAAAAGAATTGGTGTATAAGTCGGGCGGACTTTATGGCGAGGCAATTGATAGAATTATCGAGTGGCTTGAAAAGGCTCAAGGTGTAGCTGAAAATAAAGCTCAAGGTGATGCTATTGGTTTGTTAATAGAATATTACAAAACAGGAGACCTTCAAACTTGGGACGATTACAACGTTGCTTGGACAGCTGCTACGGAAGGAAATATTGATTACATCAACAGTTTTATTGAAGTTTATCAGGATCCTGTAGGGTATAAAGGTACTTTCGAAAGCATTGTACAGATTAAAGATTTTGATATGTCTGAAAAAATGGCTGTACTTTCTGAAAACGCACAATGGTTTGAAGATAACTCAACATTGATGGAAGAGCACAAAAAGAAAAATGTTGTAGGTGTTACTTATAAAGTAGTAAACGTAGCAGGCGAAGCTGGTGATGCTTCTCCAAGTACACCAATTGGAGTAAACCTTCCAAATGCTAACTGGATTCGTGCAGCAGTAGGAAGTAAGTCGGTTTCATTGGGTAACATTATTGAAGCATACAATAACGCTGGTAGTTCAGGAAGATTAAAAGAATTTGTTCACGATGACGAAGAGCTAGCATTAGAAAAAGAATACGGACAAGTAGCTGACAAACTTCACACAGCACTTCACGAAGTAATTGGTCACGCTTCAGGACAATTAAATCCTGGTGTAGGTGAAACAAAAGAAACACTTAAGAATTACGCTTCAACTTTAGAAGAAGGTCGTGCGGATTTAGTAGGATTATACTATTTATACACTCCAAAATTACAAGAGTTAGGATTAGTTGATGATTGGAAAAAAGTGGGAATGGCTGCTTATGATGGCTATATCAGAAATGGTTTGATGACGCAGTTAATTCGTCTTAACCTTGGTGATGATGTTGTACAAGCACATATGCGTAACCGTCAGTGGGTGTCTTCTTGGGTTTACGAAAAAGGAAAAGCTGACAATGTAATTGAAAAAGTTACTCGTGATGGCAAAACTTATTACAATATTAACGACTATGATAAATTACACGATTTATTCGGTCAGTTATTAAGAGAAACTCAAAGAATTAAGAGTGAAGGAGATTATGCAGCTGTAGAAAAACTTGTTGAAACTTACGGTGTAAAAGTAGATTACGACCTTCATAAAGAAATTTTAGAGCGTAACAAGCAGTTTACATCTGCGCCATATAGCGGTTTTGTAAATCCTGTAATTGTTCCAAAAATGAATGATAATGGCGAAATTGAAAGCTTTACAATTGAGCAGCCAAAAACATTTGCTGAGCAGATGTTGTACTATGGAAAAAACTATAGTAATTTGCCTGCTGTAAACTAATTTTAGTTTTCAACTTATAAAAAAAGCGCTTCGGAATTCCCGAAGCGCTTTTTGTTTTAAAATAAATTGAATTCAATTTAAGGTTTAAAATATGTTTTAACCATAACCAAGAGTAATACAAAAGCTATAAAACCAATCAACACCCAAATACTTCCTTTGTAGTATTTTTTATGAAGTTTTTTATCGCTTCGATAGCTAAAAGCTATGATAATCACGAAAACAATAAAAAACAAAGCAGTAAAAACCCATTGACCAGTTGTGAACATAAATTTGTAGTTTTATGGCTGTAAAAGTAAGGATTAAAGTGCAAACAAGATTCAGGATTCACAAGAATCAATGTAAATTCTGAAAACCTGTATTTTAATTCTTTTTTCAATAATTGAAGAAGTCTAACCTCAAAAAAATACAATGAAAAACAAAATAGCTGCAGTAGCAGAATTTCACAAAGCATTTGGTCTTGGTATGAAAGACGCTCCAACTGCTGAACTTGGAATTAATAAAAATCTGTTGCGTTACAAATTAATGCGAGAAGAAAATGAAGAGTACCTTGAAGCTGCAAATAATAACGATTTAGTTGAGGTTGCAGATGCCTTGGGCGATATGCTATACATTTTATGTGGAACCATAATTGAGCATGGTATGCAACATAAAATTGAAGAGGTTTTTGACGAAATTCAACGAAGTAATATGAGTAAGTTAGGAGCAGATGGCAAACCTATTTACCGAGAAGATGGAAAGGTTTTAAAAGGCCCGAGTTATTTTCAGCCAAAAATTAAAGAGATACTTGAAAAATAAATTATAAAAAGAAAAATCCAAATTCCAGATGGTTAGAACCTTTGGAATTTGGATTTTATATTTAAGTACCTAGCCGGCACTTTTAATTTCTTGTTTCTTTTTACTTTACCTCAAACCTCCAGCCAAATGGATCTTCAGTAATATTGTGTTGGATACTCATTAAGTCTTTCTTAAATCGAGCAGAGTAGCTGTCTTCAGGTTTAGTGAGTTCGTAAACATTCTCTTTATGGCCAATAGCACTTACAGGGCTTATAACTGCTGCAGTTCCCGCGCCAAAAATTTCTTTTAAACTTCCGTCTTTTGCAGCTTCAACAATTTCCGATACTAGAACAGGACGTACTTCTACATCTATATTATTGTGTTTTGCAATATCAATAACACTTTTTCGGGTTACTCCATCCAAAATTCTATCACTTACAGGAGCGGTAATTAAGGTGTCATTCACTCTAAAGAAAACATTCATTGTACCTGCCTCTTCTAGATATTTATGTTCACTATCGTCCGTCCAAATTACTTGGTGGAATCCTTTTTCGCGTGCCAGGTTTGTTGGGTAAAATTGTGCCCCGTAGTTTCCAGCAGCTTTTGCAGCACCTACACCTCCGTTTGCAGCACGACTATAATGGTCGGCGATAACAACTCTTACATCACCAGTATAATATGCTTGAGCGGGAGCTGCTAGAATCATAAACTTATATTCGGTTGATGGTGAAGCAGAAACTCCAACTTGAGTCGCCATTACAAATGGACGAATGTACAATGAGTTTCCAAGTCCTGGTTGAATCCATTCTTTATCCATACGTACAAGGGTGGTCAAAGCTTCAAAGAAAATATCACGAGGAAATTCAGGAATCGCTAATCTCTTAGCCGATTTATTAATTCGCTCGAAATTTTGTTGTGGTCTAAATAACCAAACTTTACCATCTTCATCTTTATAGGCTTTCATTCCTTCAAAAACGGCTTGGCCATAATGAAAGACTTTGGCACCAGGTGAGATTGATAAATTACCGTACGGTCTAATTGTTGGATTTTGCCATTCGCCGTTTTTAAAATCGCATTCGAACATGTGATCGGTAAATGTGCTTCCAAAAACAAGGTTGTCAAAATCAACTTCTTTAACTCTAGAAGTTTCTGTTTTAAGTATGTTTAATTTTGGAGTAATAGAAGAATTCATTTAATTTTCATTTATTCGGTAAAAATAGGTAAAATTTAGACCATTAAAAATTTAAAAAATCCTTAAAATTGCAATACAATAACAATCAATAATATAATAATTATTTAAAAATGAAAAAAATATTATTAGTACTCGCAATTTCATTTGCAGTTTTTAGCTGTAAAAATGAGCAAAAAGAGGAGTCATCTAATTCTCAAGTGGAAGAGGTAGCGATAAATTATCAGTCTTTTGGAGATGAAATCACAGATGAAGGTGTATTGACAAAGACTGAAATGATTGAAAAATACAACGCTTTAAAACCTGGAGATACTGTAAATGTGAAATTTACTACAACTGTAAACGATGTATGCCAGAAAAAAGGATGTTGGATGAATCTTGACTTAGGTAATGATGAAGCTATGGTTCGTTTTAAAGATTATGGTTTTTTCATGCCGAAAGATATTACAGGACAAGAAATCATTGTTAATGGAAAAGCTTATATAGAGGAGATGAGTATTGAAGACCAGCGTCACTACGCAGAAGATGGTGGGAAATCAAAAGAAGAAATAGCAGCCATTACCGAAGTAAAAAGAACACTAGCCTTTGAAGCTGATGGTGTACTTATTCCAGAAGTAGAAAAGGAATAGTATTTTGAAACGTTCAATTCTTAAAACAGGCGATGGCTCTTACACTTTGCATATAGCAGAATGGAATGAACAATACCATTCTAAGCATGGGGCCATAGCCGAAGCGCTTCACGTTTTTATAAAAGAAGGACTTTATTATTGGACTGACAATAATTCATCTAAAGATATTTCTATATTAGAGATTGGTTTTGGCACAGGGTTAAATGCATTTCTCACTTTATTAGAAACAGAAAAGCACAACTTCAATATTACTTACACTGGCGTTGAAGCTTATCCTTTAGAAGTTTCTGAAATTGAAACCTTAAATTACCCAGAACTGTTAAATGCTTCAGAAGAAGGGTTTTTAACACTGCACAATACTTCTTGGGAAAAAAAATCATCAATTTCAGATAATTTTCACCTTCTAAAAAATAAAATGTTCTTCTCAGAAATTACTCTTGAAAGCAACATAGACTTAATTTATTTCGACGCTTTTGGAATTCGAGTGCAAGCAGATTTATGGACTGAAGAAATTTTTCAACTGATGTACAATGCTTTAAAGCCAAACGGAGTATTAGTAACTTATGCCGCAAACGGAAATGCCCGTCGTGCAATGCAAGCTGTTGGGTTTTCTGTTGAACGAATTCCCGGTCCTCCAGGAAAAAAAGAAATGATGAGAGCGACAAAACTGGAACTTTGAAAGTCAGAAAATTCCTAATCTGCATTTTTGTTTTTATCATTAAAAAGTAGTTGAGGAACTTCAATTAATCACATTACGATGCTTATTTCACAATCTTCCGTTAAGACACTTTGTAGTTTCTTTTTGAATTTATAAATTTAAAATTATGAAGAAGAAAGTGTTGATAACTGGAGCTACAGGACTTGTGGGAAGTGAATTGGTAAATCAATGTCACAAAAATGGGATCGCTGTTCATTATCTTACTACAAGTAAAGAAAAAATTGAAAATACCGATAATTACAAAGGGTTTTATTGGAACCCAAAAAAAGGTGAAATAGATGCTAAAGTTTTTGAAGGTGTTACTGCTATAATAAATTTAGCAGGAGCAACTATTGCAAAAAGGTGGACAGATAGTTATAAAAAAACTATTATCGACAGTAGGGTAACGTCTATTAACTTACTTTATGACACACTTCAAAAGATAGATCACAATATAGTCCACTTTATTTCAGCTAGTGGAATAAATATCTACCCCAATTCCAAAACAAAACTTTACACTGAAGAAGATAAAGCTACCGATGATTCATTTTTAGCAAATGTTGTTTCTTCTTGGGAAGCTGCCACAGCAAAATTTAAAAATGCCGGGATGGAGGTTACCAAAGTTCGTACAGGGATGGTTTTGGCAAAAGGAGCAGGTGCATTACCCCAAATTATAAAACCTATTAAATTAGGTGTTGGTGCTCCATTAGGCAGTGGCGAGCAATGGCAGTCTTGGATACATATAGAAGATATTGCAGCAATTTATCTTTTCTTACTCAATAATCAGTTAGAAGGAAAGTTTAATGCTGTAGCCCCAAATCCCGTTCAGAATAAAAAAATGACAAGAATGATAGCTTCAAAACTTGACAGTCCTCTTTGGTTGCCAAACATACCGGCATTTGTGTTGAAATTAGTTCTGGGGGAAATGTCTGTATTAGTTTTAGAAGGGCAGCTTGTTAGTTCTAAGAAATTAGAAAAGCTAGGATATCAATTTAAATATTATAATCTAGACAATGCGCTAGAAGATGTTTTGAAAGAATAATACGAAATAAAAAAAGAGGCCAAAATGGCCTCTTTTTAGTTTTATGACAATTTTTTTGATTAAGCTTTATTAGCTACCAAAGAAACTTCAATTTTCATAATGTCACTAATAAATTTGTCTCCTAGGTTGTCGAAAATAGACTTAGAACCAAAGTTGATACCCCACTTTGTTCTGTCTAATTCAATAGCATCACTCTTTAACGTCATTTTATCACCTTCAGTAGTTACAGTTGCAGGAAACTCAATAGCGTTAGTTTTACCTTTAATAGTTAAGTTACCTTTCACTACGTTGTTTTCGATACCAGTCAACTCAAATTTAGCAGTTGGATATTCTTTAATATTGAAAAAGTCTCCTTCTTTACCTTCAACTGTTCCTTTTAAGTGAGCTTCTAAATTATCTTTGTATTCACCTTCTAAGTCTTGAACATTAATTGAGTTCATGTCTATTTCAAATTTTCCAGCTTCTACAACTCCATTGTTTAAATGGAATACACCAGAGTTAAGTGAAATAGTTCCGAAGTGTTTTGTAGTAGGCTTTTCACCTTCCCACTTAATTTCAGAAGCTGCTGGGTCTACGTTGTATTCTACTGCTGCTTCAGTTGCTTCTGCTGGAGTTTCTACTGCAACTTCAGTTTCTTTTTCAGCATTTTTACAAGAAAATGTTGCTGCTGCCAAAAAGGCTAGTAATGTAATTTTTAAGGTTGTTGATTTCATAGTTTATTTTAAATATTTATTGGAGCGCAAAAGTAATATTAATTGAAACATAATATCTTAAATTAATATTAAATTAAAAGCTGTGACATTTTGACATTTTACAACAATTGGCAGTACTTTTGCTCCCTCTTGAAAAACTGAAAGAATTCTCGCTATGAGCAAAAATGATAAAAACAAAGAAACCGAATTTCAGGAAGAAGTAGGTTTAGATGAACAAATGAATAATGAGCAGGAGATTGCTGAAGAAAACGAAACAGATCCTTTAGCCGAATTGCAAGATCAACTTCAAAATGAAAAAGATCGCTACTTGCGTCTTTTCGCAGAATTTGAAAATTATAAAAAGCGTACCTCTCGCGAACGCATAGAAATGTTTAAAACAGCAGGTGAAGATGTTATAATATCATTATTACCGGTTTTAGACGATTTTGAAAGAGCGCTAAAAGAAATTGAAAAAATAGGAGACGATCACTTTAAGGGTGTAGAACTTATCAATAATAAACTGCGTGAAACTCTTCGTTCTAAAGGATTAGAGATGATGGAGGTTAAACAGGGCGACACTTTTGATTCTGAAGCACACGAAGCAATTACTCAGATTCCAGCTCCAGACAAAAAATTAAAAGGAAAAATAATTGATGTGGTAGAAAAGGGATACACTTTAGGTGAGAAAATTATCCGCTACCCAAAAGTGGTTATAGGACAATAATATGAAGGAAGATTATTACGAAATATTAGGAATCTCAAAAAATGCAACGACTGCCGAAATAAAAAAGGCATATCGTAAAAAAGCAATTCAATATCACCCTGATAAAAATCCTGGGGATGATGAAGCGGAAGCAATGTTTAAAAAATCTGCAGAAGCTTACGAAGTGCTTAGCGACCCGAACAAACGTTCACGTTACGACCAATTTGGTCATCAAGCCTTTGAAGGCGGTGGTGGCTTCGGTGGCGGTGGTATGAATATGGATGACATATTCAGCCAGTTTGGCGATATCTTTGGCGGCGCATTCGGAGGTGGCTTCGGAGGCGGTGGCTTTGGTGGCGGCGGACGTAGAACTGTAAAAGGGAGTAATTTACGTATTCGTGTACAACTTACCTTAGAAGAGATTGCTACTGGTGTAGAAAAGAAAATTAAAGTAAAACGCAAGAAACTAGCACAAGGAACAACTTATAAAACTTGTCCTACTTGTAATGGACAAGGGCAAGTTACCCGTATCCAAAATACAATTTTGGGGCGTATGCAAACTTCAGCTCCTTGTAGTGCTTGTGGAGGATTAGGGCAAATTGTAGATTCGAAACCTGCAAATTCAGATGCTGACGGAATGTTAGTCACCGAGGAAACAGTTTCAATTAAAATTCCAGCTGGTGTTGTAGATGGAATGCAATTAAAAGTTTCTGGAAAAGGTAACGATGCTCCGGGGAATGGAGTTCCTGGCGATCTATTGGTTGCTATTGAAGAAAAACCTCATCCAAGCTTACAACGTGAAGGAGACAACTTACATTTCGATTTATATATAAGTTTTTCTGATGCAGCTTTAGGAACTTCTAAAGAAATAGAAACTGTAACAGGAAAAGTTAGAATTAAAATTGAAGCGGGTACACAAAGTGGAAAAATTTTAAGACTCCGCAGTAAAGGTATACCAAGTATAAATGGTTATGGTACTGGTGATTTGCTAGTTCACGTTAATGTTTGGACACCAAAATCTCTTTCGAAAGAGCAAAGAGAATTTTTTGAAAAAATGGCTAACGATCAACATTTTGAACCAAACCCAGAAAAGGAAGACAAGTCATTTTTTGAAAAAGTTAAAGACATGTTTTCTTAAACAAACGTTAAATTAAAATAATTTGTATATATTTGAATTGTCGCTTCGTCTAAGAGGCGGCAATTTTTCTTTTTCATAGCAATTTTTTTCCCACCCAAAAGCTTAGGTTTTTGGGTGGGTTTTGCATTTAGGGCATTATTGTTTTCTAGATAATTGTATAAACTAGTCTACAAAAATTGCTATTAAACTAGAGTCTAAAAATTTCTTAAAAGTTAGCTTCAAAAAGTGCTCTTAGACTCTCAAATCAATATATTTACACCTTACAAATAAATTTTATGGAAAAACTTTTAGTAGTTAATAATGTTTCCAAAAACTACGGAGATTACACAGCGCTAAACGATGTGTCTATTGAGGTAGAAAAAGGAAGCATCTTTGGGTTGTTAGGGCCAAATGGAGCTGGAAAAACAACTTTAATTCGAATTATCAATCAAATTACAATGCCAGATACTGGTTCGGTAATTTTAGATGGCGAACCACTTAAACCAGACCATGTAAGATATATAGGATATTTGCCTGAAGAACGAGGTTTGTATAAAACTATGAAAGTAGGAGAGCAAGCATTGTATTTGGCTCAACTAAAAGGGCTTTCAAAACAAGAAGCGAAACAAAGACTTAAATATTGGTTTGATAGACTAGATATCGGTGATTGGTGGGATAAAAAAATCCAAGAACTTTCAAAAGGTATGGCGCAAAAAATTCAATTTGTGGTTACCGTTTTACACAACCCAAAATTGTTGATATTTGATGAGCCTTTTAGTGGTTTTGATCCTATTAACGCCAATCTAATTAAAGATGAAATATTAAAATTACGCGATGACGGAGCAACTGTAATTTTTTCTACACACCGAATGGAATCGGTAGAAGAAATGTGTGATCATATCGCGTTAATTAATAAATCCAATAAAATTCTAGATGGAAAGCTAGTGGATATTAAAAGACAATATAAAAACAACATTTTTGAAATTGGATTAATAACTCCTAATCACGCAGCAACAACAGCTTCCTTAAAAGAGAAGTTTGAAATTTTCCCAACAACCTTCAAAAGTATAAACGAGGAACTTAAATATAAAGTGAAGTTGCCAGATTCGGTATCTACTAATGAGTTTGTGAACTATCTTACATCTCAAGGGCAATTAACTCACTTTGTTGAGGTAATTCCTTCAGCGAGCGACATTTTTATTGAAACCATCCAAAACAACCAATTATAGATGAATCATCTTCCATTAATAATAAAAAGAGAATACCTTACCAAGGTCCGCAATAAGTCGTTTGTTATTATGACTTTTTTAAGTCCCATTATATTTGTTGGGATTTTTGCACTAGTTGCTTATTTGTCTAATTTAAATAATGACACAGTTCGCAAGATTTCAGTTTTGGACGAGAGTGGATTGTTCTTAACTGAATTTAAAAGCACAGCACAAACGCATTATATATTACTGCCAAATATTTCATTAGATGAAGCTAAAAAAGATGCTCAAACCGATGAAACTTATGGGCTTTTATATATTCCCGATTCAGAAAGTTTAGAGTCTATTTCAAAAGGAATTACATTTTTTTCAGAAGAATCACCGTCACTCCCTTTTATGAATAGTATTAATAAAATGCTTGAAAGTAAAGTGAATACGCTGAAGTTAAAAGAAGCCGGAATGGATTCTGATGTTATAAAAGACCTTCGTATTAACATTAATGCAAATCAAGAAACTTTTAAAGGTGAGGAGACGTCAAAACTTGGCTCAGGCTTAAAATTAATCTTCGGTGGAGCGGCAGGTTATCTGCTATTTATGTTTATCATTATTTATGGTAATATGATAATGCGAAGTGTTATTGAAGAAAAAACAAGTAGGGTTATAGAAGTTATAATTTCATCGGTAAAACCTCGTTTATTATTGTTAGGAAAGATATTTGGAACCACGCTTGCAGGAATTACTCAGTTTTTAATTTGGGTGATTTTAATCTTGGTATTAATGACTGTAGTGACATCAGTTTTCGGAATAGACCCTTCAGCTGGCTCACCTTCTCAGCAAGCAATAGAAAGTACTATAGACGGAGGGACTCAGCAGGTTTTAAACGATATTTTAATAGAAATTAATAATCTGCCAATTACAAACCTTATTATAATGTTTGTTCTGTTTTTTGTTGGAGGTTACTTATTGTATGCTTCATTATACGCTGCTGTTGGAGCTGCTGTTGATAGCGAAACCGATACACAACAATTTATGATGCCTATTTTAATGCCTCTTATTTTAGCAGTTTACGTAGGTTTCTTTACAGTGATAGATAATCCACATGGTACAGTATCACAAGTTTTTTCTTATATTCCTTTTACATCTCCTGTAGTGATGCTAATGCGTATACCTTTTGGTGTACCAATTTGGCAACAAGTTGTTTCAGTATTAATTTTATTTGGTACTTTCATAGGGATGGTTTGGTTTGCTGCAAAAATTTACCGCGTAGGAATTTTGATGTATGGAAAGAAACCATCGTATAAAGAAATTTTTAAATGGCTTAAGTATTAATAGATGTGAATAACAAAGTAACTAAAATAGAAACTGTAGTTAAAGAAGATGTTCTAGGTACAATAAAGAGATTTTTGGATCTAGGATTCTACTTTGGTGAGGGTGATAACCAAGTGGGAGTCACCATTGGATTATTGCTATTACTTATAGTTTCATATATAGCTACTCATTTTGCTTTAAAATTTACACGTTCGCTTATAACTAGGCAAATGGACTCAGCTGATAAGCAAAAATTTATCAGCTTGTTTAAATATTTTAAAGCAGCCGTATATATTATAGTTTTTTTTACGGTTTTAAGTTTAGCAAACTTTAATATAACTCCTATACTCGCTGCTTCTGCTGCTTTATTAGTTGGTTTAGGGTTAGCTTTAAAGGAGCTTTTTCAAGATATAATAGGAGGAATTTATATCATTATGGATAAGTCGCTTTTAATTGGCGACATTATTAAAGTTGAAGATAAGGTTTGTAGGATTATAGAAATAAAACTTCGTAGTACCAGAGCTATAACACGTGATGATAAAATATTAATTATTCCTAATCACAAGTTCTTAATTAATACTTTTAAGAATTATACTCAAAATCATACAACAACGCGGGAGTTTATTAAAGTGAGAATTCCCTTTGGAAGTGACACAAGATTAGTTGAGCGAATATTAATTGAAGCAGTGTCTACTCAAAAAGGAGTTCTGAAGAATCCAAAACCATTTGTTTTTTTTAATGATTTTGGGGAATGGGCTCTTGAGTTTGGTGTATATTTCTTTATTAACGATAGTTTTTCCGAACCTAGAATAAAAAGCGAATTACGATTTAAAATCGACGCTAAGCTTAGAGAAAATAAGATTGCAATACCTTATCCCCAAAGTGACATACATATGTTCGCAAGAACAACAAGTAGTAATACAGATTTAAAGATTTCTTCAGAAGAATAAATCATTTATGAATTATAGGCTCAATTTGTTAATTGTCTTCATCGGACTAATCGGTTTGGGAGTGAAAGCTCAAACTACCGATTTGGCTAGAGTTGAGTTTTTGAATTTACCACTTTCAAAATCGAATAATTCTATTCAGAGGTATAGAGTTTTGTTACAATCTCCAATTCCTTTGAAAAAGGGTAGAAGTGATTTTTTTGTTGTTGGTGCAGAGTATCGTTATCTTGATGTAAATATTAAGGATGACAATGATAAACTTGCATTTGGATCAAATCAAGTTAGTTCTGTAAAACGTATGGATCTTTACTTAGGATATACTTGGAAGTATAGTGACGAATGGCGCTTAGGAATGAAGGTTGGGGCTAAAGTTCAGAGTGACGTTGAAGGTAGTTTAATAGCAGATGATTTTACGTATGAAGTTGGAGTTTACGCTATAAATGATAAACGAAAAGATGTGCCAGAGGGTAAAAACCCATATAGATTAATTGCTGGACTTACTTATTCAACGACACCAGGGAGATGGTTGCCACTGCCAATTTTGAATTATTATGAAGAATTTCATCCTAATTGGACTTTTACAATCGGTGTGCCTAAAACAAATATCAGGCATTATTTAAATGATAGTCATAAAGATGCAATTCAAGCGTTTGCAACTTTAGATAACGATTATGCCAATTTACAACAGAATTTTGTGCCCATTTCTATACAAAGCTCAGGAACAAAAGTTGCAGAAAGTATTCAAACAACTATAGTTTTAACAGGATTGGGTTACGAACATTTTTTTACAGAACACTTAGTGTTTTATACTTACGCCGCGCATTCGGTTTATAACAACTTTAGACTGGAAGATGGTGATGGAGATAAGATATATCAGATTAATTCAGAAAAATCGCCTTATTTTAGGGCTGGAATAAAATTTAAATATTAAAAATGCCAAGAATACTCATTATAGAAGACGAAGCAGCAATCAGAAGAGTTTTAGTTAAAATTCTTACTGAAGAGAATAAAGATTATGAAGTTTTTGAAGCTGAAGACGGTCTTGCAGGAATGGAGATTATTAAAAAAGAAGATTTTGATCTTGTGCTGTGTGATATCAAAATGCCAAAAATGGATGGTGTTGAGGTTTTGGAAGCTGTAAAAAAGATAAAGCCTGAAATACCAATGGTAATGATATCTGGACACGGTGATCTTGATACAGCTGTTAATACCATGCGATTAGGAGCTTTCGATTATATTTCAAAACCACCAGATTTAAACCGTTTACTAAATACTGTACGAATAGCTCTTGATCGAAAAGAGTTGGTAGTTGAAAATACTCGTCTTAAAAAGAAGGTGTCTAAAAACTATCAAATGGTTGGGGATTCTCCAGAAATTGAGAAGATAAAGGATATGATTGAAAAAGTGGCTCCAACGGAAGCCCGCGTTTTAATCACAGGCCCCAACGGAACAGGTAAAGAACTTGTTGCGCATTGGCTTCATCAAAAAAGCGACAGAAATAAAGGTCCAATGATAGAAGTAAACTGTGCTGCCATTCCAAGTGAATTGATAGAAAGTGAGCTGTTCGGTCACGTTAAAGGTGCTTTTACATCTGCAAATAAAGATCGAGCAGGAAAATTTGAAGCTGCTAATAAAGGAACTATTTTCCTAGATGAAGTTGGAGATATGAGTTTATCTGCCCAAGCTAAAGTACTAAGAGCTTTACAAGAAAATAAAGTTCAAAGAGTGGGAAGTGATAAAGATATAAAAGTAGATGTTCGTGTTATTGCTGCTACCAATAAAGACTTAAAAAAGGAAATAGCTGAAGGCAATTTTCGTGAAGATTTATATCACAGATTAGCGGTTATTCTAATAAAAGTTCCTTCATTAAACGATAGAAGAGACGATATTCCATTATTAGTTGAGTATTTTTCAGAAAAAATATCAACAGATCACGGAACGGCTCAAAAAAAATTTTCAAAAAAAGCTATTGAGTTATTACAAGAATTTGATTGGACAGGAAATATTCGTGAGTTACGAAATGTAGTAGAGCGTTTGATTATCCTTGGTGGCAAAGAAATAAGCGAAGAGGATGTAAAGTTATTTGCTAGTAAATAAGAAGTGCTAACAGCGGTGTTTAAATAGTAATTGTAGAAGGGTTGAGGTCCTTCTCTTTAAAAATATTAGATATGAAAGACATAAAAATCGAAGACTTTAAGGTTTCTGAAAGTATACATATAAAAGACACAAAAACAAAAGTAGATTTAGATGCTTCAGAAAAGAAGTTAAAGAAAGCATTGAAAAAAACTCGAAAGGAGCTTGGAGATCTTCAAGATACACTTTATGCTCACGGGAAATATGGTGTTTTAGTGTGTATTCAAGGAATGGATACTGCTGGAAAAGACAGCTTAATTCGTGAGGTTTTCAAAGATTTTAATGCTCGTGGAGTAGTAGTTCACAGTTTCAAGACACCTACTTCTTTAGAGAAACGCCACGATTATTTATGGCGTCATTATATAGCGCTACCAGAACGAGGAAAGTTTGGTGTGTTTAATCGTACCCACTACGAAAACGTTTTGGTTACACGGGTACATCCAGAATATATTCTAGGTGAAAATTTACCAGATGTAAATAGCTTGGATGATATCACCGATGAGTTTTGGGACAAACGTTTTCAGCAAATAAATGATTTTGAAAAAACCATTCAGGAAAATGGCACTATTATTTTTAAATTCTTTTTAAATCTTTCAAAAGAAGAACAAAAATATCGCCTATTACGTCGTTTAAACAAGCCTAATAAAAACTGGAAGTTCTCTCCAGGTGATTTAGATGAGCGCGAACTTTGGAATGAATACCAAAAGTATTACGAAGAAGCGATTAATCGCACTTCAAAACCTAAAGCACCTTGGTATATAATTCCTTCAGATGATAAAAAAGCTGCACGATATATTGTTGCAGAAATAATGCTTCAAGAATTACAAAAATACACTGATATTAAAGAGCCTGAATTGGATGATGACATAAAGGCGAAAATTTCAGAATATCGTGAAAGGCTTAAAAATGATTAATACTCTCAACAAAATACAATGAAAATAAATTTTATCCCCACTTTAATTCTTACATTTCTTTTTTCATTTATAGCAATTTCACAAAATCCTACTAAGGATTCAATTATGTTGAAGAAGCTGTATAATACTGCCTTAACCGACGGAAAAGCTTACGATTGGTTAGATTATTTGTCCAACGAAATTGGTGGAAGACTTTCTGGTTCAGTTGAAGCAGAATACGCTGTAAAATACACCGAAGCTCAACTTAACGAACTTGGTTTAGACAAAGTTTGGCTACAGCCTGTAATGGTCCCAAAATGGACTCGCGGTTTTAAAGAATACGCATATATTGAAGGAAGTTCAGGTATTAAAACTGAAACACATATTAGTGCTTTAGGTGGCTCCATACCAACACCAAACCTAGGTTTAAAAGCTGAAGTTATTGAAGTACATAGCTTCGACGAATTGGCAGCTTTGGGAAAAGAAAAGGTCGAAGGGAAAATTGTATTTTTTAATAGGCCGATGAATCCTGAGTTTATCCATACTGGTTATGCTTATGGTGGAGCATCAGATCAACGTTTTTCTGGTGCCGAACACGCGGCAAAATACGGAGCTGTAGGGGTAATTGTTCGTTCCCTTTCACATAAAATGGACGACGCGCCTCACACTGGTGCTATGAGCTATGGAAAGACCCCTGAGTCTAAATATATTCCAGCGGCTGCCATTAGTACAAACGGAGCAGAATTACTTAGCAGTTTATTAAAACTTGATCCAAATTTGAAATTTTACTTTAAACAAAACTGTAAGATTTGGGACGATGTTTTGTCGTACAACGTAATTGGTGAAATTAAAGGTAGTGTTTACCCAGATCGATATATGGTTGTGGGCGGACATTTAGATAGTTGGGATAATGGCGATGGCTCCCACGATGATGGGGCAGGAGTGACGCAAAGTATGGAAGTGTTACGCTTGTTTAAAAAGCTTAACTACAAACCAAGACATACTATTCGCGTTGTGTTGTTTATGAATGAGGAAAATGGCTTACGCGGAGGTAAAAAATATGCTGAGGAAATTAAAAGTAAAAATGAAAAACACGTTTTTGCCATAGAAAGTGATAGCGGTGGGTTTACACCAAGAGGTTTTTCTCTTGAAACTGATGCGGCTAACGTTGCACAAATTCGCTCTTGGGCACCTTTATTTGAACCCTATTTTATTCATTTATTTACCGAAGGTTATAGTGGTGCAGATATTCGCCCAATGAAAGGAAATATAGATGTTCTTGCTGGACTACAACCAGACTCGCAAAGATATTTCGACATTCACCATTCCGAAAATGACACTTTCGATAAAATTAATAAGCGGGAGCTAGAGCTCGGTGCTGCAACTATGGCAAGCTTGATGTATCTAATGGATACTTACGGAGCTAAATAAACTTAATTTAGTTGGTAGTGATGACTAAAAAATAGCTACCACCAAACCACAAAGAAACGCTCCATTGTATGGGGCGTTTTTTTATAGATTAAAGGTGACTTTTTATTTTGAACCTGTTCATTTATCAGCTTCTCAATTTCTGAAAACGTATGCCATTCTTCAATAGTTTCAATTGGTAAGAGCCATTCTTTTTTTGTTGGGATGGCGTACTTGGCAGTTTTATCCTCCTTATTAAAATCCTGATGCTTTATCCAATGCCCAACAAGACAGCTAGTGTAATTTTTAGGGAATGAGTCACTGCTAATTTCCTTGGGAAGAAATAGAAATGCTTTTATGCATAATTTCTGGGAAGTAGGAAATTCAACATTTAGGTCTTCTAACCTTTGAATGGTTTCAGGATTATGAAGTAACGGGAATTGCTTAAATTTTACCTTTTCCAGTTTGTCGTAAAGTGTATCTTTTCTATTCGGACCAATCCATTTTTCTTCTTCTGAAGTGCTGTTGTTTTTATCGTATAAATAGAACTTGCAGGCTAATTCTATATGACTAACTTCCTTTGTAATTAAATCCTTAACGATATAATCTAGTTCGCCTAAAGTTTCTTTTTGGTTATTGACAGTATTCGAAGCATGAATTTGAAGGTTTGCAAGCAGCAATTCATGTTTTTTAGACATCTTTAAAATTGCTTCAAAACAAGCTTCGGCTTGCATACCGAGAACTAGATTTGTTGGAAAACTGAATTCACTATCAGAAATTTTTTCCTCTAATAACTCAAAATTAGAAAAAGGATACTGTTCCGTGGTAATTTTTAAAACGGGAGCTTTAAGGAATAAGTTTAAAATATTTGGCACTTTTGGATTCAAAAGATAAAAGTATTTTAAAAAAGTAATTTATTTAAATGTCCAAGCAACGAAGCGGCTTTGTTTATTGCCTTGCTCCATCTCTATAATTTTCACTTCAGTTGGTTTCGTTTTATTGATGGCGCGTTTTATGTTTTTTAGGTTTTCTTTTTGTGAAACAATAGAGGTAAACCAACGTACTTGATCTTTAAACTGAACACTTTCTTCAGCCATTTTTTTAATAAATGCTTCTTCGCCACCTTTGTACCAAAGTTCGTTACTCAATCCCCCAAAATTTTGAGTTTTATCCTCACTGAGTTTTAAATTTTCAAATTTTCTTAAGTTGCTCTTTTCGGCATCTGTTCGGTTTTTGAAAAAAGGTGGGTTACAAACTACAACATCAAAAGCGTCGGTAGGCAGAATTATATGTTCTAAAATATTGCTTTTGAACTGTTGGTGTCGAAGTACAATGTTTTTTAAAGCTTCGTTTTCATCAATTATTTCCTGTGCATTGCTTAATGAATCTGTGTTCACTTCGCTAGCTGTACATTTCCAATTAAAATGAGTACTTGCAAGAATAGGGTAAATAAGGTTTGCTCCAGTACCAATATCCAATAGATGAATGTCTTTTTCTGATACTAAATCTGCAACGTGCAATAGGTAATCTAATCTCCCAGGAATTGGAGGACAGAGATTATTTTCAGGAATATTCCAATAGTTTACACCAAAATGTTCCTTAAGTAGGGCAGTGTTTAGTGCTTTTACAGCTTGGCTGTCTGCAAATTTAATTGTTTGATTTCCGTATTCGTTTTCAAATACGAAAGACTTTAATGGGGGATGTTTAGCTATAAGATTATTGAACTTATAGTCTTTGTTGAATGGGTTCTTTAGATGCACGAGTAGTTTTTTAGAACTGTAAAGATACTACAATCATCACTGTTCTCTCGTTACTTAGCCTATTGTTCTATATTTTCACGAATCCCTGCTTTTTCCTTAGCCTCTTCACTTGCTATAATTGCATTTTTTACTGCGCTGAAGGTTATGTCCTTTGCTTCAGCATACGAAATGTTATAGCTGCGTTTAATATTTCTAAATTCTTCAGGGAAAGGTTTTAACAGCGTGTCGTAATAGTTATCTAGTTGTTTGCTGGTTGGCAAAACATACTCCAGTCTTAATTGAAACCTTCTTAGCAAAGCAGAATCAATCACCTTAGGATGGTTTGTTGCAGCAATTAATAAGGTTTCATTAGGCATTTCATCAATTAACTGAATTACGGTATTCACAAGGCGTTTCATTTCTGAAGAATCCTTGTCGTCGTGATCTCGAAGTTTTCCGATGGAATCAAATTCATCTAAAAACAACACCGCTTTTTCGCGCATAGCTTTTTTAAAAACATCTGTAATGTTTTTGGCAGTTTCGCCCAAACGGGAAGAGACAACAGTTCCAAGGTTTAAGATGATTATTTTTTTGCCTAAAGCTTGTGCAATGGCTTTGGCAGTAGTCGTTTTACCACAACCTGTATGACCAAAAAGAAATATCTTATTATCAACAGGAAGTTTATACTTGCTTAAAATCTCCAAATGCTTAAATTCTTTTAATAACTGATTTAAAGCATTTTTATTAGAATCACTCAAATGGATTTCATCTAATCCAATAGTAGTTTCATCTGAGTTGAGAATATAGTCTGATATTGCCATTTGCCTCTTTATTTGAGAATGCAAAAATAGCGAAGGTTTTGAAATGAGCGTCAGATTGCGAAGAAGTAATTTCTACCTCTTTAAAACACTCTCATATTTTTCAATCCATTGCTCAACAGTAATTTTCGAGCTAAGCTCACCTAAGAGGTCAAAAGGAATGTTCTTAGGATTTTTAAATCGAACACAGCTTTTGCCCATGTCTAATTTTCCTGTGGCGTGATTTGGATATTCATTAACAAACCAATCTAAAAGCTCAGGATCTGCATAGACTCCCGAATGGTAAAATGCGATGTGATTTTTTTGAGAAGCAATACTTAAAAAAGGCAACGCATCTGTAGGTTTACAGTGATATCCATCTGGATAAATACTATGCGGAACAACATAACTAATCATTCCGTATTGCATAGTTTCTTCAAAACCTTTAGGGAGATTAGACTTTACAGTTTCTCTAAGTTTTTTCATTACCTCCTGACGGACTTCAGGAAGTTCAGAAATATATTGGTCTGCTGTAGTAGCTTTAGATTGCATAATGAGAGTTTTGATTGTGTTGGGCTAAAATTAAAGTTTTTACAGAAGAATTGTAATTTAATTCTATTGTATTCTATAAATAAATTTATAGATTTATTCTGGCTTAATGGCTTTAAACCCAAATTTATAACTAATAAAAAGAAATAATAAGGCGAATAAAGTTCCTGTAACTCCGTAATATGCGTCTATAATGTCTGGAGTATTTAAAACATTTATAAAAAGTTCAAATATAAAATTGCTTGCTAATATTACGATTCCTAAGCCTACTATATATTTAAATTTTACACCCGCCATAATCCAAAAATATCCAATCCCCGAATAAAGAATATAGCTTAAACAGAAATTTGAAATATGAGAATAAAATTCTGGCAGAAAATTATCGATGTTTTGTAATCTTATCCATTCACTTTTTCTACCCTGAAATAAAGCAAAAACAACTGCTAAAAATATTAGGAAGCTTATTGCAGTAGTGACTTTTGGGAGCTGTTTCATTTGCACTGCTTTTACGTTTCATTTATAAAATCATTTTAAACCCTTCAATTTCATTTTGAACATTTTGGCCGCTGAGGTGTAACCACCTTCCGTGCCATCAACAAAATGAGAATGCTTTGTTTTTCTATCTAGGACATAACAAGACATTACGGAAGCGTGGGTAATATGAATGCCAAATATGATTTTCTTTTCTTTTTCTAGTTGATTTAAGTATTCTAAAAACGCGTCTATTTTACTTTGTTCCCCAGTAAAAATTGTATTAACCTTACCGTCGAGCATAAATGTGTGTGACAACTGACTTATTTGTTGTAAATATTGTTTTCCAGTGGAAGTTATTCTTAAATATAGTGTTCCTATAAGTGTTGAAAACCAATTTTTAAATAAGTAGATCCAACTTTTATTGACGAGACTAATTTTCATTTCTTCCCAAATATTGTAAATACTATAATTCAATTTAAGATTTTGAGATTTTATAGGTTGTCTGTTTTTAAATGTGCCAAAAAGCGAGTCTATTTTGGATAGAACTTCACTATAGACTTCAATTTGAATAGCTTCGTCTGTGGCATCCAACAGTAAACAAATAACTTTATTTTTAGTTTGTGACGGATTAATTTCCTTCCACCTGCATTCCATTCCTTCTAAATTGAGAAGGTCTTTTTTAAAACTTGTAGCATTATTTTCTATAAAATTAGCTTTAATGATTTCCTCAGCTTTTTTTAAACCGTTTCCTAAAACAATGGGAATTGTTAATTGTTCAGTAAGTCGGTGTTTGGCTATTTTTATTGTAGTTTTTTGATCGTTTAACTCTTCCACTGAAATATACCCAACTCTAAGGATTAGCTTGGTTTTGCGTTTAATATGTAGTCTGTAATTTTCTAAAACAGAGGTAACTTTAGATAGAAGTGCTTTGGGGACAATAAAAGTGGAGCCATCACCTCCAAAAAAATATGGGATTTCTACATTCTTTCCCTCTTTTCTAATCGTGTTCAAAACTGAAATTATTGCTCCAGTTGCGGTCAAGTTTATTTGATGGTGTTTGCCTTCCTTAACAGCATGGGTAGAATTTTGGATGTCTACAACCACCACCTGCCAATTGCTAGGAACATTAGAAAAACTAGATTCACTAGCCAATAGCTCTATAAGCGATTCATTAGAACTTTTTAATCTTGCATAGAATTTTAAATCGTTCATTTAGTCTTTGGGGTTATGTTAAGGTGGCTAATTACTATTTTTGGTTCATTTTATACTTTCAAACTTCATCTTCATCTTCATATTCATCTTCGTTTTCAATTTCAATTTCAATTTCGTTCTCAAACCCTACTGATACCCCGCTGCCTGCAACTTAAACAACTCCGAGTACAATTTAGGGTTTGCCATTAACTCCTCGTGAGTGCCTAGCTCTAATACTTGGCCGTTTTGCAACACCAAAATTCGGTCTGCCATACGTACTGTGCTAAACCGATGGCTGATAATAATGCTAGTTTTTCCTTTGGTAAGTGCTATAAATCGTTCAAAAACATCGTATTCTGCTTGTGCATCAAGAGCACTAGTGGGTTCGTCAAGTACCATAATATCGGCGTCTTTCATATAGGCGCGAGCGAGGGCTACTTTTTGCCATTGTCCGCCGCTCAGTTCTTGCCCTTGATAGAAACGTCTTCCAAGGCGTTGTTCTAAACCGTCTTCCATTTCGCTTACAACTTGTTCTGCTAAACTTTTACTGGCGGCGTAACCAATGGTTTCATCATTATCGATTTCAGAAATGTTCCCTACAGCAATGTTTTCACGAAGGGTAAATTCATATTTAAAGAAATCCTGAAAAATCACTCCAAATCGATTTCGGTATTCGTCAACATCAAACTTATTGATGTTTATTCCATCTAATAATATTTCACCTTTTGTAGGTTCATAAAAACGTAGAAAAAGTTTTATAAGTGTTGTTTTACCAGCTCCATTTTGCCCTACAAAAGCCATTTTTTCTCCTGCCTTCATAGTAAAAGTAACACCTTTTAGCACTTCAGTTTTACTGCCAGGATAAGCAAAATGTAAATCGTTTATTTGAAAACCTTGTGTAATGGTTTCGGGAATAGGTGTTTTGGCTTCGGAAGTTTGTTCGATTTTTAAATCTAAGAAATCGAAATAATCCTGAAGGTATAACGCGCTTTCCGAAATACGAGTAAATCGTGAGAAAAAGCCTTGTAGGTTGTTGCGTAGTCTGTTGAATGATCCAGAAAGGAAAGTAAGTTCCCCGATTGAAATAACTCCAGTAAGTACTCTTAAAATAATATAAACATAGGCGCCATAATAACTCAATATCCCTAGAATGTTGAACAGAGAACCGTATAAACTTTGTTTCAACGAAAGTTTTTTATTGAGGTGATAATATTCATTGGAAAGATCTTTAAATCGCTCAGCAATAAAATCAGTAAGTCCAAAAAGTTTAACCTCCTTAGCAGTTTGATTGTTAGCTCCAATAAATCGTAAATAGTCTAATTCTCTTCTTTCTGCGGTCCAACTTCTAGCAAGTGAATAGCGGGTACTGCTAAATTTGGCTTCGTTAATAAAAGATGGAATAATACTAAGTATAAGAATTAGAATTAATATAGGTTCAAAATATACCAATCCTGCTATTAATGAAAATATTGAAATTACACTTTCAGCCTGTCCTAAAGCGTTACTCATTAATTCAACTCTGCTGTTGGTTTGGGTTCTAGCACGTTCTAGCTTGTCGTAAAACTCAGGGTCTTCTAGTTGGGCAATAGTTAGTTCGGCAGTTTTTCGGATTATCTTTTCGGAAGAATCGTTGGAGTAGAGGTCTCCTAAAAGTCCATCGGTTAGATTTATCAACCTACCCAACAAATCTGAAAGCACTACCACGGCAAATTCAATAAGCACCAAATTCCATAATTGAGTAAAATCTTTATCCTCTAACGAAACTTGAAGTATGATTTCATCAATAATCATTTTACCTACCCAAAGAATTACAACAGGAGTAAAAGCATTAATTAACCTACTGAAGATATTAAGTAAGAAAAGTTTCGGACTACTTTTAAATATTTCTCTAAAAAATCTAGGAATCGTTTTTAGTGCTTTGAAGGAGTCTTTAACGCTAGTTTTTTCTTTCTTATCGGTTATAGATTTTGGGATTCGTCTTGCCATTTATTTTTAATTCTGAATTAAGAAGTATGAATTCATAATTTTTAAAATACAAAGCTATTCTAAATTATACAACTACTATCTTTGCGCAAAATTTAAATTTTGGCGCTTTCAGATTATACTCGCGAATTCAAATACAACACCAAACTGGCAACCCCAGTTATTTTGGGTATGCTGGGACATCAGGTGGTAGCCTTGGTAGATAATATTATGGTTGGGCAGTTGGGGAGTGCCGAACTTGCTGCTGTTTCCCTTGGAAATAGTTTTATGTTTGTAGCAATGTCCTTAGGCATTGGGTTTTCTACAGCCATAACGCCTTTGGTTGCTGAAGCTGATGGAGAAGGGAATAGAGAGAAAGGGAAATCCTCGTTTAAGCACGGACTATTTTTGTGTATTGCTTTAGGGATTGCCTTATTTGCCTTAGTGATGTTCTCAAAACCTTTGATGTATATGATGAAACAACCCCCAGAGGTTGTGGACTTAGCTATGCCGTATCTTACTTTGGTTGCTGCATCATTGGTTCCAATGATTATATTTCAAGCTTTTAAACAGTTTAGTGATGGAATGTCGATGACACGACTTCCTATGTACGCTACAATAATAGCAAACTTGGTAAACATTTTACTAAACTATATGTTCATTTTTGGAAAGTTTGGTGCACCAGAGCTAGGTGTTGTTGGTGCTGCAATTGGCACCTTGGCATCGCGTGTTGTGTTGGTAGGTTCTTTATGGTATTTGCTAAGTCGAAAAGAAAAGTCGCGCTTCTTTGTTACCGAAATTAAGATTTTCACCCTTAGTAAAGCAATGCTTAAGAAACTTTTAAACCTTGGTTTTCCTTCGGCTATGCAAATGTTTTTTGAGGTCGGGATTTTTACTTCTGCTGTTTGGCTTTCGGGAATATTGGGTAAAAACCCACAGGCTGCCAATCAGATTGCACTAAATCTTGCATCTATGACCTTTATGGTGGCAATGGGATTTAGTGTAGCCGCAATGATTCGAGTGGGTAATCAGAAAGGTTTAAAAAACTATGTGGAGTTACGTCGAGTAGCCATTTCTATCTTCCTTTTAACGTCTATTTTATCATTAGTTTTCGTAGCTGGTTTTATAATTTTTAATGGTGATTTACCAAAAATATTCCTTGATTACGATAATTTAGCACAGTTTGCCGATAACAATGAAGTAGTAATATTAGCTTCACAGTTGTTGATAATTGCTGCTATTTTCCAATTTACAGATGCGCTACAAGTGGTTGCTCTAGGAGCGTTACGCGGAATGCAAGATGTGAAAATTCCTACAGTGTTAACCTTTATATCTTATTGGATTATTGGATTCCCAGTTTCGTATTACTTAAGTATGCACACTTCCTTAGAAAGTATGGGAATTTGGATAGGGCTACTAGCTGGTCTAAGCGCTAGTGGAATTATGTTATTCATCAGATTTAACTATCTTTCGAAGAAATTAATTAGGTTGGCTGCAAAATAATAATGGTAGGAAAATGTTTAACTGAATCCTAATTAAAAAAAACCATAACTCTAAACTTATATCTAAAAATGGATTTCCCAAAATACTTACTAGGCGACAATAGCGATTACCCCAACGCAATTTTTGTGATTCACACAGAATTTCCTCGTTTTATCATAAACCTTGAAAATGATGAAGTAGAATGGCTGGAAGATTTTGACAAGGAAGATCAAAAAGAATTAGAAGCTGAAGCAGAAAACTTAATCCAAGGCGCTACCGATTTTTACGATCGTGAGATTGCCTTGTACGAAGAAGATTAATTAGCGATTACAACGGCACACGAAAATATTAAACTGTTATTTCATCCGTGGTGAAAGCGAATAGCTGAATTTTTACAAAAGAATTAAAAAAAAATGCTCGACCAATTATTAGAATACGACACCGAACTATTTTTATTTCTAAATAACCTAGGAAATACCTCTTGGGATGGGTTTTGGCGTTTTGTAACTGAAAAGTGGTCATCTATTCCTTTATACGCCGTCTTACTTTATTTAATACATAAACATTACGGATTAAAGGGAATGCTTGTAATTATAGTAAGTGTAGCCTTAATGATTACTGCAACAGACCAACTAGCCAATCTTTTTAAATACGGAATTAAACGTCCAAGACCTTGCCAAGTAGCCGAGCTTAAAGAAACTATGCGCTACGTTGCGGATGGTTGTGGAAGATATGGATACTTTTCAGCACACGCAGCTAGTTCAATGGCAGCAGCCGTATTTCTAGGATTGAGTCTGCAAAAATGGTACAAATACTTGCCTTTTCTTCTTTTAATATGGGCAATTATGACAGGATACAGCCGAATTTACCTAGGCGTTCACTATCCTTTAGATGTTATTACAGGAATGGCCATTGGTGGTCTATTAGGCTGGGGCTTTTATTTGTTGCAGCAATGGGGACAACGTAAGTTCAATACCTAAAAGATGTCAGGTTGAGCGTAGTCGGAACCTCTTTTTTACAACGAAAATTTAATTCTTGACTTTCTGTAAACCTGACAGGTTTTTAAAACCTGTCAGGTTTGAATTCGTCATTTTTTCGATACAATAAATAAATCTCTATACAATCTATTTTTGTGAGTGCGGCTGTCGGAACCTTTTGGATTCATGTCGTATCGCTCCACAAGTTCTTTGTGATAATCGGCAAAAGTATTATTGAAGTTTTCTAGATTGTTTTCAGAAACCATAACACCAAACTTGCTTTCTTCTGGAATCACAACATTATTATCTTTTTTTAAAATCGTCATCTTTTCACCGTAATCCCAAATAAGCTCCGGAGTCATATCAGAAAACTCATAAATACTTAATCCTTCAGTTTTACCAAAAGCATTTAATTCAGAAAACGATTTGTATTCAGGATTGTTTGTAATAGCATTACTTAGCGGTAGTCCAAACCAAATAACAGTAACAATAAATGCAATTGTTAAATAGAATACATTTGAAATTTTTCTTCTGAAGAGGTTTCTGAACATAAAAACTCCAATTATCAAAAGCGTTATTGAAAGAAGCACAAACCAAAGCCAATTCCCTTCAAGACCATCTTTCAGAAAAATATATCCGCCAATAGGAAAAATTATTCCTATTAAGGCAATAAGTCCGAAGTTAAAATAAACTGGAATTGTTTCTTTTTTGTCAGTTAATTCTTTAAACCTTCTGAAAAGATATTCAATATAAAATCCAGTGTTTAGCGCCATTGGAATAAGAACGGGTAATAAGTATCTCGATTTTTTTTCTGGTATTAAAGAAAGTAAGACAACTGAAATTATTGTCCACAGAAAAGTAAAGAGATAAGCTTTTTTATTGAATACGCGATTTTTTAAATAAGGATATAGTAATGCTACAAACGCTGGGATAGTCCAAACTCCACTTTGTGTAAAAAAGCTCCAATAGTAATAAAACGGTTTTATTTCGTAACTAATCCAGTTGGTAGTTTCTTTTTTGGTGATTTCTATTGCCACAGGATCAAAAGTAAGGGTGTACCAATGCCACCAACTAGAAACAATAGCTGCAACTACAATAAAAAGTAATAAAGGAATCCATCTTGATTTTAAATCTCTAAACTTATAAACTATCCCAAACGAAATTAGAAAGGGTAGAAGTAACGCATAAAATGAAACGGGGCCTTTGCTTAAAAACGAAAATCCGAAAAACAGTCCTGCTAAAAGTGCATTTCGATATTTGTGATTTCCTACACTATGTCTAGTTAAGTCTTCAGTAAAAAAGTGATACAGCATATAAATACACAACATCATAAATCCATGGGTGTAAATATCCCATTGGCCGTCGCGTGCAGATGCCACTATATAAAATGAAGTCGCCATAACAAGCGAGCTGATAAAAGAATACAGCTTTTCGGATGTAAGTTTTTGTGCAAATTTGTATGAGATTAAGACTAAAATAAGCGACATTATGGCTGCGGGAAGACGTAAAGCCCAAACTGATTTTATTCCGAAAATCGCTGCAGAAAAAGCAGTTAACCAAGTAGGTAATGGAGGTTTTTGATAACGTGGTTCTCCGTTTATTGTGGTTAGCAGCCAATTGCCATCGGTAAGCATTTCACGTGCCGTAATGAAATTGCGAGCTTCCATTATATTTACAGGCAAAGAGCCTAAATTCACAAAGAAAATGGCTGCGCAAGTAATTATAAGAAGCACTAAATAATTTCTTTCAATTTTCATTATCAACTTGTTTTTTCCAAATGAAAATATTTCGAATATAAATTACCAATCCAGCTATATGCCCAACAAATAACACAGGATCTTTTCTAAAAATGGCATAGATTAAAATTAGTGAAGCTCCGATTACGCTCATTCTCCAAAATCCAACTGGAAGTTGAGATTTTTTTGTTTTTTCTGATACTATCCATTGATATATAAACCTTAGGGTGAACAAAACCTGCGAAACAATACCAAGTAATAGTAACCAAAACGGAATATTTTGATTGTTAAAAAGCTTATTGAGGTCGTATTGGCCGTTGTTATAAGCGAATATTACAATAAGCACCGGAAATATAATTAGAAATATTTGCAGTAATTTAGGAGATTTCTGCCATTCCCCTTGTAGTTGTAAATTTCGAATATAGATGTAATAAGTGAGCGCTTGCCCTAGCATTATTGCAAAGTCGTCTCTTAGATATCCGTAAACAAAAAGTAAAAATGAAGCGAATAAACTTAGTTTCCAAAATGTGGAAGGAGTTATAATTCGTTTGCTTTTTTCAGAAAGAATCCATTGAAGTAATAGTCTTCCGCTAAAAAGAATTTGAGCTAAAAAACCAATGCTATAAATAAGCCAGCTACTCATCCTTTACTTTTAACCTCGTAATTGATGTACTTTTTTTTCATCCATAAGTACGCAAAACAATCCATTAAAGGCCCAATCAAACGATTCCATAGCCCGAATTTAGCTGTACCCGCCGTTCTAGGAAAATGCTTAACAGGTACTTGGATAATTTTTCCGTTTTGTAATAAAATCATTGCAGGTAAAAAACGATGAAGCCCTTTAAACATAGGAATACGTTTGGCGTAGTCTGTTTTTATAACTTTTAAAGGACATCCTGTATCGTCCATTCCATCGTGAGTAAATGTGCGGCGGATACCGTTTGCAATTTTAGACGACATGTTTTTTACAAACTTGTCTTTTCTATCGGCACGAACCCCAGTAACAAGATCGTACTCATCAATGTGTTTTAAAAGTAGGTTGAAATCTTCTGGGTCGGTTTGTAAATCACTGTCAATATAACCCACTAACGGACTTTCAACAGTGTCAAATCCAGCTTTAATTGCTGCGCTTAACCCTCGATTATCTTTAAAAGAAATAAAATTAAAAGCTTCATTTCTTTTACATATAGCTTCAATTAAAGTTTGACTATTATCACTTGAACCATCGTTGACAAACAGTATGGATGTTTTTTTAGAAGCGATTTTGGTATATGCTAATAGTTCCTTTTCAACTCTCTCTAAGTTTTCTTCCTCGTTATAAACGGGTACAATGATTGTGAATTCGTACATGCAATAAATTGAAAAGATTTCTGCAAATGTAAGTTTTTAGTTGAGAAGTTTATAGGTTTATTAGTTGATGAATACCAAGTATAGTCAAAATATTACTTTGTTTAATGAAAGTAAAGTTGCGAAAGGTAAAAGTGTTTGTTTAAAAAGATGTTATTTTGCAAGGAAAAGAAAAGTGTAAACAAGCCTTTAAAGTAGTAAAAAGAGATTTAAATATTTTACTTGTTGTGGTTTGTGATTTTCTTCAGTCTTGATTGAAAATTAAATAAATGAAAATACTTGTTACGGGAGCTGCCGGGTTTATAGGTTCACATACTGCAGAAAGATTGAAGGCTGTGGGTCATGATGTAATTGGAGTTGATAATTTTTCACCTTATTACGATACGCAGTTAAAAGAGTTAAATGCAAAAGCCTTAGCGGGAAAAAATATTGAAGTTCTAAAACTAGACCTACGAACTGATGATTTAAGCAGTAAAATCCCTGAAAACTTAGATTATATATTTCATTTTGCTGCACATCCAGGCATATCAAATACATCCACTTTCGAAGATTATTTTAGTAATAATATTTTAGCAACTCAGCGCTTATTAGAATTTACTGAAAGTTTACCACAAAAACCTTTTTTTGTAAATATTGCTACTTCATCAATATACGGACTTGAAGCTACCTTTCCTGAAACAACTACAGCAAAACCTGCATCTTGGTATGGTGTTACAAAATTAGCTGCGGAGCAATTAGCTTTGGCAAAAAGCCGTGAAAAGAAGTTACAAGCAACTTCTCTAAGATTATTTTCGGTATATGGACCTCGCGAAAGACCTGATAAACTTTACACAAGGTTAATAGATTGTGCTTTAAATAAAAAACCGTTTCCTCTATTTGATGGGAGTGAAAAACACCTTCGTAGTTTTACTTATGTGCAAGACATTGTTGACGGAATTATAAGCGTTATCGGTAAAGAAGATGTTTGCAATGGGGAGGTTTTCAATTTAGGAACTGAAACAGAAAGTACAACTGCTGATGGAATTTCGACGGTTGAAGATATTCTTCAAGAAAAAATAAATTTTGAAAAGAAACCACCTCGTACAGGGGATCAATCGAGAACTAAGGCTAATATCGATAAGGCAAGAAATCTTTTAGATTACAATCCAAAAACAGATTTACGCAAAGGCTTAGAAGCTCAAGTTGAATGGTTTAAAAAGAATTTTAAGTAAGATTATTTTAGATTTAGTAACTTTTCAGCAGCTTCAAAAGGGGTTGTTCTATTTTCATCAATAGCGATTAATTGCTTTTCTAATTCAATTTTAATTGAAGGTCTAGCATAAAAATCACTTTTCAACCTACTTTCAATAGTTTGCATAAGCCAGAATTTGTTCTGTTCTTTTCTTTTATGTTGAAAATATCCGTTTTCCTGAGTTTTTTCGAAATAGTTAGAAACAACTTCCCAGATTTCCTCAATGCCTTCGTTATTCAATGCGCTAGACAAAAGAGTTTTTGGATTCCATCCACTTTCTTTGGGAGGGTAGAGGTGTAGGGCGCGGTTAAATTCATTTTTAGCCATCTTGGCGGCCTTGAGATTTTCCCCATCAGCTTTATTAATCACAATAGAATCTGCCATTTCCATAATACCGCGTTTAATTCCTTGTAATTCATCACCTGCACCAGCGAGTTTTAGTAGTAAGAAGAAATCGGTCATAGAGTGAACTGCTGTTTCACTTTGTCCAACACCAACAGTTTCAATTAAAATAACATCAAAACCTGCAGCTTCACATAAAATAATTGTTTCTCGCGTTTTTCTCGCTACGCCGCCTAAAGTGCTTCCACTTGCCGAAGGTCGAATAAACGCATTAGGCTCTTTAACCAATTCTTCCATTCGGGTTTTATCACCTAGAATACTTCCTTTGCTAATACTACTACTAGGATCTACCGTAAGTGCTGCAACTCTTTTGCCTTTGGAAATTAATAACTTTCCGAAACTTTCAATAAATGTGCTTTTTCCAACCCCTGGAACTCCTGTAATTCCAACACGGATTGATTTATTTGCGTGAGGCAAAGACTTTTCAATTAGCGTTTTAGCTAGGAGTTGGTGTTTTTCAGCCTTGCTTTCAATTATAGTAATTCCTTGGCTTAAGGCAGTTTGATTTCCATTTAAAATTCCTGAAACCAAACCCTCAACTGTTAATTCTTTCTTTTTTCGAGCACGAAGTTTATTTACAACCTCCATATTCAATGTATTAGGTTGTGGAACGCCTTTTTTCTCTTTTAAAGCACTTGTATTTTTTATCTTTTTAGCCACACTGTGAATTTAGGACAAATTTATGAATATGTTTTTTTAAAAACGGGTTTAACGTAGTATATTGGAATTTAATATTAATAAAAATTCAAAGAAATGAAAAAGTTATATGAAGCCTCATCTACAGCAGTAGGAGGAAGAAAAGGTCATGTGTCCTCAGAAGATAAAAAGATAGATTTAGAACTTTCAACTCCTAAAGGTCTAGGTGGCGACGGTGGAAAAGGAACTAACCCTGAGCAGCTATTTGGAAGTGCTTATGCAGCTTGCTTTGGTGGAGCACTACAATTAGTAGCTGAGAGAGAAAAAGTTGAACTTGATGGAGATGTGAGCGTAACTGCAAATATTGAAATTGGTATGACAAAAGAAAACAACCTTCAGCTAAAGGCTACTTTAGATTGTTATATACCAGGAGTGGATGTTAAGACAGGAGAAGACTTAGTGAATAAAGCTCACGAAGTATGTCCTTATTCTAGAGCAACCCGTGATAATATTACTGTAACTTTGAATTTGTTGTTAGACGAATAAGAATAAAATTTTAGCAATAAAAAAAAGCCCTGATTTTCAGGGCTTTTTTTATTACATTGCTTTAAGATTAATGACTTTGCCATCATTTTTTCCTTTATTCTCGTCTTGAGGCTGTTCTTCTTTTTTGCCTTCAATAAATGGACATTTCTTTGTGTGTTGTTTAGCTTGTTTTATATACCATTCTAACTGATACTTGTGTTTTTCAAGTAACTCAAGAATACCATCTGGTAATTCTCTTCGCTCTAAAAGTTCGTCGTATCGTTTAATGTTATTACGATCTCGGCTAATACAAGAGTTTACAATTGATTCAGCGTGAAAATTTTCTAAAGCTTCTTTTATTTCTTGCCAAGTACGGTCTAAATTACCCTTGTTAGAATCTTCTTTCAAAGGTTCGATATCACGGGAGTGAAGTTCGTTGCTGATATCATGACTCATCCTGTTTCTCTCAACAGCCATATAGTTCAAAAACCGCTTTAATTCCGTAGTTTGAGCATCTTGAGCAGCATTGTAATACAACTTTTCTGCTTCAAAACATGCCACCAGTAAACGGTTAAGTTTATCGAAGTCTGCGTATTTCTGTTTCATATTTTTTCGATTTTATCAAAGTTAATATAAATAAGCGGTATTTGAAATTTTATATCTTAAATGTTTTGTAATATTATCTTATTTTTATTATAAAAAATTCAATTATTTTAACGTTTTTTATGAGTATCTGTTAGAGGTATTAAGAGGTTCCTGTTTTTTGTGTAAATTTTTGATTTAAAATTTTTCAAAAAAAATAAAATATTCGATTTATTGCTATTTCAAAGATCATCTGCTAATGGCTTTTTATTGATTTATCTATACCAAAAAAGATGTCATTTATAGGAAGTTTTTATTCCTATAAGAGCGTCTTATAAAAGGAGAATAAATAAGCCTCTTTTTAAAATTTAAAAAGAGGCTTATGGTTAATAAAAACTAGAGGGGGAGTCTAATTATTCTTTAACTACTTTTAAGTTTTCTACACTTCCATTGCTTTTTACTTCTACGAAGTAAACACCAGATGCAAGATTTGAGAAATCTACTTGAGTATTGTTTTCGCTTATACTTACGTTAGCAACTTTTTGACCTGTTACATTGTAAACAGCAACCGAGTTAATCGTTTCTTTAGTATTTAAGTTTAGTACATCTTTCACAGGATTAGGGTAGTAAGAAACAATTGTAGTTTCTAATGTAGTTGTTCCTAGTATTAAGTCGTCAAGATTTACAATCCATCCCTCTGCAAACATTGGAGGTCCGTTTACCCAACCTACCACATAATTTCCGTTTGGGGAAACTGCAATGGCGGTACCCATCATTCCATCGTGAGTATTAATGGACACGCCCAAATCTGATAGCACGTCTTTCAAATATACTGGTTGGCTTCCTAAATTGGGATGGTAAATAATGGCTTCCCTTACCTGAAAATCCACGTCGTCATAACCCACGGCAATGCCATTGTCAGAAATACTGGTGAAAGTTGCCGAATTACCGCTTGGGGCTGCAAAAGTTGTAAAGGTCTCCGTTGCCAAATCAAATATAAAAGGCTGGCCATCAAAATCGCCCACCATGATATTTGAGGAATTTATATCGTTTATTGCATTAACTTGTATGGTTGGCGATTGGCCGTCGGGAATCAAATTAATTTCCCCATCTTTATTAAAATATGCAGGAACGCGCAAGGTTCCGCCACTGTTGGGTTGGTCCAACCAACCGCCAACAATACCGTCGTTATTCACGGTATAGCCTGCCAATGCCTCGCCATTTGGATCGAATATTTCAAAAAGTTCCTGGGTTTCGGTATCGTACAAAAACGTTCCGAAATCACAACACCCTTTGCTCATTTGCCCTGTAACGTATTTTCCATTGGGAGAAATGCCATAGGTGCTAAATGAAGATTCCGAAGGATTTGAATCGGGAAACCAACCAATGGGTACCCAAACGTTGTCTTTCTTTACTGCGGGCTGAAGGATAAAATTAGGTTCGTCATAATACATGGAGCCCGATACCTCGCCATTATTGTTTATGGCGTTAAGCCCGGTGGCTTCCGGTTCAATATCGGTCAATGCATCTGTTCCAAAATCATAATATTGGTCTTGCGTTATTCCTGTCCCGCTATCGTTAACATCGTTAAAACGAGTACCCATTTCGGTAAGTATTTTTAATTCTACTTGCGCTTGCGTATTAGAGGCAAAAAAAAGTGCAGCTCCTAAAAACAAACTTTTGATTAAAAAAGTATTTTTTTTCATTCTTAAATTTTAGATAAATTAAATTGAGTTTAACGATGTCGAATGTAGGCTATATTTTTCTTTAATAAAAAGGTAGTCCTTTTTAAATTCACGAAATTTGAAAGGATAAAATCCTTTCAACAAACTAATTTACAGGTGTTAAACGTCAAAAGAGGATTTGATAGACTATGCCTTCAAAGTTTCTAATTTTTCCTTGGCTTCTTTGTATTTTTTATGATTTTTAATACTGAGACTTCCAAAAATTATAATTGAAGTTAATATTAATACTATTAGTACCCACCAAACAATATTTAAATTTGATAGTGTTTTTTCAGTGGATGAGTAACTTTCTTCAATTAGATTATTTATTGAAGAGTTAATAGTTGTTTGCTCTTTTTCACTAATTCGCTTTTGGACTTCTGAATATTTTTTGAAATATAAATTGTAAAATTTATGATCGTTTATTGCGAGATAATTATCGGATAAGTTTTTATAGATACCTTGATTTAAAATTAAATCGCCAACATTACTTGAAGCTTCCTCAGCTTCCTTTAATTCTTTTATGGCTTTGGTATATTTTCCCTCAATTGTATAAACTTCACTTAAACCTTTTTTAGCAAAAGCATATAAACTTTTTGCGCCAACCTCTTCTGCGTAGATTATTGATTTATTGAAATTAACTCGAGCCGAATCAACTTGTGAAAGCTGAAGAAAACAATTGCCTTTGTTGTAAGTGATTGTACTCAAGTTAGCAATCATTGTTTTGTCTTCAGATTTTTTTTCGAACTCATTAAAAGCTTTTTCAAAATAGTTTAAAGCAATTTCGCAACTCATCTGCTCACGATAAATAAAGCCGCGAATAGTGTAGTTGTATCCCAATAAAGAAGCAAGGCTATCTGGATTAGTAATTTGTTTAGACAATTGTAGTGCCTCATCTAAATACTCAATAGACTTGTCGTATATTCGAAGTTGCTGATGTTGCATCCCTATTGTATTCAACACGTTTATACGAGTTCTTATACTGCTTATTTCATTTAAAAATTCACGGGATTTTAAAGCGTATTCAAGCGATTTTAAATTATCTCTTTTAGAAAGGTAAGCGTTGCTTATAAGCATTAAAGCGTTAACCTTAGTTTCTGGCTGTGTTGCTTTTAGATATATTTCATTCCCAATTGAAATAGCCTTATTTGGATCTTCAAATATTTTATTCTTTGAGGCAGTTATACTACTATCTAACTCTTTTTGAGCAACAGAATTCATTCCTGATAACAACAGAAGAAAATACAAAACGACTTTTAAAAAACCTTCTATTCTCATGCCGATTCTTTTTGATGTTGTAGGTAATTCATGAACTTGGTAGGAGAAATACCGGTAACCGATTTAAAAACCGTAGTAAAACTGCTGTGTGATGAAAAGCCACATTCTTCGGCTAGATAGCTTATTTTATAGTTGAAATAAATGGGATCTGTTTTAAGCTTTTCTATGATGTAGTTGATGCGCAGTTCGTTGATGTATCCATTAAAGTTTTTTCCTTTATGCCTATTAATTACTTCTGAGAGATATTTAGTATTTGTATCAAATTGAGAAGCTAATAATGCAATACTCATGTCTTGTTTAGTAAACTTTTTCCCCATTTCAAACTTAGAGAGCTTTTGAAGAAGCATTTGCTCTGTTTCTACTGGGATAATAGAACTTTTATCAATGTTCTCAACTTTAGGTTGATGTTTTTCATCAGTTTGTTTAGGAGAAATATATTTATAAATCGTTAAATATTCTTTCGCTTTTGAGGTGTACATATAATTTATACTAACACCGATTAAAATCAGTAGAATTAATAAACCAGCTAAAACGTAAATTGAAGTATAAGATTCATGAACTTTACTTTCTGAAATTTCATTTAAATATGAATTAATGAAATTAAAGACTGTATTTGTAGCTAGATTTTTATCGGTTACAATTTGTGTTGAAACCAAATTTGATTGCTGTTTGTATTTAAAGAAGCTATCAGTGTCTTCCAGAGCTAAATAGCTTAGAGATAAGCCTTCTAAGCTTTTATTTTTGAATTGAATATTAGGGAGGTTAATAGAAAGCGCTAAAGCATCTTCAAAACTTGAAATAGCTTTTTGGTATTCCTTGTCGTGAAAATATTGTCTTCCAATAATATCTAATACTTGTATCTTTTCAAAATCGGAAGTGCTTATTGATTCAAAATCTTTTAAAGCTATATCATTTGGCTGTAGTTTTTCACTTTTTAGCAGCAAATCAAACTTTGCAATTTTAATTTCATTTTTTGATATACTATCTTCAGTTTTATAAATTAAAGACGCTGCGTTTTTTAAGCTTTTATCAGCTTCCAAATACTTGCCACTTTTTAGAAGTACAAGAGCATCGTCTTGTTTTAACTTTCCATCAATTTTTAAGATAAGTTCATTATCTTTTGTTTGCTTTTTTAAGGAAATTAGTTCGTTTGCATATTTTTTAGCTACAGTTTCTAAATCTAGGATTCGCAGCAATTTTATGGCGAAAACTAGGTTTTCAAACTTTATAGCCTCATCGTTAGTCTTTTGAGCAAGAACTTTAGCTTCCAAAGCATTTTTTATTGCTGTGTTGTAGATTCCACGAACGTAATAGCTCTTAGCAAGTATTAATTTAGCTTGTGCGTGAATTTTATCGCTTTCATTTTGGGAAACTATATACGAAGCAATTTTTCCTGCCTGTTCAGGATGAGAATACGTAGAAGCATTTGCTTCATTTAACAGATCATTAATGGCAATATTTTCCTGAGCATGGGTCGCAGCAGAAATAAAAAAAGCCATTAAAAAAGTGAATAAAAATCGCATAAAATAGAAAATAGCCTATTAGTACTAGTTTACCTCAAAGTTACCATTTTCAAAAACAATGGCTTTTACTTCTTTCTAACAAAAAACGCTACAATTGCTGCAGTTACTAACCCAAAAATTAGAGCTCCAATGGGAGACTGCCATAGATAAGTAGTAAGCAAAACGTACTCATTTGCATCCGATTGCGTCATACCTGCATTTTTTGTGGAGTAATCCATAGCATTAAAAAATAACTCAGGAGTAATATAATTATTTATAATATAACTGCTAATAGGAGTGAGGAGGGCTATAAAAACACTCAAAATTGCTCCTGAAAGAAATGCTTGAGGCCAAGTCATTTTTCTGTCGTAAACTCTTCTTCGTTTTTCTCTTATTGCTAGTAAATAAATAAAAACTGCGAAAGGACTAAATAATAATGTCAACCACCACTGATCTGCAATTCTTTCTTGATGCCATCCAAGTGTATTTTCTAAAAGCATCCAAGCTAAAAGTGTAATGCTATAAATAAAAGCCCATTTTATTTCTATATAAATTTTTTTCATCGCTCTTATTTTGAGAAAATTCAACTAAAGATAGCTTTTTTAAACATAAAAAATCCCGAAAAGAATAGTTTCGGGATTTAATATTTTATAAGAAATTAATATCGATTATTCATTTACCAATACCCAATCACCCTTATCAAGCATTGGTATGGCTTGTTTGTATTTCAGGGTCTTGTTTTCGCCGCTCATAACGTGTTTGATGGTTACTTTGTCGTTACGATTGATTTTTGGGCGTTCGCGTACAATAGTTTCAGTTACCTGCTGCTGTTGTGATTGCGTATTTCCGGCCGCACGAGATTGAGCAGCACGCTCGTCCATATTTGGGATTTCGTCTTTCTGTTCGCTTAGTTTTTCTTTACGTCTAACTTCACGTGCCTCTTGAATTTGCTGTTGGTTTTCTTGTGGTAGCTCACCTTTGAATAAGAAAGAAATAACATCTTTATTTACTTTCTCAATCATCTCCTTAAACAATTCAAAAGCTTCAAACTTATAAATTAATAAAGGATCTTTTTGCTCGTGAACCGCAAGTTGTACCGATTGCTTAAGTTCATCCATTTTACGTAGATGTGTTTTCCAAGCATCGTCTATAATAGCAAGGGTGATGTTTTTCTCAAAATCGTGAACTAATTGCTTTCCTTCAGTTTCATATGCTTTCTCAAGATCTGTAGCAACATTTAGTGTTTTTACGCCATCTGTAAATGGCACTAAAATTCGCTTGTATATATCTTTTTGAGTTTCGTAAACATTCTTAATTACTGGGTAAGCCATTTCAGCGTTACGAGCCATTTTATCTTGATAGTGAACATAAGCAGCTTTGTAAACTTTACCTGCAATTGTCTTACTATCCATTTTCTCAAATTCCTTTTCAGTTATTGGAGAACTCATTGAGAAGTAGCGAATAAGTTCGAACTCAAAATTCTTGAAATCTTGAGCCAGTTTGTTAGACTCAGTGATCACTTCAGAAGTATCGAAAATCATATTTGCGATATCTACTCGAAGTCTGTTTCCGAATAATGCGTTGTAACGACGTTTGTAAACAACTTCACGTTGAGCATTCATTACATCATCATATTCAAGTAGTCTTTTACGAACACCAAAGTTGTTTTCTTCTACTTTTTTCTGAGCACGTTCAATAGATTTTGAAATCATTTTATGCTGAATAACTTCGCCTTCTTTCAGGCCCATTCTATCCATCATCTTCGCAATACGCTCGCTTCCGAATAATCGCATTAGGTTGTCTTCCAACGAAACGTAGAATTGTGAACTTCCTGGGTCTCCCTGACGACCACTACGACCACGTAGCTGTCTATCAACTCGACGTGAATCGTGACGCTCGGTACCTATAATTGCTAGTCCACCGGCATCTTTTACTTCTTTGCTTAACTTAATATCGGTACCACGACCTGCCATGTTTGTAGCAATAGTTACAATACCAGCTTTACCAGCTTCAGCAACGATATCTGCTTCACGTTTGTGAAGTTTCGCGTTAAGTACGTTATGAGGAATATTACGAATACTCAACATTCTACTTAATAATTCTGAAATTTCTACGGAAGTAGTACCAATTAGTACAGGACGCCCTGCTTGTGAAAGTGCAGTAACCTCTTCGGCAACAGCGTTGTATTTTTCACGTTTAGTTTTATAAATTTTATCCTCGCGGTCAAAACGTGCAATTGGGCGGTTGGTTGGAATTTCTACCACATCAAGTTTGTAGATTTCCCAAAGTTCTCCTGCTTCTGTAACAGCTGTACCCGTCATTCCTGACAGTTTGCGATACATACGGAAATAATTCTGAAGTGTAACTGTCGCAAATGTTTGAGTCATTGCTTCAATTTTCACATCTTCTTTCGCTTCAATTGCTTGGTGAAGTCCATCACTGTAACGACGACCATCCATTATACGACCGGTCTGTTCGTCTACAATCATAACTTTATTATCCATCACAACATATTGATCGTCTTTTTCAAAAAGCGTATAAGCTTTTAAAAGCTGATTCATAGTATGGATACGCTCACTCTTAACAGAAAATTCGCGGAAAAGCTCTTCTTTTGCTGCTACTTCTTCTTCTTTTGAAAGACCTTTAGCTTCAATTTGAGCTATCTCTAATCCTATTTCTGGCATTACGAAGAAATTAGAATCTCCTTCGCCTGATAGGTAGTCTACACCTTTGTCGGTAAGTTCTATCTGATTGTTTTTCTCATCAATTACGAAATAAAGCTCGGCATCTACCTTCGGCATTTCGCGATTGTTGTCACTCATATAATGATTCTCCGTTTTCTGAAGAATTTGCTTAACACCTTCTTCTGAAAGGTATTTAATAAGTGCCTTGTTTTTTGGTAAACCACGATAAACACGTAGTAATTGGAAACCACCTTCTTTTTCGTTTCCTTCTTTAATAAGTTTTTTCGCTTCGGCTAAAACACCTGTTAAGTATTTTTTCTGAACCTCAACGATATTATTAATCTGTGGTTTAAGTTCGTTGAATTCGTGACGATCACCTTCTGGAACTGGTCCTGAAATAATAAGTGGTGTACGAGCATCGTCAATTAATACAGAATCCACCTCATCGACAATTGCGTAGTGATGTGGGCGTTGAACAAGATCGTTTGGTGAGTGAGCCATGTTATCACGTAGATAATCGAAACCAAACTCGTTGTTTGTTCCGTACGTAATATCGGCTAAATATGCTTTTCTTCTTTCTTCAGAGTTTGGGCGGTGATAGTCAATACAATCCACTGTCATTCCGTGGAAATTAAATAAAGGTGCCATCCACGCGCTATCACGTTTTGCAAGATAATCGTTTACGGTTACAAGGTGAACTCCATTTCCGGCAAGTGCATTTAGGTACATAGGTAGGGTAGCAACTAATGTTTTACCTTCCCCAGTTTGCATTTCTGCAACTTTTCCTTCGTGAAGTGCAATACCACCAATTAGCTGAACATCGTAATGCACCATATCCCAGGTAATAGGTTTTCCGGCAGCATCCCAAGAGTTTTTCCAAATAGCCTTATCGCCATCAAGTGTTACATAGTCTTTACTTGCTGAAAGCTCGCGGTCGAAAGGTGAAGCGGTAACTGTAATTGTTTCGTTGTTTTTAAAGCGTTTTGCGGTTTCTTTCATAACAGCAAAAGCTTCAGGAAGAATTTTGGTAAGAGTCGCTTTTTCTACCTCGTAGCGATCGTCTTTAAGTTTATCAATTTGATTATAGATTTCTTCTTTTTTATTGATGTCTTCTTCGTTTTCAGACGCTTTTTCAAGATCATCAATTTGCTTTTGAATATCGGCTTGAGCGTCTTTTATTTCTTTTTTGAAGAACTCTGATTTTGCGCGTAGCTCATCGTGGGATAATTTTTCAAGGGCTGCTTCGTGTTTTTTTACTTCGTTCACCAACGGTTGTATTTGGCCGATGTCTTTTTTAGACTTATCGCCAACAAATATTTTTAATACATTATCTAATATTCCCATGATATTAATTTATTTTGAAGTGATGCAGATGCAGAGCACTATTTCGTCAATGTTGAATTATTTTAGAATCCTACATTTGTGAATCTGCAATAATTAATTTTTCACCAAAAATACACGAATACTATATTTTGAATTCGTAAATAGTGGTTTATTTTCAATAAATTTTGAATAAAAAAAAAGCCCCTTTGAAGAGACTTTTTATATTATTTTTTAATGTTTCCCAAAATGTTTTGGGTATTAATACTCATCCTCGTTCCAAAGGTAATCGTCGTCGGTAGGATAATCCGCCCAAATCTCTTCAATAGAGTCGTAAGAGTCGCCTTCGTCTTCAATTGCCTGAAGGTTTTCCACTACTTCTAGTGGAGCACCAGTCCTGATCGCGTAATCAATCAATTCATCTTTGGTTGCGGGCCAGGGTGCATCGCTTAAATATGATGCTAATTCTAATGTCCAGTACATAGCACTTTAGGTTTTAGTTTTCTGCAAAAATAATTTTTTAGTTTAGAAAGTCAAGTAAAAACTAAATTATTTCTACAATATTTTAAAGAACGTTTTTTAAACTTTGATTATCAGGCAGTTGCATATAGCATTGTTAATAAGTTATTTTTGCTAAAATGCTGTTGTTCTGCTTTTTCTAGTTTTTAATTAATTCTATTATAATTTTTCCGGAATCCACTTAGTTTCTTCCGCGTTGCTATCCTTAGACAACTTTCGTGCCAGTACAAATAGGTAGTCAGATAGTCGGTTTAAATACATAAGCACACGGTCGTCAACAGGTTCATTTTCATTTAAAAGCGTTGCTCGACGTTCAGCTCGACGGCATACCGTACGGGCAATGTGACAATATGACACTGTAGTGTTGCCACCTGGCAAGATGAAATGCGTCATAGGGGGTAGTACATCATTCATTTTGTCCATTTCTGTTTCCAATAGCACTATGTCTTCTTCTTCAATTTTAGGGATGTTTAACCGCTCTTTTCCACTTTTTAAAGTAGCTTTTGCAGGATCAGTAGCTAAAATTGCTCCAAGTGTAAATAATCTATCTTGAATAAATGTGAGAATTTCTTTACTACGAGAATCGATATCTTGTGTGCGAATTAACCCTAAATACGAATTTAGTTCATCTACAGTTCCGTAGCTTTCAATTCTAATATTGTGCTTGGGAACGCGTGTGCCACCAAAAAGAGCGGTAGTACCTGCATCACCAGTTTTTGTATATATTTTCATTTTAATTGTAATCTTGTTAGTGATTACCAAATTTACAAAATACTATACTAAATAGTAAGTGCTTTGGTGTAAGAAACAAATTAGTGTGTAATTGTATAAAAGGTTAATCTAATAAATCTGGCCTGCGTTCTTTTGTGCGTTTATAAGCTTGTTCTTCACGCCATTCTTCAATTTTTGCAGCATGACCACTAGTAAGAACTTCTGGCACAGTCCAGCCTTTGTATTCTGCTGGACGGGTATAGATTGGCGGTGCTAATAAATTATCTTGAAAAGAATCTGTCAATGCACTAGTTTCATCACCTAATACCCCAGGAAGCAATCTGATAACTGCATCACAAACTAAGGCTGCTGCAAGTTCGCCACCGCTTAACACAAAATCGCCCACAGAGATTTCTCTAGTGATTAAATGATCGCGAACACGTTGATCTACACCTTTGTAGTGACCGCAAAGGATAATAATGTTTCCTTTTAGCGAAAGCTCATTGGCAACTTGTTGGTTAAAAGTTTTCCCATCTGGCGTCATATAGATTATTTCGTCGTAATCTCTTTCTGCTTTTAATTCAGATATACATTTATCAATAGGTTCAATCATCATTACCATTCCTGCACCACCACCAAATTGATAATCGTCTATTTGTTTATAGGCATTAGTAGACCAGTCGCGTAGATTGTGGGTGTGAACTTCCACTAATCCTTTTTCTATAGCACGTTTTAAAATAGATGCCTCAAACGGACTTTGAAGTAATTCAGGTAGGACGGTAATTATATCGATTCGCATTGGGATGATCTTAAATGATATGTGATTTTAATTAGGGTAAAAGTAAGGAATTGGCTCTTAAAATCAACCATTCTTGATTTCTCGTTCCTTCTTACGTCTAGCGCGTTCTTCATCTCGCGCTTTTTTACGTAACTCACGTTTTTGTTGTGGCGTGAGTTTCATAGGTTTATCTTTAATTTCATGGTTGGTTTTAGAAAAAGTTTTTAACCACGCATTTTTAAAAATGTCTTCAAAACTTGACCAAGCATCAGAATTTTCATTTTTTAAACTTCCTTCAAAAAACACTTTTAGTTCGAATGTTTCAAGGTTCTGATTCTTTAAAATAAAATTAAAAAACTCAGAATATCCATCCCAGATTTCAACTGTAAAGTTTTCTGCGTTTCCCGTTAATTGCGTATTTGAAAATATTGGCTTAACATAACCTATTATGTTTTCGTTTATAACAGTTATCTCACTTTTTACACTGAAATTACCTTGCTTAAATTCTAAACCTGTGTAGTGATTTGTGAAGTTATTTAAATTGCTTGTTTCTGTGTTGCCTACTGTGAAAAACAAATCCATGTCAGGGATTTTTTTTGAAAAATTCATATAACCTTCCAAAAATACCTTTGCATTGCTAGGGGTGAAACCTGATGCTCGGATAGGGGAGTTTAGTAGTCTTTTCTTTTCAACAACATTACTCAAATTGTCGGTGTAAAGAGCTATATCGTTAATTTCAAAAAATATGTTGGGTTGCTCATAATCTTCCAAGAAAGTCAATTTTCCCTGTTTAACTTCAAGACGGTTAATGTCTATCATTATGAGCTCTTTAAAGATTTTTGGCCAATCATTTACGTTTATTCCATTTGTTTCATTTTCTTTTAAAGAAAAAGCGACTTCTGGATTAGTCAGAACAACATCACTTACTAACTTGGTTTTAAACAGCGTCTTCCATTCAATAGAAATATCAGTTTTAGGTATGCTAAGAAGGGGCTTTTGAGATTTTGTAGTGTTTTTATTTAAGTGTAGTCCTTTTATAGTGTAAGCCCCGCGAAATATAAAAACATCGACATCCACCACTTCACCGTAATACCCTGAAATATTATTGAGAGTTTTATTTAAATGATTTTTTAAGAAAAAAGGAAGGTATAAGCGAAAAGCGAAAATTAGAATTAAAAATGCTAATGGAATTATGAATCGCTTTTTTTTGAAGTAAGATCGCTTTTTCTCTAGTGACATGAAAGTCTAAATATAAATCAAACAAATTTGAGAGAAAGCCTAATAATTCTCAGTTAATGAACTCATAAAAAACTTTGCGTCCTAATGATTTCGAGATAATGATTTATCACAGAATCAGTGAGGACGCAAAGATATAAACTAAGGGAATTTAAAATTTACCCTTGTATTTAGCTACTAGTAATAAGTAAATCTTCTTACTTGAGCGATGTATTTCGCTAGGCGAATTACTTGGTGGCTATAACCGTATTCGTTGTCATACCAAATGTATAGTACAACGTTTTTACCATCTTCAGTAGCGATAGTTGCATTGCTATCGTAAATAGCAGGGGCAGAAGAGCCAACAATGTCGCTAGACACTAACTCATTGTTTAATGAGTATTTAATTTGCTCAACTAAATCACCTTCTAAAGCGTATTTCTTCATTACAGAATTAATATCTTCAACTGAAGTTGGCTTAGCAAGCTCAAGGTTTAATACTACAAGTGAACCATTTGGAACAGGAACACGAATAGCGTTACTTGTAAGTTTACCAGCTAATTCTGGTAATGCTTTAGCAACAGCACTTCCAGCACCAGTTTCAGTAATAACCATGTTTAATGCAGCAGCACGACCACGACGGTATTTTTTGTGCATATTATCTACAAGATTCTGGTCGTTTGTGTATGCGTGAATAGTTTCTAAGTGACCACGAACTACACCGAAAGAATCTTCTACCGCTTTTAGAATAGGCGTAATAGCGTTTGTAGTACAAGAAGCAGCTGAGAATATATCAGTTGTATTAGGATCGTGTTCGTTTTGGTTTACACCGTGAACGATATTTGGAACTCCTTTCCCTGGAGCAGTTAACAATACTTTTGAAGCACCTTTAGCTTTTAAGTGACGGCCTAAAGCTTCTTTATCACGGAAAGCTCCTGTGTTATCAATAATTAAGGCGTCTTCAATTCCGTATTTAGTGTAGTCGATATCTTCAGGGTTATTTGCTGAAATGATATGAACTGTAGTACCGTTAATGATTAACGCGCTGTTTTCAAGATCTGTACGAACAGTTCCTGGGAATTCACCGTGAACAGAGTCGTTTTGAAGTAATGAAGCTCTCTTGTCTAATACAGTTTGATCTACGTTTCCGCGAACTACAATTGCACGAAGGCGAAGTTGGTTACCTTGACCAGTACGACCCATAAGCTCACGAGCTAATAAACGACCAATACGACCAAATCCATAAAGCACTACGTCTTTAGGAACAACAGTTTTAGCTTCTTTTGCATCTTTTAGTTTTGCTGATACAAACGCAAGAGCGTTTGAATACTTGTCGTCCTCCAAGTGGAATTCGTAAGTAAGTTTTCCAATGTCTAATTTAGCTGGTGGAAGGTCTAACGTTTTTATTGCTTGAGCAATTTCAACAGAGTCAAAAATTGAAATTGGCTTTTGTACAAATTCACCCGCATATTCGTGAAGGTTTAATATTTCGCTCACATTGCGGTCTATAAGTTGGTTGCGGAAAAGCACCAATTCAATGGATTTATCGTACCAAAGGTCGCTAATGATTTTAATAAATTCTACTGAAGCTTTTCGGCGATCAGTTTGAAAAGACAGTTCTTTTTCATAAACGTCATCAAAACTCATAAGGAAGGATTTAAGGGTTTAAATTTGTTGCAAAAGTACTCTTTTTCATCATTTTGAAGAAATATAAACAGTAAATAAAAACCTGTGACTTGAAAAGTATTTAAAAGACTATAAAAGAACAGTCGAGAACTAAAAGTTAAATACAACTTATACGTTCTCGACTGCGTTCAACCAACTACAATTTTTTCATTTAGTTGATTTAATTTTTCTCAGAAAACAATCTATCTAAATATAAAGGTGTTAATACTTCCCGCTGTATCCATGAAAGTCATTTTTATAGGGGTACGGGTGTTGCGATTCATCATAATTCGCTTTACATCATCAATGTCTTTTACGGTTTCATCGTTGATTTTTGTAATTATTATGCCTTCAAGCTTGTATTGAGCGATTTCAGGGGTAAGTGCACGAGTTACAATTACTCCGTTTTTAAGTCCGCGTTCTTTTAATTCTTCAGCAGTAATATTCTTTACTTCTAATCCTAAATCATCCATTGAAAATGTTTCTAGCTTTATTAGTTTAACTGCTAGAGTTTTTTCATTTCCGTTGCGAAGTACAGTAACTTCAACCACATCGTTAGGTCTTTTAGAACCTAAATACCCTGAAAGATCTGCAAATTTTGAAACTTTAAAACCATCTAATCGCTTAATAACATCACCTTCTTTTATTCCAGCTTTGTCTGCACCGCTTCCTTTTTCTATGCCTCCAACAAATACTCCTTCTGTATCGTTTATTCCATATTCTTCTGCGATTTGAGGATTTATGTTGCCAACTTGGATTCCCAAAATTCCGCGTTGTACATTTCCATATTCAAGAATATCTTCAATTACTTTTCGTGCATTGTTTGAAGGTACAGCAAAGGAGTATCCAACAAAACTTCCAGTTTCTGAAGTTATTGCGGTGTTTATTCCAATTAATTCACCTCTTGTATTCACCAAAGCACCACCACTATTTCCGCGATTTACAGCAGCATCAGTTTGAATGAACGATTGTGGATTCCCGTCAAATTGATTTAAATCACGTGCTTTAGCACTAATAATTCCAGCTGTTACTGTTGAAGTAAGATTAAATGGATTTCCTACTGCAAGAACCCATTCGCCAATCTTTATATTGTTTGAATCTCCAAAGGGGATAAAAGGAAGTTTTTCATCATCATCAATTTTTAAAAGCGCAATATCTGTTGAAGGGTCTGTACCTATTAGTTTTGCTTTATACACCTTATTGTTATTTAAAGTAACCTCTAGATTTGAAGCATTGGCAATTACGTGGTTGTTGGTAATAATATATCCATCAGGCGAGATAATCACTCCGCTACCACTACCTACCATAGCTCGTGGCTGACCACCACCTTGAAAAAACTCGAATATATTGGTAGGTTGTCTACTTACTGTTATGTTTTTTACGTGAACTACTGCGTGAACTGTTTTTTCGGCAGCTTCGGTAAAATCGGTACTCATTTCAGCTGCAGTTCCTAGATAGGTAGTAGGGATAAATTTTGATGTTTCTTGCGGAGCAAATGAAATACGCTCTTCGTCTTCTAGATACTTATAGCCTCCTAGTGTAATGGCGCCCGCAAATAGCGCTACTAGAAATAAACGGAATGTTTGTTTCATTGTATAACATTTTTTTAATTAATACTAATTTTTTAAATCAAATGAGATTTTGATTTTCGCTGTATCATTCGGCAATTCAGATGTTTCTTGTCTAAGAGTAAGATATATTGAAAAATCATTTTGCTAACGAATTTTATCACAGCTTAACAAATTTAACATGCATAGCCTGAAAATAGTGTGCCATAAAACCTCTTTTAACTTGTATTTAACTCAATTACTATCCTCCAACTCGTAGTGGCTTTTTATATCTTTGCGCGGATATGGAATTCACCTTTTACAAATACCAAGGAACAGGAAATGATTTTGTGATTATAGATAATCGCGATTTGTTTTTCCCGAAAGAAGATACAGCTCTTGTAGCAAAAATTTGTGACCGTCGTTTCGGCGTTGGTGCAGACGGCTTATTATTATTAGAAAACAATCCATCGGCAGATTTTACAATGGTGTACTATAATAGTGATGGAAACTTAAGTACAATGTGTGGTAACGGAGGAAGATGCATAGTGCACTTTGCAAAGTTTTTAGGGATTATTTCAAAAAACACAACTTTTGAAGCTGTAGATGGTTTGCATGAAGCAACAGTTGAAGATGATTGGGTTTCTTTGAAGATGAATGATATTGAATCAATAAATACTTCAGAAAATTATACCTTCTTAAATACGGGATCGCCACATCACGTTCAATTGGTTTCCAACCTTAAGGCATTCAATGTTTTTGCACAAGGAAAAGAAATCCGCAATAATATTTATGGTAAAGAAGGTTCAAACGTAAATTTTGTTGAACAAGAAAATCCTGACACTTTTTCAGTTAGAACTTTTGAGCGCGGTGTAGAAGATGAAACACTGTCTTGTGGAACAGGAGTTACAGCTGTAGCAATTGCAATGTTTGAAACTGGAAAGACATCCAATAACAATATTTCATTAATCACCCCAGGAGGAAACCTTCAAGTTAGTTTTGAAAAAACTGCTAAGGGTTATGAGAATGTATATTTAGAAGGGCCAGCAACTCAAGTTTTTAAAGGAATTTGGAAATGAAGACACTAATAGGAGAGAATTTATATTTACGTGCTTTAGAACCTTCCGATATAGATTTTCTCTATATTTTAGAAAACACTGAGTCGCTTTGGGAGGTTAGTAATACTACTACACCTTTTTCTAGATTTATTCTACAACAATATTTACAAAACAGTCATCGCGACATTTACGATGTAAAGCAATTGCGTTTAACAATTTGTAAAACTGATGATGAATCCATTATCGGCTTTATAGATCTTTTCGATTTTGATCCCAAACATCAAAGAGCAGGAGTGGGGATTGTTATATTTTCAGATGAAAATAAACGAAAAGGTTTTGCTTATGAAGCGTTAGAGCTAACCTGTAATTATGCTTTTAAGCATTTAAATCTTCATCAAATTCACGCAGGAATTACTGAAGATAATATAGGGAGTATGAAACTTTTTGAAAAAGCAGGTTTCTTACAAAACGGAATTAAAAAAGATTGGATTTATTCCGACAGGAAATTCAAAAGTGAATATATTTATCAACGCATTCAAGATTAACTTTCGTTAGGCACTGCCAATTGAGGTTTACTAAACCTACTTGCCCAATTAAACAATTATAACTAGTCAATCCATAATCAAATAAAATGTACATTAAAAAAATATTAATAGCTATAGTATTATTAGGTGCCGTTGCCATGGGCGGATTTGCTTGGTATGTTTACAATACAGCTTTTACTCCAAATACAGCATTCAACAATAATGAAGCTCACGTATATATTCCAACCAATGCTACTATTCATGATGTAATTGATGAATTAGAACCGCTAATAGATAATCCAGATTCGTTTTTAGCTATAGCAGATAGAAAACAATATTCTTCTAGTATTAAAGCTGGTCATTTTATTATTAGAAAAGGAATGAGCAATAACGATATTGTAAATACTCTTAGAAGTAAAAATATTCCTATAAATATAAAATTCAATAACCAGGAACGATTGGAAAATTTGGCAGGACACATTTCTAGACAAATTGAAGCGGATAGCACTTCACTTATTACGGCTATGCGTGATCCTGAATTTTTAAAAGAAGTTGGATTAAATGATGATACAGCGCTTTCGCTTTATATTCCTAATACCTATGAATTTTACTGGAACACTTCAGCAGAGACTTTTCGCGAACGAATGAAAAAAGAATACGAACGTTTTTGGAGTGATTCACGAATTGAAAAGGCTAAAAAACAAAACCTCACAAAGGAGCAGGTAATGTCTTTGGCAGCAATTGTTCAAAAAGAAACTGCAAAAGTAGATGAACGCCCTAGAGTGGCAGGGGTTTATCTTAATCGATTAAAAGTGGGGATGTTACTTCAAGCGGATCCTACGGTTATATATGCTTTAAAACGGGAGACAAATGATTATGATCAAGTGATTAAACGTGTGCTGTATAAAGATTTAGAACTTGATTCGCCATATAACACCTATAAATATGCAGGAGTTCCGCCAGGTCCTATTGCAATGCCTGATATTTCTTCGATTGATGCTGTTTTAAATCCGGAGCAACACGATTATTATTACTTTGTGGCCGATGTTACTAATTTTGGCTATCATAAGTTTGCAAAAAATCTAGCCCAACACAATGCGAATAAAGCACAATATGTTCGTTGGGTAAATAGTCAAGGTCTAAATCGTTAATTATTCACGTTTAAATTTATTTGCCTTCTTAACCCTCTAGAAATAGAGGTTTATCTTTCTTTCACAATTAATTAACATCTTGTAAATCAGGTTTTTAAAAAAAGTCTTATCTTTGCGCCCTCAAAAGAAGGTGTAGCAATACACCCGAATTTTAGAATGAATGAAAAAAAGATATTATTTTATTATCACTTTACTTGTTGTTACCGTAATAGTAGGGACAGGTTTTAATGCAAATGAAAGCAACTACGATTTTTCAGTTTTTAGTACTGAAGGTATGGAGTTGAACTACAATGTGCCCACAGAAGACGAGCTAATTCCGTTAGACGCTCCTCTGAAACCTAAGTATTATTTATTCTTAGGAAAATCTTATTTAGGATTTAAAGAAGCTCTTGGTTTTAAAGAATCAAGAGGAGATTATCATGTAGTTAACCCTTATGGGTATATGGGAAAGTATCAGTTTTCAAAAAACACCCTGAAAATGATGGGACTTAGAGATGCTGATAACTTTCTTTATAACACTCGTCAACAAGAAGCAGCTTTTATGGCTTACACTTCTTTAAACAAGTGGATTTTACGTAAAGATATTAAACGAACTGTTGGCAAAGTAGTAGGAGGGGTTAAAGTTACAGAATCTGGTATCTTAGCGGCAGCGCATTTAGCAGGTGCTGGAAATGTAAAGAAGTTCCTTAGAAGTGGCGGTGCAGATGGTTTTGAAGATGCTAATGGCACTTCCATCCGTTACTACTTGCGAAAGTTTTCAGGCTATGATACTTCACATATTGTGCCTAATAGAAAACCAAGGATAATGTAATTAAACACTATCCGTGAATGATAAATAGGGTGGGTCTTTTATGAAGGTCCACCTTTATTTTTTTCCAAACACTCGCTGGAGCTGTTTTAATGTACTCCGAAGGCAAAGTAATGTCACAAGCAACACATATTCTAGTTTGTGGATTTAAGATGTCTATCAAGCTTTGAAGCATCTGGTTGTTACGATATGGCGTTTCAATAAAAAGCTGTGATTGATCGAAGTCTTTAGATAGCTTTTCTAGACGTTTTAATTCAGATTTTCTTTCACTTTTTTCGATAGGCAAATATCCATTGAAGGTGAAGTTTTGTCCGTTAAAACCACTTGCCATCATTGCAAGTAAAATGGAAGATGGTCCTACAAGAGGCACTACTTTTATACCATTCTCGTGAGCGTAATGAACCGCTCTTGCACCAGGATCGGCAATACCAGGACAACCAGCATCGCTTATAACTCCCACATCAAATCCTTCTAAACAGGGATTCAGCATAGCGGGAATTTCTTCAGGCTGAGTGAATTTGTTTATTTCTTGAAGCTTTAATGAAGATTGTTCTTTCTCTGGGGAAATACTTTTTATAAACCTCCTAGCATTTTTTTGATGCTCTACAATATAATGGTCTATTTTTTCAATAGTAGTTTGTACTGATGCTGGAAGCACAGCTAAAGGTGGTACGTCGCCTAAAGGGCAGGGTATAAGGTAAAGTTTTCCTTTTTCGGGCCTCATTATTGTTATTATTGAGTTATTAATTTTATGACAACAGCTTGTTCTTTTTCAGAAGTTATTTTCCTGAGGTATATGCCAGAATTCAAACTTGATATGTTCATTTTCTTATTGTCAGAAAGTACGTTTTCTTCAAATTAGGTAAGATTGAGTGTTATTAATTATTATCGTTAAATATTAATAACTACTAAGAGGCTTGAAGCGTCTATTAAAGTTTATTAGCAATTACTTCGCAAGCTTCATCTAGCATTTTGTAAACATTATCAAAGCCTGAATCTCCTCCGTAATAGGGATCTGGAACATCTACATTTTCTCCAGGGAATATTTCGTTTAAAATAAGTTTTACCTTACTTCTATGCTCGACATTTTTCGCAAGATCCAACACGTTTTCTTTGTTGGAATTATCCATAACGTATATGTGGTCAAACTCATCAAAATCATTAAGGCTGAATTGTCTTCCGCGTTGATCGGTTATGTCTAAATTATTTTTTTTAGCAACTGCAATACTTCTGCTGTCTGGTTTACTACCTACATGCCAGCTACCAGTACCTGCTGAGTCTACAATTACCTTTGACGAATCAACTTTAGATTTTAAAATGCCTTCGGCTAAAGGAGACCGGCAAATATTGCCTAGACATACCATTAAAACTTTTGTTTTTGCCAAAATGAAAATTTAAAGATTTGTAAAATAAAGTAAACGATTATTTGCTTAATTCTAAATGAGAACTAAATTATAAAGTCAACTTTTTGTTTAGATCTTCAACATACTTACGGAACTGCTTATCGGTGCTAGAAAGATTATCAACAGTTTTACATGCGTGTAATACAGTTGCGTGATCTCGCTGACCTATTTGTGAGCCGATAGAAGCTAGTGATGCTTTGGTTAGTTTTTTAGCAAAGAACATCGCTAATTGTCTAGCTTGTACAATATGTCTTTTTCGTGTTTTAGACTGAAGCGTGCTTACATCCATTTGGAAATAATCACTAACTACTTTTTGAATGTACTCTATAGAAACTTCACGCTTGGTGTGTTTCACATAGTTGTCAACAATCTTACGAGCAAGATCAATTGTAATTTCTTTTTTGTTGAATGATGAATGAGCAATTAAAGAAATAATAGCCCCTTCAAGTTCACGTATGTTGGTTTTAATGTTGTTTGCCAAAAACTCTATAATGTCTTCAGGCATATCAACACCATCACGGTATAATTTACTCTTTATAATTGCAATTCTTGTGGCGTAATCTGGGTGATTTAATTCTGCAGATAATCCCCACTTAAAGCGTGATAGTAATCGCTGTTCGATATCAATCATATCTACAGGTGCCTTATCACTTGTTAAAATAACCTGCTTTCCATTTTGGTGTAAATGATTGAAAATATGGAAGAAAACATCTTGAGTTCCAGCTTTACCCGAAAGCAGTTGAATGTCGTCAACTATTAATACATCTATTATTTGATAGAAGTGAATAAAGTCGTTTCTATTATTTTTAGTAACAGATTCTATATATTGTTGTGTGAATTTTTCAGCAGATATATACAGAACAGTTTTTTCTGGATATTTATCTTTTATGTCAACACCAATAGCGTGTGCTAAGTGAGTTTTTCCTAAACCTACCCCTCCAAATATCAACAGTGGGTTAAACGATGTTCCTCCTGGTTTGTTTGCTACTGCTAAACCTGCAGAGCGTGCCAAACGATTAGACTCTCCTTCTAGGAAGTTTTCAAAGTTGTAATTAGGATTTAATTGAGATTCAATCTTAACATTTCTAATTCCAGGAATTACAAATGGATTTTTTAATTCAGGACTTTTATTTTTTAATGGTACATCAATTTCTTGTGATCGTAAATTGCTGCGGTTGGCACTAGGAATTTTTTCAGTAAAGGGTTGCTTATTGCCATATGTATTTTCCATACGGATTATATAAACCAACTTGGCGTTCTTACCTAATTCTTTGGTAAGAGCAACTTTTAAAATTTTCACATAGTGCTCTTCTAGCCATTCGTAAAAAAACTTACTTGGCACTTGTATGCTGAGAGAGCAGTCAGCTAATTTAACGGCTTTAATTGGTTCGAACCATGTTTTATATGCTTGAGAAGAAATGTTGTCTTCTATAAAAGCCAAGCAGTTATTCCAAACCGATTCCGCAGTCTTGCTCATAATTTAATCTTGAATAATTTATTTTTAATTTTAGATGTGGCTAAAAAATAACGGATGGAGAGTTTCCGACCTATTTCCTAACAGTGCAAATATGTGAACAAAATAGTTATAAAAAAAACCACTTTGGGGTTGAAATATTCAATTTTTTTCGTCATACTCCACTTTCGATAAAGCTACAAAAAACTTTTATCAAACACTCACATATTTGCAAGAAGGCAGTTGTAAAAATAAGAAAGCGCTATTAAAAAATTAATTAGTTGCTTGTTTTATTTTACTTAGATAAGTTTTAGGTTTTAATAGAACTAAACGGAAAGACTTATAAGCAGTGGGATTTGTTTTAAATTGCTGGTTATAAGCGCGATAACTGTTTATGTTTTTCAGGCAATTGTTAAACATATTTTGCGGAAAAATTATTCGAAATTAATTTCTTTTTCCTGAAAAAATAAAGTTTCTGTTTTCAATTAATTTTTGAAATTTATAATCAATCTAAACTGTTTTAAAATTGATAAATTTAATTCGTGATTTTAAAAAAAGAAGCATTAAAATTTAAGCAGGTTTTTGAAATCTACAATTGGATGTTTAAACTTTAAATTGTTGATAAAGGTTGTTGAAAAGTGCAATAATTTTATCGGTTATTTTAAGACGCCTTAATTTAAAAATCATCAAATGTAATATCAGATATTAGTTTTTCTGATACTATTCTTGTTTATCTTCTTCCTTGATGATTTTTACTTTGTATGTATTTTCAAAAAGTTCAAAAATTCTATCTGCATCTTTTTTTCTAACAGAAATTTCGAACTCACAATTCAGTTCAAGTTTCTGATTTACGATTTTGATGTTTTCGTCTTTTAAAATTCGCATTACAGTATTCATTTCAGGATATTCACATTGTACAAAAAAGATTTCGTCTATAGTTTTAGTGTGAATTCGGCAAGTTTCTAATGCCATTTGCGCAGTAGTTTTATACGCTTGTATTAATCCGCCCACCCCAAGCTTTGTTCCGCCAAAATAGCGCACAACTACCACCAATATATTAGTAACATCAAAAGATTGCAATTGACCGTATATTGGCATTCCAGCGCTATTTGAAGGTTCCCCATCATCATTTGCGCGATAATGTTCGTAGCTTTTGCCTAACTGCCAAGCATAACACCAATGTCGTGCACTGTAGTGTTGCTTTTTAAGATCTTCTAAATGCTCTTTAATTATTTCTTCTGAAGTAACAGGAAAAGCATAGCCAAAAAACTTACTTCCTTTCTCTTTGTAAAGAACTTCTTCCGATGGTTTTAAAATGGTTTTATATGTGTCTTTTTCCGTTTCCAAAAGTGTGTTTTTAATTTTTAAACTACCATTTTTCCAAAGCTATAAATAATATACTTAGCACAGCCAACCCAATTCCAATCCAGTTTTTTCTCAATAACTTTTCCTTAAAAAGTAAAATACCTAACATTGTTGAAGTCATTACAATCGCAACGTTATTTACAGTAAAAACTCCAGAGCTTTCAAGTATATTGCTGCGTAGTGCTTCAACTAGAAAGTAAACGGAAAAGTAGTTTGGAATACCTAAAGCAATTCCACCAAATAGGTTTTTAAATTCAAACTTAAAACTTCCTTTAACTAATTGAAATATTAGTATTGCAAATCCAATAAGGCCTGCCATGGCATAAATTGTTGCTGAAAATATTGGGATATCGTTTTTAGCAATAAACTCGCCTTCTAAATATTTGATAGTTGTGTCTATGGTGCCACTCCCTAAAAATACCAGAACAGGAAAAATAAAATTTGATAATTTTATTTTAATTCCATCTTTAGTTTTAATAGAAGCTAGGTACACAGCAACTAAAGCGAGGATAATTCCAATAATTTTAAAAAACCCAAGACTTTCTTTATAATATAATAACCCGAATAGAATTGGGATAACTACACTCATTTTTGTAGCTACTGAAACCACCGAAAGTCCACTGCGTTGTGTTGTTATCGCCATTAGGTTGAAAACCAAAATAAATAATCCACCTAAACCAAGGGCAAATGGAAACCATTCAAATTGTGGTACTTCAGAAAATTTTATTGAATTTTTTTGAAGGATAATTCCGCAGATACAAGCAGTAACATAATTAAACGTAAGGGCTTGAAAAGTATTGATTTTAAAACGTGAAAAAAGCTTAAAAACCACAAAAATCATTGTGGAAGAAAGTATGCTAAAGAGAAGCGCTATCAAATGCTAGGGTTTTTAAATATTCTTAATGTATCTTCCTTTATCATTTTTTCCGAAGAAATATCACCTTTAAAAAGAGGGGCCTTTATTCCTTCGCTAAAAGTGTTGTTTCCTGTAAAAACATACGCTTCATCCCAAAGTGACGCGTCGATGAATGCTTGTAAGGTATTTGAACCTCCTTCAATGATTACAGATTGAATATTGTTTCTGAAAAGAACATTACAGATTTGTTGTGGGATATTCTTTTTGAAATCTAATTTCTCAAATTCAATATTATCTGAAATTTTGCTCTCTTTATTGTTAAAAACAATAGTTTTTACATTCGCATCAAAAACTGAAACATCTGGCGAAATTTTTAAGGTTCTATCGATAATAACTCGCACTGGATTTTTGCCATGCCAATCTCTTACTGTGAGTGTTGGATTGTCTTCTAAAACAGTATTAGTGCCGACTAAAATTGCCTGTTCTTCAGCTCGCATTTTATGCACAATTTGTCGTGAAAATTTATTTGTAATCCAGACTGGTTTTTTTTCATTTCGTGTTTCGCTCTTTGGGGCGATAAAGCCATCCGTTGTTTGCGCCCACTTCAAGAAAATATAAGGTCTTTTTTTGGTGTGAAACGTAAAAAACCGCTTGTTAAGTTCGTTACATTCCTTGTCTAAAATTCCAACAATCACTTCGCATCCAGCTTCTATAAGTCTTTTAATTCCACGGCCGGCAACTTGAGGGTTAGGGTCTAAGCTCCCAATTACAACTTTTTTAATCCCAGATTCAATTATTAGATTGGCGCAGGGTGGAGTTTTTCCAAAATGACTGCAAGGCTCTAGACTTACATATATTGTAGCATCTTTTAAGAATTCTCGATTTTCTATGCTTTTTAAGGCGTTAACTTCAGCGTGTGGTTGTCCTGCTTGATAATGCCAGCCTTCGCCAATAATCTTATTATTGTGTACAACAACGCTTCCCACTAACGGATTTGGATAGGTGGTTCCTAGTCCGTTTTTAGCGAGTTGTATACATCGCAACATATATTTTTCGTGTATCTTCACAGCGTAAAAATACAAGGTTTTAATTAGAATGAACACACCAATTATCCGACTTATTAAAAAGAGTGATAATCTTCAAATTGCCAAAGTAATACGTGCTATTTTGGAGGATTTCAACGTGCCAAAAGTTGGTACCGCCTATGCTGATACTGCTTTAGATTGTATGTATGAAACCTATAACAAACCCAAAACTGCATATTTTGTAGTTGAAGTAAATAATAAAGTAATTGGAGGCGCGGGAATTGCTAAATTGGATAATTTTGACGGAAACGTTTGTGAACTTCAAAAAATGTATTTTTTACCCGAAGCAAGAGGAAGAGGTATTGGGAAGCAAATGATGGAAGTATGTTTGTCAAAAGCGCGGGATTTTGGTTATGAGGAAATATATCTCGAAACTATGGAATATATGACCCAAGCTCAGAAACTTTACAAACAATCGGGATTTGAATATATTGAGGCTAGAATGGGGGATACGGGACATTATTCTTGTCAAGTACATATGTTGAAATCGTTGTAAATTCCATATAATTATCAAAATTCAATTTCAAGTAAAAATTAAGACAGCTTTTGAAAATTTCAGAATTAAAAAATTACTTTCACGAACAACTTTCAGGACTTTATCCTTCGGAAGAAATTCAATCTTTTTTTTATATACTTTCTGAAGAATACCTTAATCTTTCTCGGGTTAATATTGCTTTAAATCCCGAAACAGAAGTCTCAGCAAACGATTATGATAAGTTTCAAATTGCGCTTTTTAAACTTAATAATCACGAGCCTATTCAATATATAATAGGAGAAACAGAATTTTATGGACTTCCATTTAAAGTGAATAAATATACATTAATTCCCCGTCCAGAAACAGAGGAGTTAATAGATTATATAATTTCTAATCATAAAACCACCACTCAGCATTCTGAACCCACTTCTATACTTGACATAGGCACAGGGAGTGGTTGTATTGCTGTTTCTTTGGCTAAAAACCTTTCAAATGCTAAAGTGTCTGCTTTGGATATTTCAGAAAAGGCAATACAGGTCGCAACTGAGAATGCAGAAATTAATAATGTAAAGGTTGATTTTTTTCAAACCGATATTATAAAAGTAACAGCACTTCCAGAACATTACGATATTATAGTTTCCAATCCACCTTATGTGCGGGAATTGGAAAAAGAAATGATGCAGGAAAATGTTTTAAGGCATGAGCCGGATTCTGCGTTATATGTGACTAACAGTGATCCATTGCTGTTTTATAGATCAATTTCACGCTTAGCAAAAATACATTTAAAGCCTGGCGGAAAACTATTTTTCGAGATTAATGAGTACCTTGCTGATGAAATGATACAGCTTTTAAAGGATGAAGGATTTAAAAAAATAGAGGTGAAAAAGGACATTTTTGGGAAAGATCGCATGATGAAGTGTTTTAAGTAGTCTACTTAGAATTCGATGCTTTAGCGCAAAAAGCCATTATAACCGAGCAAAGAGATTTGATTATGAATAAACTTGAAAAAATATGTGTTTTCTGTGGAAGCAGTGAAGGTAATGATCTTGCAATAACTGCTGCTGCTGAAAAACTAGGAAAAATATTCGTTGAAAGAAATATAACATTGGTATATGGAGCTGCGAAGATTGGCGTGATGGGAGTTATAGCAAAAAGCGTTTTGGATAACAAAGGAAAGGTAATGGGGATAATTCCAAACTTTTTAAAGAAAAAGGAAGTTGTTCACCTAGGACTTACTGAGCTCATAACTACCGATAATATGCATCAACGCAAATTAAAAATGCAGGAAAATAGCGATGGTTTTATTGCACTACCTGGAGGAATGGGAACTTTAGAAGAGCTTTTTGAAATTATTACTTGGCTTCAGCTTGGTTTGCATTCAAAACCAATTGGGTTATTAAATGTCAATGGTTTTTACAACGATCTTGTAAAAATGCTGGAAACCATGGTGCGTAAAGGATTCCTTTCTATGGATAATTACAATTTGCTTTTAGTAGATTCTAATCCTCAGCAACTTCTTAATAAAATGGAGAAATTTAAGCCTACAGATCAGCCAAAATGGTTGAATGAAGATAGAACGTAGGGATTGTCTATATCAAAGTTGTTCTTTAATTTAAGGTTTTATGAATGAATTAGAAGAGTTTTGCTTTTTTCGATGTGTAAAATAGGTCTCTTCTCTTTTATAATAGTGCTTTAGTTTTATATTTGTTCTATGAATATTGAACAGCAAATTACATCGCTTCGAAACGAGTTAAGAGAGCATAACTACAACTACTACGTGCTTGATAATCCAACTATTACCGATTTTGAATTTGATCAAAAACTGAAACAACTTCAAGATTTAGAAAAAGCACATCCAGAATTTCACGATCCAAATTCGCCAACATTAAGAGTTGGTGGTGAAATCACTAAAAATTTTAAAACCATTCCGCATACTTTCAGAATGTATTCTTTGGATAATTCTTATTCAAAAGAAGATTTAGAGGATTGGGAAAAGCGTATTGAAAAAATGGTGGATGGCAATGTGGAATTCACTTGTGAGCTAAAGTACGATGGAGCTTCAATAAGTCTTACTTATGAAGATGGTAAGCTTGTAAAAGCTGTTACTCGTGGTGATGGTTTTCAGGGGGATGATGTTACGGCAAATGTAAAAACCATACGTTCTGTTCCTTTACAATTAAAAGGAGATTATCCGCCATTATTTGATATTCGAGGTGAAATTGTTTTGCCTTTTGAAGGTTTTACAAAGATGAATGCCGAAAGAGTAGAAGCAGGAGAAGAACCTTATAGAAATCCACGAAACACCGCATCGGGTAGTTTAAAACTTCAAGATAGTGCCGAAGTGGCAAAACGTCCGTTAGAATGTTTGTTGTATAGTTTAGTGGGGGTAAGGCTTCCTATAAAAACCCAATTTGAGAGTTTAGAAAAAGCAAGACAGTGGGGTTTTAAAGTGCCAACTGAAGCCAAACTGGCAAAAAGTTTGGATGAGGTCTTGGCTTTTGTTAATTATTGGGATATCCATCGCCACGAATTACCTTATGAAACAGATGGGGTTGTTGTAAAAGTTAACAACCTTCAACAACAAGAAGAGCTGGGTTATACAGCAAAATCTCCACGTTGGGCAATGGCTTATAAATTTAAAGCAGAGCAGGTTTCCACGGTTTTAAATCAAATCACCTATCAAGTTGGGCGAACGGGAGCAATTACTCCAGTTGCAAACTTAGAGGCGGTTGAATTGGCTGGAACTATTGTAAAAAGAGCTTCGCTTCACAATGCAGATCAGATTGAAAAACTCGATGTTCGAGAGCGCGATACGGTTTTTGTAGAAAAAGGAGGAGAGATTATTCCGAAGATTATTGGAGTAGATTTTACGCAAAGAGACCCTAATTCGCAGCCCACTCAATATATAAGTGAGTGTCCAGAATGTAGTACACCGTTAGTGCGTACAGAAGGTGAGGCGCAACATTATTGTCCTAATGCTGAAGGTTGCCCGCCTCAAATTATTGGTAGAATTCAACATTTTATCTCGCGAAAAGCGATGGATATAGAAGGATTAGGAGGCGAAACGGTTGCATTGTTGGTAAACAATGGATTGATAAATAACTACGCCGATCTATATCTTTTAAAATCTGAACAAATTATTCCGTTAGAGCGAATGGCGCAAAAAAGTGCCGAGAATATTGTAAACGGGATTGAAGCTTCAAAACAAATACCTTTTGAAAGGGTTCTTTTTGGCTTAGGAATTCGTTACGTTGGAGAAACAGTGGCTAAAAAACTAGCAAAACACTACAAAACGATTGATGCTCTAATTAATGCTTCGGAAACAGATTTAGTTACTGTAGATGAAATTGGAGAGCGTATTGCTCAAAGTGTAGTGTCGTTTTTCGCTTCAGAAGAAAACCTTACTATCATTGAAAGATTGAAAAGCTACGGCGTTCAGCTAGAGATTTCTGCCGACGAACTTGCCAATCAAACAGACACTTTAAACGGACAGGTTTTTGTGGTTTCTGGCGTCTTTACAAAGGTTTCTCGTAATGAGCTCAAAAAGCTAATTGAAGATAATGGAGGGAAAATTTCAAGTTCTATCTCTTCTAAAACAAATTTTGTAGTAGCAGGAGACAATATGGGACCTAGTAAAAGAACCAAAGCTGAAAGCTTAGGTGTGGCAATTATCTCTGAAGACAATTTTCTTGAAATGATTGGCTTTTAGTAGGAAATATAGATTAAAAGTTTTCATAAATAAACCATGTTAAAATTGGAATTAAAAACTTCAAAAATGAATTTCAATTTGAAGGTCTAATAATCCTTAAATATATTATTTTTGAGAGGCAAAATTATGCTTTCAATGCTGAAAAAAATCAAACTTAAATCTTTAAAAAATCAAACTGCAAAAAGCTTAGAATCACGCGATTTTTCTCAAAGAAATACGCCTTTAAAGTCTTTAGGTTTTCTGGTTGATGAGTCTTATTTTGACGACTTTGAAAGATTTTATGATCTTGGAGTCTCCCTTGGTTTGCAAAGAAAAGATATTAGGGTCTTTACTTTTATGGAGACCCGAAAAAAGCTACCTACATTAAGGCAAAACCAAATTACGAATAAAGAGTTTAACTGGAGAGGTGATATTAATAATCAAATAGCTAGAGAATTTCTCGATTTCGATTTTGATGTATTAATTGGGTTTACAAATACGGAAAATGATTTTTTAGATGCCTTAATTGCACAAAGCAAAGCAAAATTTAAAATAGGATTTAATGGAGCAGATGAAAGACTTTTTGACTTGATGTTGGCTGTAGATCCGAAAAATAAAGCTGACTTTAAAGCTGAGGTAACTAAATATTTAAAAATCTTAAAAAAAATATAGGTTGCACTGTAATCTTAATAAATAATAAAACACTAAAATGAAAGAATTAATAGGGACTGGAGTTGCGTTAATCACCCCATTTAAGAGTGATTTTTCGGTTGATGTAGAAGGACTTAAAAATGTAGTAAACTTCAATATTGATAATGGTATCGATTACTTAGTAGTTCTTGGAACTACAGCAGAAAGTGCGACCTTGTCTAAAGAAGAGAAGCAGTTGGTTATTGATACCGTAGTTTCTATAAATAACGGAAGACTTCCTTTGGTAATAGGCATTGGAGGTAACAACACTAAAGAGGTTATTGCTGAAATGAATAAACGTGATCTTTCTGCTTTTACTGCAATACTTTCAGTGTCTCCTTTTTACAACAAACCAACGCAGGAAGGAATTTATCAGCATTTTGCTGCCATAGCAAAAGAAGCTCCACTTCCTGTGATTTTATATAATGTTCCTGGTAGAACAGCATCAAATATGTTGCCTGAGACTGTAGTTCGTTTGGCGAATGATTTTGATAAAATTGTGGCGATTAAAGAAGCTGCGGGAGATATTGTTCAGGCTATGAAATTGATTTCTGGCTGCCCAAAAGATTTCTTAGTTATTTCTGGCGACGATATGATTACCTTGCCTATGGTGCTTGCTGGTGGTGCTGGAGTTATATCGGTTATAGGAGAAGGATTTCCAAAAGAATTTTCAAAAATGGTGAAGCTTGGTCTTGATAAAAAAGTAGATGAAGCTTATGAAATTCACTATAAAATTACTCCTGCAATCGATTATATTTTTGCAGAAGGAAACCCAGCTGGAATTAAAGCTGTATTCCAAAAATTAGGAATTTGTAATGATACTGTAAGGCTACCCCTAGTTGGTGTAAGTGATGGATTGAGAGCCAAAATAGATTCTTTCGTTCAGGATTTCTAGTACTCTAAGAATTCGGTATTGCGTTAAATTTTTCAAAAGGTGTGCAAATAATAGCTTTTAGGGCAATAATTTAGCGTAATAATAAGTTTTGTTGAATCCCGTTTAATTGCCTATTTTTGCACGATGTTTTTTAAGCCCATGAGATTACCTTTTTTTATAATACTTTGTCTTACAATTTTACTTTCATCTTGTAGCCAATACCAAGAGGTGTTGCGTAAGGATGATATTGGTAAGAAATACGCTTTTGCAGATTCGCTCTATCAAATGGGTAAATACCGTAAAGGTTTAAAATTGATGGAACAAATTGTTCCGTTATATAGAGGTAAACCACAAGGTGAAAAACTAATGTTTATCTATGCAAATACGTATTACAACTTAGAAGATTATTACCTTGCTGGTTATCAGTTTGAGCGTTTTACCCAAGCTTATCCACAAAGTGATAGTGTTGAGGTTGCATCGTTTAAATCGGCAAAAAGTTTTTACGAACTTTCACCTAGGTTTTCATTAGACCAAAGAGACACTCATAAAGGGTTGGAAAAACTTCAGGAGTTTATAAACACATATCCAAACTCTGATAAGAGAATGGAGGCTAACGAACTTGTTGCCGAATTGCGTGAAAAACTTGAGAAAAAAGAATTCAAAACTGCAGCACAATATCTACATGTAGAGGATTACAAGTCTGCAATTGAAGCTTTCGATAACTTTATAACAGATAATCCTGGATCTATTTATAGAAGAGAAGCATTTTTTAATCGTTTCGTTTCAGCTTATAAACTTGCAATAAATAGTATTCCAAGTTTGGTACAAGAGCGATTAGATATTGCAAAAGGGCACTATAAAAATTTTATGAAATATTACAAGGATACAGATTTAGCCTCTGAAGCTGTTGAAATATATGAAGATATAGAGCGCAGAACTGTAACCGAAGAAACAACACCTACTATTTAATTAATTTACTATGGATATTAAAAACTCAGAAGCACCTGTTAACACTGTCACTTTAGACAAAAACTTAATTGATGCTCCAACAAACAACATTTACGAAGCTATTTCTATTATTTCGAAAAGAGCTACGCAAATAAACGGCGATATTAAGAAAGAGCTTTTAGAAAAACTAGATGAGTTTGCAACTTATAACGATAGTTTAGAGGAGATTTTTGAAAACAAAGAACAAATAGAGGTTTCAAAATTCTACGAAAGATTGCCAAAACCACACGCTTTAGCAGTGCAGGAATGGTTAGAAAATAAAATTTACTACAGAAATACTGCTGATGAAGTAGTAGAGTAAAAGTGTAAAAGAAATAGCTCAAAGTTGAAAATTATTTTAGCTTTGAGCTATATATTTATAATCTGAAAAATTAGATAATGTCTGTTTTGAACCGGAAAAATATCTTGCTTGGCATTACCGGCGGGATTGCCGCGTACAAAGCAGCTTTTTTAGTTAGGCTTCTTGTGAAAAAGGGAGCTAACGTAAAAGTAGTAATGACTTCTTCTGCAAAAGAATTTGTTACACCTTTAACGCTTGCCACGCTTTCTAAAAACGAAGTGTTTTCTTCTTTTACAAATGAAGAAACTGACACCGAAAGCAATCGTGAAGCACAGTGGAATAACCACGTTGAGTTAGCACTTTGGGCAGACTTGATGTTGATTGCACCAGCTACTGCAAATACACTTTCTAAAATGGCAAATGGAGGCTGCGATAATTTGTTACTCGCTTGCTATCTTTCTGCAAAATGTCCTGTCTATTACGCTCCGGCAATGGATTTGGATATGTATCAGCATCCAACTACAAATCAAACTTTTGAAAAATTAGAAAGTTTTGGGAATATTCAGATTCCTGCGGCTTTTGGTGAACTTGCGAGTGGGTTAGTAGGTCAAGGAAGAATGGCAGAGCCTGAAGACATTGTTTCTTTCTTAGAAAATGATATTCTTGGAAAGCTTCCACTTCGGGGTAAGAACATTTTAATCACTGCAGGTCCAACCTATGAAGCTATTGATCCTGTTCGATTTATAGGAAATCACTCTAGCGGGAAAATGGGGTATTCCATTGCCGAAACAGCAGCGGAATTAGGTGCTGAGGTTGTTCTGATTTCTGGACCATCTGCATTAAAGCTGGAGAATGATTTTGTAAAATTAATTCGTATTACTTCGGCAGAAGAAATGTATCAAGCGGCTCACAAATATTTTGATACAAGTGATATCGCAATACTAAGTGCAGCAGTTGCAGATTACAGACCCGCAGAAGTTTCTTCAGAAAAGATTAAAAAGAAAACGGATAATCTTACAATAGAACTTACAAAAACAAAAGACATACTTGCTTCACTTGGTGCGATTAAGAAAAAGCAATTTCTAGTTGGATTTGCATTGGAAACTCAAAACGAAGAAGAAAATGCAAAATCGAAACTCAAAAAAAAGAATTTAGATTTAATTGTGCTAAATTCGCTACGAGATAAAGGTGCTGGTTTTAAATCGGACACCAATAAAGTTACTTTAATAGCTAAAGACAATAAAATGTTGCCTTTCCCTGTTAAACCTAAAAAAGAAGTAGCTAAAGATATTTTAGAATATATTATAGAAAACATCCATGCGTAAACTATTATTTTTTATACTATGCACCGCAATTATAGTTCCTGCAACTGCGCAAGAATTAAATTGTACGGTAACTGTTGATGCTGAAAAAACAGGACAACCAAACCTTCAGGTTTTTAGCACACTACAGAGTCAATTACTTGAGTTTATAAACAATACAAAATGGACAGATAAAGTTTATAAAAACCAAGAAAGAATTGATTGTAATATGACCTTGGTGATCAATAGTTACGAAGGTGAGACTTTTAGTGGAACACTTCAAATACAATCTTCAAGACCTGTTTATGGATCTACTTATGACAGTCCTGTTTACAACTATTACGACAAGCAGGTTTCTTTTAGATATAAGGAATTTGAACCATTAGCGCTTAATCTTAACTCATTCGATTCTAACCTTATTTCGGTTATTGCATTTCACGTTTATACAGTAATCGGGCTTGATGCCGATACGTTTAGCCCTGAAGGAGGAAAGCCTTATTTTGAAATCGCTAAACAAATAACGAGTACTGCAGCTTCTAGTAGTTATTCTGGATGGAAAGCTACTGATGGTAACCAAACAAGATATAGTTATAACGATGCTTTATTATCTTCTGTTTATAAAGATTTTCACGATGCAATGTATATGTATCACCGTGAAGGAATGGATAAAATGGAGTCTAATCAATTAGAAGGGAAAAAAGTTATAGCCGATGCTATTAATAGATTAAAAGGAATTAGCGATAGACGTCCAAATTCGTATTTAGTTCGTACTTTCTTTGATGCAAAAACCGATGAAATTCAAGCTGTTTTCAGTGGAGGTCCAAAAGTTGATATTACTAAACTAGTAGAAAACTTAAATAGACTTGCCCCTACAAAACGCAGCAATTGGTCTGAGATTAAGTATTAACTTCAACGTTAAACTACATACGGTTAAACGCGAGAATATTAGTTCTTACTTAATCTAACCTCTTAACTTCTCACTACTTAATTTTAATGTCATACATTTAAAATATGTTAACTACCCTTGCCATAAAAAACTATGCGCTTATTGAAGATATACGTGTAGATCTTCAAAAGGGATTAACTATTATAACTGGTGAAACTGGAGCAGGAAAGTCGATACTTCTAGGTGCTTTAGCCATGCTTCTTGGTAAAAGAGCAGATTTAAGCAACATAAAAGATTCTTCAAAAAAATGTATAATTGAAGGTCATTTTTCAGTTGAAAATTATGACTTACAATCCATTTTTGAAGAAAATGATTTAGATTACGACTCTCATACTATTATTCGAAGAGAGATTTTGCCTAGTGGTAAATCAAGAGCATTTGTCAATGATACTCCAGTGGCTTTATCTCAACTTCAGGCCTTATCACCATATTTAATAGATATTCATAGTCAACACGAAACTTTAGAAGTGGTTTCTGAAAGTTTTCAGATGGAGGTGATAGATGCTTTGGCTGGAAATGATGAATTATTAAACACTTACCAATCACAGTTTTCAGACTATAAAAAAGTTTCAGAAAAACTAACGGTGCTAAAACACCAAAAGGAAGAAGCTGCTAAAGAATTAGATTACAATAGTTTTCTCTATAACGAATTACAGCAAGCAGGGCTTGATAAAATCGATCAAGCAGAATTGGAAGAAGAGTACGAAACTCTTAATAATGCCGAATCTATTCAAGAAGCGTTTATTACTGTTAATCAGTTGTTAGACCAAGAGCAAATTGGTTCAATTTCTACAGCTAAAGAAGCTCGAGTAGTATTAGGAAAAATTAAAGAGTATTCAACATCATTTGAAAGTTTATGGGAGCGTTTAAACAGCGTTATTCTCGAACTTGAAGATATAGGAGCTGAAGCAGCAAATACTTCAGAAAAAATTGAAGCTAATCCTGAAGAACTTTTTAGGATAAATGAAAAATTACAAACACTATATAAACTTCAGCAAAAACACGCTGTTGCTACGGTCGCAGAATTAATTGTGATAGAAAAAAATCTTGAAGAAAAAGTAAATACGACTTTAGGATTAGATGCTGAAATTGAAGACTTAGAAAAGCAAATATCTACGCTTCGATCTAAAGCTTTACAAACTGCAAATTCGCTCCATAGTAAAAGAGAAAAGGCTATTCCGGTTTTAAAGAAAAAGCTTGAAGAAACACTAGTTCCTTTAGGTTTGCCGAATGCACAATTTAAATTTGAGCTTGTGGCTTCAGAAACTTTTAAAGGGAGTGGGACCGATTCATTACAGTTGTTGTTTACTGCAAATAAAGGTTTAGCATTTGGCCCCTTGAGAAAAGTTGCTTCAGGTGGTGAAATGAGTAGAATAATGCTTGCAATAAAAGCAGTACTAGCATCATATAAAAAACTGCCAACCATTGTTTTTGATGAGATAGATACTGGAGTTTCGGGAGAAGTAGCTAATAAAATGGCAGTTATAATGCGAAATATGGGTGATAAAATGCAGTTGATTAGTATTACGCATTTACCGCAAATAGCAGCAAAAGGTGAACAGCATATTAAGATTTACAAGGAAGATGTAAAAAATATAACAACTACTCATCTTAAGGTATTAAATACAGATGAACGAATTGTAGAAATTGCCCAAATGCTTGGTGGCAAAAAAGTAACCGAAGCAGCGATGGCTAATGCCAAAGAATTATTGAATTAAAATGTATCTTTACGATTCAAAGTGTGTACTTTTATATTAGCATTACACTATTATATATTGATAACTATTAACATTTAAAATATGTCTTATAATTTACTTAAAGGAAAGCGTGGAATCATCTTTGGAGCTCTTGACGAAAATTCTATAGCATGGAAAACTGCTGAGCGCGTACATGAAGAAGGTGGGAGCTTTGTGCTTACTAACGCGCCTATCGCTCTGCGTATGGGCCAAATAAAAGAACTTGCTGAAAAAACAAATTCTGAGGTTATTCCAGCAGATGCAACAAACTTGGAAGACCTTGAGAATCTAGTTACTAAGGCAACTGAAATTTTAGGCGGTAAATTAGATTTCGTATTGCATTCAATAGGGATGTCGGTAAACGTTCGAAAAGGTAACCATTATACAAATCAGAATTACGACTTTACGCATAAAGGATGGGATATTTCGGCCGGTTCATTTCATAAAACTATGCAAGTGTTATATCAGAAAGATGCTATGAATGAGTGGGGTAGTATTATTGCGCTAACCTATATGGCATCCCAGCGTGTGTTTCCAGACTATAATGATATGGCCGACAATAAAGCGTATTTAGAGAGTATTGCGCGTAGTTTTGGGTATTTCTTTGGGCGTGATAAAAAGGTGCGTGTAAACACAATTTCTCAATCTCCTACTCCAACTACAGCTGGACAGGGAGTAAAAGGTTTTGATGGCTTTATGAGCTATGCTGATAAAATGTCGCCATTAGGAAATGCAACTGCTCTTGACTGTGCAAATTATACGGTAGCAATGTTTAGCGATCTTACTAAAAGAGTAACCTTACAGAACTTGTATAACGATGGTGGTTTCTCTAATATGGGAGTAAGCGATGCCGTAATGGAAGCTTTTGTTGAAGAGAAATAAAAATTCTAAATTTTTAACGAAATCATCAATCCTGTGCAATTTACTGTACAGGATATTCTTTTTGTCATCAAATTTGTTATTGTATCTTTTGTTTGTTAACAATATTTTAAATACATTTAAAGTATTATTAACTAAATACTTATCAAATTATGAAGAAAAGTACTCTCATTGGGTGCTTCATCGGCTTGCTTGCGCTTACGATGAATGCCCAGGTTACTCAGCCTTCTACTTCGACGACCGTTACCGGTACCACGAAGACAGAAGTCCAGAAAAAATCCAACTCCTCCATACAGGATTTGTTGGTAAGGTATAATAATGTCGGGAAGTATAATGGTTCTATTTCCGATCATTTTACGACAGAGGAGCAGCAAATGTTGCGTTCCTATTTTAAAGCTCAAAATAGCACTACAAATAGTGTAAGAGGTGTAAACTCAAATATCAGTTCTGATGCACCGAATAGTCTTTTAGAATTATCAAGATTAAATGGTACGGTAAACACGAATCCATTTTACCAAAGATCTTCTAATAACGGTAATTCTGCAAGAATATCGGATGCGCCACTTACACTTTCAGAACAGGCCATTGCAAATGGCTATGTTGGCAATAATCCGAGATATCAAAACGCTATTGGCCTTACATCTTTAGAGCAAGCAGAGATCTTAGCTGCTGAAGCTGCTGCACAGCAAAGAAGTACTCCTAATTTTAACGTTCAAAATCAAGCGACTCAAAACAGAGTTTTATCTCAAATTGTACCTACTGCAGGTGCAACTGAAACTTTTGCAGTAGTACCAGGGGATTTCTTTTATGACCCATCTGATGGTACGACTGGAGGACCGGGTGGTGATTGTTCTACTACCTCCTCAGGAGATCCTGGTGATTATCCTAACTGTGGTTGTGCTACAGTTACTACATTGACAGGTGCTGATCTTTCTGTAGAATTTTTATCGTTTAGAGTATTTGGAAATTTTGATTACTTAAATATTTATGATGGTCCAGACACAAGTTCACCTCAAATTTACGATAGCAACTTAAATAGCGATACAGATGAGCTTGCAGGGATGATAGCTGCAAATGGATCAGCTGTATTTACATCTACAACTGGTGCTTTAACTTTTGAGTTTTATGCCACTTCAGTAGTAAATACTTGTGGATGGGAAGTTGAAGTTCTTTCTGGTGGAGGAGGAGGATCTTTTCCTGCTCCATATTGTGGACCATTAGAATTTAACAATGGTGTAGAGCCTATTACCTTAGTCGAGGTAGCAGGAATTAGTAATGTTTCCGATGCTACGATTGATGGATCTCCTGCACATGAAGATTTTACTGCAATTAGCGGTGATATGGAAGAAGGAATGTCTTATCCAATTGCCTTAGAAGGTAATACAGGTGGAAGTTTTACAAATAGTTTTACTGTATTTATAGATTGGAATCAAGACGGCATTTTGGATAATGCCAGTGAAAGATATGAAATAGGGACTATAGTTGGTTCTAATGGTACAGACGGACAACAAGCCACAGGGACTATTGATGTGCCAGCTGGGGTTCTTGAAGGTCCAACTAGAATGCGAGTTATAAAGAAATTCTTACCTAGTTATGCACCAGATTCATGTGATCCAGGTTCAAGCTATGGACAAGCCGAAGACTATACTATTAATGTAACTGCTGCAGGTGGTGGTGGAACAGGAGGTCCTTGTGCTACTACAGGCCCGAGTAACGGTTTTGAAAACGGAAAGAGTTTCCTTAAAAATTTAGGACGTATTGTTGCTCATGACTTAACTGTCGTTGACGGTGAGAATATGACTTTAGAGTCAATTACAATAACAGCATTTATTGGAGCTCAAGGTTCTGGAGTTAATGCTGATAATGTTGATGTATTTATTTACGCAGACGATGGTTCTGGCGCTCCTGGAGCATTAATTACTTCGCAAACAAACTTAGTTCCAGATTCACAAACAGTTATTGGAAGTAACTTTGGATTTGATGCTTGGAGTGTGGTACTTGATATAGCTGATGTTGATCTGCCTGGACAAAATGGTGCAGATACTACTTATTGGATAGGTTTATCCCTTGAGCCAACAGACGGGAGTAATACTTTTTGGGAAAATTCTACTGCTGGAGTTATTGGATATGGGGAAGCTTATGACGATGGTCTAGGTGGAGGATATGTAATTGATTCAACATTAGAAGGTGTATATACCTTCGATGGTACTTGTGAGCCAATTGGCGGCGGCGGAACAGGAGGTCCTTGTGTTACTACAGGTCCGAGTAATGGTCTTGAAAATGGTAAGAGTTTCCTGAAAAACTTAGGCAGAATTGCGGCTAATGACTTAACTGTTGCTGATGGTGAGAATATGACTTTAGAGTCAATTACAATAACAGCATTTATTGGAGCTCAAGGTTCTGGTGTTAATGCTGATAATGTTGATGTGTTTATTTACGCAGACGATGGTTCTGGCGCTCCTGGAGCATTAATTACTTCGCAAACAAACTTAGTTCCAGATTCCCAAACAGTTATTGGAAGTAACTTTGGATTTGATGCTTGGAGTGTAGTACTTGATATAGCTGATGTTGATTTACCTGGACAAAATGGTGCAGATACTACTTATTGGATAGGTTTATCCCTTGAGCCAACAGACGGAAGTAATACTTTTTGGGAAAATTCTACTGCTGGAGTTATTGGATATGGAGAAGCTTATGACGATGGTCTAGGTGGAGGATTTGTAATTGATTCAACACTAGAAGGTGTATATAGCTTTGAGGGTACTTGTGAGCCAATTGGTGGCGGTGGTGGACCAGGTCCATTAACTACCGTATACGGTATTAATAATGGAAACCTAGAATTAATAGGTTTTGGAGTAGCGACGCCTCAGAATACTGAAGTTTTTGGGTCATCTCCAGTAACAGTTAATTTTGAAAATGCGGGTGCAATCGATCCTGCAAATCCAACAACAGGATACGTACTAGACAACGGAGGTGATTTCTTCTCTTTCGATGTTGTTACAGGTATTTATACTGCGCTAGGTAATATTCCTGGAGACTGGGTTGGAATGGAATTCGACCAAACTTCTGGAATCCTCTATGCGCTTGCAGGAAATAGCCTTTATACTGTAGACCCAGTAGCAGTTACCGCTACATTGGTTGGAGCTATGAATATGCCAGCTGCAGACCTTCCGATTGCTCTTGCAATTGACGGTAATGGAGTAGGGTACACGTATGATCTAGTTACTGATACTTTCCACTCAGTAGACCTTGCAACTGCAGCATCAACACCGATTGGTAATATTGGGTTTGTTGCGAATTTTGGACAAGGTATGGCATGGGATCCTACAACTGACACAGTTTATATGGCTGCTTTTAATGGTGATACATTTCAAGCAGAATGGCGTTCAGTAGATTTAAGTACAGGTATGACAACTTTAATTGGTCCTATCGTAACTACTGCAGCTACTACTCAAGTTGCTTGGGCATCTGTAGGAGAGACTTTAGATCCACCTACTTGTCCTGAACCAACATTCCTTACAGTAACTAACATTACTCCAACGTCTGTAGATTTATCTTGGACTGGCGAACCAAATGCTAGTAATGGTTATATCTGGTACATTTTTGATGCTGGAGCAAATCCAACTACAGATACACCAGTGGTTACAGGTACTACTCCTTCAGGGACAACTTCTGCAACTGCTACAGGTTTAACTAGTGGAATGAATTATGACTTCTACGTTGTTGCAGACTGTGGAACCGTAGATGGCTTGAGTACTCATGCAGGACCTGTTACATTTGCAACCCCACCAGCTTGTGGAGATAAATTCTACGATGATGGAGGTCCAAATGGAGATTATAGCAACTCTGCAAATATTACAACTACAATAGTACCTGATGTTTCTGGTGATGTTGTTACTGTAACTTTCTTATCTTTTGAAACAGAAGCTAATTGGGATGCATTATATGTTTATGATGGACCTGATGCAACTGCTCCTATTATTTCTAGTGGAAATCCTGGTACAACAGGTGGATTCCCTCCAGGAGGATATTGGGGTAGTACTATTCCAGGACCATTCACATCTACACATCCAAGTGGAGCTCTTACCTTCGTATTTATGAGTGATGGGTCATTTGCGTATTCAGGATGGGAAGCTGATATTACATGTGCACCAGTTCCACCACCAAACGATAAGATTGCTAACTCTATTGATGTAGATGAAATAGGATTCCCTTATACAGATCCTCAGGTTAATATGCCTGCAGCTACAACAGAGGATGGTAATCCTAATGGATGTGATCTTACAGGAGCAAACGGTGTATGGTATAACTTTGTGCCAACTGGAGATGGAACTGCAACTGCAACCATCGTAACTCCAGGAGGAGCAAGCTCAGTAACCTTCTATACTGCACCTAACGAAAATGCAGTAGAGACTGATCTTACATTGGTAGACCAAAATACTAACCAATGTGCTCCAGGTACTTCTGCATCTATTAATACTGTTGCAGGTCAAGCATACTATGTTTTTGTATTAAATAATGGTGCTGAAACTGATATAGTAATTGATGGAACCAACTTAGGTATTGCTGACAATACTATTGAAGGTTTCTCTTTCTATCCGAATCCAACTACCACAATATTGAATATGAACAGCGTAGACAACATTGAGTCTGTTGCTCTTTTCAATATGTTAGGACAAAGAGTGATTGATGCCCAAATTAATGCTACGACATCACAATTAGATGTTTCAAGCCTTAGTACTGGTACGTACATTATGCGAGTAACTGCTAATGGACAAACTGGATCTTACAGGGTTATTAAAAATTAAGTTTTAATAGTTTAATTTTATTTAAAGACCACCTGCGAAAGCGGGTGGTTTTTTTTATTTGAGTAACTTTGCCACATGTTGTTAAAATACTCATTTGTTATACCTGTATTTAACCGCCCTCAGGAGGTTAGAGAGCTATTGAATAGTTTAGTTGGACTTGATTACTCAGGTGATTTTGAAATTGTAATAGTAGAAGATGGATCTACAATAACATCGGAAGAGGTGGTTGATGAGTTTTCAGATAAACTCCATATTTCATACTACTTTAAAGAAAACTCTGGCCCTGGAGAATCTCGAAATTACGGTATGCAAAGAGCTAAAGGAAATTATTTTATAATACTAGATTCCGATTGTTTATTACCGACGCATTACATTACCGCCGTTGATGAATTCTTAAAAAATTCATTTTACCATTGCTTCGGGGGTGCCGATGCAGCGCACCAAAGTTTTACACCACTGCAAAAAGCTATTAATTACACCATGACATCCTTTTTTACAACGGGAGGAATAAGAGGTAGTGAAGTAAGTGTAAACTCTTTTGAACCTAGGAGTTTTAATATGGGAATTTCAAAGGAGGTTTTTGAGAAAACAGGAGGGTACGGTAAAATTCATCCAGGTGAAGATCCTGATTTATCACAACGAATTTTAAAAGCTGGCTACAAAACTGTTTTTCTTCCTAATGCATATGTGTATCACAAAAGAAGGATTTCTTGGAAAAAATTTCATATTCAGGTTAAGAAATTCGGTATGGTAAGACCAATACTGAGCAAGTGGCATCCTTCATCGGCGAAAATCACCTTTTGGTTTCCAACTTTATTTGTGTTATTTACTATAGCGTCAATCTTGGGGTCGCTGTTTTTATCTCCTTATCTTGGTGTACCACTAGTAGGTTATCTTGTATTAATATTGGTTGACTCATCTATTAAAAATAAAAGTGTTTATATTGGTGTTTTATCTGTAGTAGCAGTCTTTATTCAGTTTTTTGGGTATGGTTTAGCTTTTTTAAAATCGAGTATTTTTATTGGACTTCTCGATAAAAATCCACAAGAGCAATTTCCATCTTTATTTTTTAAGTAACTTTATAAATTAATAATCACTAAATATGTTCAAGGGAATTTTTAGAAACCTTAATAAAAAAAAAGTTAAGCGTTTTTTACTTTTTTTAACCTTAGCAACCATATTTTGGGTTTTTACAAAGTTCAGCAGAGAGTTTACGGCTTCACTAAATACCAAAATTGAATATTCAAATATTCCAGAGACTACAGCTTTATCAGAAAATACAGTTCGAGATATTGATTTTGATCTTACAGCAAATGGATTCGAAATATTGTATTATAAAGTTAAGAAGCCTTCAATAGAAATAAATATCGAAGATTACCTAGACAACAATGAGTTTAATTTCGAAATACCTAACAAGAACCTCATAGGGTTAATAGGATTAAAATTTGGAAGTAGCAGAGCTATCAAAAACCTCTCCATTGAAGACTTAAAAGTCCAACTAGACCCAATTGTACTTAAAAGCGTTCCAATTAAAGCTTTAAAGTCTATTTCGTATAAAAACGGATTTAAAGCCGTTGATTCATTAAGATTTACGCCCGATTCGGTGTTAATATCTGGACCTAAAAAGCTTATAAGTGAAATAAAATACGTTGAGACAGAGCATATTGAAATTAAAAATGTAGATAGAAATATTTCAAGAAAAGTAGCTATAAGTAAACCATCAAAGGATGTTATTGCTATTAAGCCTCAAGAGGTTACTGCAAATCTCAAAGTAGCAGAATTTTCACAAGGAGAATTTACATTACCGGTAGAAATTGTAAATCTACCGCCTAATATTGAAATTAAATTAGTACCCTCTACAATCACACTAAAATTTGACGTTTCTGTAGATGAGTTTGCCGATCTCACTAAAGATAATTTTAGGGTTGTTTGCGACTATTCAAAAATGAATAAAGAGGGAAAATTTATGATTCCATTTTTAGAATCTAAACCTGAAAATATTTACAATATAGTTTTCGAACCTAAAAAAATTGATCTTTTAATCGTAAAATAAAACAATAGGACAAATGAAAGTAGTTGGACTTACTGGAGGTATTGGCAGTGGAAAAACAACTGTTATAAAAATGTTTGCTGCTTTAGGTGTTCCTGTATATATCGCTGATATTGAAGCGAAAAAGCTAACGAATTCTTCCCCCGTTATCCGTGAAAAGCTAATAAAATTACTCGGGAAGGAAGCTTATCAAAACGATAAGCTAAATCGAAAATTCGTTGCGGAAAAGATTTTCAATGATAAAAACTTGTTAGAAGGAGTAAATGCTATTATTCATCCTGAAGTTGGCTTACACTTCGAAAAATGGCGAGAACAACAAACAAGTGATTACGTGATTAAAGAGGCTGCTATTCTTTTTGAAAATGGAAGTTATAAAAATTGTGATGTAGTAATATTAGTCACAGCCCCAGAAGAAGTAAGAATTGCTCGCGTTATGAAACGCGATGGTGTTACAAAAAGCCAAGTAAAAGAGCGAATTAAAAATCAATGGCCTGATTCTAAAAAGAAAGAATTAGCTGATATTATTATCGAAAACATTGATTTAGAAGACACTCAGAATCTAGTAAACCAAATTCATCTCTCCCTTAGTTAAACCCACGTTAAATCTCGCCTTGTCTTTTGTTAACATTTGGTTAAATGAACAAAGAGCTAAATGTTAAAATCTTATTTTTGGGGCTATGAACAAAAAGCTATTTGTTTTACTCATAGCTCTTATGAGCCTTTCATTATTAGGGATAGTTTTTGTACAGGGCTATTGGATTTCCAATGCATATAGTACTAAGGCTGATCAATTTACAATTACTGCAAAGCAAGTGCTTTTGACGGTAGCTAAGGAAATTAAACTAAAAGAAACTGAAGCTTATTACAAGCTTTATATGCCTTATGTAGATAGTATTCAAGTGCCAGATAATGTGAGTTTTACTGAATTGGCTTATAAGATTCAGAATAAAGCAACCAATGAAACATACATTTTTACCGATGGTATATTAGAGCAAGATTTTAAGCTTTCATCAGGACTATTGAATTTAGATTCTGATACTATTCAGTTTAGAAAGCTAACAAATCGAAAAACTCAAACAAAATTATCATCTGGAATAGATGGAAATACAGTTTCGGAAACACGTGTCGAATCTTTTTCTAGATTAAAGGATTATGAACAAAAGCAATTCGAGAATTTTGTAAGTACGATTAATACACTTACTCCAATTTATAAAAGAATAAGTGTTTCTGAAATAAAGGATTTATTAAATAAGGAATTAAAAGAACGAGGATTAAATACCAAATTCGAATTTGCTGTTTATAGTAATGAATTAGAAACCAAAGTAAGAACTAAAAACTTCAAGTATAATGAAGAAAGCACTTACATGGTTCCGCTCTTTGAAAATAGCAATCAAGCCAGCTACGAGTTATATGTAAACTTTTCAGGTAAAGAAAAGCTTGTTTGGAATAGTATTTTAGGAATGGCAATCCTTTCCTTGGTCTTTACCGCAGTTATTATTCTTGCTTATTCTAGTGCGATTTCTCAAATTTATAAACAAAGACAAATCTCTCAGATTAAGACAGATTTTATAAATAACATGACTCACGAGTTTAAAACTCCAATTGCGACAATTAACCTTGCATTAGACTCACTAAAGAACCCGAAAGTAAAGGATAATAAAGAGTTTTTAGAGCGTTACTTGGGAATGATAAGAGAAGAGAATAAACGGATGCACGCGCAAGTTGAAAATGTTCTTCGAATTTCAAAACTAGAAAAGAATGAGTTGGACCTGCCAAAAGAACGTGTTAATCTACAAGAAGTAGTAGAGGATGCAATTAGCCACGTAAGCTTAATTGTTGAAGATAGAGGAGGTTATATAAAAACACATTATGGAGCACTTAAATCTGCGGTGTTAGCTAACGAATCGCATTTAACAAATGTTATTGTAAACCTATTAGACAACGCAGTAAAATACTCTGACGACGAACCTAAAATTGATATTTACTCGGAAAACGTAAAAAACAGTGTGATTCTCAAAATCCGTGATCAAGGTACTGGGATGTCGAAAGCAGTACAAAAAAGAATCTTTGAAAAATTTTACAGAGAACATACTGGCGATATACATAACGTAAAAGGACATGGCCTAGGTCTAGCTTACGTAAAACGAATTTTGGATGATCACGATGCCGAAATTTATGTTGAAAGTGAAAAAGGAAAAGGCAGCACATTTATAATAAAATTACACTTAATATCTTAGAATTATGGAAACAGAAAACAAAAAGATCCTTCTAGTGGAAGATGATCCAAATTTTGGAACAGTATTAAAGGACTATTTGGCAATGAATGATTATAACGTTACTCACGCCAAAAACGGGATGGAAGGTTTCGAAAAATTTAAAAAAGACGATTTTGATCTCTGCATACTTGACGTAATGATGCCTTATAAAGACGGATTTACATTAGCGAAAGAAATTCGTGAAAAAAACGAAGATGTGCCAATCATTTTCTTAACAGCGAAAGCTATGAAGGAGGATGTGCTTAAGGGATATAAAGTGGGGGCAGACGATTACCTAAATAAGCCATTTGATAGTGAAGTGCTTTTAATGAAAATAAAAGCGATTATTCAAAGAAAAGCTACAGATAGTATTGCAGACAGTAAGCAGTTTGAATTTGAGATTGGTAATTTCCACCTTAATTCAAAGTTGCGTTTCCTAACTTATAAAGAGGAGTCTCCAATTAAATTGTCTCCAAAGGAAAATGAATTATTAAGGCTTTTGGCTTTACATAAAAACGATTTAATGCCTCGTGAATTGGCACTTACTAAAATCTGGAGAGATGATAATTATTTCACATCAAGAAGTATGGATGTATATATTGCAAAACTGCGTAAGTACATCGGGAAAGATGAAGATGTTGAAATTATTAACATCCACGGTGAAGGATTCCGTTTAGTTGTAAAAAGCGAAGTGGATAACTAGTATTTTAGAGTAAGATATGTGTAAAAAAACGCCTTTATTAGGCGTTTTTTTCATTTATAAAATTGATGATTTCAATAGCGTCTGTTTTATAATCAAACCAATGAATATCTTTGTTTTTTTTAAACCATGTGTTTTGTCTCTTTGCAAATCGGCGTGTGTTTTTCTTTATTTCTGAAATAGCTTCTTCTTTAGAAATATTGTTATCGAAATATTCAAAAAGCTCTCGATACCCTACCGTTTGAAGCGCATTTCTTTCCTTGTGTTTAAACAAGTGTTGAGCCTCTTCTATAAGACCTTCAGAAATCATATTATCAACACGTAAGTTTATACGGTCGTAAACTATTTCTCTTTCGGCTTCTAAGCCAATAAATATCGTGTCGAAATTTCTTTTAATAGAATCCTTCTTTAAAAAAGTAGAATATGGTTTTCCCGTAGCTTTATAAATTTCTAAAGCGCGTATTAATCTATGCGGATTGTTAATATCTACTTTTTTATAATAGGAAGGATCTACTTCTTTAAGTTCGCTTTGAAGATGTTGTATGCCTTTTACATCGAGTTCAGAATTTAGTTTTACCCTTACTTGTGATGGTACTTCAGGAAAATGATCCAAACCATTTACTACGGCATCTACATATAGTCCAGAGCCACCAACCAGTATGGCAATATTCTTACGGTTGAAATACTCGTCTAAAAAAGCAATTGCTTCTCTTTCAAAATCACCTACGGAATAATCTTCAAAAATGCTTTTATTTTGAATAAAATGATGCGTAGCAGCTGCCAATTCTTCTTGCGAAGGAACTGCCGTTCCAATGTTCATTTCTTTAAAAAACTGTCGAGAATCTGCCGAAATTATTTCAGCAGAAAAAGCTTGAGCAAGCTTTATTGCCATTGTGGTTTTTCCGATAGCAGTTGGACCAACTACACAAATAAGCAATGGATTATTATGTGTTTTCAATTTGATTTGGATCTTCATTTAGATTGTGTCCACATTTATGGCAAAATTCTGCGTCGTCTCTATGCTTTTGTTCGAGGCAATTTCTACAAGATAATGTATTTACGTGAACGTAATCATCCGGAATTTTTCTAACATATTGAGCGCTTACAATTCCTGTAGGAACAGCTATAACACCGTAACCAAGTATCATTATTAAAGTTGCTAAAAATCTTCCAGCGGGTGTTATTGGAGCTATATCACCAAAGCCTACAGTAGTTAAGGTTACAATACACCAATAAATACTTACGGGTATATTTTCAAAACCACTCGCTTCTCCTTCAATTAAATACATTAAAGTTCCAGTAATAATTGCCACGATAAGAACTGCAAAAATGAAAATAAATATTTTAGGCCTACTCTCTATTAAAGCCTTTTTAAGTTTATTTCCTTCTCCTATATAACGGGTGATTTTTAAAATTCTAAAAACACGTAATAGTCGTAAAGCTCTAACAGTTAATAAATAATTACTTCCTACTAGAATGAATGAAAGGTATAGAGGAATTGTAGATAAAAAATCTATTATCCCATAAAAGCTGAATATATAGTGCTTAGGTTTTTTTACTGAAATTATTCTAGCTATGTATTCTATTGTAAAAAAGATAGTAATTGTCCACTCAATTATATAAAATAATTCGTGATACTTTAAATCTATTGATTTAACACTCTCTAGCATTACAATCAATACACTTAGAAGTATGAGAATGAGTAGTACTATATCGAATAGCTTACCCAATGGCGTGTCTGCCTCATAGATAATTTCGTGTAGCCTGTAACGCCAAGATTTTTTATTGGATGGTTTCATATAAATATCTGAACTATAAAAATAAGCAATGATTACTTATTAATCCAGTTGGTTGAAAGATTCACTGTTTTAAGTACTTTTTTACTTCTTAAATAATTCTGAATTATATGTTGTGCATCTCGGTTGTTTTGCATTGGATTAATAATAGTCTTTAGTATTTCTGGGTTATTAATTTGATGGTTTAAGTTGTAAAATCCATAACCTTTGTACTTTCCACCTTCAATTAAAACAACAGCACGCTCTTCTACATCTCGCCCGCGATCGATTATCAACATATTTTGGTTTTCAAAGCTTTTCTTTTCTAGAAATGCTTTAACTCGTGCATTGTATTCTTCTGCAGGCTCTTTATTTATACAAGCTCCATAACACTCCTTAATTGTGTAGTTGAAGCATTGATTTTTAGAATCGTAAAGACCATTGAGTTTTTGACAAAGGTTATACTCTTCAGTGATTTTAAAAAGTTCCGATTTTGCCTGTTGAAAATTGCTAAATGTAATTATAGCTTTTTTACGGCCATCTGCTTTTTCAATACTTAAATTTATATAACCGTTTTCATCTACAAATGAAGTGAGCTGATGTGTATAGGAAGATCTGCGAAGGGCACGATTAAACATAGGTTTAATTTGCTTAATTTCTTCAGATTCTTTTAAAAGTGCTATTAGTTCACTTCCTGTTTTTTCAAAGCTAACCGATTTAACTTGCTGTTGAATTCTTTTCGACTTTCGATTTTCGCTAGTAAAATGTTGGCTAAGTCTTTTCTTGATATTTTTACTCTTTCCTATATAAATAACATCCCCCGCTTCATTTAGCATATAGTAAACACCGACTTCTGAAGGGATGTTTTCTACAAGATTGAGTAATTTGGAATCTAGTTTTTTCTTTGGGTCTTTTCGAACTGTTTCGCTAATAATTTGCTTTGAAGTGTCCTTAGCTAACAACATTTTGAAAAGTGAAACTGTTGCTTTTGCATCCCCTTGAGCGCGATGGCGGTCGGTAAGTGGAATTCCTAATGCACGTACTAATTTCCCTAAACTATAGGAAGGCATATCTGGAATTAGCTTTTTTGCCAATTCAACAGTACAAAGCGTTTGTTTTTCGAAAGGATAACCTAAACGATCAAATTCAGTGGTTAATATTCTATTGTCGAAAAGTGCATTGTGCGCTACCAAAATACAATCGTCTGTAATTTCTATAATACGTTTGGCTACTTCATAAAATTTCGGTGCTTGGCGTAACATCTCATTGTTAATTCCTGTTAGGTTAACCACAAATGGCTGAATGGGTCTTTCAGGATTAATTAAGCTTGAAAACTGATCGACTATTTCATGACCGTCAAACCTATAGATAGCAATCTCTGTAATGCCCTCTTCATTGTATTTTCCTCCCGTCGTTTCTATATCTAAAATTGCGTACATCTACCTTAGTTACTATTCAATAATTTAATTTTGTACTAATAGTTTCTTTCGCCAAATATAGCACTGCCTATACGCACCATATTGCTGCCATTCTCGATTGCAATTTTGTAGTCACCACTCATTCCCATACTCAAGATTTTTAATTCTGATTTTTCAATTTTGAATTGGTCAAAGACTTTTTTTAGTCTTTGAAACTCTTGTGAAATTTGCTTTTCATCGTCTGTAAATGTTGCCATTCCCATCAAACCAACAATCTTCACATTTTTAAAATTTTGTAATTCTTCAGAGTTTAGTAGCGCAGTTGCATCGGCTATATCCATTCCAAATTTACTGTCTTCTTCGGCAATTTTTATTTGAAGCAAACAATCAATGACTCTTTCATTTCTTTTGGCTTGTTTGTTTATTTCTTTTAAAAGCCTTAGGCTGTCAACTGCGTGAATTAAGCTTACAAATGGAGCTATATACTTCACTTTGTTGCGTTGCAGATGTCCAATCATATGCCATTGGATGTCTTTTGGCATTTCTTGCCATTTAGACTCCATTTCTTGAACTTTATTTTCACCAAAAACTTTATGACCTGCATTGTAGGCTTGCATCAAATCTGATACAGGTTTGGTTTTGGAAACCGCAATTAAGGTCACTTCATTAGGTAACTTACTTTTTAAATTCTTTAAATTTTCTGAAATCATTTTTCTCTTTCTTCTTAAACTTTCCCTCTTTATTTCAATTGTAATTAGAATTCATAAACCGTAACTCCGCTTCTAAGTTTAGGTTCAATATAAGTGCTTTTTGGGGGCATTTTTAAGCCTTCATCTGCTATTTTTCGCATTTCTTCCGTGGTAACAGGTAACACGCCAAAACCTACAGCAAATTCCCCTGAATCTACAACCGTTTTAACGTAAGCTAAATCTTTTTTACCATGTGAATATTCAATGCGTTTGTCTTTTCGTAAATCTTCAATGCCTAAAATAGGATTTAAAATTGTAACATATAAAATATGAGTATCTAAAGCATCAAGAGCATTTGTGATTTTATATTTGCTTTTACGAAGATGAAGTGAATAAAACTCCCCATCTAAATACATGCTAAAATGATTCACCTGAGATGGTTTATAGTATTCCATCCCTCGATTTTCGATTCTAAAATATTCATCGAGCTTTATTAAAAACTCTTGTTTTGTCAATCCATTTAAGTCTTTAACCAACCTATTGAATTCATATATTTTTAAATCGCTTTCAGGAATGAGGTAACTCATAAAAAAATTATATGGTTCCTCTCCAGTGTGATGCGGGTTTTCTTCTTTTAAATCTTTCGCTAAAAGATAAGAAGATGCCGAACGGTGATGTCCGTCTGCTATATACAACGATGGAATTTTTTCAAAGATGTCTTGAATTTTTTTCAAAAGCTCCTCATCATCTACATTCCACAGGTAATGCGTGTCTCGGTATGTTGTTGTAAACTCATACTCGGGTCTGTTTTGCATCACCAACTTTTTAATGTCTGTTAACTCCTGATTGTTTGGATAGGTAAGGAGTACAGCTTCAGCATTAAATCCTACAGTTTTTAAATATTCTTTAAAAGCTACTTCTCGGTATTCAAGAGTGTCTTCGTGCTTTTTAATTATATTGTTTTCATAATCTTGAACACTGGTTGCACCCACAAATCCATTGAAAACTAAGCCATCACGATTCACAATTTTATAAATGTAAAAGGAAGGCTTTTCGTCCTGCATAAAAATACCATCTTCTTTAAATTCTAAATAGCGATTTTTCACCAAGCCATAACGCTCTTCTCCAGAAATCTCCTTGTGATATCTAAAGCCTGGGTTTACAATATGTAAAAACGAAAATGGATTATCTCGTAATCGCGACTCTACCTGCAAAGCTGTATAGCTTTCATACGAGCGTGCGGCGAGTAAACTCACTTTGTCCCGTGTTGGGCGAACAGCTTTGAAGGGAATAATTTTGGCCATTTATTAAAATTCAATGAATGATTGTAATTAGCAGATCGCTTTAATGCTATTTTGAAAACATGGCAGCAACAACTTCTGCTTTTCTATTTTCGCTATAGTCGTAAAATCCTTCTCCGCTTTTAGCTCCTAGCTTTCCAGCCATAACCATATTCACCAATAATGGACAAGGCGCGTATTTCGGGTTTTTAAATCCGTCGTACATCACGTTTAAGATTGAAAGGCAAACATCAAGACCAATAAAATCGGCCAAAGCTAAAGGCCCCATTGGGTGCGCCATTCCTAGCATCATAACTGTATCTATTTCCTTAACGCCTGCAACACCATTATAAAGCGTTTCGATGGCTTCATTAATCATTGGCATTAAAATACGGTTTGCCACAAAGCCTGGATAATCGTTAACTTCAACAGGAACTTTGTTTAATTTTTTAGAAAGGTCTTCAATAACCTTGTAGGTTTCTTGGCTAGTGCTGTATCCTTTAATGATTTCAACCAACTTCATAATCGGCACTGGATTCATAAAGTGCATACCAATTACTTTTTCAGGTCTTTTAGTTACTGCAGCAATCTGAGTGATTGAGATTGAAGATGTGTTACTTGCTAGTATGGTATTCTCGTCGCAAAAATTCTCTAAATCGCGGAAAATCTTAAGTTTTAAATCTACATTTTCTGTAGCAGCCTCTACAACCAAGTCTGTTGCTTTTACACCTTTTTCTAAATCAGTAAAAGTTGTAATGTTGTTAAGCGTACGTGATTTGTCCTCTTCTGAAATTTTATCTTTTGCAACCATTCTATCCAAGTTTTTGGTGATAGTTGCTATTCCCCTATCAAGAGATTCTTGTGAAATATCAATTAGGTTTACTTTGTAATCGAATTGTGCGAAGGTGTGAGCGATACCATTACCCATTGTTCCTGCACCTATTACTGCTATATTTTTCATTTTAAAATCTTGAATTTATAATTCGTGTATCAATTTATGTTATCTATACTTTTTTGAAATTCTCTATAATCAACATTGCTACTCGCAATGCTTCAGTACCTTGTTTTAAAGAAACTTCAGGTGTTCTATCTGCTTTAATAGCATCGTAAAAACTTTCAAGTTCATCTAAAATAGCATTGTTTTCTTCAACCTGAGGGTTTTCAAAATAAATCTGCTTTTTTACGCCTTCTGCATTAGTCAATATCATTGCGTAATCATCAGGTTTTGTAGCTGCTTCTTTCATTTTCACCACTTCACATTTCTTTTCTAAGAAATCTACAGAAATATATGCATCACGCTGAAAGAATCGCGCTTTACGCATTTTTTTGAGTGAAATTCTACTGGCTGTTAAATTTGCTACACAACCGTTTTCAAACTCAATTCTTGCATTTGCAATATCTGGTGTTTCGCTAATTACCGAAACTCCACTCGCACTTACCGTTTTAACAGGGCTTTTTACTACACTTAAAATAGCGTCTATGTCGTGAATCATTAAGTCTAAAACTACAGAAACGTCGGTTCCGCGAGGGTTAAATTCTGACAGTCTGTGCGATTCAATAAACATCGGGTTGTGGATGTTGTCTTTTATAGCTTGAAAGGCAGGGTTAAAACGTTCAACTTGTCCAACCTGGCCGCGAACTTTCATCTCTTTAGCTAAATCACGAATTTCTTCTGCTTGCGCAACAGTTTCTGTGATGGGTTTTTCAATAAAAAGATGTTTTTTAGCTTTAAGAACTTTTTTAGCACATTCAAAATGTGTGCTTGTAGGTGTTACTACCACAACCATTTCACTAGCATCTATAAGGCTTTCCATAGTTGGAAAACTTTTATAGCCGAACTCAGATTCTATTTTTTCGGAAGCTTGTTTATCTGCATCGTAAAAACCAACAAGTTCGTATTTTGATGATTGTTGCAGTAGTTTTAAGTGTATTTTTCCTAAGTGTCCAGCACCTAGAACTCCAGCTTTTAACATTGACGTGTGTTTTTCACAAATGTAAGGGTTTTCAAGGGAAAGTTTAAAAGTTGAAGGGGTTAAAAGTTGAGTAGTTTAAGTGTTTTAAAATTTTGAACTTTATGAGCCGAGTCTATGATTTTATATGTTGATAAGTTTAATTGTAAGTTCAAGCAATGAAAATCATTAAGTTGGCCTGTTTTAGTAGTTGTGAAGGGAATTTGGTTTTTGAATATTGAAATTTATTTTGGAATTTGGTCCTCGCAAATTAAGGCTTATAAAGCTTATTTGGTTACTTTGTAACATAATTGTCTATCCCGAATTCTTCGGAAATAAAATCTAATAATGTGAAAGATACCTTTACTCATCAAGGAATGCGCAAGAGGCTTGTTGAAACTCTTAAAAAGAAAGGAATTGTAAATAACAATGTTCTGCAGGCTATAAGTACGATTCCAAGGCATCTCTTTATGGATTCTAGTTTTGTAGATCACGCTTATACCGATAAAGCTTTTCCTATTGCGGCAGATCAAACTATTTCTCAACCCTATACTGTAGCTAGACAAACAGAACTTTTAGAAGTTGAAAGGGGGGATAAAGTTCTTGAAATTGGAACTGGAAGCGGATATCAATCTGCCGTTCTTTTAGAATTAGGGGTGACTCTTTTTACCATTGAAAGGCAAAACGAACTCTTTAAAAAGACTAAATTATTTCTTCCGAAATTAGGTTATAAACCAAAGCGAATGATTTTTGGTGATGGGTATATTGGGTTAGAAGAGGAAGCTCCTTATGACGGAATTATAGTTACCGCAGGTGCACCTTTTGTACCAAATCCTTTATTGGCTCAGTTGAAAATTGGAGGGAAATTAGTGATTCCTGTAGGTGAAAATGTTCAGATAATGACGGTGTTTACTCGTAAATCTGAGACCGAATTTGTGAAAGAAGGGCACGGAGAATTCCGATTTGTACCTCTCCTAGAGGATAAAAACTAACGGTTTAAGTAAAACACTTCATTATTTTGGTTATCAGTGTCTTTTATAGCGCAACTTGGAATAAATCCAAAGCGTTTTAAGAGGTTTTTTGAAGGAGTATTCCTGTAATCTGTGTAAGCCACAATAGTTTCAAAACCTCTTTCAGTGAAGCCATAATTTAAAACTGCTTTTAGGGCCTCACTCATAAAACCTTTGCCTTGAAATTTAGGATCTAGGTCGTAACCAACCTCTGCAGTTTTTTTATCTTCTGAAAAATTCCAAAGACAAATCGAGCCAATTAATTCTGTTGAATCTTGTAAAGTTATCCCCCAAGTTATGGACTGATTTTTCTTTAATTGGCTGCTAATATTTGTAATATGTGCCACCGCCGTTTCAAAAGTTTGCGGCTCCCGTCTTTTAATGAATTTTGTGATTTCTTCATCTGAACGGAAATAATGAATTCGATCTACATCCGAAAGATTTATCTCACGTAGATGCAAACGTTCAGTTTTAAGAATAGGGAAGGGGGTGGCCATAAGTGCTTTTCTATATTATGAAATTTGTTTTTGAAATGAATTTACATTCAAAGCGAGGATATGTAATCATTGCTTTTTTAAAAACTCAATCAACTCCTCAAAAGATTCACTTGCGGCTTCTTGATTGTATTTTAATAAATAGTGTTTTTTACTGATAAATGGAATGATTCTGTAATACTTGCCTTTCGTTAAACTTTCAACATCATATCCGTGATAGGCTTCATCATAAACTTGAATGTTTACATTCTCTGCAATCATGTGCTCAAGGATATCGTCAACTTTTACAATTTTATCTCTTCCTCCCGTCATAATTAGAACTGGAACCTTTGGTTTTAACTTCATCTCATAGCCATTTGCGGGATAGAACATTGCAATTGACTTAATATGAAATTTCTCTAGTTGCGCTTTGTCATTTGCCAAAGGTATTAAGCCTAAGCCAGCACGTGACCAACCTACAATGCTTCCTTTGGAGTTTGGATAGATTCTTTCACTCTCTCTAGCCCATTTTAAAGCTTGTTCTAGCGTCCAAAGTATTTGAGAGGGCTCTTCTTCGTCAACATTTCTTTTGGATGCCTTATAAGCTGCAACGTTATCGACCAATAAAACAGAAATTCCTTCTGCATTAAGTTTTTTAGCTACGTTAAAATAGTGCGTAGTGTCTTTAAAAATCCTCAAACCTCCAGTTCCAGGTAGGAAAACAGCCCATTTGGAAGCATCGTAATTATCAGCTTTTTGAAAATGAAAAAAATCGGTCATTTTCGCACCTTTGGGTACTTTCTGCATTGGGATACAGCTTGTAAAAAGCGAAAATATGAGCAGGAGTTTAAATGTAATTTTCATCTTTTATTTTTAAAGAAATGATTTTCGCTATTGTCAATTTCATCACAATGAAATATATAACAAAAAAGATAATACGCTAATAATGATTTAGATAGATTGAATGCTTATAGTCTTAAAAGGTCTATAAACTTCAAACCAAATATGAAAGCGCCTTGACTACCACCGTTGTAATAGGAGCGAACATAATCTACGCGGAGGAGTCTAAATTTTCCAAAACCAAGATTGTCGATACCGATTGAAACTTCGGAATAAGGCTTTCTTTCTTCAGTACTTAAAAAATGTGCTCCTGCCACTAAGTTGAGGTTTAACTGATTTATTCCTGGAATTTTACCTAAAATCCATCCGCGGAAGTCGTGTTCTAAATGCCCTTCAAAATAACTTTTATTGGTGCTGAATTCGTAATAGGGCATTAGGTTGAATACATTAGTATAATTTGGCGAAGTGCCCACTCTTGTTTGATTTCCGTTGAAATGTTTGTAATCTATAAATGAAATTCCTTCACCGTTTGCGATGGTTCCTCCTTTTAAATTGTAATAAAATTGACCTTTATTTCCTAAAGAAATTGATTGATTTAAACTCGCTTCTAAGTGGGTATAATCGTAGTAGCTTTCAGTAATAGCGGTTCCATTTTCTACTGAAATATTCAGTTCAGGAAATTTATTATCACCAATATTAAATTTCATATCTGGATTTGAAAAATACTTTTGAGCGAAATTAATTCGAGCTCGTAACTTACTCTTTACAATGTTGTGTTCTGAAATTGCAGCATTGGTGAAGTCGTTTGGAAATAGGGGATTATTACTTGTGTAACTTACATCCTTATTCGGAATTGTAACATAGTCGGTATTGTTAAAGAGCGGTTGACGGTTTTCATAGGCAACAGATGCATATAAGTGCAGTCCGTTAAAAACTTCCTGACTATAGGCCAGACGTCCGTAATTAAGCTCGTAAAGCTTCATATAATTTCTTTCAAAGAAAAGCGTGGCGATTGTGTTTATTAGTGGAGATATGGGCTCCTCATCGTTAAACTGAGCAACCTTGCTTCCTCCTGAGAGTGAAAAACGCAGCTTGTTCTTCCAATTGAAGTTTCTAAGAATGCCAGCTGTAAATCGAAGTCGGTCTTCGGCAATTCCATAATCTGCTCTAACGGCTGCCGATAGCGTGTTTGTTTGGTTATCATCGTACCATTTAAAGAAAGTTAATCCAGCTTTACTGTTCCATCCTTGTACAGTGTTGAAGTTTACCCCTCTTATTGGCCCTTCGTATCCCACCGACCACTTGTTGTATGAGTTTTTGTAAGTATAGCCGGTTAATAGGCTCATTACTCCAGGTTTATTTGATTTAGCATCTATAGAATCTAAATATTTCTTCGAGCTTCTCAATACTTGAAGGCTGTCTTTCTTAATGTAATCTTTAAGTTCTTCATTGGTTAGTGGCACTGGACGAATTCCTTTCCAAAATAGACTGTCTTTTTTATTAGCTTCTGGTTTAAAGGAAAGTACTTCGTTGGTAAATGACTTTTTAGTGAATTCAGGTTTAAAATCGTAATTACTATAAACAGCAATAAAACGGCCATCTCCTTTCATTCCTAAAAGGCCAAACCCAAAATCGATAGTTTGAGAAAGCTTAACCCAAAAATCATTATCGGTGTCGTATTTATAATTCTGCTTAATCAATAAATCACTTACAAAAGGTATCTGAATTGCACTTCCTGTAGTAGAGAGTTCTACGCCGTAAAGTTGCCAATCCTCTTCAACTATATAAAGATATCCATGCCATACTCGGTCTTTAGGGCGTTTAGGTGTAACTTTAATTTTATTGATAAGCTTTGTGCCTTCATAAAAAACTCCATCGAGTTTATAGTTGTAATAGCTTAAGGCATTATTTGCAATTGGCGAAACAAGAGCAGCATTTAGTTCTACCGTATTTTCGTAAAATGAAATATTTGCACTTTGCGCACTGTTGAAGCTAAATCCGTTATCATTACCGCTTACTTTACTTGCAATAATTTTTTCAGTGAATTTGTCAGGTTTTTGATAGGCTATTTCCGAAATAGTTTCCGATAGGTAAACTATTCCTGTACGTGTACTGTCTAGCGCCCCATCAAAATCACCAACTTCTTGTCCGAAAATTTTCTCTGGAACATCTTTCACGTGCCACAGTCCTCTCGAATAGAAGTCGGCAGTGTATTCGCTTAGTTTTTCTAAGTTTTCTTTACGCTGTTCAATTGTCTTGCGAATAATGCGATAGGCGGGGTCTTCTGAAGTATCTACAACTACTTCATCTAAACTTGTTGTTTCTTCTTCAAGTGATATGTTTAAGATATAAGGAAAAGATGCAGCCGTGATATTTTTGGTTAACGTTTTATAACCTAAAAACTGAAATGAAACTTTGTATTCTTTCTTATCAGATACGTTTAAAGAGTAGTTACCGTCGTCATTTGTTGTAGTTCCTATATAGCTATTTTGAAGATAAATATTGACATAGGGTAGTGGTTCACCATTAGTGTCGGTTACTTTTCCTACTATCTGAGCAGAAATAGTTGTTGAAATTAATACGAAAACTAGAAGAAGTAATTTTATTTTCATCAGTATTTTGGAAGATTAGTTATTGCAAAATACTAATAAAAAAGTTTACATTTTGCTAAAGTATTGTTATCGGAAATGTAATCAAAACTTCTTTTAGTTAGAAGAATACGAAGATGCTAAAACTGTGAAAACAACTAATTATTAAAGGATTTCTTAATTCTGCTAAGTTGTTTTTTGGTATCTCTTTCTTTTATGGTTTCCCTTTTGTCGTATAGTTTTTTACCTCGAGCAAGAGCGATATCTATTTTAGCTAACCCTTTGTTATTAGTGAAAAGCACTAATGGTATAATGGTTAATCCAGAGTTTTTAACTTCTTTTTCAAGTTTCTTTAATTCACTTCGATTGAGAAGAAGTTTACGTTCACTTTTAGGGCTGTGGTTGTAATGAGTAGCGTGGCTATACTCTTGAATAGTCATGTTTATGACAAAGAGTTCACCTTTACTATTGAATTCACAAAAGCTTTCAGCAATCGAGGCCTTACCTTCTCGGATGGCTTTTATTTCGGTTCCGCGTAAAACAATGCCTGCAGTGAAAGTATCGAGAATCTCATACTCAAACCTAGCTTTACGATTTTTAATTTTTACGTTTTTCTGAATTGCCATAGATGCAAAAATAGAATGAATAAAGAAGAATTTCTAAATTTTATTATAAAATCCGAAAAGAAGATGTTATTCCACTTTAAAAGTCTCTACGTTTCGGTTGTTTCCATCGATAGATACCTTAAAAAGTGTTGTATTATCGCTATCATTCATGTCTTTAAATTTTTGTTCTCCTATAAGTTTGTTTACCAGCATAGGGGTAGTATTGCTGTGGCCCGAAATGATAACGGTTTTACCATTGGTTTCTTTTAGAAAGTCTTCAGAGTATAATGTGTTTGGATTGTAAGTTTTAGGAGAAATTGCTTTTTGCTGAGCAATAAAGGAAACTGTCTGCTTGGTTCTAATGTATTTAGTTACGTAAATCTCGTCTATTTTGATTGTCTCGAAATATTTCGCCCAATTTTTTGCACGCATCATTCCATCTATGTTAAGACTAGGATCTTCATTTTCAGGATCTGTTCTATCCTTTTCGGCATGACGAATTAAATAATATGTTGCTTTATATAGTGGGGTTTTTACTTCATTAGTTTCCTCTGAAGACTGTTCATTTATGTTTTTATCTTTTTGTTGCCCACAAAATGTAAAAAGCGACGTAAAAATTAATAATAATAAAAATTGCTTCATAGTGCTGTGTTTTAAATAACATCATTTAAGACTTGTTAGCAAAGTTATAACTTAATTCAAAGAACCTTTAGGGTTTCATTAATATAAAATCTCAGGGAAGACATGTAATTTTATAGTATCAAAAAAAATAATTAATTAAACTAAAATCAAAAAGCTATGAACGAAGATCAGTTTAAAGGAAAATGGAATCAAGTAAAAGGTAAGTTTAAGCAACAATTTGCAGACATTACCGATGACGATTTAATGTACGCTGAAGGAAAGTCTGATGAATTACTTGGTCGCCTTCAAGAGAAAACGGGTAAAACCAAAGAACAATTAAAGGATATGATAGATAAGTGGTAGTTATTTCTAAACTATAGTTACTGCTTTATTTAAAGCCAGGCCCATCAAAATTCAATAATAGAATTTTGATGGGCTTTTTGTTGTGTCTAATTTTTCTACAAATACAGAGCAGCTTCTAGCAGTTTATTTTTTATTCACTAAATAAAAAGTAGGTGTTCACTAAATAAGCGTACTAAAGAATAAATTAGTTAATAGTTTTATAGAAATTTTGATATTAAAACTGCACTAACCATTTAAATTAATAATAAAATGAAAATATTTTCACTTGCACTTTTGTTTCTATTTATTTCGCTACAATCTTACTGTCAAGAACCTATATATTTTCAAAATGGCAATGGTATTTTGAAAGGAAACCTTAATCAAGGTAAGCCTATGGAGGATTTATCTTGGGCGTGGAAAAGTAATAATGCATGTTTCCCAGAAACGCAAAAAAATAAATTTACAGGAAATCATGTGTTATATTATACCGATTTACCGGCTTATTCCGAAATGGAAGTAACGGTGGTTCCTAAAAATCGTAGAGCTAATTTTAGCATTTACGCATATCAAGTTGGAACAGTTTCGGAGAAAAATATAGTACCTAATTTATACAGTTGCGTGAGTTGTGAAGCTGAACATAAATGGGATTTTAAAAAAAGAGGAAGAACTCAGAATCATACGCGTACAGTAAAAAATTTAACGGCTATTGCAAATCCTTTCCAAGTGGTAATTGGTGTGACAGGAGCAAATGGATTGGCTGAGGGCGAATATGAACTTCATGTAAAACTTAAAACTAGATAAAAAAATCCCCCAAACCTTCGCTTGGGGGATTTTCATAGAATAGTAATACTAAATTATTCTACTATATTCTCTTGGTTTCTAAACACAAGATTATCATTAAAACTATCTAGCAGTATAATACTTTCTGTAGTTATTTTTCCTCCGAGAATTTCCTTAGATAGCTCGTTTAGAACTTCTCGCTGTACAACTCTCTTCACTGGTCTTGCTCCAAATTGAGGGTCGTAACCTTTCTCCGCTAAATAATCGATAGCTTCAGGTGTAGCGTCTAAAACAATATTTTGTTTCAGCAACATTTTAGACACACCTTTCAATTGAAGTTCCACAATTTTGCGGATGTCTGTTCTTGAGAGTGGTGTAAACATTATAATGTCGTCAATTCGGTTTAAGAATTCTGGACGAACTGTTTGTTTTAGTAATGCTAATACTTCAGTTTTAGCACCTTCCATTGCAGTATCCGGATCTTTCACCGCTTCAAAACGCTCTTGAATTATCTGACTACCCATATTACTAGTCATAATAATTATGGTGTTTTTGAAATCTGCTAATCGTCCTTTGTTGTCTGTCAACCTACCTTCATCCAAAACCTGTAATAAAATATTAAATGTATCAGGGTGTGCTTTTTCAATTTCGTCTAGCAACACCACGCTATAAGGTTTACGACGTACAGCTTCGGTTAATTGTCCACCTTCGTCATATCCCACATATCCTGGAGGTGCACCAACTAAGCGGCTCACACTGTGTCTTTCCTGATACTCACTCATATCAATTCGCGTCATGGCACTTTCATCATCGAATAGATATTCAGCTAAGGCCTTAGCTAGCTCGGTTTTACCTACACCAGTTGTTCCTAAAAATAAGAAACTACCAATTGGTTTTTTTTCGTCCTGCAATCCTGCGCGGCTTCTTCTAATGGCGTCACTTACTGCAACTATTGCTTCGTGTTGACCAACTACTCGTTTGTGAAGCTCATCTTCTAAAACTAATAGTTTTTCACGTTCACTTTGAAGCATTTTGGTAACTGGAACTCCAGTCCATTTTGCAACAACTTCAGCAATATCTTCTCGAGTAACTTCTTCTTTAATTAAAGATGTGCTTTCGTCATTTTCCGCCAATTGCGTTTCAAGTTTGGTAAGCTTTTCCTGGGCTTCTTTAATTTTTCCGTAACGAAGCTCTGCTACTTTTCCAAAATCGCCATCTCGTTCAGCGCGTTCAGCTTCCAGCTTATACTCTTCAATTTCCTTTTTCAGATTCTGAACATTATCTACTACTTCTTTCTCACTTTGCCACTTTGCATTAAGTTCATTTCGTTCTTCTTTTAAATTGGCTAATTCTGAATGTAGAGACTTCAACTTAACTTCGTCGTTTTCACGTTTTATCGCTTCAATTTCAATCTCAAGTTGCATTATCTTTCTGTCTAAAACATCTAGTTCTTCAGGCTTAGAGTTGATTTCCATTCTAAGTTTACTAGCTGCTTCATCCATTAAGTCAATGGCTTTATCTGGAAGGAAACGGTTTGTAATATATCTTTCTGAAAGTTCAACGGCAGCAATAATGGCTTCGTCTTTAATGCGTACCTTATGGTGGGTTTCGTACTTTTCTTTAATTCCTCGTAATATTGAAATTGCACTTTCAGTATCAGGTTCATCTACAACAACTCTTTGGAATCGACGCTCTAAGGCTTTGTCTTTTTCAAAATACTTTTGGTATTCATCAAGCGTTGTTGCTCCTATTGCACGTAATTCACCACGGGCTAATGCTGGTTTTAAGATGTTCGCGGCATCCATTGCACCTTGTCCACCTCCAGCACCTACTAGAGTATGTATCTCGTCGATAAAAAGAACAATGTCTCCTTCGCTTGAAGTTACTTCCTTAATAACAGCTTTTAATCGCTCTTCGAATTCCCCTTTGTATTTGGCTCCGGCGATTAACGCACCCATATCTAATGAATAAATTTCTTTAGTCTTTAAATTTTCAGGTACATCCCCGTCCACTATTCTGTGAGCAAGACCCTCAGCAATTGCAGTTTTACCAGTTCCTGGTTCTCCAACAAGCATTGGGTTGTTTTTAGTTCTTCTAGAAAGAATTTGTAGAATTCTTCTTATTTCTTCATCACGACCAATTACTGGATCCATCTTGCCATCACGAGCTAGTTGATTCAGGTTTTTAGCGTATTTGTTTAATGAATTATAGGTTTCTTCAGCACTTTGTGAAGTTACTTTTTCGCCACCTCGTAATTCCTGAATAGCAGCTTTCATCCCTTTTTCGGTTACTCCTTGGTCTTTTAGACTTAGGGCAATAGCACTTTTAGAATTTAAAATTGCCAATAGAAGATGTTCAATAGAAACAAATTCATCGCCCATTTTTTTAGCAATATTGCTCGCTTCAAGTACAGCTTTATTGGCTTCACGTGAAAGCATAATATCACCACCAGAAACTTTAGGGAAACTTTCTAGTTGCTTTTCTAAAATCTGTTTAAGGGTAACAAGGTTTACATTTAATTTTTTTAAAATAAATGGTGTGGCATTTTCATCCACCTCAAATATAGCTTTGAGTATGTGTTCGTTTTCAATTTGCTGATGGCCAAATCCCTGCGCTATTTGCTGCGCTTTTTGGATGGCCTCCTGACTTTTTATGGTAAAATTGTTAAAGTTCATATATAATATTCTTTTTTTGCTTTTTGTTTATTTCTTTCGGCTTCGTTTATAGAGCGAAAGTTATTGTGCTTAGTCGAATTACAAATACAAAGCCATTATAAAATTAAGACAAAATGTCTGTAATAATCAGTCATTTAACAGACATTATGACCGTTGTTTTTAGCTTTTATCATTTCATTTAGATATTTATGACAATAGAACTTGTAGCTTTGTAAAAAAGAAATTATTATGGGACTATTTGATATGTTTAAATCACCAAGAGATGCTGCTAAAGAGGAAATAGTAGAAACTCCTTGGCACGTTTTAGGTAAAATAGAGCAATTAGACGATTTAGTAGCACAGTCTAAAACAAAACCAGTTGCAATTTTTAAACACTCCACTCGATGTGGTGTGAGTCGTGGCGTCCTAAAGATGTTCGAAAAAAATTATAGCTTAAATGACGATCAGCTAAAATTGTATTTTCTAGATTTGTTGCAAAATCGCGATATTTCAAATGAAATAGCAACACGTTTTAAAGTAAACCACGAAAGCCCACAGCTTATTGTAATTAAAGATGGGGTAGTGGTGCACCACGATTCACATAACGGCATTGATGCTGCTGACCTCACAAAATTTATTTAACTATAGTTTAGTACTTTTAACTACTTTATTTAAAATGGGTTGTTTATTAGAATTTCCCTGAAATTCTCCTTTATAACTGTACCAGCATCAAAAACCATTTGTTCGTTGCTTGGGAAAATTATAAAATGATTGGTTAGAAGTTGCATATCTTCATTAGATAATGCACGTTTGTCTCCACGGTATTTTAAAAACACATTTTCAAAAATAAATTCTGCTGAAAGAGGGAAGTTTTTTATCCTCCTTCTATTGTTTAAGTCTTTATAGACTACTTCACCTCCAACAAACACACTTTTCTGTTGCGTGGTAATAGTTACTAAGGCCGAAACATCTTTAACCTTATCGATTTTTATTGGGTTGCCAAGGCTGTCTTTTATAATATTTCCACCTCTGTCATATTTGTAGTCGTAACCATCCTTTACACGTTCTTCTCTAGTGAATTGTCTTTCTGAAATACGTTCAGGAGAAATTTGAATTGTTTGAAAATTCAGATCTATACCTAAATCGTAGTTAATACCTTGCTCAGGTTTTCCGTGATATTCTTTCCAAAATTCATTTAAGTCGTAGGTGTTAAAATCTAATAAATCTTGTTCCAATCTAAATGGGATAAATTGTCCTGTGTGATTGTTTAATTCAACTAAAACGAAATCGGTTCCATAAAAATGAGCATCTTCCTTTAGTTTTTTTACGTCCCGATAATTTGGTTGCACTTCGTCTATTTCACATAAAACATTGAATGCACTACGGAAATCTTTTTTCAAATTACTATTTAAATATAATTGAGCTTCTTGATATAGAGCATTTAGATAATTTTCTTTTGAATTGAGTATTTCATTTGAATAATCGGAAAAAACGAAGTTTGCTTTCCGTCCCATTTCAAGACTGTGTAGCGGTAGGAGGGGGCGAATTTTATTTTGGCGATCTTTTAAGTCTAGGTATGAGTAGTAGACTTTTTTAGCACTCGAAGTTGATTTATCTTTTTTAAGAAACTCAATTTCACGCAAGTCCCTATCCGTAGCTTTTAAAAATGCAACTTCTAAAAGTTTGATGTGTGTGTCGAATTCTTTAGCAGTTTTATCTTTTTGAAGTTTTTTAACCGCAAGATTTATAGCTTCATCGTAATTCCCTTGAGAAACAAATCTCTCAGTTCGTTTTACGCTATTACAAGAAAAACTTAAAAGTGCTGTAAATAAAAGAATGTAATAAGCTTTCATAATAATTTGGATTAGTTGTGAAAGCTAAAATACAATAGTAGTACCAATTTTTAGATAAATACTTAATCGTATATTAATTGGGGTAAATAAAAAACCACGAAAACACTAATATATTATCATTTTAGCGTTTCCGTGGTTTAATAAAATTGAATTTTTATTGCTTTATCGCTGGAAGTAGTTTTGTTCTACATTCACCAAAGCCAATACGCACTTTGTCATTTTTACAGTATCCTCTTAAAATTACGGTGTCGTTATCGTTTATGAACTTTCTTTCCGTACCATCCGAAAGAGTGATAGGTTTAGCACCGCGCCAAGTAAGTTCTAGCATTGAACCATAAGAATCTGGAGTTGGTCCAGAAATAGTTCCGCTTCCCATCATATCACCGCTATTTACATTACATCCATTTACAGTATGATGCGCAAGTTGCTGAGCCATATTCCAATACATATATTTAAAGTTGGAAGTAGAAACTTTTGTTTCGGCTGCATTCTCTGGAGCGATATAAACTTCAAGGTTGATGTCGTAGCTTTTCTTTCCTTTATACTGAAGATAAGGTAGCTGTTCTCTTTCAGGTTTTGGACCTTCTACTTTATAAGGTTGAAGTGCATCTAAAGTTACAATCCAAGGTGATATAGAAGAAGCGAAGTTTTTCGCTAAGAATGGTCCAAGAGGAACATATTCCCACTTTTGAATATCACGAGCACTCCAATCGTTGAAAAGTACTAATCCGAAAATGTAATCTTCAGCTTCATTTACAGGAATCGGTTCACCTAAAGCATTGGCATCAGTAGTGATAAAAGCCATTTCAAGCTCAAAATCAACTAGTTTTGACGGACCAAAAACAGGTTCGGTAGCTCCTTCAGGCATAGTTTGTCCCCAAGGTCTACGAGCATTAATTCCACTAGGTATAATAGACGAACTTCTTCCGTGGTATCCAACAGGGATGTGAAGCCAGTTTGGCATTAAAGCATTTTCTTTTCCGCGAAACATCGTTCCCACATTTGTTGCGTGCTCTTTACTTGAATAAAAATCGGTGTAATCTCCTACTTGTACAGGAAGCTGCATTTCTATTTCATCCATAGTAAATAGAATGTGCTTTCTGTGATTTTCATTATCGCGAAGCTCAGGATTTTCCTTATCGAAAATATCGGCAATTCGGTTACGTACCAAACGCCAAGTTTTTCTTCCGTCGCTTATAAAATCATTTAATGTGTCTTGAAGAAAAATATCATCAGTAAGGTCAATTCCTTTGAAATAGCCTAATTGATGTAAAGCACCTAGGTCTATAGCATAGTCTCCTATACGGGTGCCGATAGTAATAATATCATCTCTGGTTAAGAAAACGCCAAAAGGGATATTTTGAATTGGAAAATCTGTATCTGGATTAGTTTCGAGCCAGGTTTTTCGATTAGGGTCATTAGCTGTTATAGGCATTTTTTAATATCTTTTATAGTTGTGAAATAAAACTAAGTAAAAATTATTCGAATTACTGAAATTCAAGGAATTAATTATGGAATAAGAATAGTTTGTAACTTATGTTTTGTTCATTAAATTCTTCATCAAATATATATATTTCACGACAGTTACCAATTGGATTTGCTATTTTTGGAATTAATTAACTTTCAAAAAAAATATTAGCTTCATAAAAGGTTTTAAGAGCTTAATTTTTTTGAAAATAAACAGATGTTTTAACCCTTATTTCAAATAATAAAATTTTACTATGAAACGCGACGAACAGATTTTTGAACTTATAGAAGAGGAAAAACTAAGACAGAAAAATGGTTTGGAGCTGATAGCTTCAGAGAACTTTGTAAGCGACCAAGTTATGGAAGCTGCTGGATCAGTTTTAACTAATAAATATGCTGAAGGTTATCCAGGTAAGCGCTATTACGGAGGTTGTGAAATTGTTGATGAAGTTGAACAACTAGCAATTGATCGTGCAAAAACACTTTTTGGAGCTGAATATGCAAACGTGCAGCCACATAGTGGTTCGCAAGCAAATACAGCAGTTTTTGCAGCTTGCTTAAACCCAGGCGATAAATATTTAGGCTTTGACCTTTCTCACGGTGGTCACCTTACGCACGGTTCACCAGTAAACTTCTCTGGTAAACTTTACAACCCTGTTTTCTATGGTGTTGAAAAAGAAACCGGACTAATCGATTACGATAAGGTTGAGGAAATCGCACTGAGAGAAAAGCCAAAAATGATAATCGCTGGAGCATCTGCGTACTCACGTGAAATGGATTACAAGCGTTTTCGCGAGATTGCCGACAAAGTTGGAGCAATCCTTTTTGCAGATATAGCTCACCCAGCAGGTCTTATTGCTAAAGGTATTATTGGGGATCCATTACCTCATTGCCATATTGCAACTACTACAACACACAAAACCTTACGCGGTCCTCGTGGAGGTATGATTTTAATGGGGAAAGATTTTGATAACCCATTTGGTATTAAACTGAAAAACGGAAAACTTCGTAAAATGAGTAGTATCTTGGATAGTGCAATTTTCCCAGGAAACCAAGGAGGGCCATTAGAGCATATTATCGCGGCTAAAGCAGTTGCATTTGGTGAAGCATTAACAGATGAGTTCTTGCACTATATGGTACAAGTGAAGAAAAATGCAGCTACAATGGCAAAGCATTTTGTTGATAAAGGTTACGATCTTATCTCAGGTGGTACAGATAACCATATGATGCTTATTGACCTTCGAAATAAAAATATTTCTGGAAAAGAGGCAGAAGAAGCACTTAGTAAAGCTGATATTACAGTAAATAAAAACATGGTGCCTTTTGATGATAAATCACCTTTTGTAACAAGTGGAATTAGAGTTGGAACTGCAGCCGTTACAACACGTGGTTTGGTTGAAAAAGATATGGGCAAAATTGTCGACTTGATTGATGAGGTAATTATGAATCACGATAACGAAGCTAAATTAGAGAGCATTGCCGAAGAGGTTAACGAGATGATGTCTGGTTTACCACTTTTTAAGATGTAATAACTCCTAGAAAACAACTCTCTAATTTTCCCTGAAATATTTCTAGGTATAGTTGGAGAGTTGTTTTTTTATTATTGGTTTTTTTAGACTTAAACCTGAATAAATTAAATCGATAGATAAATTTTCTAATAGTTACTAAAAACAATTAGAACTATTTTTTAAAAATAAATTGAAATGATTACAGAAGATGATAAAAAATTTATAAATAGAGCGATTGAACTTTCTGAAAAAGGGATGAATGCTGATGCTGGTGGTCCTTTTGGAGCGATAGTAGTAAAGAATGGTGAAATTATCGCCGAAGGTTATAATCAAGTAACATCTAGTAACGATCCTACTGCTCACGCTGAGGTTGTAGCTATTCGTAAGGCTTGTGAAAAGCTGAATACGTTTCAGTTGGATGATTGTATTATTTACACATCATGCGAACCTTGCCCTATGTGTTTAGGTGCGATTTACTGGGCTCGACCAAAAGCTGTGTATTATGCTTGTACTAAAGAAGACGCAGCTGAAATAGGTTTCGACGACCATTTTATTTATGATGAAATAGATAAGAATATTGAAGATAGAAACGTGAAATTTATCAATCTGAACAGAGAAGAAGGTAGAGTCGTTTTTAATAAATGGGAAGATAAAGAGGGTAGGGTGGATTACTAAATTATCCCCTTCTACAAGATTTTCAATATCATCTACGACTTTCTAGAGCAATTAACTATAACTACAAAGTCAAAAGTAGACCTTGCGGCAAATCCCAGATTAAAGAATATATAATTTAATATTTGCTTTTTACGAATTATTTCGAATTGAGTTTTTAATAAATGAAGAAAATAAAATACATCGTTGCCGCCGGAGTTTTATGGTTTGCGATTTCCTGTCAAAACGAAAAACTTACCAGCCCATCAATTACGGGTCTTTGGAAATTGGAAAGTATGAAGGTGCGCGATAGTACAACTAATACTTGGGGTCATTACCGCGGTGGGATGGATGGTTATCTTTTATACGATAACAACAATCATGTAGCACTTCATCTTTACGATAAAGGATACGAAAGTGCAGGAGTAGAATTTCCAAATTTTACAGATTCCATTTCATTAGAAGCTTTAAAACACATTACTAAGTCCTATTATTATATGGGGAATTATAAAGTTTCTGAAGCAGATAGTATTGTATCTCATTACAAACTCTCGCATTCAAACCCTTCCGAATTTGGACTTACAGCCGAAAGAAGGTTTTACTTTGTTGGCGATACTTTAATTATGCAACCGGTAGAAAGAAAAAATTCAAGATTAAAACTAAAATGGTTGAAGGTTAAATAACAATTTTATTAAAAATAGTGCAGTAAAAAACCCATCTTAGAGATGGGTTTTTTGTTGAAAATAAATGTTTTAAAATTTAAGGTTCAGGAAAAACAGTAGCCTCATAAGCTCCTGCATCTGGAGGAGTACTTCTAGAATTCCCGTTTAAATCTATGTTGGGGCTTACATTATTTTTACCAATATTGTCAGCTCCTGAAGTTCCGGCTTCAATATTGTAATTGTTAAGCGCAGTGTCTTGGAACATAGGTTCTATATTGAACTTTGAATCGGTATAATATTGAGGGTTTTCAAAATCATAAATTGGGTTGTCGTTAAATTCACCTGTAGGATCTTCAAAACGCAACAATGAATTGGTGAAGTTAAAATTGAAATCAGCTTCCGAATTTTTTAATAATGAAAATTCACGACGCTCACTTCCATAGATAATACAGTTTGTGAAATTAGCTTTTACTAAATCCGCTACAAAAATATACTCTTCAGTTTCTAAACTGTTGTCTAATGAAACTGTAGGGAAGGTGCGGAATCCATTGTTCCAGTAATTAGCAAATGTAGAATGTCTAAACTCATAACTTCCGCCAAGTTGTATTGCTAATGATGATTGTCCGCTATTGCTTATTACCATATTTTCAGCATCAATAACTCCAGTTCGCGCTAATAAACCAACGTTCGCGCTGTTGTAAATCTGTACGTTTTTTAAAGTAACAGGACTGTCTTCCAGTAATAATCCAACTGTACTATTCTTAATAGTTGTGTAATTGAATTCGTTATTTACACTTCCACTTGTGAATCTAATGGTAAGCCATTGTCCAGGAACATCAGCAAAACCAGGTTCTAATCTATCGCCTTCAAAAATAATTTCGTTTTCCATTGCTTCGCGGTCCAAGCTTGGTGCACCCATAGCTTTCATAGTAGCATTTTCAGCAACTATAATTCCGCTTCCTGCGTGAAAATGAACACGAGCACCAGCTTCAACCATAAGTGTTTTATTACTTGGCACAGCTGCATAGCCATAAATTACATAGGGTTTTTCATTTGTAAATGTAAGCTCGTCGTCGTCAAGGAAGAATCCTTTTACAAGTATATCATTACCATCACTGTGCATACCCAAGTTGAGAGATTCGTAAGTACCGTCCTCATATTTTTCAGGATATAAAAAAACAGCATCTTTCACTAAAGTAACTAATTCTACTTTTTGTTCATTGCCGCCGGTATCGAAAAGAAGTTGGTCTGTATAAAGAAACTCTTTAGGATTTGTAGGTACTCCCGTTACGTCAAAAGTGGTTTCAATAAATATGAAAATACTGTCCTTGGCAAGTATCTGAACATCTTCAAATACCTTTCCAGGCATACCATCTACATTAAGTCGGTAACTTGAAGATTCTCCTTGTTTCAATCGAACAGTAGGAATGTTGATGTCTTCATCACTTCGGTTATAAACCTTTAAATTATATGTGCTAGAACCAATGTTAGAAAAAATAGTGTCTAACATAACTGTGTCCTTCGAAAATTCTAATTTTCCAGTACTTGCAACAGTTTCAAAGTCGTTTCGGCACGAACTCCATAGCACTAAGCAACTCAAAATTGCCAATCCGTATAAATACCTCATTCAAATAAAGTTTTGGTAAAAATATAACTTTTTATGAAGCTTATTATTGTAATGCTAAAAGAAGTTTTGAAAGGATATTTTGTAAAATATTATTGTAAAAAAAATCAACCACGAATTCACAATTTGTTTAGTGAATTCGTGGTTGAAAAATAGTTACTTAAAATTATAACGGTTTTTACTTTTCAATAATCTCAACTTTAAAAAGCTTATCCCAGTTTTTACCGGTAATGTAAAGTATGTTTTCTTCACCTTTATAAGCAATCCCGTTTAGGACATCTAGTTTTGGGTGCTGCGTCACTTTATCTTTAAGGTCGGTAAGGTCAATTACTCCTTCTACCGCCCCATTTTTAGGGTTGATAATAGCGATTGAACCTTGTTGGTATACATTCGCGTAAATTTTTCCCTCTACCCATTCTAATTCGTTAACACTGCTGATTTTACTAGTGTTTGTAAAAATCTCGATATAGTCTTTTTCGGCAAGTGTGTTTGGGTTTAAGGTCCATATTTTATCTGTTCCGTCACTTTTATAGATGTTTACACCATCCTGGCATAGTCCCCAACCTTCTTTACTTTTGCCATAAACAAAAGTTCCAGTTTGTTCCATAGTTTCCAAATTGTAGATGAAACCTGTGTTTTCTCTCCAAGTAAGTTGGTAGATTTTGTTGTTCAATATGGTAAGTCCTTCGCCAAAATATTGATCGGCAAGTTTTACCATTTGTAAAACCTCACCCGTTTTGTAATCGGTTTTTCTAAGGGTAGATTCTTTGTACTGCCCTGTGCTTTCGTATAGAATGTCACCATTAAACTCTAAACCTTGAGTATATGCATTTATATCGTGCGGATAGGTTTCAATAACTTTATATGTGTATAGCTTCGGTTTTATTGAAGATAAAATAAGGAGTTTTGTTGATGCTTCATATTCATCACCATCGCTGTAAATTTTAGCTAATAACGTTTTTTCTCCCAGTTTTTGTCCAGAAAGAGAAACCGTTTTCCCTGAAACTTCAAGTCTCTCATTGTTTAAAAAGTAGGCGATAGAATCTGTTTTTAAACTTTTCTTGTTGTTTAATGTCAAAGAAATAACATCTTCGGTGGTATATGTCTTCTTCGGCTCGTTAATTTCGAGTGAAAAAGCATCTTTTTTGTCTTCAGAATTATTTCCGCAACTACCTAAAAAAAGCAGTAAGAGTGTAGGAATTAAAGCGTTATAGATTTTCATGATTCACGATAATTTTTCTGCAAGGTATTTATTAAAATTGAAATGTGAAAATACTTGGAAAAACTTGAAAAAGCTTTATCTTTGCAGCGGCAAGTCCTACACAACCAGCTCCTGTTGAATCCTCCAGGGCGGGAACGCAGCAAAGGTAAATGGTCGTAGCGGTGTGATGTAGGTAGCTTGCCATTTTTTATGCAATAAACTTTCGTTCTGAAAGTAGCTCAAAACAGTTCTGAAGGGAAACAGAATAGATTCTAAAAAAATATCTCAAACTCATCCTTTTTCTTACAGCACAGCAGTTTTGGTTCTAGTGTCTTTTTGCAAAAACTATTTGGAAAACTGATTGCATAAACGCACCTTTGCTTTTCAACAAAATTTTATGTCTATAACAGTACTCATCACAGGCGGTTCTTCAGGAATTGGTAAAGCTATTGGCGAATATTTATCAAAACGTGGTTACCAAGTGTACGGAACAAGTAGAAACCCTAATAGAATTTCAAGTTCGGTATTTCCGTTATTAAAGATGGACGTAAACGATATTGAATCTATTGAGGCTGTTATTTCTGAAATAATCGACAAATCAAAAAGGATTGACGTTGTTATAAATAACGCCGGTGTTGGAATCACTGGGCCTATTGAAGAGACTCCAGAATCTGAAATTAAAAAGGCTTTTCAAACCAATTTTTACGGGCCAATTAATGTGATTAAGGCTGTGATGCCACATATGCGAGAACAGGGAGGAGGACATATATTAAATATCACCTCTATAGCTGGGTACATGGGGCTTCCATATCGTGGAATATACTCTGCAACCAAAGCTGCTTTAGAAATTACTATAGAGGCAATGCGAATGGAAACATTGCAATTTGGTGTAAAAATGACCAATATAGCTCCAGGTGATTTCGCTACTAATATTGCTGCAGGTAGATATCACGCTCCAGTTTTGGATGATTCACCTTATAAAAGGGATTACGGAAGCACCCTAAAGATGATGGATGAACATGTAGATAATGGCGGTGATCCCTTAGAAATGGCAAAAGTAGTTCATAAAATTATTGAAACCCCAAACCCTAAGATACACTATAAGGTAGGAGCTCCTTTGCAAAAATTTTCTATTGTTTTAAAACGTGTATTGCCAGATAGAGTTTACGAACGAATGCTTTTGAAGCATTACGGGTTGAAGTGATATTTTAAGGTTAATACAAATAATATAAAACTAAAATTTTATATCTTTCTTTTAGCTTTAACAATACCTTTAATTGCCTTTTCACAAATCACACGACCATGTACAATCTATTTGAAATCTGGTGAAGTAATTTCTGAAATGAGAGGGACTTACAATAATAAAAATTTCAAATATTACAAAAAAGTTGGTGACAGCTATAACAAAATAAAGATTGAACTACTTGACTCAGTATTATTAACTGAAGAATCTGGAAGTATAACTAAGCTACGTTTCCTTCCGGTTATAGGAGATAAAAAACTTCAGATTGTTGAACAAATCGTCATTGGTAAATTAGAACTCTACCAACAAATAACAAATAATCAATACAATACGGATTATCAATATTTCATTCGAGATAAAAATCAGGAAAAATTGACTAAAATTGAGACAAGCAGGTTTGGAAGTAATAAAGCGAAATCAATATTATTTCCTTTTATTGAGGATTGTCCCGAATTGGTTAATAAAATTGAAAATGATTTCTTTAAGGTAATCCCAGATATTACGCTAATAATCGGAACCTATAATATTACTTGTGGGCTTAATAAAAACTAATTAATATCTATCTATCAATCATTTCTTCACTATTTTTACAATAATTAATTTGAAACCACTTTTATGAAATTTTTTATTGATACCGCCAACCTCGACCAAATAAAAGAAGCACAAGACCTAGGTGTGCTTGACGGCGTAACTACTAATCCATCGTTGATGGCTAAAGAGGGCATTACTGGCCGAAATAATATTTTAAAGCATTATGTAGATATCTGCAACATTGTAGATGGAGATGTATCTGCAGAAGTAATCGCAACAGACTTTGAAGGTATGGTGAAGGAAGGTGAGGAGCTTGCCGAGTTACACCCGCAAATTGTTGTGAAAATTCCAATGATTAAAGATGGTGTAAAGGCATTAAAATACTTTACCGACCACGGTATTCGCACAAATTGTACCTTGGTATTTTCTGCAGGACAGGCATTATTAGCTGCAAAAGCTGGAGCGACTTATGTTTCTCCTTTTATAGGAAGACTTGACGATATTTCAACTGATGGATTGGAATTGATAGCAGATATTAGACTAATTTATGATAACTATGGCTTCGAAACTGAGATTTTAGCAGCATCTGTTCGCCATACGATGCACGTAATTAACTGTGCTAAAATAGGAGCGGATGTTATGACCGGTCCTTTGTCTTCAATAGAAGGGTTGCTAAAACACCCACTAACCGATATTGGCTTAGAAAAGTTTCTTGAAGATTATAAAAAAGGAAATTAATGAGACTTCAGTAAATATTGAAGTAGGAGAACTCTAAAATAAAATAATAACGCTTTAATATGTTGCTTCAAAACAACTTATTAAAGCGTTATTCGTTTAGGAAAGCTTGTAATTGATCTTCAAAATCTATGTTGAACATATTGGTTTTACCATCCAAAATAATTCCATCTTTATCGATAACAATTACGTAATTGATATATCTTAATATGAATTTTTTCTCTGCATCAGTTAGATTTTCTATCTGATATTCAAACTTAGAATCGTATTTAGATTTGTAAACAATGTCTCTCCATCTTTTAAAGTGCGTGTCTGTATTTACACCTATAAAATCATATTGTGGAAACTTAGCTTTTAACTCGGAAGCGCGTTTATGCAAGTTTCTGTGCTGAATTGCAGGCTGCCCTCTCCAGAAAAACAACACAGTAGGGGCATTAATAACATTGGTTAATTCATTTAATACATTTTCGGTATTAACCAATAGAACATTAGGGATTTTCTTCCCTTTGATGAGTTGAATTGAAGCATTATAAACTTGTTCAACTTCATTCAAATATTTTTTATCCGTATTCATCTTTTTGTATGCTTCAAAAAGTCGAGTTTCTTCTTCTTCATTTTGTGCATTAAAGAGATACATGATCGTATTGTAGCGTAAAAGTCTATTTCTAATAGAATCTGAAGCGACTACACTGTCTATAATATGGATTTTTTTGTAGTTGTAATCGAATGAATTTCGATCTATTACATCATTTTCATTGTACTTTGTGCAAACCATGTTTTCAAAATATCGATTTAGAAAACGATAATATGGATAATAAAACTTCAATTCATCCTTATTGAAATCTATGTTTTTTCTGTAATTAAAGAAATCATCAGAAAACTTAGCAGGAGTATTTCTATTCGCAGCTCCGTATAATTCTTTTTTTGAATAATAATCATATTCAATGTTTGAAAGCGCAATGTCTTTAAAACTTTCAGAAACTTTATTATTTGCTATAAATTCTTCATAGCTCTGAAGTTTGCTAGCTTTTAAAGAATCTATTTTGCCTTGAAATTCCTCCGAAGAAAGGGAATACCATTTTGGAAGATTTTGATTTTCCTTCTCATTTTTTAGATAAAGCTCAATCAGTAAGTTATTTTGGTCCCCGCCTTTTCCTGAAAAAGCTAATGATTCGTCAAAATCTATAGTGTTGATGTGTATTAATAAACTATCGCCAGGTTCAATGTAAAATACCTGACCTTCACTATGACTGAAAAGATGTAATCCAGCTTTAATTTTGTCGGTAGAATATTCAAAGAAGTTATTTTCGTCTAGAGGAATCGTATCTAAAACGATGTTTCCTTTAGAAAATATGACGTAATCTAGCGTAGGATTTATAATCTGCCCACGTATATAGGTAGATTGCACAGTATTTTCTTCCTTATTTTTACAGGAGAACAGTGCAAGAACAGAAAGTAAAAGGAGTAGTTTTCTAAACAAATGAGACAAAATTAGATTAACACACAAAGATAGCAGAGCCTTCTGATGGTTAATGTTAAATGAAGGTTAAAAGGGTTTTTAAAGCTTTAATATTTTTCAGGGTGTTGCTTAATTAGCTACTTTTGCGCAAAATACAGAATTTTATGCTTTCAGTTTCAAATCTTTCGGTTCAATTTGGTAAACGTATTTTATTTGATGATGTAAATACACAATTTACCACAGGGAATATTTACGGAATTATCGGTGCCAATGGTGCGGGTAAATCTACTTTCTTGAAAATCCTTTCAGGAAAACAGGAGCCTACTTCGGGACATGTACATTTAGAAAAAGGAAAACGTATGTCGGTTCTAGAACAGAACCACAACGCGTATGATGAATTTACCGTACTTGAGACAGTTGTACGAGGAAACAAAGAGTTGTTTTCAATAAAAACTCAGATAGATAAGCTTTACGAAGATTACACAGACGAGAATGCCGAAAAAATTGGCGAACTTCAAGTTGCCTTTGAAGAAATGAATGGTTGGAATGCAGATAGTGATGCTGCAGCAATGCTTTCAAACTTAGGTATAGATGAAAGTCTACACTATACATTAATGAAGGATCTTGATGGTAAACAAAAAGTACGTGTACTTCTTGCGCAAGCACTTTTTGGGAATCCAGATGTGCTTATTATGGATGAGCCTACAAACGACTTAGATTACGAAACAATTAGTTGGCTTGAAGGTTTCCTAGCAAATTACGACAACTGTGTGATTGTAGTATCTCACGACCGTCACTTCCTAGATGCTGTTTGTACCCATATTAGTGATATCGATTTTGGAAAAATAAACCATTACAGCGGTAACTACACGTTTTGGTACGAAAGTAGCCAGCTAGCTGCACGCCAACGTGCTCAACAAAATAAAAAGGCAGAGGAGAAAAAGAAAGAACTTCAAGAATTTATTCAGCGATTTAGTGCGAACGTTGCAAAAAGTAAGCAAGCAACTTCTCGTAAGAAAATGATTGAAAAATTAAATATTGAAGATATCAGACCTTCTAGCCGTCGTTATCCAGCAATTATTTTTGAACGCGAACGCGAAGCAGGAGATCAAATATTAAATGTAGAAAACCTTTCGGCATCTATTGATGGGGAAGTGCTTTTTAAAGATGTGGATATTAACTTAGCTAAAGGGGATAAAGTAGTTATCTACTCAAAAGATTCTCGTGCAGCAACAGCATTTTATGAGATATTAAATGATAATATGAAAGCTGATAGTGGTGCTTTCCAGTGGGGTGTTACTACAAATCAAAGTTATTTGCCTTTAGATAACGATGCATTCTTCAAAAATAACCTGTCATTAGTAGATTGGTTACGTCAATATGCAAAAACTGAAGAAGAACGCGAAGAAGTGTTTTTAAGAGGTTTCCTTGGAAAAATGTTGTTCAGTGGAGAAGAAGCTTTGAAAAAGAGTAATGTGCTTTCTGGAGGTGAAAAAGTACGTTGTATGCTTAGTAGAATGATGATGATGCGTGCAAACGTATTAATGCTTGATGAGCCTACAAATCACTTAGACCTAGAGTCGATTACTGCGTTTAACAACTCACTTAAAAACTTTAAAGGAACTGTTCTTCTTACTACTCATGATCACGAATTTGCTAGAACTGTTGGTACTCGTATAATCGAACTTACTCCAAATGGAGCAATAGACAGATATATGAACTTTGATGAGTATATGAGCGATAAGAAAATTAAGGAATTAAGAGATAAAATGTATGCTGTTGAAGCTTAATTAAATACTCTTAACAACAAAAAAGCGGTCTAACTATAAAAGTTAGACCGCTTTTTTTGTTTTCTTAAATTGTAAGCTATTTTTAAATAATCCTGTTACTCTTCAATATCTTTTAGAAACTCATCAATTATAGGTTGTGCTTTCTGCTCTTCATCTTTTCGGATAAAAACCATGGTTTGATTTGCAATACCCATAGTAAGTCCAGCTCTTAAGCTACTGTCATGATCGTTTCTTTCTATAGGACTAATTCCTATTTCATTTAATCGTGCAACTAATCCTTTTGCAATAAGTGTTGGACCGGTATAAATTCTTGTTGTGTTCGCCATGTTATTCTTTTGTTTCTTCAATAAAAGCATCTGCAATAGGTTGCGCTACCGAAAGTTCATCCTTACGAACAAAGATGCGTACTTGGTCGTCAAACTTACTCCCAGAACCAAACATAACCCCGCTTTGTTCGTCATCTCGAAGGATAGGAGTGATTCCTACATTCTCTAATCTTTCTACTAAAGCTTGGGCCATAATATCTGAACCAGTGTATATGCGAATTGTTTCTTCTGAATTATCTGACATAGTTGTATATGTTTATGGATTAGATTATCAAATTACTAACTTATTTTCAAATTCAAGTATAAACTATGTGTGAAAAATTTCACAAAAATATGGATGCCCGTTTTAGTAAGAAGAATTTAGTGGATTTTAAGCGTTGTAATATTTGCTGTTCCAAATAGCGCCGTTAAAATTTTTCCCTTTAGAAAAACCGTAGAAAATTACAATTCCTCCAAGTGCTGTAAATATGTAAAAAGCCAAAAATATATAAAGCCCAATACTAGGGTTTGAGGTTAACATATTTATAGGTGCTAAAATTGTGAGTAGAATGCTAATAACAACTACCGTAAACACAATGTTTTCAAAGCTTTTATAAGGCCACATCAGAAGTTTTCTGAAGGGGTGTAAATCGTTTCCCCACTTGTGTATTAAATAAAAATAGTCATTCCCCATAGGAGCAAAAAGTAGTGGGTCGTCAGCATTTTCTAGCTTTAAAAGCTTAGCAGGAGCAACAATTTTAAAGTTCTTAAGTTTAGTGTTATGTTCCTTTTCTAGATTTCTTATTTCTGAAATAGCCTCTTTTGGAAAGTCTCCTTTAAAATAATGTGAATCTAAAAAACGCAATCTGTAGTTTATACAAAGCTTTTTTATGTCTTCTATATGATAAATTCGTTTGCCATCTAGAGAATCGAATGAAAATGAATTTTCCTGTTCCTTAGATTTTTCTTGTAGCCGTGAAACAATTTGAGATCGTTCTATTTCGTTGTTAGAAAAAATACGATAAACTTCATCCATTATAGAATTTTCGTCAATACGTTTTGAACGATAATTGCGAAGTTTTTGTTCGATATTTGTTTTTGAAAACATCATTGTGAAGCTTAAGGATGAATAAATTTAAGCACAAGATTTCATCAAAACAAATAATTTAAATACTTTATGAATTTATTAAACAGTATAGCTGTAAATTGATTTTCACAAACTTGCTGTTGTATTTGCTATATTTACACCTATAAAAATTATGCTATGCCATTCAAAAATGCCTTATTACTTCTATTGGTAATCAATTTAACTACTTCCGCTGTTGCGCAAAAATACCTTTCTGCTGAAAAAGTAGAAGTTTCTAAAAAATGGAATGATATAACATTTACCTCAACAAAATCCTTTATTGATAATATTTCAGAAGCAAAATCGCTTACATTTTTTTCTGAAATATTGAATGATGAAGTGCTGCAGGCAAAACTTGAAAAAGAGGAAATGGTAACCATTTTTGCTGTTGTAGATGATGCTTTTATGAAAATTGAAGAACAGAGTAGAGATTCAATTATCAGTAATAAATCAATAACACAATCTCTAGTGAGGTATCTTACAGTGCCAGGTAGGTTGGATAGTCACAGTTTAAAAATGGCTGTTTTAAAAAATGGCGGAACAGCACACCTTTCTACTCTAAATGGCCAAAACCTAGCTATTAGAGAAAAAGATGGCAACCTACAACTTATAGATTCTGAAAACAGAACTGCTACAATTATAGCATCAGACTTCTATCACAAAAACGGATTTTTCCATATTGTGGATGGATTAGTTTTCCCGACAGAAGAAGAGTAAGTTTTAAGTAAAACTCAGTTATCTTAGAGTTGCGCCGAAGTCATTTTCAAATGTTCTTTTAAGCTTATCCATTATTTTATCAACCTGTTTGTCGGTTAATGTTTTGGATTTGTCTTCAAAAGTAAATGACAATGCATAGCTCTTTTTGCCTTCCGGTAGATTTTTATCTTTATAAACATCGAATAGCGTTACCTCTTTCAATACTTTTTTCTCAGTATTAAACGCGGCAATACGCAAGTCGCCAAAGCTTACAGAATCATCTAATAAAAGTGCAAAATCACGTTGTGATCCTGGGTACTTTGGAATAGGTTGGAACTTAAGTGTTTTTAAAGGAATTAGTTTTAATACTTCATCCCAATTAAAATCTGCATAAAACACCTCTGCATCAACATCTAGTTCACTAGCGATTTTCTTCTTTACGATTCCAAATTCCACAATTGTAGACTTGTTCTTTTTAAAAGCAATTCCTTCAGAGAAGATATCGTTGTCTGTAGAAGTTTCGGAGTAATCATTAATTCCTAGTCGTTCTAAAATGGCTGAAACATTTCCTTTTCCGAAGAAGAAATTAGTTTTTACTTCTTGTAAAGCCCAATTTCCTTGTGTTTTAAAACCAGTAATAAACAATGCTAAGTGTTTATTTTCTATATGCCCTCCTGGGAATTTATGGTATGTTTTTCCAAATTCGAAAAGCTTTAAGTCGCTATTCTTTCTATTAGCATTATACGCTATGGTTTCTAATCCAGAAAACAACATAGACTGACGCATAACTGAAAGATCACTACTTAATGGGTTTAGCATTTCAACATTGTAGTTGTCTTTAACCGTTTCACTCATTCCACCGTATTTAGGTGTTGTAAGTGAATTGTTAAGCATTTCGTTATAACCAAGCCCCGTTAACTGCTGTGCTATTTTATTTTGCACACTATAATCTTGTCCTGGAGTAATAGGGGCAATAGACGCATTTAATTTTTGTGTGAAGTTTATGTTGTTGTATCCATAAACTCTCAATATTTCTTCAATAACATCAACGTCACGAGTTACATCATTTCTATATGCCGGAATAGTCATCCCGATACCCGTTTCAGTAAAGTTATTAATCTTTATTTCTAAAGAAGTAAGAATGTCTTTAATGGTTTCTTGAGGAATTTCTTCACCAATAATTCTATTGGTTTTTTCAAAATTCAATACAACTTGATGGTCGTCTATTTTCTTTAAATAAATGTCTATTAAATCACTTGAAACGTGACCGCCAGTTAATTGAGTTATTAGGATTACCGCATGACGCAGTGCGTAATCGGTGATATTTGGGTTAACACCTCTTTCAAATCTAAAAGATGAATCGGTACTCAAGCCGTGGCGTTTCGCTGTTTTACGAACACTCACAGGATTGAAATATGCACTTTCTAAGAAAATACTTGTTGTATTTTCGGTAACTCCGCTATCTAAACCGCCGTAAACCCCTGCAATACACATTGGTTTTTCAGCGTCGCAAATCATTAAATCTTCTTCGTGGAGTTCGCGTTCAACGCCGTCAAGAGTTGTAAACTTAGTTCCTGCAGGTAATGTTTTTACAACTACATTATTGCCTGATATTTTCGCAGCATCAAAGGCGTGAAGTGGCTGTCCTAAGTCGTGGAGAATATAGTTAGTAACGTCAACCACATTGTTAATAGGAGCAACTCCTATAGATTTTAATCTATTTTGAAGCCAAGCTGGAGATGGTTCTACTTTAATATTGCTAATTGTAATTCCGCAGTATCTTGGAGCAAGTGAGCTATCTTCAACTTGAACACCTATTTTTAATACTCGGTTGTCTATTTTAAAACTGCTAGTAGAAGGAGTGTCTAACTTTTTAGAGATACCTTTTTGTAACAATCCAGCTTTTAAATCTCTTGCAACACCCCAATGGCTCATTGCATCGGCGCGATTTGGAGTAAGTCCTATTGTAAGAATAGTATCGTTTTCTACTTCTAAAATTTTAGACAAAGGAGTTCCAGGAACTAAATCGTTGTCTAAAACCATAATTCCATCGTGAGATTCTCCTATTCCTAGTTCATCTTCTGCGCAAATCATTCCTTCACTTGATTCTCCGCGAATTTTCCCTTTTTTAATCTCCCAAGGTTTATCCTCGGCGTCATATAAGGTTGTGCCAATAGTAGCAACAGGAACTTTCTGACCTACGGCTACGTTTGGTGCACCGCAAACTATTTGTAAAGGCTTTTCGCCACCAACATCTACCTTAGTTACTTTTAATCTATCGGCATTAGAGTGTTGTTCACATTCAAGTACGTGACCTACTACAATACCTTTTAATCCGCCTTTTACGGAAGAAAATTCTTCTATTCCCTCCACTTCAAGACCAAGGTCGGTTAATAGTTCTGCTGTTTTTTCAGCGTCCCAAGGAAGATCAATAAATTGCTTTAGCCAGTTGTAAGAAATTGTCATATTCTAGTTAAAATAGTTTACACAGTCTGCAAAGATAATATTCTCGCGTATTATGTGTCTAGTTAATTGTTTATTGTTTGCGATATTATTTTAAAAAGAGATTTAGTTGGTGGGGAATCAAAATGATACAGTTTTCTAATCAAAATCTAATCGATTAATATTAGTTTTGAAATATGAAAAAAATCGCATTTTTAATAGCTACTTCTATAATGGTATTATCCTGTGTTCCTAAGAATGACAAAATAATTGCAATTGATGTGCTGTTAACTCCTTCTGAAGCGATGCAAGCGCAATCACTTCAATTAAATACTTTAATCAATCAGAATAATCCTGAAACGATAAAGCTTGACGATAACCACATTCCGCATATAACGCTCTTGCAATGTTTTATAAAAGAACAAGATTTGCCGAAAGTTAATAAAGCTGTTGAAGGTCTTTTCGAAACAATTAAAAATGATACTATTTATACCGAAAGTTTATACTACTCTCGTGATACTGAAGATAGTTTTGCAATGATTAGGCATAGTAGAACCGAATCTATAGTTAATCTTCATAAAAAAACGATAGAACTTGTAAAACCGTATATAGTTAAAGGTGGGTCTCAAGAGTCTTTTGTTCAAAATCCGGATGGAAGTGAAATAAGTGAATTTACTGTAGATTATGTGCCCGATTTTGTTGAAAAGTACAGCTACGAAAATTTTGACCCACACATAAGTTTGGGGGTAGCTCAAAGAGTTTTATTGGATAGCTTATCTGAAACTGTTTTTAAGCCAATACCATTCTTGCCATCATCCTTAGCTGTATATCAATTAGGAGATCACGGAACTGCTCAAAAACTATTGTGGACTTCAGAATAGTTTCACCAAATTTCATAAAAAAAGCACGTAAAGTAAATTACGTGCTTTTTAGTATTTGTATTCTAAATTCTAAATCTTCTCTAAAGCAGATTTAATTTGCGTATCACCTTGTAAGATTTCAAAAGTTTTATTTCTAGCAACAGAACTTTCTAGTGACCCAACTAAAGTTTCAGCCACATCTTGACGGGATATTTCACCTTGTTGATTTAGTTTGCTTTCTAATACAATTTTACCTTTACCAGCTTTATTGTTCAGAGCGCCAGGACGTACAATTGAGTATTCAAGTCCTGAATTCACTAGGTGTTGGTCTGCGTTTTGCTTAGCTTTTAGGTAGTCTTTCAGTTCAGAGGAAACTTCTGGATTATCAGCACCCATTGAGCTTAGCATTACGAATTTCTTAATACCATCTTTTTTAGATACATCCATAAGTTTTTTAGCTCCTTCCTGATCTACGCCTTTAACGTTTTTTCCACCAGAACCAGCTGCAAAAATAACACGATCCATTCCTTTAGTAGTTCCGCTTACATCTTGTTCTAAATCTGCAAGTATTGTTTTTACATTATCTTTTTTAAAATGTTCAACTTGTTCTTTGTTGCGAACCATAGCAAAAGGTTCGTATTTATCAGATTGTTTTAAAATTGAAATTATCTTTTTTCCTGTGGTGCCATTTGCACCTGCTACTAATACTTTTTCCATAGTTGTAAGTTAAGAGTAATGCTTTTAGTAGGCTAGCCATTTCACATTATTTAACGCCTTAAAAGCAATCATTTATCGCTTTATTAACTTTAGAAGGTTATTTACAACTGCTAATTCTTGTTAACTAATTCTTCATTCATTACTTTAGTTCTTATCTTTACCTACAAACAAATTATTCGATGGACTATACTTCAAAAATGTTACGCGACGACGCGTTAAAAGGAAAAACAATAGTGGTAACTGGAGGCGGAAGTGGCCTTGGGAAAGCAATGGTAACCTATTTTCTAGAATTAGGTGCTAATGTGGTAATTACCTCTAGAAATATTGAAAAGTTACAAAAAGTTAAAGCGGAGCTGGAAACTGCCACAGGTGGAAAAGTTCTTCCAGTGCAATGTGATGTTAGGAACTATGAAGAAGTAGAAGCTATGGTTGAAGCATCGGTAAAAGAGTTTGGTTCTGTGGATGTTCTTTTAAATAATGCTGCAGGAAATTTTATTTCTCCAACCGAAAGACTTTCAGCGAATGCTTTTGATACCATTATTGACATCGTTCTTAAAGGAACCAAAAATTGTACTTTAGCTTTTGGAAAACATTGGATTGATAAAAAGGAAACTAATAAAACGGTTTTAAATATTGTTACAACCTATGCCTTCACAGGTTCTGCTTATGTTGTTCCAAGTGCTACTGCAAAAGCTGGGGTATTGGCTATGACGCGTTCTCTTGCCGTTGAATGGGCTAAATACGGAATTCGTTTTAACGCAATTGCACCGGGACCATTCCCTACAAAGGGGGCTTGGGATAGATTGCTGCCAGGCGACTTAAAAGAAAAATTCGATCCAGCTAAAAAAGTTCCGGTTAAGAGAGTTGGTGAACACCAAGAACTTGCAAACTTAGCGGCATATTTAGTTTCAGATTTCTCTGCATATATCAATGGTGAAGTTGTTGTTATTGATGGTGGCGAATGGTTAAAGGGCGCAGGGCAAATGAATCAGCTTGAGGAAGTACCACAACAAATGTGGGATATGCTTGAAGCTATGATTCGTTCACAAAAAACAAAAAAATAAATTTTAAATCGGTAATAATCGAGATTACAGTCAAATTCCAAGCTCACTTGTTAAACAAGTAGGTTTGGAATTTGGTGTTTTTTATTTTTGCATTTTCAAATAGAGAGTCTGTTTACTTAGTGTTAACAAAAATGATTTTCTATCAACATAATTAATTGTACTTTTAACTGCTAAAATCTCAAGTAAATTAATGGGTAAAATAATTGCAATTGCAAACCAAAAAGGAGGAGTTGGTAAGACTACAACCTCTGTGAATTTAGCGGCCTCTTTAGGCGTTTTAGAGAAAAAAGTTTTACTAATAGATGCAGATCCGCAGGCTAACGCTACGTCAGGATTGGGTATTGATGTTGAAACTGTAGAACTAGGTACTTACCAGTTGCTTGAACATAGTGCTACCGCAAAAGAAGCGATAATATCTACAAGTTCTCCTAATTTAGATTTAATTCCGTCGCATATAGATTTGGTGGCAATCGAGATTGAATTAGTAGATGTTGAGAACCGTGAATATATGCTTAAAAAAGCTATTGAAGGTTTAAAAGATGATTACGATTATATACTTATAGACTGTGCGCCATCTTTAGGGTTATTAACCCTTAACGCTCTTACAGCATCAGATTCTGTAATTATCCCTATTCAATGCGAATACTTTGCATTAGAAGGTTTAGGAAAACTTTTGAACACTATAAAAAGCGTTCAGAAAATTCACAATGTAAACCTTGATATTGAAGGATTGTTGTTGACCATGTACGATCAACGTTTACGTCTATCAAATCAAGTGGTAGATGAAGTGAAAAAGCATTTTGATGAAATGGTTTTCGAAACAATCATTCAGCGTAATGTGCGTTTAAGTGAAGCGCCAAGTTATGGTGAAAGTATTATTAGTTACGATGCATCAAGTAGAGGAGCGGATAATTATTTAAGTTTGGCGAACGAGTTAATCAAAAAAAACGAAACGGAATAAATGGCGAAGGCAATAAAAAAGCAAGCATTAGGTCGTGGTCTTTCAGCACTGTTGAAAGATCCTACCAATGATATAAAATCTGTTGAAGACAAAAATGCCGACAAAGTTGTTGGTAGCATAGTAGAGTTGGAGTTAGGTAGTATTGAAGTAAACCCCTTTCAGCCGCGAACTAGTTTTAATGAAGAATCCCTTCGTGAACTTGCTTCATCGATAAAAGAACTAGGTGTAATTCAGCCGATTACTGTTCGTAAATTAGATTTTAATAAATATCAGTTAGTAAGTGGAGAGCGTCGTTTCCGTGCTTCAAAATTGGTTGGTTTAGAAACAATACCAGCATATATTCGTATTGCAAACGACCAAGAATCTCTAGAAATGGCTTTGGTTGAAAATATCCAAAGACAAGACTTAGATCCTATTGAAATAGCACTTTCATACCAACGTTTAATTGAAGAAATAGACGTTACTCAAGAAGAATTGAGTGATAGAGTTGGAAAAAACCGATCTACTATTGCAAACTATTTGCGTTTGCTTAAACTAGATCCAATAATCCAAACAGGAATGCGAGATGGCTTTATAAGTATGGGCCACGGTAGAGCATTAATTAATGTTGAAGATTTATCTGATCAACTCGATATTTACGAGAAAATTTTAGGTCAGAACTTATCGGTTCGTGAAACAGAAGCTTTAGTTAGAAGTTTTAAAAACCCAGATAAAAAAGCTACTCCATCAAAACCAAGTGCACCACCTTTTGCTAAAAAAGCAAAGAAAGAACTTACAGATCTTTTCGAAACTGCTGTGGATGTTAAGGTTTCAAAGTCAGGAAAAGGGCAGTTGGTTGTGCCATTTAAAAATCAAGATGATTTCGAGCGTATTTTGAAGCTAATTAAAAGTGAAAAGTAATCTTCTAAATATTTTTTTTTTAATCTTCGCTTCATCACTGTTTGCGCAGACAGCTGATTCTCTTTCTGTACAGAAAGAAAAAGTAATTGTAGTGAAAGATTCACTCGGGCCTAAGGTTGAATACAATCCATTGGCTCCAGCTAAAGCTGCATTTTACTCAGCAGTAATCCCTGGATTAGGACAAGCTTACAACAAAAAATACTGGAAAATCCCTATTATTTATGCTGGAATGGCAGCTGGAGTTTATTTTTATAAGCAGCAGGACGACGACTATAATCGTTTTAGAGATGCTTATAAGCGAAGACTTGCAGGCTATACAGATGATGAATTTCAAGGGATTTCAAACGATAGACTTATAAATGCTCAAAAATCAGCACAAAGAAATAAGAGTTACAGTATTATTGTAACTCTAGGTTTCTATTTGCTTAATGTTATTGATGCAAACGTAGATGCTCATTTACAACAATATGAAGTGAGTGAAGACCTGTCATTACAACCTAGCCTAAATTACAATCAATTTAATGCAAAACCACAATACGGAATGTCGTTGACGTATCGATTTAAATAGTTGGTGTTTTATAGAGAATAGAAAATTATGAAAATAGCTTTACTCGGTTATGGTAAAATGGGGAAAACTATTGAAAGATTAGCTTTAGAAAGTGGTCATTCAATTGTTTTTAAAAGTTGGTTGGAATCTTCTGAAGGTAATATAGAAGATGCTGAGGTTGCTATTGAATTCTCTTCTCCCGAAGCTGCAGTAAGTAATATTAAAAACGCTTTAGAAGCAGATTTACCAATAGTTTCAGGAACTACAGGTTGGTTAGAAAGTTATGATGAAATGGTAAAGTTATGCGAAAAGCGTAACGGAAGTTTTATTTATGCGTCAAACTTCAGTGTTGGAGTTAATCTTTTCTTTAGCATTAATGAATATGCTGCTAAGTTGATGGCTCAATGGAAGGAGTACAATGTGTCTGTTGAAGAAACGCATCACCTTGAAAAGAAAGATGCCCCAAGCGGAACAGCAATAACAATAGCTGAGAATATTTTAAAATACAACAGTAAAAAAGAATGGAATCTAGATTCTACTTCGGACGAAGTTTTATCAATTACTGCTAAAAGGGAAGAAGACGTAAAAGGAACCCACATAGTTTCCTATGAATCTAATATTGATACAATTTCTTTAAAACACGAAGCACATAGCCGTGAAGGATTTGCGAAGGGTGCTATTTTGGCCGCGGAATGGCTTAAAGATAAAAAAGGTGTTTTCTCAATGAAGGATGTTTTAGGCTTAACAAATGCGGATTAACAGTTTTGAGATTGTAGTTGTATTAGTACAATTTCAATTAAAATTAAAATATACTATCCCTATTATTTTGCAGTATAGATTATAAGGGGTTTAAATGAATTACAATTTAACGAATTACAAATTATGAGTTGGACAGGTTGGTTTATATTATTTTTAATAGTTCAATTAATACACTTTGCAGGAACTTGGAAGCTTTATAAGGCTGCAGGTAGAAAACCTTGGGAAGCAGCAGTACCTGTTTACAATGCTGTGGTTTTAATGAAAATTATTAATCGCCCTTGGTGGTGGACTATTTTATTATTTATTCCCATTGTTAACCTGATTATGTTTCCGGTAGTTTGGGTTGAAACCTTACGCAGTTTTGGACGTAATTCTACTACGGATACAATTTTAGGGATAGTTACTCTAGGGCTTTACATTTATTACATAAATTACACTCAAGATGTTACGCATATAAAGGATAGAAGCTTAAAACCGCGTACTTCAACTGGAGAGTGGGTGAGTTCTATATTATTTGCCGTTGTAGCTGCAACAGTTGTGCATACTTATGTAATGCAACCTTTCACAATTCCAACTTCATCGTTAGAAAAAACCTTATTGGTTGGTGACTTTCTTTTTGTGAGTAAGTTTCATTATGGGGCTCGAAACCCGATGACGCCTGTTGCATTTCCAATGGTGCACGATACAATTCCTGTGGTTCATAAAAAATCATATTTTTCAAAACCACAACTACCTTATTTCAGATTGCCAGGTTTTCAGAGTATAAAACGAAATGACATTGTAGTATTTAATTGGCCTGTAGATACTGTAAACGCGTTTCAGCAGTATGGTGATGGGAAATATTACTACAAGCCAATCGATAAAAAGTCGAATTACGTAAAGCGTGCTGTAGGTGTCCCTGGAGATTCTCTAGAAATTCGCGATGGTTACGTATATATTAATGGAGAGAAAAACCAACTTCCAGACCGTGCTAAAGTTCAATTTGCGTATGACGTTAAGGTAAACGGACAATTAAACCCAGAAATGCTTTATAATCGATATGATATTACCGATCGTTATGGATTCGGTAATAATACATATCGTTTTGCAGCTATTTCTGAAGAGTCTATGAATATGCTAAAAAACAACCCAAATGTGGTTGAAATTACGCGTCTTAGAAGTGAAAAAGGAGAGTGGGATCCAGGGATTTTTCCAAACGATCAAAAATATCCTTGGAATAATGATTTCTTCGGACCAATTTATATTCCTCAGAAAGGAGAAACAGTTTCTATAAATCCAGAAACTCTTCCATTCTACAAGCGTATTATAGAAGTTTATGAAGGAAGCGAAATAGGAATTGAAAATAAAATTACTCAATCAGGAACGGAAGTTCTTCTAAATGGTCAACCATTAACCGATTATACATTCAAGATGGATTACTATTGGATGATGGGAGACAACCGAAACAACAGTGAGGATGCTCGTACATGGGGTTTTGTACCTTATAATCACGTTGTAGGAAAACCAGTATTTGTATGGATGAGCTGGGATGGAATTAACAAAAAAGTACGTTGGGATAGAGTTTTCACAACAGTAGGTGGAAGTGGAAAACCAGTGTCTTATTTAATGTATTTCGTAATTGCAGTAATAGGTTGGTTCGCTTTTGATTTCTTTAGAAAGAAAAAGAAAGGAACTAAAAAGTAAAAGCAATTTAGTTCGAGCCTTTCAACTTCAATCCTTACTAATTATTGTGGAATATTAGGCTCCATTCTGATATCTAGGATGAATAAAAAAGACAAAGTCGAGATCTATCAAATTGGTCTCGACTTTGTTTTTTAAAGAGAATAGGTTTTATTTATTCAGGAATTAACCTGTAAATACCTTGTCCTTCTACTGCAATATAAATCAGTCCATCCGGACCAATCTTTACATTTCGAACTCGTCCGATATCCTGAGCTATTTTTTCTCGTTTGGTTACTTTTTCTCCATCAAGAGTTAGCAGTTCAACATATGCAAACTTCAACGAACCTACGAGTAATTTGTTTTTCCACTCAGGATATTTCTCGCTAGTAACGAATGCCATTCCGGAAGGAGCGATAGAAGGTACCCAATAGTAAATAGGTGGTTCAATTCCTTCTTTTTCAGTTTGATCTGTGATTTCTGTGCCACTGTAATTAACCCCATAGGTAACTACCATCCAACCGTAATTTGCACCCTTCTTCACAATATTAATTTCATCCCCGCCTTTTGGTCCGTGCTCGTGCATCCATATTTCTCCTGTTTCAGGGTGAATAGCCATTCCCTGTGGATTTCGATTTCCATAAGTATAAATTGCCTTTTTAGCATTTGGTTCGTTGAAAAATGGATTGTCTTCAGGTATGCTACCATCGTCTTTTAATCGGTAAACTTTACCTCCATCACGAGTAATGTCTTGCGGGTTAACTTCTCTATCTCCTCGTTCTCCTATGGTGAAATACACATAACCATCTTTATCAAATTCAATCCTGGAACCAAAATGCTGTCCTGCCGAAGAGTTTGGGCTGGCTTTATAAAGCATTTCGATATTTGTTAAGGAATCACCTTCCAGTTTACAGCGCATTAAAGCAGTATGACCTCCTTTCCCTGGGCCTTCTTCAGAAGCATAAGTCATATAAATCCACCCGTTTTCATTATAATTTGGGTGTAGTTTAATGTCTAATAACCCACCTTGGCCATTTACATATACCGCAGGCATATTTGTTATTTCTATTTTCTTGCCATCTTTAAAGTGTATTAATCTCCCATCTTTTTCAGTAATAAGCATACTGCCTTCAGGCAACCAAGTCATTCCCCACGGAATTGAAAGGTCACTTACAAACATTTCAGTTTTATAAGTCTGGGGTTTTGTTTTTAAGGCTACATCTTCTTTCTTTTTCTGCTGTCCACAAGATGTAAAAACGATAAAGGTCGATAAAATAACTAGGTATTTCTTCATTTTTATTTCTTTTAGCTTAAAGATACCAAAAATGAGTGTGATTTTTAAAATCTTAGGAAATTCCTTTTGGTCGAAAACCTAAACAAACCTTATCTTTAACCAAAATTTTCAAAATTATGAAAGAAAGCTATAGCGTTTCGGTGGATGAGAATTACGAATTCCAACTTGTCAAAAAAGATACCGAGAACATAGACCAAACCGAACTTTCTGGTCAAAAAATACATTTACTTCACAACAACAAATCTTTCGAAATTGAACTTTTAGAAAACGACTTCATTAATAGAAACTACAGCGTAAAAGTAAATGGTAATATTTACCGTGTTAATGTAGGAACACCTTTGGATGCGCTTATAAAAGAAATGGGGCTTTCTTTAGGAAATGATTCCTTTGAAGACGAAATCCACGCACCTATGCCGGGGATTATTTTAGAAGTTAATGTTGCTGAAGGCGATAAAGTTAAAAAAGGTGATTCCCTTTGTGTTCTTGAGGCTATGAAGATGGAGAACACTCTTACAGCTTCTCGAGATGGAATTGTAAAAACTGTAAATGTCGCTAAAGGTGATACGGTTGATAAAGGAAAATTGCTAATTGAATTAGAGAAAAATGATTAAGAAAATATTAGTTGCCAACCGTGGCGAAATAGCTTTAAGAATTATGAAAACCGCCCGTAATATGGGGATCAAAACGGTTGCAGTTTATTCTGAAGCAGATAGAAACTCTCCACACGTTAAGTTTGCAGATGAAGCCGTATGCATCGGCCCACCTCCTTCAAACGAATCGTATTTATTAGGAGATAACATCATTAAAGTTGCTAAAGACTTAAACGTTGATGCTATTCACCCAGGGTATGGATTTTTGAGTGAAAACGCTGAGTTTGGAGAGAAGGTTGAAAAAAGTGGAATGATTTTTATCGGGCCAAAGTCGCACGCAATTCGTGTGATGGGAAGCAAACTAGCTGCTAAAGAAGCGGTAAAAGCTTATGATATTCCTATGGTTCCTGGTACCGATGAAGCCATTACAGATGTTGAAGCAGCCAAACAAATTGCTAGAGAAATTGGATTTCCAATTCTTATAAAAGCTTCTGCCGGTGGTGGTGGAAAAGGAATGCGAGTAGTTGAGAATGCCGAAGAATTTGAAGACCAAATGAAACGCGCTATTAGCGAAGCTGAAAATGCATTTGGCGACGGTTCTGTTTTTATTGAAAAGTTTGTTACTTCTCCACGCCATATTGAAATTCAGGTTTTAGCTGATAATTTTGGAAATACAGTTCATCTTTTTGAGCGCGATTGTAGTATTCAAAGACGTCATCAAAAAGTTGTAGAAGAAGCACCATCTTCAGTTCTTACTCCAGAATTGCGTAAGACCATGGGAGAAGCGGCTATAAAAGTTGCCAAAGCCTGTGATTACGTTGGAGCGGGAACAGTGGAATTTCTTTTAGATGAAAATCTAAATTTCTACTTCCTTGAGATGAATACCCGCCTACAAGTGGAGCATCCAGTTACCGAATTAATTACTGGTCTCGACTTAGTAGAACAGCAGATTAATGTAGCTAATAACGAAAAGCTTGCTTTTTCGCAGGAGGATATAAAAATAAAAGGACACGCTTTTGAAGTTCGTGTTTATGCCGAAGATCCACTTAATAATTTTATGCCGAGTGTTGGAAAACTAGAAGTTTACCGACCACCAAGTGGTGAGAATATTCGTGTGGATGATGGATTTACAGAAGGTATGCAAGTGCCAATTCAGTACGATCCTATGCTGTCTAAGCTTATTACTTACGGAAAAACAAGAAACGCTGCAATGCAACGTATGCTTGAAGCAATCGCTAATTACGATGTTCAAGGTGTGAGTACCACACTTCCGTTTGGAAAATTTGTTTTTGAACACGAGGCTTTCCGCAGTGGAAATTTCGATACTAATTTTGTGAAGAAATACTATTCCGAAGACAAGCTTAAGACTATTAATGAAGAAGAGGCAAAAGTGGCGGCACTATTTGCATTAAAACAATATTTTAAAGATTCAGAAAAACTTCAATTACCGAAGTAATGTCTCTGCGTCCTCTGCGCCTCTGCGGTAAAAAAATACCGTGAAGCCCCAGATTTCGCATAGATGTCAATTACAAAAATTATGAGCGACAATAATAAAAAACTGCAAGAATTCATAACTGAAGCCAAGATGGGTGGAGGCGAAAAGAGAATTGCAAAACAACACGAAAAAAAGAAATTAACTGCTCGCGAGCGTGTAGAATATCTTTTAGACGAAGGCTCTTTTGAAGAAATGGGCATACTCGTTACCCATAGAACCACCGATTTTGATATGCAAAAAGAAGTGTATTATGGGGATGGTGTAGTTACTGGCTACGGAACAATTAACGGACGTTTAGTTTATGTGTTCGCACAAGATTTTACTGTTTTTGGAGGAGCTTTATCAGAAACTCACGCCGAGAAAATCTGTAAAATAATGGATCACGCAATGAGTGTTGGTGCTCCCGTTATTGGATTAAACGATTCTGGTGGAGCGCGTATTCAAGAAGGGGTTCGCTCTTTAGGTGGATATGCAGATATTTTCTACAGAAACGTTCAAGCTTCAGGAGTAATCCCTCAAATTTCTGCCATTATGGGACCATGTGCCGGGGGAGCAGTTTATTCACCAGCAATGACCGATTTCACTTTGATGGTTCAAGACAGTAGTTATATGTTTGTTACAGGTCCGAATGTTGTGAAAACTGTTACGAATGAAACTGTTACTTCAGAAGAATTAGGAGGAGCGAAAACCCACGCTACAAAAAGTGGGGTAACGCATTTTACAGCTGCAAATGATATTGTTTGTTTAGAACAGATGAAAACTCTTTTAAGCTACCTGCCTCAAAATAATAAAACAACTCCAGAAAAACTTCCTTTTGAAGCTGCTGATGAATATCGAGATGAATTGGAAAATATAGTTCCAGATTCTTCAAATAAGCCATACGATATGCACGAGGTGATTAAGGGAATTATCGATACCGATTCTTTCTTTGAAGTGCATAAAGATTACGCCGATAATATTATTGTTGGATTTGCAAGATTAGGTGGTAGAAGTATCGGAATTGTAGCAAACCAACCAATGAGTTTGGCAGGAGTGTTAGATGTAGATAGCTCTAAAAAAGGAGCGCGATTTACACGTTTCTGCGACTGTTTTAATATACCTCTTTTAGTTTTAGTAGATGTTCCAGGCTTCCTTCCAGGAACCGATCAAGAGTGGAACGGAATTATTCTTAATGGAGCTAAACTTCTTTACGCCTTAAGTGAAGCAACAGTGCCACGTGTAACTGTTATTACCAGAAAAGCATATGGTGGAGCTTATGACGTAATGAATAGTAAGCATATTGGTGCAGATATGAATTACGCCTGGCCAACTGCTGAAATTGCGGTAATGGGAGCAAAGGGAGCTAGTGAAATTATTTTTAGAAAAGAAATTGCAGCAGCTGAAAACCCTGAATTGAAACTTTCAGAAAAAGAAGCCGAATATGCCGAAAAGTTTGCAAACCCTTTTAAAGCTGCACAACGTGGATTTATAGATGAAGTAATTCAACCTCGTGAAACCCGTAGAAAGCTATTAAAAGCATTCACAATGTTAGAAACTAAAGATGTGGTGAGACCCAATAGAAAACACGGAAATATTCCTTTGTAGTTTTTACTATTATTTATTTAGATAGTTGATTAACAACCTTTAACTGACTTAAGTCATAGTTAAAGGTTTTTTTTCGCAGTAATTTGGAGATATAATTAAGTTAAATCTTAGAATTATGAGGAGATATTATCTTTTAATTTTGTCTGTTATTTTTTTATTCTCGACCCCCACCATTGCGCAGGAGAAATGGGCTATTGAGTTCAGACCTGGTTTAAATTTCCCTACAAGTGATGTAGGTGATACTGATGCCGATATCGGGTATGGATTTGAGATAACAGGCGCATATAAAATTATGCCTCACTTGGCTTTTTATGCAGGTTGGGGCTTTAATCAATTTAGAGGTGATGATGTTTTTACCCACGAGGACATTACTTTGTTAGAAAAAGGGTTCACTTTTGGATTTCAAATTAATCGTCAAATTGGTACCTCTTCATTTTCTTATTTGGCGAGAGCTGGTGCAATTTACAATCACATAGAATTAGAAAATATCGCAGGCGATATAACTGCAGATACAGAATATGGGTTTGGGTGGCAACTTGCAGTAGGGATAGATTATGAGTTGGCTTCCAAAATTTCATTGCGACCAATGTTAAGATATCGTTCTCTTTCAACAGATATAGAAGTTGAAAATGTTTCTACAGAAACGAAACTTAACTATTTCTCTTTTGGAATTGGTTTGGCGAAGAAGTTTTGATTGACTTAAATATTTGCGGATAGTTTAATTGCCTATCGACTGCCTTTGATAAAGAAAATCTTATGGGTAGAATTACCTTTACAAATTCGTTCACGAATATTAACTGTCTTGGTTAAATTTGATCTTCATATTTATTGGATATTCTTTTCTCCTTTCTGATATTTACAAAAATAAAAATTAGCAATGAAAATAATCTCTTGGAATATTAACGGTGTAAGGGCGATAACTCAAAAAGATTTCTTCGAGGATATCTCCAGAATAAATCCAGATATTCTATGTCTTCAGGAAACTAAAGCTCAGGATGAGGAAGTTGCTGAGGCATTATCTCAGTTAAAGGACTATCACCAATTTTATAATTCTGCAGAAAGAAAAGGATATTCAGGCGTTGCTATTTTAAGTAAAATAGAACCTATATCAGTTAGTTACGATATGGGAGTTGAAGAACACGATCAAGAAGGACGAGTAATATGCGCAGAGTTTGAAGACTTCTTTTTGGTGAATGTTTACGTTCCGAATTCTGGTCAGAAGTTAGTAAGACTTGATTACAGACAGAAATGGGATGTAGATTTCAAAAACTATTTAAAGTCTTTAGAAAAAACAAAACCTGTTATCCTTTGTGGCGATTTAAACGTTGCACATCGAGCGATAGACCTTAAAAACGACAAGTCTAACTACAACAAAACTGCTGGATATACTCAAATAGAAATTGATGGGATGGATAACCTGCTCAACCAAGGATTTGTAGATACCTATAGACACTTTAATCCAGATACAGTTGCATATACATATTGGAGCTATCGTTTTAAAGCAAGAGAGCGTAATACTGGTTGGCGAATTGATTATTTCTTGGTAAGTAATCAATTGTTAGAAAAAGTGGAGAATGTTGAAATATTATCAGAATATTACGGTTCCGATCATTGCCCAATTAAGCTTGAAGTGAAACTGTAATTAGCTTTTAAAAAGATTTTTATTTTCTTCTAAAGCTTTTATTGTGGCGTTATATCCTAGTTCAAAAATGATGTCTGTATTGCTCATTCCGAAAACGGCAAACTCCCCAATTTCTTCAGGAGAAATAATTAAATCGCATTCTGGGAACTTTTTTATTGAATCGTAAGCAGCCCTAATTTTCAGGGCTCTATCTGCAACACTATAAGAGTATTTCAAATCTTTTATGCTTATCTTTTTAAGGGAATTGATATAGACTCCAATAATCTTATCGCAGTGCTTTTTTATTGGTTCTACGGGAAAATTGTTCAGAATTCCTCCATCGATATAATATGAACCATTGATTTCTGTAGGTGTAAAAACCCCTGGGAATGAAGCAGAAGCAATTACTGGTTTTATAAGTTGCCCCTTGCTGAAAATCTTTAATTTTCCGTTTAAAACATTTGTTGCAGTAATGTATAAAGGCTTTTGTAAGCTGTCAAAATTATCCCTTGGGAGATAGACGTTGAGGTCGTCATAAAACTTTTCGGTATCTAGAAATCCTGGCTTGTTAAATGCGAATCTTTTGGTGTGAAAAATAGAAGTGTTTTTGAAGAACTTTAATATCTCAGTCCAATGAACGTCGGCGGCATAAAGTGCCCCTACTATAGCGCCAATACTAGTTCCTGAAATGTGTGTTGGAGAAATTCCGTATTCTTCAAATGCTTTTAATGCTCCAATATGAGCTGCGCCTCTCGCTCCACCGCCCGATAGTACTAAACCTATGTTGTCCATCTAGTCAATTTAATTAATTTACTTAACAAAGTAATTATATTCAAAAGTAACAAAACTTGATTTAGGTCATATTAAATGAATTTTTAAGTTTCTAGATTTGTAGGTATTACATTAATAATCATTTGTTTATGAAACTCATTTTAAGGTCCCTTGTTTTTGTTTTTATAATTTCTGTGTTTTGGTCTTGTAATAATTCTGCAAAAGAATCAAGGGAAGGCAAAAATGAAATTTCTAAAAATCAATCCTTCGTTATTGATGATTCCGGAATAACTGTGGCTTGGACAGCTTATAAATTTACAGACAAAATAGCCGTTACTGGAACTTTTGATGATTATTCTATTAAAAAACATAGTAAATCTGGTTCTGTTGAAAATCTCTTAACCAAATTAAGAATATCGATTCCTACCCATAGTGTTGATGCGATGAATGCAATTAGAGATTTTAAACTAAGAAGTTCTTTTTTTGATGCGTTTAATACTTCAACTATCAATGGAACTATTTTAAAAGTAAATGAGTCTAAGGGCTTTGTTAGGGTAAAAATGAATAAAATCTCAAAAAATATTCCATTCACATATTCATTGGTGAATGACACAATTTCAATATTTACCAAACTAGATTTAAAAAAATGGAAAGGGGAGGAAGCACTCAGTAGAATAGAGAGGGAATGTGTGGAACACCTTAAGGGGGCTGATGGTATTTCAAAACTTTGGCCAGAGATAGATGTGGAAATCAAAATACCATTAAGGAATACTAATAATTAGTAAGCTTATCGACAACTTAAAAATTTATATACCTAGTTTTTTATCATTTCTAAGTGTTCTAAACATTTCAATATGATTTAAGTCATTGTAAACGTTTGGTTTATAGGTTAAATTAGCTTGTTGCAACGAGCTAATTAACCTAAACCTTCATAGAATGAAAAATATTTTACTCCCGACAGATTTTTCTGATAACGCTTTTAACGCTATAGAATATGCAGTACAACTTTATAAAAACAAAGAGTGTACTTTTTATCTATTAAATACGTATACCCCTGTAGCCTATAGTATGGCTACATTCAATGAGGGTTATTCTTCATTATTGTTAGAAGAAATTATCAGAAAAAACTCTGAAAGTGGATTGCTAGAATTAGAAGAGAAACTAAGGGAGAAATATGATAACTCTAATCATTCCTTTAAAAGACTGTCATCCTTCAATTTGTTGACGGATGAAATAAAAGCGGTTGTTAAAGATCGAAATATTGATCTAATCATAATGGGAACTAAGGGAGCCACTGGTGCAAAAGAGGTTTTTTTAGGTACAAATACAATGTTTACCATAAAAAAAGTACACTGTACTGTAATCGCTGTCCCTGATAACTATACTTTTAAGGAGCCCAAGGAGATTTTATTTCCTTCAGATTTTAAATTCTCAATGCAAAATGAAAATTTAAACTTGCTAAAGTCTATTTGCGAACTGCATAACTCCCGACTCAATATTTTAAATATATACTTGGGGCAGCCGTTGAGTAAGGCACAAGAAAATGTAAAAAATCAATTTGGAGAGTTTTTTAAAAATAACCCTCACGATTTTCATACCGCTGAAGATGTGGACTTAGTAAAAGCTATTGAGCAATTTCAAATAAAGCAAAGAATTGATTTTTTAGTGATGATTCAAAATAAACATTCCTTTTTTGAAAACTTACTTTTTAAGCCTGTAATTAGACAAATGGTATACCATACAAACATGCCAATAATGGTTATACCTTCAATTGAGTTTACTAATTAATAGTTCTATTAAAGGAAATAATTCAAAACAAGAGAAAATTAATTAAATGTAAGAATTATGGATGTATCTATTTTTTTAGCGAAGTTTTGGGGTTGGTATTTAATATTCTTCTTTTTTATATTAAGCTATAACCCCAAGCGGATAAAACAAATTTTGTCATTCCTAGAAGATGAGAAGTTTTCAATACTTGTTGCCTTTATTGCTATTGTAATAGGTTTACTCAATATTCTTTTCCATAATATTTGGGATTCTAGCGCCACGGTAATTGTTAGTTTGATAGGTTGGATAGCTTTATTTAAAGGATTAATGCTTTTCGCTTTTCCATCATTGGCATTAAAGGCAATTGATTTTATAAGCCTTAAATTAATTCAAGTTATTTATGTACTGTTATTTCTTATGGGCTTGTACTTATTAAATACTGGTTACGGATTAATTCAATATTAAATTTTCCACTAATTTTCTGTCGTTATTTAATAATGCTCAAACTACTGTGTAATTTTAAGAATGTAATTTAATAAATTGATAATGCGTTCGTATTCACTTTTTACAATTTTTTTATTGTGTGTAGTTATTGTGGGGGTTGACGTGCTCACCTTTTACTGGCTGCAATCTATTACTCAGCTTTTAACCTCTCCATTGTTGAATACGATTATCAATATCTTGTTTTGGACATTTACAATTGGCTTAGTGTCAGCCATATTAATTCTAAAGATTAAAATGGATGCCTTGCCTGTAACTAAAAGGCAAACGTTAGTATCTTCATTGTATGGACTTACAATTTCTTCATTTACACCTAAAATATTATTCGTAATAATAATTAGCATTCTATATTTTTCAAACTATGTTTTCTCTGAAACAGAATCTCTAATCATTGTTCCTACAGTAGGATTACTTGCAGGGTTTCTTCCATTCTTCGTAATTGTTTACGCCATCTTTAAAGGAGCTTATAAATATAAAGTATATCGAATTGAAGTAGCTCATAAAGAGTTACCTGAAGCTTTTAACGGTTATAAAATTATTCATATTTCAGATCTACATCTTGGAAGTTTTAATTATCGATATAGAATTTTAGAAAGAGCCGTTAATATTATAAATGAATTGGAAGCCGACATAATTTTTTTTACAGGAGATCTTGTAAATAACTATGCTTGGGAATTAAATGGATGGGATAAAGTCCTAAAAGAACTTTCGGCTAAAACTGGGAAATATGCTATTCTAGGAAATCACGATTATGGCGATTATAGCAAATGGGATTCCCCAGAAGCTAAAAGTGAAAATTTTGAAGAAATTAAATCTTTTTATGATAAAATAGACTTCAAACTTCTACTAAACGAAAGTGTTACACTTAAAAGAGATAATCAAGAAATTGCAATCGCAGGTGTTGAAAATTGGGGTCTTCCACCATTCAGGCAGGATGGTGATTTATTAAAAGCGTTAAATAATATTGAGGATATACCTTTTAAAATACTTCTTTCTCACGATCCCACTCATTGGGATGAAGAGGTGATAAAATACACCGATGTGGCCCTTACACTTTCCGGGCACACCCACGGCATGCAAGCAGGAATTAATATTATGGGGAAGCAATGGAGCCCTATAAAATATAAATACAAACGCTGGGCAGGATTATATACTGTGGAAAATCAAAACCTATATGTTACTAGAGGGTTGGGATGGCTCGGTTTTCCAGGTAGGATGGGGATGCGTCCAGAAATTACCCTTATCACTTTAAAAAAATCGGAATAATTTTTCTTAAAAGTCAGGTTTGAAAATTAATGTCTGATAGAAATATCTTTTACATCTTTGTAAAAAGTCACCACTAATCTTAGCTCCAGTTGAAAATTCCACTAAAAGACATATTATTTGTGCTGTTTCAATTCCTGTTGATTATAGCTTTTGCTTTCGATTTTGAAGTATTATCGATAATATTTCCGGAGGTATTATTTTGGATTGGGTTATTATTATTTATTTCCGGAGCCTTTATAACGGTGGTTGCTGTCTTACATCTCAATATTCACCTATCACCATTTCCTAGCCCTTTACCTGGCGCCAAACTAGTTGAGACTGGTATTTATAAGTTGGTTCGTCATCCTATTTATACGGGGTTAATTTTAGCTTTCTACGGTTATGCTGTAATCACTGATTCTGGGTATAGATTGCTTATCGCTACAGTTCTTTTTGTACTGTTTTACATAAAAAGTTTATACGAAGAAAAACGTCTGATTGAAAAATTCCCGAACTACACTGAATATAAAAAACGATCAGGACGATTCTTTCCTGGGTTATAAAACGTATTTCAGTTTGATTCCACCAAACCAATTTCTAGGCATTCCTGGATAATAATACCGTGGTTCACTATTGCCAAAACCAGTTGCATTTATCAATATAGAAGAAGCGTATTTTTCATCTGTAAAGTTGTTGATGCCAACATTCATTTCTGCTGATAAAGCTTTAGAAAGCTCTTTTTTATAAGATGCTTTAGCATTTAAAACGGTATACTTTTCTGAATAAAGTTGGTTAGCGTCATTCATAGGCATTTCGCCTATATGAAGAAAATTGGTGTTTAAAATGAAATTTTTAAATCCAAAATTAATTCCACCATTCACTTTTCTATCAGGAACTCCTGTGAGTTTGTTACCAGAAAAAACGCGATCACCATCTACAAAATCAATGAATTTATGATTGTTGAATTCAGCATTGATATAGGGCGAAATATAACCAGAATTACTTAATGGATGGAGGTATGAGAGTTGCAATTCAATTCCTTTATGTTCTGTTTTTCCTGCGTTTCTACCGATATATTGATCGTCGCCAACACGCTCGGCAACCAATAAATCGTCAATATCTAAAAGATAGGCGTTTACTTTAAAGTGAAGATTCCTTTTTAATAGAAATACTTCACTTCCTACTTCGTAATTAAATCCTTTTTCAGGTCCGAGGTCTGGATTTATAACACCCTCTGGAGTTAGGGTTTCTTCAATGGAAGGATAATTAAATCCGCGACTGAAATTAAAATAAGCACTTAAGTTCTCATTAAATTGATAAAGCAGATTTACATTCGGTGCAAAAATAGGGTCGAAGTCTCGGTCTGCACTTTTATTGGCATCACCTAAATTAAACTCATCGGTAAAGCTGTAGTTTGTGTTATTGAAATTCAGCCCAAACTGTCCTTTGAGTTTTTCAGTAAATGGAATTGTTACAGTGGCAAAGATGTTCAGATTATCTCTATTTTCAATATTATCGCTTAATAAATTTCCTTCTAAACTTCCATTGCCATTATTGTCTTCGTAAAGGTTTTCTATGGTTTTCCAGTTGTATTGATCTTTATAAAATTCTCCTCCAAAACTGAAATTTGCCTTGTTTTCCAAGAAGTAAAAATCTTTATTAAAAACCGTTCTTCCTCCAAAACCATTGGTGAATTCATCTAAAATATTAAAAGGTCGCGGTTCATAATGATCTATATAGGTGTAAAATACGCTAGTTCTATTAGTAAAATTATCCGAAAAATGATGCGTAAAACTTAAACCAGTTAATAGAATTTTATTGTCTTCATAACCTTGTGCCTTTTTCCATGTAAATGCAGCTTGTGTGGGGTCTTCTTCAAAAGCAGTTTTGCCAATTGAACTAGGAATTTGCGCGTTATAATCGATGTAATTTACTAAAAGTGAAATTTCACTTTTGGCATTTAGTTTATAGTTGGAAGTCAGTAGTAATCCATTTCTATTGTATTTATTATTTTCCCTGAATCCATCGGTTTCGAGATGATCGTAATTTATATTCAACGAAAACTTTTCTGTAGCCGTTGCAGCGCTCACAGTATTCTTTATAAGGCCGAAGGAACCAAAACTTAGATTTGATTTCAGAAAAGTTTCTCCTACCGCAGCTTGCTTTGAATTTAATAAAAGCGTTCCCCCTAGATTGGTGCCGTATTGAGTAGCCTTTGGGCCTTTTATAACTTCTAGCGATTGTAAATCTTCTGGGTCAAACATATCAATGGTTGTTTCCCCAATTCCGTTTGTAATTGGAATACCATTAAAATAAGCGCGAATTTTATTGCTGCCATAAAGTGTCCGTGACCCAACCCCGCGAATCGTAATTCTATTGGTGTTTAATGCACCACTTTGAATAAATACCCCAGGCGTTTCATTGATTACCGAAATAAGCTCAATAGGACTATACGCATCAAATTTCTCCGTCTTTATTTTTTCAGTTGGGATTATTATTTCTGCTGATGGTGAGGTTTGTTTCTGGGTAGTTGTAGTTAAGATAATTTCATCTAAATCTTCCGATTTTGAAAGTGGAGATAGTTTAAAAGTAGAGTTGTTTTCTGAAATTGTAATAGTACTAATATAATATTTAGGGTGTTCCAATCTCAAATTAATAGGAAGCTGATAAGCTTTCGAAAGGCTAAAAACCCCTTCGCTATTTGTTTCCGTAAGCTTTTTACTATTCAAGAATACAGACACTCCGCTAATAGGTTTATTAGTATTTGAGTAAACTGTTCCTTGTATTTCTTGTGCATTCAAGGAGTTGGAAAAAACACTCAAGAAAACAAATGCTATTGCGATAATAGAAAATGATAGGTTTGAATAGCGAGACTTAAAATAGGAGGAGGGTAAGTAAATTTTATTCATATCTAATTTTTCGAATCTATTTAAAAATAAGCAATAAGAATAGAATTGGCTAATTGAGGCAGAAAGTTTACCTAATTTTTAACTCAGCTGTTTCTATTTAAAAGTATAACAATTTGTTAAGAGAAATTTTTAATCTTATACAATATCTTCATTGGCATTAACTACTATTCAATACTGAATAGTTTAAAATATAAAAAATGAAAAAGTCCATTTCACTTTTAGCTTTAATTATAGTCCAATTGTCTCTCTTTTCACAAGAAGAAAAACCATTACCTGAACCTTTTGAAACAAAGTCGGTTTCCAATTATTCTAATGTAATAGGATGGAAAGATAGTGAAACTCCCAAAGCTCCTGAAGGTTTTCAGGTTACTAAATATGCAGATGGTTTTGAGAATCCACGTTGGATGTACGTATTGCCAAATGGAGATGTATTAGTAGCTGAAAGCAATAGTAATTATAGTCTTTTAAAGCGAATAGGTGCCGCGATTATTGGTGCAGGAGGATCAAACAATTTAAAACGCAGTGCCGATAGAATTACCCTACTTCGGGATACAAATAATGATGGACTCCCTGATTTTAGAGAAATATTACTAACTAAAAAAGAAGGTTTAAATCAACCATTTGGAATGCTGGTAATAGGGGATTGTTTATATGTAGCAAATACCGACGCGATATTGAGTTTTCCTTATGAAACAGGACAGACAAAAATTAAGACGAAAGGGCAAAAAGTTGTAGACCTACCAGCTGGGAAAGTGAATCAGCATTGGACTCGTAATATTATAGCCAATGAAGATAACTCTAAAATTTATATAGCAGTAGGTAGTGGCGATAATATTGGTGAAAAAGGAATGGAGCATGAAGTGATGAAGGCTAATATATTAGTTATGAATTCCGACGGTAGCAATCTTAGTGTATTTGCTTCTGGCCTTAGAAATCCAGTAGGAATGGATTGGGAACCAACAACTCAAACCCTTTGGACTACCGTAAATGAACGAGATGGCTTAGGAGATAATTTGGTGCCAGATTATTTAACTTCTGTTCAGGAAGATGGTTATTACGGTTGGCCTTATTCATACTGGGGAAACAATTTTGACCCTAGAATGCCTGTACCACCCAATGTTAGATTAAAATCTGCTATAGTTCCAGATGTAGATCTTGGTTCGCATACTGCTTCTTTAGGCCTGGTGTTTTATACGGCAGATGCTTTTCCAAAGAAATACAAAAACGGAGCATTTGTAGTCCAACACGGCTCTTGGAATAGAGATATACTTTCAGGATATAAGGTGATTTTTATTCCATTTAAAGATGGAAAGCCTTCAGGGAAAGTTGAGGATTTTTTAACAGGTTTTATAGTTGAGCCAAAGAAAGATGAGGTGCGTGGCAGACCTGTAGGGGCAGTTGTTTTAGCAGATGGTTCTATGTTAATTACAGACGATAAAACACATCATATATGGAGGGTTAGTTATCAGGGAAATTAATATTATTAAGGGTGTTTAATTTGCCAATCTAGTAACGTTCAAAGAGTTAATAATTAAATAGAATAATACAATAAAGCGCTAATAGCCTTTTGTTTACCTAAAGGTGGGGAATAAAGTGATTGCAAAATATTGAAATTGACATTTTATTGTTAAAATTAATTGTTATGTTAGCGCGTAAATTTTAAAATATTACTAATAATTTAAAAAATCTAACTTTTTAAAAACCCTTAAAATTCCCCTTTATTATGATTAAAAAACTTTACTATTCGCACTAGTTGCATTTTTATTTTTAAATACCTCTGTCCTTACAGCACAATGGCAATCCACAGGTTTTGATAAGAGTACCTGGGTGCTAAGTCAAGCCGAAAATGGAAACTTAATTGCTGCCGAAGATATTTATCCTGAATTAGGTGGAATTTACATCTCTCAAGATGAAGGAGCGTCATGGACAAAATCTACTGCTACAGATTATGCCTACACATCTTCTCTTGTAAAAGATGAAAGTGTTTATATGGGCGGTGTGGATAGCAATGTCGCTATTTCACACGACAATGGTGAAACTTGGACCAATGTAAGTTTTAAAGCCTTGCTTCCTTCTGCTACTGAAAATGATGTCATTTATGCAATGGAATACCACAACGGAAGAGTATATGCTTCTGTTTTAAGTATTGGTGTTGTTTATAGTGAAGACAATGGTGAAACATGGCACCTTACCGATCAGGAATCTTTATGGGTTGTTGACAATCCTGACAACGGAGGGCAGTGGACATATAATTTAAAATCTTTTAATGGGGAATTATACAATGTAGGAGCTTTTGGAATTTGGAAGTACGATGAAACAGCAGATGTTTGGTCACAAGTGGACGATTACGAGTACGCAGGTAGTTTATTAGTTGTTAACGATACTTTTTATGTGGCTTACAATGTTGGTGGAATTCCAGATGCGATAAGATATACTACCGATTTTCAGAATTGGGAAACAATGCTAATTCCTGCCGGATTACAAACTACAGTTAGAATTTTAGAATACTACGAAGGAGCGTTCTATATGGGGCATGTGCACGACGCGGTTTACTATACTTTAGATCACGGACAAACTTGGACTGATTATCGCGAAGAATTCCCTGCGTTTTCACCTGTGCCAGGAGTCGATCTTTACAGAGTACCGATGAATTTTGTTTTCAATGGAGAAACTATGTACTGTGGAGTATTTTCTAGCTTTGAAGATGTAGGAGGGGTTTATAAAGCTCCAGTTCCAGCTGAGGTACTAAGTGTAAAAGAATTGCCATCAACATTAAAAGCAATTGTATATCCAAATCCTGCTAGTGATTTTGTTAACCTTCAGCTTCCAAAAGAACTGGGTAATAAAGTAACCTTAACAATTACCGATGTTATGGGTAGAGTACAGTACAATAAAGCTATTGAAAATGGAGTAAATAGCACCATTACAGTTCCTACAAAATACTGGTTTTCTGGAGTATATCTTTATAAGGTTGAGATAGGAGATTCAAAAACGACTGGAAAGTTTGTGATAAAGTAATACATCCAATCCTAAAGTTTTTAGTTAATTACTAACTATCAAAAATCACCCTCTTACATCCAAACCTGGATTTAAGAGGGTGATTTATTTTTAATTATAGTAAAGGAAATATAAATCTTTAAGAAATTTTATCTACACTGTTCTTCTATATTTTTAGATGTTTTTCCAGTTGTATTTCACACCTAAACTAAACCAGCGTGTTGGCATTGGCACTGCGCCAGCTTCATTGTACGATGCGTTAAATATATTGGTCACTTCAGAATATAACAGAAAGTCTTTTAGGTGGTAATTTAGACGAACATCAGCAATATTGTACCCATTCGCTAACTCGCGCTTTAACCATCTATTTACTACATTTAAGGAAATGTTTTTGTTTCTATAATGAAGTCCTGCAACAAACTGATGCTTTAAAGACTCTAAGGTGTATTTAGATTGATTATCAGATGAAGTCTCTATAGAGGGGTTTAGATAATTATAACTCACTTGGTATCCTATAGACTGGTTGTTTCCTAAAGTAAAATCTTGGTTAACTCTACCGAAAACACCGTGCATTTTATTTTCACCGAAGTTAGTTGGTGAGTACGGCTCAGAAGAATCATTCCTCATCCAATCGATGAAATCTGTAATACTTCTATAAAAATAGCCCGCTTTTGCCTGAAAATTATTTTTAGCGTATTGAATATTTCCTTCGTAATTCCAAGCATTTTCAGGTTGAAGTAATTCATTTCCAACATTCCCTGGGCGTTGATCCAAATATAAATCGGTAAATGAAGGAATTCGCTGTCCTGAGCCAATACTTGTAGAAACCTTCCAATTATCATTTATAAGATAGGCCAAATCTATTCCTGGATACAGCTGCCATCCGAAATCGGTATTGTAATTTGCGTAAACTCCAACTGAACCTTGCAATTTCTCACCTATACCACTCTTTAGTTCTCCATAAGCACCGTGATTATTTCGCTTGTGTTCCCCAATATTTGAACTGTTTATTTGTTCTAATCTCGATTCCCAGCCAAACCCCAAAGTTCCTATTTTAGTTTCAAGGCTACTATTAAATTCAAGCATTAAAGCATTGGTGTAGTGTTGTGAACGAGCTTTGCTTAAATCGTCTTTATAAAAACGGTAGTCGTCTTCTCCATATCTGTTGCTAATACGTGGAGAAAAGGTAAAGTTGTCGAGTTTATGTTTTGAAGAAATACTGAAAACAGACGATTCTACCAACTCCTCCGAATTGACATCGTAAGGCGCAGCATAAAATCCATTTGCCCCAAACAAACTCGTAGTGTAACCCGCCATTGCTTGAAGGCTGTTGTTTATGTTTATATCATAACTTCCATTGTAAAATAACCGAGTGTTTTTTGAACCTGAATTGTATCGCTGTCCGTTGTAATTACTTTGTGAAACAGAGATTAATTGGCTTTGTTTTTCAGTACCATAAATTCCTGTAACCTCAATAGATCCACCTCCGTAAATTCCTGAACCATCACCTTCATCTTTACTTTTGAAAGAACTTCCTCCTTTCACATCTGCAGTAACCGACGAATAATTTTGATTTTTAGTAACGATATTTACAGCTCCAGTAAGGGCGTTTATACCATATACTCTAGCTGCTGCACCTCTTAATACTTCAATATGATCTATCGCACTTAATGGAATAGGAATATTCATCATATTATGCGCTGTTTGAGAATCAAGCATTTTTACTCCGTTAATAAGCACTAGCGTTTGTTCTGAAGTGCCACCGTCGATAGAAATATCTGTTTGAGTTCCAAACGGGCCACGCTGGCGAATATCCACTCCGCTTAGATAAGATAAAACTTCATTAAGGGATTTTGCTGGAAGCGCTTCAATTTGTTTTTGGGTTATTACTTGAATATCCCTACTTACCTTATTAAAAGGTGTTTCAAGACGATTTCCTCGAATTACAATTTCTTCTAAGGTGTTCTGCTGCAGTTTTGAATCTACAATACTATCATTCTCCTGAGTAAATCCAGTGATTGAAAATACTGACGTTAATCCTAAAGCAACTAATGTGTTTTTCATAAATATTTTTTAAACTATACTATTTCTAAAATTGGGCGCAAAGGTTCGGATTAAACCATTAATTTTGGTAGTCCATATTGTAAATAATGAGTAGTCCAGTTAAAGTTCGATTTCAGTCAATAATAAAAATAGATCGCAGGAGTAAAGAGGCCATCTATATGCAGTTTGTGTATCAGTTTATTAACGCCGTAAAAAGCAATTATTTAGAGGCTGACGATAAACTTCCTGGTAGCCGAAAAATAGCAGAAGAGCTACAGCTTCATCGAAAAACAATAGTAGCCGCTTTTACCGAACTTCAGGAGCAAGGTTGGGTGAAAACACTTCCTGGTATTGGAACCTTTGTTAAAAACCCTGAAAATTCCACAAGTAAAGCATTAAAACAGAACGCTTTTAAGCAACCACCCGTAAAGGCTAATTATCACTTCAGAAAAGATTTTATTTTAGATACTCCCTTGGAAGGAAATGTAGAAGAATATTATTTTACCGATGGCACACCGGATTATCGAGTGATTAATTCGGAAGAACTTGTTCGTTTTTATGCTTCTGTTTTAAAACGAAAGAATAAATTGAATCCACATTTTAATTCGACTGATGAAAATATATTCTTTAGAAACCAACTAAGTAATTATTTAAATCTAACTAGAGGCTTTCATCTTTCAAGAAATTTTCTTCTACCTGTTTATGGCGTGGAGCAAGTACTTTCAATCTTATCGCGATTGTTGATTAATTCAGCCAATATTGTTTTGGTGGAAGAACTCAGCTATTTTCTCCCTAATATGATATTTAATCAAGCGGGTGCAAAAATGAAAACCATTCCTATAGATGAAAATGGAATGGATATAGACTTTATTCAAAATAACTTTAAAGCGGGAGAGATTCGTTTTGTTTATATAAATTCTAGGTGTCAATACCCTACCACCGTTAACCTTTCTGATAAACGAAAATCTCAGTTATTAAAATTAGCAGAAGAGTATAATTTCATCATAATTGAAGATGACACCGATTTTGAATTTTCAATGGAGAAAAGTAAAAGAGATACTCTTTTTGCAAAAAACGGTGGAAATCGTGTGATATATATGGGTAGTTTCGGGAAGTTTTTACACCCTGGATTTCAAATGAATTTCATAATCGGACCACAAGATTTACTTAAAGAAGGAGCGAAATACCTAAATGTCTTTGGAAAAAGCGATTTAATGAAGCAAAAAGCCTTAGGGGAAATCATTCATCAGGGTGACATTCACAGATATCAAAGAAAATCTAAAAAGCTACTTACGGAAAGAAAAGAATTATTTGCAAACCTTTTAGCTTACCACTTCGGGAATAAAATTGAATTTAAAATTCCGGAGTCCGGTTTAGCCTTTTGGATTGAGTTTATAGAAAACATTTCACTTGTTTTATTACAGAAAAAAGCACGAAAAAAAGGCTTGTTAATTCCAAGTGTTTGTCTCTACCAAAATCGTGATTTAACAGCTCTAAGGTTGTCTTTTGCACATTTAAACGAATATGAAATTGAAAAGACATTACTAATTCTCAAAGATGCTTTTTACGAGGTTTCTATCTCTAAAATAGAACTTTAGTTTACTTCCTTAATTGCTTATTTTTTATTGAAAATAGGCTTTAAACATTAAACCTTACATTTACTAGAATTTAATACTCATTATTGCAGCTCTGAATGTCTAAACTTCCAAAACAACATAAATTCCTAGACTTATCCGACTATGGACGCCCGATAGCTAAAGCCATTGCCAACGCTTTAAAAAACACTTCTTTTACTCCAATTCATGTGACTATAAGTTTTATAATCGCTGGCCTTTTTGGGGTGTATTGCGTTGTTAAAGGCTATTATTGGTTGGCTGCTTTCTTTCTGATTTTAAAATCAATTTTAGATGCTGCAGATGGAGAGTTAGCTCGAGTAAAAGAAAAGCCTTCATATACTGGCCGATATTTAGATTCTGTAGCCGATATTATATTAAACGCTATAATATTTACAGCTATCGCTTATATTAGTAATACCGCTTGGTATATTGGTGTTCTAGCTTTTTTAGGTTTACAATTACAAGGCACTCTTTACAATTATTACTACGTTATTCTACGGAATAAACTTGATGGAGATAGTACTAGCCGAGTTTTTGAAAATAAAACGCCTATTGCCTTAGAAGGAGAGAAGCAGAAACATGTAAACATTTTCTTCGCTTTATATAAATTCTGCTATGGAGTCTTTGATAAAATAATTTATGCTCTGGACAGAAAAGCGAGTCAGAGTAAAATATTTCCAAATTGGTTTATGACGGCGATTTCAACCTTCGGTCTCGGTTTTCAATTATTTTTAATAGCAGTAATGTTAATTTTAAATCTTAAAGAGTTTATTCTCCCGTTCTTTTTAGCTTATACTGTTATGGTTTTTGTTTTTATCGCAATTAGAAAACAGTTTTATTAAGCCGAATGTTTTTGAGGATTAAGATTTAGGGTAATTAAAAACTCGTGGTATTTGAAAGATTTTGAAGCTTAATAACAAGGTATTCATCATTATTGTATAAATTTTGGAAGTAGAATCTAATTCTTTTCGTGTTTTTTTAAGACCTTTACTATTAAGCAATTCACTAACAAAAATTTTTAAAACCAATATAAATTTTATCGACTCAATCAGTAACCTAAAAAAATAGCAAAATGACGTTTTCATTTCTTTTTAGTGTTATACAAACCACTGAAAAAGTACTTACAGGCATAGGAGAGGAGCCAGACTATTCGTTTAGTCCGGATTTTCTATTTAAAATTCTGTTAGCCATTGTTGCAGGGCTTTTAATAGGTTTAGAACGAGAATTTAAAGGGAAAGATGCTGGCTTAAAAACCAATATGCTTGTTGCGGTAGGTGCTTGTGCTTTTGTTATCCTATCCTTGGAATATCAAGGAGGGAAGTTTATAGATCTCACTCGAGTGCTAAGTCAGGTGGTAACTGGGATTGGCTTTTTAGGGGCAGGAGTAATTCTCAAAAAAGGAGGAACAGTACAAGGTTTAACTACAGCTGCCACAATCTGGTGTAGCGCAGCCGCAGGGTGTTTAGCTGCCTTATATTTGGTAACCGATCTGATTTTATTTACCGTTGCAGTACTTCTTGTAAACCTTATTTTTGGAGTTATTGGAAAAAAAGTAGGTTGAACTTGCCTTCAAAAATCATTGTCGATTTGAAGACAATCAACCTATAATTATGTGAGTATTCTCCTTATTTCTGCATAAACTCACTTTATATTTTAAAAAACTTAATCCTTTTTATAAGGTGATTTCTTTATGTTTTCAGTTTCACTATATCCAGCAGGGTCGTTAGATTCTGGAACATCTTTAGCATCACCTTTTTCTGGTTTTTTTACGGTATCAGGTTTTGAATTTGGTTCAGCAGGAGAGTCTTGCTTTTCTATATCTTGTTCATTTTTAACTTTTGGGTCGAGCATTGGCGTTTTCTTCTTCATAATACAGATATTTATTAGATTAATAATTGCTTCAGTTACTGTCAATCAAATTTCTTTAGATGAAAATTGAAAGATTTATTGACTCGCCAAACTATTAAAACTTTTGCGTTTTCCGATATTAGCTAACATAATTTAACACCGATAAAGTGGAGATAGTTAATTTGTTAACTTTTAAAAATGAATAATTTATCTTGATGCGGAACATTAATCATGAGCAGTTAGAAAGCTTCTATCTCGAACAACCCTTTTCTTCCAATAGCCTGTTTTGAAATAACTGAAAGCAACAATACCTGCTATTAGGTTTGAAATAGGGAAGGACCACCAAATACCTTCGGGGCCCATTTCCAATGTATATGAAAGCAAATAAGCTAATGGGAAACGCACCAACCACAAACTCATTATAGAAATAAACATGGATGCTTTTGTAAATCCTGCACCGTTAAAAGTACCGTTCATTACCTGCTGTAGTCCGAGAAAGCCAAAACTCAGCGACATTATTTTTATAAATAAAGTTCCATCCTGAATTACCTGTGGATCTTCTGGAATAAAGAAGGTTGTTAAAGGTTCGGCAACCAAAAACATTAATAATCCTAACCCAGTAAAGCCAAAGAAAGATACTTTAGCACTTAAAACAGCGGCTTTTTGAGCACGTTTTATCTTTAAAGCTCCAATGTTTTGTCCTACCAAAGAGGTAGTTGCTATTCCTAGTCCGAGGGCAGGAATTACAATAAAACTCAACATACGAGCACCAATTCCGTAGGCGGCTACTATATCACTTCCAAAACTTGTAACAATCACCATCATAAACGTCATCCCCAAAGCACGAGTAGATTGTTCTATACTTGCTGGAAAACCTATATTAAAAGTTCTTTTTAAGTTTTCTATATTAAAGTACATAGACGAGAGCGAAATTTTAATTCCGTGCTTCCCTCTAAAAAGAATAACTAAACCGATAATAGAAGCAATAGCCTGAGTGGCTACACTAGCCACAGCTGCTCCTGCTACGCCATATCCAGGCACAAACCCATAGCCATATATGAATAGCGGGTCTAAAACCGCGTTGAGTATTACAGTAAATAAAACAATATATACAGGTAGCATTACATTCCCAATTCCCCGCATTAGTGATTGGAAAATGAAGAACAGGAATAGAAAAACAAAACCTAAGGAGGAAACTTTAAAATACTGTATAGAGTCGTCTATAATATCAGGACCAGCACCAATTAATTGCATTAAGGGAGCTGAAGCAAAATAACTGATAATCGCTAATACAATAGAAGTTAGAAAAATAAGAAAAACACTCTGAGATGAACTAAAATCTACCTGCAGTTGATTTTCGGCACCTTTGTACCGCGCTACCAAAACAGTTCCAGCCAAGGTAAGTCCTGCACCTAACGATAGTACTAAGAAAAGCAATGGAAAACTTAAACTCACAGCCGCAACTGCATCGGCCCCTAATCGTCCTAACCAAAAGGTGTCAATAAGCTGATAAGCAGATTGAAGAATATTGGCGAAAATTATGGGCAGAGCTAAGCTTATAAGAGAGCTAAGAATTCTCCCTTCTGTAAACTTATTTTTTTTATTAGGAGTCATTACGGCAAAATTATAACAACCTTTCCGAAGTAATACCTAAATAACTCTTAATACTTATAAGATTATAGATTACAAAACGAAATAAACTTGTTCACATTTTCAGGGTATTCATTTATTGAAGAAGTAGTAAGGAATTCAAAGCTGATTTTTTTTTGATATTTGATTTTTTGTAAAGATGATTTATACAGTTACTTCTGGATAATGACTTATTCTAAATTATGTTTAAACTCTCGTTAGCAATAATTCTATTCACTAAACGAGTTCGTTATCAGCGTACATAATTCCGCATATTCTTTTCCATCGTAAACATCTGGGCTATTTCTGCTTACAAAATGATATCGGTCGTCGATTAAGATTTCTAAAATCCATTCTTCTCCGTCAAAAATCATGTTTGGGTCGTGAGTTTCAATATTCCAAAAATCAATTTTATCGACTTTTTCTATGATTTGTTCCCATTTTTCCAAATCTACCTTCTTTGTTTTGTGTTTAATTCTCCTACCTGCTTTATAACCACCAAGTCCTCTTGTTTTATTGTAGGTTATTTTTACCACCTCATCGTCCTTCTCTAATCTATATGAATAAGGGTTGGACCAAGTGCCTAAATGCGTGAATCTTATAACCTTTTTCTTTTTATTCTTCTTGGTATGTAAGATTGGTTCCCCAAGACTATTAAGGTGTTTTGAGTACCACTGATTAGTAAATTCACTAAGAGAATCGTTAGGCCCTGTGGAATTCCACAGATTGATTTCTCCAGATTCTTTTTGTTTCTCCTTAAACTTCACTTCATCATATGTGGGAAAGTAGTAAGAACCAAATTTGATAGGCTCATATTTAATGTCAGGATATATTATTCTACAGCTAGAAAGCAAAAAGAGAATTATTGAATATTTTAAAATGGAATTTTTCATTCAAATCATGGGATGCGTGCAATACAATCGCGCAGCAGCGCGGTATTAATAGTGGTTATTTATATAATTCCGACACTTTATTTAAGTCCGTTGAATTATTTATTTCGTAAAAGTAATTTAACTGCCACTTTTGAGTTTTTTTAGCTTGCTTATTTTCTGCTTTGTCCCATTTAGGATAAACTCTAAACCCTCTTTTTCCGTCTTTTAGTTTTGTTGCTATTATTCCTTTATTAATTAATTCAGATTTTGGAAATACAAATTGCCCAAGATTATTTTCCGAATTTACATTTATTACATAATAGTCAATCTCGTCATTTTCGTTAAAAGGTTCTGTTATTCCATCATTATTTCGTTTCCAGAAAGTTACAAATTGTCCAATTTTTTTAGGTGTAACTTTAGAACTTCTACAAATAATATTCATTCCGTTAAGTTTGAATTGGCAAGCATCATATTCTTTTCCTTCTGGTTCTTTTTTTAAGTCCGAAATTTGAAGAGAACATTGGGCGTATATTTCTCTATCAATCTTTTTTAAATTGCTGTTCATTTTAATGTTCTCTCTATTTATTTGTATGGGATTGTTGGGTTTTATTGGGGTATGGTTTGGTAAATGCTAAGTCAGAATTTCGTGATGATGCTCTCGAAAGTTTCGGTTCTTAGGTAGCGGTGGTTTATGGCTAAATGATTTCACGGTGTTTTACTAATATGTATGAACATGGAATTGGGAGGGAACGCGATGCAATCGTGCACTAGCGAGGTAAGTAAGCAGAGAACGTTAAGGTAGCCCGTTTATATCGATTTTTCGTAAGCCTCTTTAATCCATTTTTTTAGTTCACGGTCGATTTCTTTCAGTTCCGATATCTTTACTCTATGGGTACACATAGTTCCAAAAGGCCCGGAGTCCTCAAGTCTTTCAGTGGTAGGTTTGTCTTTTAATTTAAAACCTAAATCAATTCTAGTTTTAGTAGCAGGTTTAATTAAAACAAATTGTCTTTTCCGTATAATACTTACACTTCCTTTTTTTGGAGTTATAGTCACATCATCCCCTAATGATTTAATGTATGTAATGAGTTCCTTATAAATTGGAATTAAATTTTCTTTACCCTTATATTGATTTTCAATAAGGTCTTCGGAAGGAGTATTTTCATCCTTAGAAAGCGTTACAATAGTATTGGCAAATCCGTGAGTAACATTATGCTCAGTTTTTAGATATTTTACACCTTCTGAATGTTTGGTAAAGGATTTTTCTTTCAAGATTGCTTTCCATTCGCTTAATGATTTTCCTGTTTTTTCAGGCATATTGTCAATCATTGTTTTGAGAGCTTTGTCCATAGGAATAATGTTTTATGTTCTTCGGATTTTAGTGGGTCACGCTTTCCGGTAAGAGTGATTGCATGATTCTGCTACTAATTTAACCAATTCAAACCAAATAGACACGAGCGAAGTGGGCTGTATGAATCAAAAACTTGCGTCCCGATAACTACACATATTTTTAAGTAAGCTACAATAGACGATTAATTAGGCATGGTGTTGGCGCGTCACCTTTATTTTTTTACCAACTCAAACAAAAACTATTTTCACCATCATCTCGAGAAATTTCCATTGAACCTGCTTCTGCTCCATAAGTCCAATGTCCTGCAAAGTTCAGTTTTATAGGGTCAGAGTTTTTAGTTACCATTACATTGCTTATTTTCCAAATTCGTGTCGATTCGTATCCTTTAGTGTTGCGTGTATCAGTGTCTAAAGTCCATTTAATAATTCCGTTTTCTTTTAAAGTCAGCGTTGGTGAGAGCGAGTCTGTTCGATTGTCCAAAATTAAGACTCCGTTATTTTTCAATTTAATGATTTCCGAATTTTCCGAAATTTTTGATTGCTTAATTAGGACTGCATTAAATGGTCCGTCATCCATTCCGCAACCACTCACAAAAGTATACATTTCATAACCTACAAAACCTATGTATCCAATGATTCCAATTCCAAGAATCGAAAACGTCCAAATTAATATTTTTTTTTGTGGTTTTTTTCATTTTAAATGCATGCCGACACTTAAGCTATTAATCGGGGGTGGTTAAGTAATTAAATTAACAACAATTGTCCAACCATAAAAAATTGCGTCCCTAAGGCTTTTGAGATTGGTGAATAGATGAAAACCAATTATTATTTTGCAGAATTCATTTGATTAACTTCTGATAGAGTATAAGGTTTATAATCAATGCCCAAACTTTGGGCGTATTCTTCAACAGTATTTTTGAAGCCGATTTGTTGTCTCAAAGTATTTACTGTCGCAGGGTTTTTAATAGGCCAAATTATAACTTTAGAATCTGTCTGTTTCATAGGTGGCCATACAAGAAAAATCCTTTTTCCTTGGCTACCATATAATTGCTCTTCTCCCAAGTTCATTAGTAATCTATCCTTCATCATCGCAACTTTAACGAGGTCTAATTCTCCTTTTTGTCCAGCTTTCTCAATGATAGGAAAATAATCCGCAATTTTACCCGAATGCTGAATAACAAACCACGCAGTTTCATTCTCTGGTTCTCCCACTAAAGATTTTCCTGGATACCCATATTTGTTGATAATTTTCTCAATTTTTATTAAATTAAGACTGTCGTTTTTTCGAAAAATATCACGTTCGTTTTCTAAAAAATCTGTTTCGCTTATTTCTAATAATTTTAAAAGCTCGGATTTTCTTTTTTCTGTTATATTCCCATTAAATAATTCTCTAAAGCCTTGATCTCTTATTAAAATTGAAGATAATTCAGATTTTAATTCAGGATTAAATTTATCTTTTTCAAGACAAGATGAAAAAATAACAATTATAAGTAATACAAGTTTTTTCACAGTATTGGTTTTAATGTATTACATCACGTAAATATATCAAATAAAAACCACCAATCTTTAAGTCACAAAATTTTAAAGCAATCTGTTTATGTGTATGGAATCATGGTGTTTGCTAATATGGATGAATAGGGGATTGTGAAAGGAACGCGATGTAATCGCGCACCATCGAAGTTCTGGGAGCGCACCACCAGAGTTGCGATTCATTTTTATTCTAACTCTCTTTTCACTTGACAAGGGTTTCCAAATGCTAAAACGTTATCAGGAATATCTTTAGTTATAACACTTCCTGCTCCAATTGTCACATTGTTACCAATAGTTACACCTGGCAAAATTATAGTATTCCCTCCAATCCAAACTTTATCGCCAATCTTAACTGGCTTTGTTGAAGTTAGATAACGAGATTCAATTCCTTTCTCAATTATTCGCTCAGATGCTTTTAAAGGGTGGCTTGCAGTATATATTTGGACATAGGGTCCAATTAATGCATTTCTTCCGATGCTTATTTTATTATTGTCCAAAAACATACAATTTGTATTGACAAATGTATTTTCTCCGATTGAAATATTTTCTCCATAATCACAGAAAAATGGGGCCTCAATCCAAACGCCTGAGCCTTTAAAATTAAAGAGCTCGCTTAAAATTCGTTCTCGTTCGTTGATTAACTCTGAATTGAGATTATTATATTCTTTTAATAATTTTCTTGCTTTATGATACATATCCATTAACTCCGAATCTCTGGAATCATAATAATTTCCTTTAAGCATTTTTTCTTTCTCCGTCACGAATATTTTTTCAAATGAATGTCAACACGTAAATATATTAAATAAAAACAACCAACCTCTAAATCACAAAATTTTAAAGCTAACGCTTTGTACTGCCTCGCTTTCCATTAAATACCACTAAATCACTTTTACTGTTAATATCTTTTATGTTGGATTATTTCCATTAGTTTGGATATAATCCATAATTTTGTATTATTCAATTTATAGTTTTAGCGAGTAGGAAATTAATGGAAAAGTCAATTTTACATCTAGATTTAGATACATTCTTTGTTTCGGTAGAGCGACTTTTAGATAGTCGTTTATTGAAGCGTCCTGTTCTAGTTGGTGGTATTGGTGATAGAGGAGTGGTTGCTGCTTGTAGTTACGAAACCAGAGGATTTGGAATACACTCGGGGATGTCGATGAAAATGGCAAGGCAGCTATGTCCAGAAGCTATTGTGATAAAAGGAAATTCCAGCACCTATATGAAGTATTCAGATATGGTGACCGAAATTATAAAATCTCAAGTTCCCGTTTTTGAAAAAACTAGTGTAGATGAGTTTTATGCAGACTTAACGGGAATGGATCGTTTTTTTGGAAACTATAAATTTTCCAAAGAACTCCGACACACCATTATTAAAGAAACAGGCTTGCCAATTTCATTTGGTCTTTCCAAGAATAAAGTAGTTTCTAAAGTAGCTACTGGAGAGGCAAAGCCTAATAACCAAATTAAAATTGATTCTGGTTTTGAGAAAGATTTTTTAGCGCCTCTTTCTGTTCGTAAAATTCCGATGGTGGGAAAAGTTACAAGTCAACAATTACGAAATCTGGGAATTCACGAAGTCCGCACCCTTCAGAATATGCCTGTAGAAATGTTGGTTTCGGTGTTGGGTAAAAACGGAAGACTTATTTGGAATAGAGCCAATGGTATTGATAAAACACCCGTAGTTCAATATAGCGAACGAAAATCTATATCTACCGAACGAACGTTTGATAAGGATACTATAGATATTAAAAAACTTGAAGCTAGTCTAACTGCTATGGGAGAGACGCTCGCTTATCAATTGCGGTTGGGCAATAAGCTTACAAGTTGTGTTTCGGTTAAAGTTCGGTATTCAGATTTTAGCACCTATAGCAAACAATTAAAAATTCCTTTTACAAGTGCCGATCATATTTTAATACCGCTCATTCACAGTCTCTTTAATAAAATATATCAAAGGCGAATTTTGGTGCGATTAATTGGCGTTAATTTCTCACATCTTACTGGGGGGCATTATCAAATAAACTTGTTTGACGACGATTTAAAGAATTTGAATTTATACGCATCACTCGATAAAATTAGAAATCGATTTGGCAGCGGGGCTGTAATGAGAGCTTCTACGCTAGATGTAAAATCTATTCGTAGCAATCACAATCCTTTTAATGGCGAACCTCCTTTGTTGTTGGCACATAGAAAGCAATAAATGTATACAAATTGTCACAGTTACTATTCATTACGTTACGGTACCATTTCAGAAATTGAGCTTCTGGAGTTGGCGCAGCAAAATGATATTGACTCGTTTGCGCTTACCGATATCAACTCCACTTCTGCTTGCTTGAGCGTGCTTAAAAATGCTTCAGCATATAATATTAAGGTTTCGGTAGGTGTCGATTTTCGAAATGGAATAAATCAGCAATACGTTGTTATTGCTAAAAGCAATTTAGGGTTTCAATGTTTAAATGAATATTTAACCGAATACCTACATCAAAAAAAAGAGTTCCCTGATTTATGTCCTAGCCTAAAGGATTGCGCAATAATATATCCATTTGAAAAGGTAATGGAGTTGGAAAAGACTTCATTTAAGGAGAATGAATATATAGGGGTGTCTGTTGTGGGGTTAAGAAAGCTGAAGTTTTCGAAATATCGGAATTATGAAAATTTAATTATTCAACAGACGGTTACATTTCGCGGGCAAAGAGATTATAACGCTCACAGATTATTGCGAGCAATTGGGTTAAACACTTTGTTAAGCAAACTACCTGAAGAAGAACAAGGCTCGAAAACTGATAAGATGTTTTCAAAAGCAGAAATATTAAATCACTTTGAAGAATTTCCTCTTGCAATTGAAAACACTAAGAGACTACTTTCTGAAACAAATGTAGCTTTCAAATTCAATTCAGAAAGAGAGAATCAGAATCAACAGTGCTATTTGGAAGATAAAAATGCTGATTTTAATTTTCTGAGAAAATTGGTTTTTGAGAATCTCGAAAAACGATATCCAAATCCTGATCAAGTTGTTTATGATAGAATTGAAAAGGAGCTCAAAGCTATTAAGGAGATGGATTTTGTATCCTATTTTTTAATTAATTGGGATTTATTGCAATACGCAAAGTCGAAGAATTACCCCTATATAGGTCGTGGAAGTGGTGCTAATAGTGTGGTTGCTTATATTATAGAAATCACAAACGTTGACCCGATTGAGCTCGACCTTTACTTTGAACGTTTCATCAACATATATAGGTCCTCGCCTCCCGATTTCGATTTAGATTTTTCCTGGCGTGATAGGGATGATATTACACGATATATCTTTGAGAGGTTCCCGAATACTGCATTAATGGGGACTTATGTTACATTTAAATACCGGGCAGTAGTACGAGAGCTTGGAAAAGTTTTTGGAATTCCAAAACACGAAATAGATGCATTTCTACAAAGTGGGAAAACGGCTTCAAAAGCGGATGAATATTTTCAACTGATTGTGAAATACGGGAAATTAATAAGTGGGTTTCCAAATTATTTAAGTGTTCACTCCGGAGGGATTTTAATTACGAATAAACCTATCAACTATTTTGCTGCCACATTTATGCCGCCAAAGGGCTTTCAAACAGTTCAGATTGATATGATTATATCTGAAGATGTCGGCATTTTTAAATTTGATATTCTAGCGCAACGAGGACTTTCTAAGATAAAAGAATGTCTGGAAATTATAAAGTACAATCAACCTGAAGCAGAAGTAGCAGATATAAATCAGGTTTATCAGTTTAAAAATGACCCTAATATCAATGAATTGTTGAAAACTGGAGATTGTATGGGCGTTTTTTATGTTGAGTCTCCTGCCATGCGTGTTTTAATGACCAAGTTGCGCACGCAAGATTATCTAGGTCTTGTAGCTGCAAGCTCGATTATTAGGCCTGGAGTAACCAATGGCGGAATGAAAAATGAATATATAATAAGGCATAAATTCCCCGAAAAGCGAAAGAACGGTCATCCTGTTTTATTAGAAATTCTTCACGAAACCTATGGTGTAATGGTTTATCAGGAAGATGTTTTAAAAGTAGCGCATTATTTCGCAGGACTGGATTTGGGGGAAGCAGATGTATTGAGAAGAGGGATGAGTGGGAAGTCTAGATCTAAAGAGGAATTTATAGCTGTTGAGAAAAAGTTTAAGAGTAACTGTCTGCAAAAAGGGTATTCTGAAGAACTAACAATGGAGGTTTGGGATCAAGTAAGTGCTTTTGCGGGTTACGCTTTTGCCAAGGGCCATTCGGCATCCTATGCTGTAGAAAGTTATCAGAGCTTGTATTTAAAACGATATTTCCCTTTAGAGTTTATGGTTGCCGTACTCAATAATGGCGGTGGATTTTATTCTATTGAAACCTATGTTCAAGAAATTGTTTTACAGGGAGGAATTGTAGAAAAACCTTGTATAAATAATAGTTCTTATGAAACGATAATTCAAGGTAAAACCATCTACTTGGGGTTTGTATTAATACGCGATTTGGAGGAAAGGGTAGTGGAGAGGATATTAAAATCGAGACGATTGTATGGCGATTTTGAGGACTTTGATGATTTTATAGATCGTGTGCCTATTGGTATCGAACAATTAATAACATTAATTCGAATAGACTGTTTTAGGTTTACAGGAAAAGACAAGCATCAAATAATGTGGGAAGCTCATCTTAAATCTTCAAAAAACAAGCTTGATGATACTGCATTATTGTTGTTTAAGCCTAAGCAAGTAAATTTTACATTGCCAGAGATACTTAGCAATCATTTGATTGATGCTTACGATGAATTGGAGTTAATAGGTTTTCCATTAAAGGGGTATTTCAATCTAATTCAAAAAGACAACCTGCCTAATTGTTTGGTTAAAGACATTCCTTATAATATAGGGAAGCGTATTTCTATTTTTGGTAAGTTGATTACCGCCAAGCAGACGGGTACCAGTAAAGGTGATATTATGATTTTCGGGACCTTTATCGATTACGAAGGAGTGATTTTTGATACAGTTCGCTTTCCTGAAATTGCGCGTAAATATTCTATAAGAACAAACGGAGTGTATTTGATTACAGGAAAGGTAGTTGATGATTTAGACTACTTATCTATAGTTGTTGAAAAAATAAAGTTTCAAAATCTTTTACCAGACCCACGGCAATCTGGAATTGAAAACTCTAGTAAGAATACTATTCTTTAGCGGATTAGTTATTCTTCTGAATCGATTTTCGTATTACCAATTTTCCCTGCTCTTTTATCTTTTCGATATTCTCTTTCTTGAGCAGCATTATTTTTCTCAGGATCAATAGGTCGTTGTTCAGGGCGGGTATTATTTTCTTTATCATCCATAATTTTAGATTTAGGTTTTTAAGTATTAGAAATTCAAAGGATTAATTTCTATCTATAAAATATAAAAATATGAAATTAAGTCTATAAGATCAATAGAGATTTAAACTTCCAAGCTTTATTAAAATCCTGAAAATATTCCCAAATACAAGCTTTGAGAAGGTTATGAAAATGAGGTTGTTTAAAAGTTAAAAAATAAATGATTTGTCAGGCCGGGCGCAGACGAGACCTAATTGTTGATCAGTAACTTAAGATTTTCAACTGCGCTTGAACCGACGGCCATAGTCGCTTTTAGAACAGTCTTTTATCCATAAAAATAATTAATTCTCTAATGCATTATAATACCAAACTTAGGATAAGGAGTGGAGTCCCGAATTAACTATCTCGGTCAAGTAATCTAATAATTACCATCAAACTACATTATAGTTTATCATAACCATTAAACTTAGGACTCACTAAACGTTTCCATTCTGGATTTTTCTTTATATAGGCGAATACATAAGGACAAAAAGGAAGCAATACAATATTATTTTCATCCAGATAATGCAATGTTTTTTCTACAACGGCAGCTGCAGCACCTTTCCCAGCAAGTTCTGGATCGGTTTCGGTGTGTATTAATGCGATTTTGTCACCAGGTTCTTTATAATCGATAAAAGCAAAGTGCCCGTCAACCTCAATTTCAAAGCGTTTTTTCTCTTCGTTTTTTACTAAAGGAATGTTGATATATTCAGTTTTCATAATTCTATTTTTTATTGATTAGGCTATTTTTTTAATTGTACTGTAGGTAAAGTTATATGATATTTTTTTGAAAGACTACGGATTACAAAAACTACCAAGCCGGTGATTACATATACATAAGTATTGGGAAGTACGTTTAAAAGTGCAAAAAACACTATTCCTCCGGCAATACTTGCAGTTGCATAAATTTCTTTTATAAAAATTACAGGAATTTTATTCAAAAACGTATCTCGGATAACCCCACCAAAACACGCCGTCATAGTTCCAATGGCAATACATATAAGTACAGAATAACCCGCGTCCATTGCCTTTTCAATACCAATTAGCGTAAATGCAGAAAGGCCTATAGTGTCAAAAAAAGAAATAGATTCACTCATATAAATCAATCTATTTCTGAAAATTACCGCAAGAATTACCGTCCCTATAATAATATATACATAGGTCATATTGTGTAGCCAGACAATTGGAGCGCTAATAAGTAAATCTCTTAAAGTTCCACCTCCAATTGCCGTTACAAAAGCAATTGTAAATATTCCAAAAAGATCCATATCCTTTCGTATAGCTGGTATAACCGCAGAGAGAGCGAAAGCAGCCGTTCCAATCATATCAAAAACATAAAGAACATTTATATCCATATTTATTTGTTGATTTTAGGCGTAAAATTGGATGCATTATTTAACAGTAATAACGAATATACTGTTTTCTATTTTGAAGTAAACCGTTTCATAAAATCATTTTTATAAGCCCTCCCAATTGGAATAACTATATCATCCTCTAAAAATACTTGGTTCCCTGAAATTTTTAAAATTTTACAGATATTAAAGATATACGATTTGTGAATTCGCATAAATTTGTTTGAAGATAGGGTGTCTTCCCAGTATCGCAAAGATTCTGAAGACAGTAGTTTTTTGTTTTTTAAGTGAATTTCGGTATAATCAGAATCAGTTTTTAAATAAAAAATATCATCAGTTATAACTCGAATGTGTTCGTACCCATCTTTTATATACACTTCTTCAAGAGTGGTTTTTTGTTCCTCTCTTTTTTTATCAATAGGTGAATCGTCTTTCCTGCTAATTTTAGAAACAGCCTTTACAAAACGCTGAAAAGAAAACGGTTTTAGAAGATAATCAACCACATTTAGTTCATACCCCTCTAAAGCATATTCTTGAAAAGCAGTGGTTAATATAACCTGCGGTGGATTGGTAAGTGTTTTTAAAAACTCTATTCCAGATAATTTCGGGAGGTGAATGTCCAAAAAAACAACATCAACTTTTTCCGAATTTATAACCTGCATTGCGCTAAGGGCGTCAGTATATGTACCTATTAAATTGAGGGTTCCTACATCTTCAATATATCTTTTTAAAATGCGCTGTGCTGGCATTTGATCTTCTATGATGATGCAATTCATTATTCTTGAGTTTTACTTAAATCAATAGACAACTTAACAATAAAATGGTCATTTTCAATGTCTATTTTTAGAGTGTGACACTTTGGATAAATCAGTTTCAATCTTTTTTTTACGTTTTCCAAGCCTATTCCGCTATCTAGACTTTGGGTATTACTCTGTTTCAAATATGTATTACTACAACTGAAATTTAAAACCCCTACTTCATTTACATTAACTTCAATCACTATTGAAATATTCTCTGTTTGACTAGAAACGCTGTGTTTGAATGCATTTTCAATAAATACGGATAGTATTAAAGGTGCTATCCGATAATTATTTGGAATATTACCTATTTTAAAATTTACTTCCCCTCGTTCTTCAACTTGAAGCTCACTTAATTTAATATAGTTTTCTATATGCTCAATTTCCTTCTTCAAGGGTACAAAAGGGGCTTTACACTCATAGAGCATATATCGCAGTACTGAAGAAAGTTCTAAAATTATCTCTGGTGTTTTTGATGATTTCTCCACCGCATACGAATAAAGATTATTCATATTGTTGAACAAAAAGTGTGGGTTAATTTGCGACTTCAAAAATTGAAGTTCACTTTCCTTGGCGGAGTTTTTTAAATCTAAGACTTCCTGTTGTTTTCTTAAGGCATCCCAAGCAAATTTAAAACCCACTAAAATAGTTATGGTTGGCATGGTACTTAATAGGTTGTAGAATACACCCAAGAATTTTTTACCTCGTGTATTAGGGTAGAATATTTGTTCTAAAAATGCTTCTTCTATAAATATTACAAACCCTATGATGACGAAGGTATAAATCGCAAATTCAATATAACGGTTTTTATAAAGATAGCGGGGTAATAAGGAATAATTAATAATGAGTGCCGCCAATGCATAATTAAGAAAGAAATATACTCGGTGGAACTCTATACCAGGATGACGTCTATCAAATCCGTAAAATATAAATACCGTGATATTAAGAATTATCTGGAAGATGAGCTCCTTTGAATTTAAAAGCGAGGTGGACGTCTTAAGGTTCATTCTATAAAAGTAAATAATTTATAAGGTTATAACTTAATAAAAATCGTCATCAACCATCTAATCCCGCTAAACAACATTTTTGTACCGCTAAACAGAAAAATGCTTTTCAGGGTAGAAGTACTGTCGTTCACGGGAAAATATTTTCTTCCACCCAACTCAGTTGGTTTCTTTACACTATCAAAAAAAACTACAAAATATGAAAGCAATAGCAAAATTTTCAAATTTCACTTTAAATGATTCTGGCCTCTTGATTTTAAGGCTGTTTTTAGGTTTAACAATGTTATTTGCTCACGGACTTGGAAAATGGGAGCGACTTTTTGGCGGTGGCGAAATTCACTTTTCAGACCCTTTTGGCGTAGGCGATACCGCATCTCTAGCTTTGGCAGTTTTTGCCGAAGTTATATGCAGCTTGTTGTTGGTGTTTGGGCTTCTAACGCGTTGGGCCTTGATTCCTTTAATGATAACAATGTTAGTGGCAGCATTTATCGTTCATATTAATGATGATTTTGGAATAATGGAGAGAGCTTTGCTTTATGGTGTTGGTTACTTAAGCCTATTTTTTACTGGTCCGGGTAAATATTCTGTTGATTACTATTTAAATAATAAAAGAACAATTGTAAAAAAATAAAAGGTCTCATATAAGATTCAAATTATGACAAAGTATATAAGCATTATTATATTATGTGTGACTTCATTTTCTTTTGGGCAGAATCCTAATAGAAGTTCAGAAGAAATTACCATAAGCGGGAATATTATTGAAGAATCAACTGGCGTGGCTTTGGAATATGCCACTGTAGTATTCACAAACAGTAGAGGAAAGACTGTCACTGGTGGAATAACAGATTCACAAGGTAAATATGCAATTAATGTATCTGCGGGAAAATATAATATAAGTTTTGAATTTATAGGCTTTGCCACAAAAGTTTTAGAGAATCAGAATTTAACTAAATCCACTACTTTACCAACCATTAAACTTACAGAAGACTCTCAGTCTCTCGATGAGGTTGTTATAAGAGCAGAAACTACTGAAGTACAGGTAAGGCTCGACAAGAAAATTTACAACATAGGTAAAGACTTAACTACAAGTGGAGCCAATGTTGGCGACGCATTAGCAAATGTACCTTCGGTTACGGTAGACATTGATGGTGCAATAGCGCTACGAGGAAACGAAAATGTAAGAATATTAATTAACGGTAAGCCATCTGCAATGGCTGGGTTCGGATCTACCGATGCCTTACGCGCTTTACCTGCTGACGCTATTGACCGGGTTGAGGTAATTACATCTCCATCTGCCCGTTATGACGCCGAAGGTACAGCCGGGATCTTAAATATTATTTTGCGAAAGGAGAAAACCTTAGGATTAAATGGTTCTATACAAACAAATTTAGGGTATCCTAACAGCAGTAGTGTTAGTGGTAACATCAACTTACGTACAGAAAAATTTAATATTTTTAATACCACAGGTTATCGCTATCGTGAATCTCCCGGAGAAGCTATTTTTAAAAACCAGTATCTAGCCAATAGCATTATAAATCCTCTAGTTATTGAAAATCGGGATAGCGAACGTATTGGTAGAAATTTCAATACCAATTTGGGGATTGAATACTTTCTTTCTGATAAAACCTCTATCACTGCTTCAGGATTTTTTTCATTGGGAAATGATGATGACGAAACCGTAAATACTACTGATGAATTTAACAGATTAAATAATTTAGCCATCAGTAGAAATAGAACAGAATTTGAATCTGAAACAGATAGAAATTACCAATTTGCTTTAAATTATATTACAAAATTTAATACTAAGGGGCATGAATTAAAAGCCGATTTTCAATATGAAAATGGAAAGGAAGAAGGACTTTCTAGAATTAATGAAAGCAATGTCTTACCTGAACTTGAAATACTACCATCTGAACTAATAACAATAGACGAGACTCAAAAAGAATACTTGGCACAAATGGATTATGTATTGCCCATCGGCGAGAATGCGCAATTTGAAGCTGGGTATCGAGGTAATTTCAGAGAAACCCAAACAGATTATGAATTAACCGAGCAAGAAGTGGCTGGTGGTGTTTTTGTACGTGATGATGGCTTATCTAATATTTTTACTTATAATGAAAACGTAAACGCATTCTATACACAATATGGTAACAAGTATGGCAAATTCTCAGTTTTGGCAGGCTTGCGATTAGAACATACCCAATTAAAAGGTAAGGTAGATGCAATCAATGTTGATTCTGGAGGTGACGAGGCACTAAATCTTGACTTTGACAGATCTTACACGGGATTATTTCCTACACTCAATGTAACGTACGAATTAAATGACCGTGAAAATATAACCCTAGGTTACAATAGACGCATTAACAGACCTAGAGGTCGATGGATTAACCCATTTCCTTCTCGTTCCAGTGAAGCAAACATCTTTCAAGGAAATACTAATCTAGACCCAGCTTTTGCAAATGCCTTCGATTTGGGGTATTTAAAGCGTTGGAATAAAGTCACTCTAACCACTTCAGTATATTATCAAAACGAAACAGATGCTTTTGAACGCATTCAGGAAGATACAGGAAACGAAACTGCAAATGGCATTCCTATTATTAGAATGCTTCCAATTAATTTAAGCACCAACGAACGTATTGGCTTTGAAGCCGGTATACTTTTTAATCCAGCCAAATGGCTACGACTTAATGGTAGCTTTAATTTTTTTCAGTTTAATACAAAAGGTGAATTTAATGGCGTGGATTATAGTGCTAAAAACACTAGTTATTTTGCCAGAGGTAGCGCTAAGGTATCCTTGCCTTACAAAATTGAATGGCAAACCAATGCTTTTTATCGCGGACCCTCCAATGATGCTCAATCTGAGAATGAAGGCATTTTATCTGTAGACTTGGCGCTAAGTAAAGATGTTTTTAACGATAATGCTACCATTGGTTTCAATGTGAGTGATTTATTTAACTCTCGAAAAAGCAATACCCTTACTACTACCAATACCTTTATAAGTGAAAGTGAATTCCAAAGACGTCCTCGCTCGTTTAATTTAGCTTTTACGTATAGATTTAATCAGAAAAAGCAGAAACGTTCGCAAAGTAACCGAAATAGCGAGGATGACGATGAAGAGTTTTAATTTCAAATAAATAAAATTGTAAGTAACTTTCACTAAAATTTAATAGAAAGAGTTGATTAAAATTATAATTTGGGTTGTTAAAAATAAATTGCATTTTAAAAAGTAAGTTTTGTGTGTTTATGCACATCTAAACTTAGATGAATAACGAGAACAAAAAGAGTTTATATATGAAGACCAAGCATATCGTTTACATTTTACTCATTATTGGAATCATAGCCTTGATTGGCTACAGAATAATGGATAATCGTGAAATTGCCAATTCCTCTAAAAATACGGGCGGACCGTCCATTAAAACGGTAACAGGTCTTGTTGTAAAACCTGAAAAATTTACTGATAATCTGTCGCTTTCGGGAACACTTGAAGCTAATGAGCAAGTGGATATACGTAGTGAAATTACGGGCGTAGTAGAAGCTATTAATTTTGAGGAAGGTACAAGGGTTTCAAGAGGACAAGTACTCTTAAGAGTAAACGATTCTGAATTGCGCGCGCAACTTTCACGGGTTACCACCGCACAACAATTGGCTTCAGAAAATGAGCGCAGGGCAAAACTACTTTTGGAAAAACAAGCCATAAGCCAAGAAGAATACGATATTGCCAGTGCCGATTTTAAAAGCTCTAAAGCTCAATCGCAACTTATTTCGGCTCAATTGAAAAAAGCGACTATTAGAGCACCATTTTCTGGTACAATTGGTTTAAGAAACATTTCAGAAGGAACCTATGTGACGCCCGCTACTCCCATCGCTACTTTGGTAAATCTAGACAAGTTGAAAATAACATTCAGTATTCCTGAAAAATATGCCAATAGAATGAAAGTAAACAACGAGCTTTCATTTACGGTTTCTGGTGGTAAAGACACTTTAAGCGCAAAAATTTACGCTGTAGAACCTATGATAGATTTATCTACTCGAACCTTAAAGGTACGTGCTATTGCTGATAATCCCGAAAGAACTTTGTATCCTGGAATGTTTGCCAATGTCAACCTTCCTTTGGAAACTGTAGCGGATGCCATAATGGTGCCAACAGAGGCATTGATTCCTATTCAAAATGGAAAAGTAATATTTGTTTTAAAAGATGGAAAGGCTGTTCAGGTTGAAGTGGAAACAGGTGCTCGTACCGACAAAGATGCCCGTGTGCTTTCTGGATTAAAGGTAGGTGATACTATTCTTACCACTGGTGTAATGGCGCTTAAGGATGGTTCTCCGGTAAATGTGAAGTTAGAAAACTTGGATAAAACAACTAGAACAAAATGAATTTATCGACCCTTAGTATAAAGAGACCGGTTTTGGCCATTGTAATGAATATTGCCATAATGCTTTTTGGGGTTATTGGCTTTACATACCTTGGGGTACGCGAATTTCCCTCCATTGATCCAGCAATAATTTCGGTCTCCACTTCATACTCTGGAGCCAATGCAGATATTATTGAATCGCAAATTACAGAACCTTTAGAAAAATCTATTAATTCGATAGATGGAATAAGGAATATTTCTTCTTCCAGCAATCAAGGTTCTAGCCGTATTAATATTGAGTTCAATCTAGATAAAGATTTAGAAGCCGCCGCCAATGATGTACGTGATAAAGTTTCCCAAGCCGTACGTAGGCTTCCGGACGATATTGATGCGCCTCCCGTGGTTTCAAAAGCCGATGCCGATTCGGAACCTATTATCGTAATGACCGTTCAAAGCAACGATAGAGATGTTTTGGAACTTTCCGATTATGTTGAAAACGTAATAGCCACAAGGCTTCAAACTATTCCCGGGGTAAGTAGTATCCAAGTTTGGGGAGATCGTTTATATGCTATGCGTCTTTGGTTGGACCCAGCAAAATTAGCAGCTTATGGTGTTACCGTAGCTGATGTTAGGAATGCATTGCTTGCGCAAAACGTGGAGCTTCCTTCAGGAAAACTAACGGGTGCCAATACAGAACTAACGGTAAAAACTATAGGAAACCTATCTACCGAAGAAGAATTTAACGACATTATCATATTAGCGGATGGCGAAAGGATTGTAAGGATGAGCGATGTGGGGAGAGCGCGTTTGGAAGCCGATAATATGGAGACCAAACTGTCCGACAGTGGCCAACCTATGGTGGCAACGGCCATTGTACCACAACCAGGAACCAATTATGTGGATATTGCTGATGCGTTCTACATAGAATATGAAAAGCTAAAAAAAGACTTGCCTTCAGATTTTATTTTGAATATATCTCGGGACAACACTTTGTTTATAAAAAGCGCCATTACAGAAGTAGTTGAAACCCTAATTATCGCCATAATCCTAGTAATCCTAGTTATTTACCTTTTCTTTAGGAATTGGTCCATAGCGCTACGACCGCTTATTGATATTCCCGTATCGCTTATTGCAACCTTTTTTATAATGTGGCTTTTTGGATACAGCATCAATGTGTTAACTCTCTTGGCTATAGTTCTCGCCACAGGTCTGGTAGTAGATGATGGTATTGTGGTTACCGAAAATATTTACAAAAAGGTGGAAGAAGGGATGTCGCCCATTGAAGCTGCTGTAAAGGGCTCTAAAGAAATATTCTTTGCCATTATTTCAATCTCAGTTACCCTTGCTGCCGTGTTCTTACCAGTTATATTCTTGGAAGGATTTGTTGGGAGACTCTTTCGGGAATTTGGGGTGGTGCTTGCTAGTGCGGTAATGGTATCTGCTTTCGTCTCTCTTACCCTAACACCAATGTTGAATGCGTATTTAATGCGTCCAGGAAAACAAAAACACGGGAAATTTTATAGGATCACAGAGCGGTACTTCGAGAAGATGAATAAAAGTTATGCCTATAATTTAAGAAAGTTTATCGATAAGAAATGGTTGAGTTTTCCTATTCTGCTAATCTGTATTGTGATGATTGGTCTGTTTTACACCGTTCTTAAGAAAGAAACTGCACCTTACGACGATCGCAGTTATATTCGGGCTTCGGTAACTGGACCAGAAGGAGCTTCTTACGACTATATGGATCGGGTAATGACCGATATTACCGAGTTGATAAACGATTCCATCCCCGAAAAACAAGTTAGCTTGATTATCACGTCCCCAGGTTTTGGCTCTGGTGCGGTAAACAGTGGTCGTGCTATAATAACCTTAGTTGATCCCTCAGATAGGGAAAAAAGTCAGCAAGAAATTGCTCAGGATTTAACACGGTGGACACGAGATTATACAAATGCCCGAGTTAGTGTATCTGAAACACCCACTATTTCGGTGAGCAGACGAGGTGGCATGCCTATTCAATTTATCATTCAAGCACAGAATTTTGAGAAATTACGCGAAAAAATACCTCAATTTATGGATGCTGTAGAGAATGATCCCACATTTTCAAATAGCGATGTAAATCTAAAATTTAATAAGCCAGAAGTTTACGTGACCATTAATCGTGAAAAAGCTCAAAGCTTGGGTGTTTCTGTTCTAGATGTGGCCCAAACGCTACAATTGGCTTTAAGCGGACAGCGATTTGGATATTTCTTAATGAATGGCAAGCAGTATCAGGTTATGGGTCAGTTTGATAAAGCCGATAGAAGTGCCCCAATGGATTTGGCAGCAATGTATGTGAAAAACGATCAAGGCCAATTGATACAATTAGATAACGTGGTAACCACCGAAGAACAAAGCAGTCCTCCACAGTTGTATCACAACAACCGTTATATGAGCGCCACCGTTTCTGCTGCATTGGCCCCAGGTAAAAGTATTAGCGATGGTATAGAAGCTATGGACGCTATAAGCGAAAAAATATTGGACGATACATTTACAACAGATTTAGGAGGGGAATCTCGTGACTTTGTGGAAAGTAGTAGCAACACCATGTTTGCTTTTGGCTTGGCGCTACTGCTCATTTTCTTATTACTAGCAGCCCAATTCGAAAGTTTTATCGATCCTTTTATTATTATTCTTACCGTGCCTATGGCGGTTGCCGGTGCTGTATTTTCGTTATGGCTTTTTGGACAGACTTGGAATATCTTTAGTCAAATTGGTACCATTATGCTAATTGGTTTGGTAACTAAAAATGGAATTTTAATTGTAGAATTTGCCAATCAGCTTCGTGAAAGCGGTATAGCAAAAGGAGAAGCCATTTTAAAAGCATCAGAATCGAGATTAAGACCTATTTTAATGACCAGTTTAACCGTTGCTTTGGGAGCCTTGCCCATAGCCCTTTCCTTAGGTGAAGCATCAAAGAGTAGAATGGGGATGGGGGTCGTTATTGTAGGAGGGACGATGTTTTCGTTAATCCTTACGCTTTTTGTGATTCCCGCACTTTATTTAATGTGGTCTAGAGAAAAAGAGCACAGTCCAGAATTTGATAAAATTGAACAATATGAAGCAGAAAGCCTTACATAACTTGGTTGTATTATTTATTGCATTTATAAGTTTTAATGCAAATGCTCAAGAAGAAGAACTTCTATCGGTAACCGAGGCAGTTTCCATAGCTCTTGAAAATAATTACCAAATTAAAATTGTTACTAACGAGCTTAAAATAGATGAAACCTCCGTGAGTCCGGGTTTTGCTGGAATGTTACCTAGTTTGAATGCAGTAGCGAACAACAATAATGGCATTCAAAATATTACTCAAACTCGTTCCGACGGCACAAGCCTTTCCCAGGATAATGCAAAAAATAATAATTTAACTTATGGGGTAGAGTTGGACTGGACCATTTTTGATGGTTTACGAATGTTTGCGCGATACGATCAGTTAAAGGAATTGAAAAAGTTGGGTGAAGCCGAACTGCAACAAGCCATATTAGGTACTGTAAGAGATGTAATGACTACCTATTACAATTTGGTACAGCAGAAAAGGCAACTGAATGCCTTGGATAGTACTTTGGTGATTTCTCGGCAGAGAGTGGAATTGGCAAACCATCGATTTAGCATTGGGAAAGCTTCAAAATTAGAGTTATTGAATGCACAAGTGGATGAAAATACCGATCAAACCCAGTATTTTAGGCAACAGGAATTGTTTAAAAACACCAAAACCCGTTTGAATGAAATTATGGGTAGAGATGCGAAAGCAGATTTCAATGTTATTGATTTGATTTCCATCGAAGAAAATTTAGAGCTCTCTGTTTTAGAAGAAGAAGCCAAAGCACAAAACCCGCAATTACAGGCACAACTTATAAATAAAAGAATAACTGAATTAGAACTGAAACAAATAAAAGGCGGCCGCTTGCCCACAATTAGTGCTCAGGCAGGCTATTTATTCAACAATTCTGAATCGGATTTAGGATTTTCCACTAGTAATGAATCCAGAGGGTTTAATGTTGGTTTATCGGCCAGACTTAATCTTTTTGATGGTTTCAACCAAAATAGAAATGAACAAATAGCTAAAATTCAAATAGAAAATTCAGAATTATTGATAGAACAACAAACCCAAAGTTTATTGTCTCAACTTTCTATTGCCTATCAAACCTATCAAACCAATTTAACTTTGATGGAATTAGAACTTAGCAATGAGGATATTGCCAAAGAAAACCTGGATATCACAATAGCGAAATACAAGATTGGCACTATTCCTACCATAGAATTTAGAACGGCACAGCTCAACTACATCAATGCCGTATTACGTTCTAGCAATGCGGTTTATGAGGCTAAACTTTCAGAAATCACCTTAAAGGAATTGGCGGGTAATTTAAATATATAAACAGAAAAAGCTTCCTCATTAAATATTGGAAAGTTTTTTCTATTTCTTTAAATTAAAAAAATTCGTTTACGATTGATTTTTTCAAATCGCTAATTTTTCTTCAATTTAAATTGTAATTTCTCCTTATCCCATTTAGCGAGATTGGCTGCGGTGTTATAACTGCTTTGTAGAAATTCCATTAACATTTCTGAGGGGTTATCTGCTTTTTGAACGTCTTCATATTTTAAAATAAATTCACCAAGTTCCTTATGAAAGTAGGCGCTGTTAGGTTTTAAAGTAGCTTCCTTAAAACCATTTGGCGCAGGATAGATATAGCTGTAAAACGCAGCAAATGGGGTTCCTTCGCTGCCAGGCCAAAACCCGCAATTCATTATTTCATGCGAATATGCCTCCTGCGTTACCCAATCTGGAAGATTAGGAAAACCTCCGGGATGCAAAGGCGCTTCCTTCCCAGAGAATCTTGAAACAACTAAATCAAAACTGCCCCAAAAAAACATTACTTCACTGCTTTTGCCTAAAAATTTTGAGCGATACTCATAAAAAACTCGGTTCATTTTCAACAATGACTTATGCAAATTGATAGCAGCTTCTTCATTATAAGTGCCGCTATGGTTTTCGTGGAAATGAAGCGGGTCTTCCATTTCGTTGGGAAGGGTATTTATTTTAACATCTATACCAATATTGTTCAGATGGTTTATAAGCTCATTGTAACAACTAGAAACTTTAAGAGTTTTTAGGTCAAAACTTTTCTTTTCATTTTCACTGGAAACAATTGTTAATTGATGTTCTAAAAAATTTAGGCTTATCTCAATTTGCTTGTTTTCGGCAAAAATAGGCCCGCTAGTTAGGCCGTGAGTTGTAATTTCTAGAGTGGTGTGCCAGGAATGATTTATCCAAGGGTTGAGTTCCAATTTAATTTTTCCTATTATCTGGGTCCATAGATGAAGTGTCTCATAGGTTTCTTTTCCTTTATTAAAAGATAATTCTGGCCAATTTTTATTTTTCATAGATTTGTTTTTAAATTATTTGGCAATCAAATTTAGAGTTTATAAGTTAATCAATATGTGTAGGTTAACCAAAATATACTATTAAACTCTTTCTTAAATTTTTGATTTGCCTTTAAAAAATGAGAGACAATGGTTTTTGTGTTTATGGTTTTATAAATTTAAATATTTCTTAAATGCAAGGTCACTTTTCACTTGCACAGATATAATCCAATCCATTTTTTATTTTTTCGAAACTCAAACCATTCTCCTATTCAAGAATTGGAACATTAGGTATTGGGAAGAAATTAAAACATTGCTACTGTTAATGAATTAAATTCTGTGAATTAGCTTCAATTTTTAGTAAAGCCAAATCCAAGTGCAAAGGTTTGAATTATAGCAATTTGCTTTTTAAATTATGCGAATTTATATGACTACCTGATTATCGTAGATTCGGTGAATTTAAAAATCAATAATTTTTAATCTTGTTAAACCTTTGAGAATTAGTTATTACAAGATTGTTAGTATATTTATATTAGTGCTAACTTTATAAGAAGAAGATTTATTAACCCTAAAAATTAAAATCGGCAGGGTAATCATGATTCTGGCTGAGGTTATCAAGAGCCCAGACAATCAACAACATTATTGAGATAATTTAAAATGCATAAATTATGAATTCAGACCATTTAAAAACAACAGATAATCATACAACCATTAGAAATTGGGTTGAAGAGCGAGAAGGTGTACCTGCTATGACAGAAGGAATAGCCAATAAGACTATGGCAGGGGAAATGTTAAGAATCAATTTTCACGAGAATAAAGAGTTTTTAAATAATATTTCCTGGGATGTTTTTTTTGAAATTTTTGATGAAAATAATTTCCAATTGCTGTATGATGAAAGAATCATCGATGGGAAAAAAAGTAATTACTACCAATTTGTCAAAAAGGGGGAGTTGTAATATTTTCTGCTATGAATTCGAAAACTAAAAAACCCTGTAAACCATATGATTTACAGGGTTTTAGTGTTGTTTGGTGTTTTTTCTTGTCGAGATGACAGGAAGAGAACCCTGTGTGTTACCCATTGATTATCAGTAAGTTAACTCTTTGTGTTTCAGAGGGGTGTCTGATTAGGGTATATATGATTTATTGTGCGTTGAATTGATTTACCTTCATATTCAATTGTAAAGATAAGAACTTTTGTCTAATGTCAGTCATAAGAAATAATGCAGATTAGTTGTTTTTAAGAAAGTCCTTTACTGTCTCAATATTAATACCCGTGAATTCTGCGAACTCATCCACGGTGATAAATTGATGAGGTTGTTTGTCTAAATGCTGTCTGATTTGGTGTAGGAGTAGCCTTCCGTATCGCTCACTTCTTCCGGTGATGCGCTGGACGTCTTTAGGGAATATGCATACTCGATCTGACTTCATAATAGGTTTTTCATACTCTATCCATACACTATCTATACTCCATCCATACCTGATCTATACCTCAGCTTTATTTAAAATATAGGAATGGTTTACCGGAAATAACGGTAAAAACTGCTGTGTTCGGAATGGGTGGAGGGTCAAAATCGTGTAGTGCTATAAAAATACGGTGATTTGTTGAGAACTTAAAATTTTATAGCAATGGCAAGACAAAGTGGAATTATTAAATTAAAAGGAACTATCGGAGATATTTCCTTTTATAAGACATCGGATGGACACTTAGCTCGAGAAAAGGGCGGTGTGGACAAGAACCGTATTATGAACGATCCTGCTTTTCAGAGAACTCGTGAGAATGGTGCTGAATTTGGACGTGCTGGCAAGGGTGGAAAGCTTGTTAGAAATGCGCTGCGTATTTTGATGCAGAATGCAAAAGACAAACGTGTTACTAGTAGATTAACCAAAGAGATGCTTGTAGTTGTGAAATCGGATACGGTAAATGAGAGGGGGTTACGAACTGTTCAGGATGGAAATCTTGATCTGATTAATGATTTTGATTTTAACATTCGCGGGAAGCTGGGAAACACTTTGTTTTCTCCTTACACTGCAGGTTTTGACCGAGTTACAGGTGAGTTTACTGCGGATTTGGCACCGTTTAGTCCAGTAGTAAGAATAGCGGCTCCAGGGGGAACGACTCATTTTAGAATGATTTCGGGTGCTGCCGAGTTAGATTTTGAAAACGATTTGTTTGTTTTTGATATGGACAGCTCTGGGATTCTACCATATACAGTACCTGATACGGCTGCATTGAACTTGGTTTCTACGCTTACTGCAAACTCAACACTTCCTGTTGTTGGGGTATTTGGAGTTGAGTTTTATCAGGAGGTAAATGGTGAGATGTATTCGCTGAAAAACGGAATGTATAACGCCTTGGCAATTGTGCTCACCGATAAGTAGTAGACTATGGAGTTGGTTTTAGAACGTAGTTATCATCAAGAGGGAACCAATGGCTCCCTCTTTTTGAATAATCGGTTTTTGTGTTTTACCATTGAGCTTCCTTGGGTGGATAATCGGAAGATGGAATCTTGTATTCCTGAGGACTCTTATAAACTTGAGGCTAGATATTCAAAGAAGTTTGGTAATCATCTATTGGTTAAGAATGTACCTAATCGGCAGTTGATTTTGTTGCATTCAGCCAATTATGCAAAGAAAGAGCTACGCGGGTGTATTGCACCAGTTTCGGAGTTGGTAGGCATTGGAAGGGGAAGCAATTCCCGGGCGGCGATGCAAAAGGTCCTTTCATTGTGCCACCAGGCCTTTGACCGAAAAGAGGAAGTTGTATTAACCATTAAAAACAGTTTGTATGAACATATTAGATCGATATAAGAAACCTACGCCAAAATTCTTTAAGATTTTGCGGAATGTTGGTATTGCCTTGGGTGCCTCGGGAGCTGCAATTTTGACGGCTCCTATCACGCTGCCTGCAACATTAATTTCTATTGCTTCTTATCTAACAGTGGCTGGAACTGTCGTTACGGCGGTGAGTCAGGCGGTGGTTAGTGATGGTGAAGAATTAAAAAATAAAGAAAATAATAATTGAGAAGATGTCGTTTAAATCGCTTTCAACAATTGCTGGTACTTGTGGTGGTACTTTTTTGGCTACGTGGCCGGTTATTGGGTCGGATGATTTAATTCGAACAGGGATTCTTGCATTTGTTGGTGCGGTAGTTAGTTTTTCGGTTTCGATATCTTTAAAAATTGTTGTCAAAAATTTCTTTTCTGCAAAATTCAAATCGGATGTAAGTTTTCGGAAGAAGAAAGATGAAACAGCGGAATAACTAATAAGAAAACAATTCTGCTTTAAATAAATTTTGAGAAAATACTTAAGATTCTAAAATTCATTGAGGTTTTTTCTTTTTTGCATTGCCCAAAACCCTTCGACTCCGCTCAGGGCAGGCTTCAACAAAAAAGTCTAGGCTGGCGAAAACTTATCTAAATTTTTCATTCGACGCCTAAATTTTAGGAACTCGCTTTAAAGATTTTTGATATCCTAATAAATTGGATTGCTCAAACAGCCTAAAATTTTGACGGCGTTCTCATTTCAAATTATTACGATAAGTTTTCGATAGGCCGGGGTAACAGGATTAAAAATCTGTTATTATTAAACTATCTGACTTCAAATCGGATGTAAGTTTTCGGAAAAAGAAAAATTCAGATGAGGTATAGATCTTCATCGTAATTATAATCAGAAGCCCAGGGAATTACTCCTGGGCTTTTTCGTTTTCGGATAAATCGTTCAATCTCTATCCAGTTGGTAGGACTGCATCAGTAATAGTTTGTATTGGTTAATGCAGTTTTTTTGGTGCTGAAGAACTTTGATTAATTGCTCCAGTTTTTCAAGGGCTTGGAAGCGGCCGTACCAATGGTGTCCTTCATAATTTAAGATCATTCGTTCCAATAGTGATTGAACTTCGTCAATTCGGATAAATGGAATTACGGACCCGCATAATCTTGTACGAAAGTAGTGCCCAGTGTATAAGATGTTGCAAATCCAATAGAGCTGATGGGCTTCTTTTTGAGTGTTTGCTGTAATTACAAATGAGTTTGTGAATTCAGAAACACTTGGTTTTCCGGCATTGTTTCCTTTGCTAAGGATGAAGAAATGTGGGGCTTGGTAGGTTTGCCCTGGTCGATGTGTTTTGATTTTGAAAGCTTTCATAATGCATCAATTTTTAATTAAACTTTATTGAGAATCACTTTTCTGCTTTCATTTTTTTTCAGAAAAACGAAATGAAGAAAAGAGAAAGCTTTAGACCAGGAGGGTTGCTAGGGTTGTCAAGGTTTTTGGATGAAAATACTACCCGAAGGGTGGAGATTTTCATAAAAACACAAAGTGCTTGACCTTGATAACCCGTTGTGTGGCTGGTGCGGAGGAAGCAACCCTCCTAACTTTGCTGAATTCTTTTTAAAATTTTCGCTAAACGATAAAAAAAAGAGCCCCCTAAAATGGGAGCTCTGTGAGGCAGCACTCTATCCAAAAAATACGCAACGTATACTCCTTGAAGCCTACGTAATGCGCACCAATAAAGAACGGCTTGCCAGAGGTGCGTATGCCCGCCAGCAACCACCGGCTGCCTAAACGGACTCTAAATAAAAACTTAAACATAATGCCATTTAACACAGGATCGGTGCGACTGATGCAAGGGATGGATGGAAAAATACTACCTGATAAGGTGGAGATTTTTTCATACAGGCGTAGTGAACCCTTGCAGCTCTCGCATCCGCACGCCTGTAACTTTGCCTTATGTTTGAGTTTTTACTTATTTCTAATGGAAGGTTAATGCAAAGCCGAATTTAAAGTGTGATTATTGCCTTTATGTAAATGGGGTGAATCTGAAGGGTTCTTGTTTGTAGAAGCCGGATAACAGTATGTTTCTATTAAATCTTGTTTTAGACATTTAACATGTTCATTTTTTCCATTGATGAAAAAACGAACCAAAAAAATCTAGGCTGACGAAAACTTATCTAAATTTTTCATTCGGCACCTAAACTTTAGGAACTCGCTTTAAAGACTTTTGATCTGGTAACAGACTTGGATTGCTCAAACAGCCTAAAGTTTTGACGGCGCTCTCATTTCAAATTATTACGATAAATTTTCGATAGGCCAAAAAAGAGGCTTTTATAAAACAACCTTGAAAATTGATAATATTACATTAGGCAGGTAAACCAAAGCGGAGCTATAGTGGAAGCAAGGAATGGAGAGCAGCGGAATGGATTGCTGGAACTATAATGCGAGCCGCCTGCGAGCGGAGCAAGGGTGCTGGATGCAAAAGAACGAGGGTCGAGGGCGGCAGACAGCTACCGTTTACGGCAGGGCTGGCGCGATTTTTTGCTTTGGCGTTGGAAAAGACAAGGGTAGCGACTGATCCCTTCTATTCATCAGGGCAGGATTGACGAAACGAGCCGGAGCCGGAATGGAGCAATAGCTAGTTGTATTTATATACTGATTTTATAGATTAGAGTATTTGTTTTTGCTTTTCTGTATTGGCATTGCGAAATAAAGGTATTTAGGCACGTGTAGTGGAGGGAAGGAGCTACTCTTGTGCGCGTTGCTGGAGGTGGCTAAGTTGAGGGAATGAGGCACGAATGAGGGAAACTTAGTGACTGTAAGCATTGGCAATGCAAAAATCGTGACAGCCCGATTAGCCCGCAGCGACACGCAGGCTCGCCCAATTAACAAGTGGCGGCAGACCCCCAATTATTAAGTTGTGAGCTTGCGAACCCGCCTGCTGTCGGGCAGGCACCTTATTGGGGTTTCGCGGTGCGCAACGTTGGCTGCGGTTCAGCATAACTTCAGCGAGCTGAGTTCTGCGTTCACCTTGCGCACCGTTTGGGGGGATGGAGTAGCCACGGGTGAGGAAGGAGAGTAGCGTGTGAAGCAAAACAAATAAATAGCGCCAACGAGGACGTGTCGCCGCAGTGGTGCTAGTTATGGTCCCGACAAGGGCAGCTATTCCATTTAAAATATTAAGGTATAGCTGCTTTGTATACCCTTGTCGGGATGTTTTGCGGAACAAAGCGGAACGACTGACGAACACCTATTTACCTGCCCTTCCGTGAGGTTAATGGTTTAACTAGGTGTTTTGATGTGTGCTGATGTGAGGGCAAAGGCAAAAAGCATAGGCAATAATTTGATTTTACTTTAATTGAAAGACTAATGTTCATTAAATTATTGCTTATGCTGCGCCTTTCGACTCCGCTCAAGATAAAGTACATCGTAGGCTCTTGCGATTGAAGGAGTGTAGCCTGCGGAACGAGAGAATGAGTAAGTGCCGGAGGTGGGGCGTTTGGTTATTTACAATAGCTTTGTTTCTTTAGTAGAATTCCTATTTTTTGGATGGTATTGTAATAAAATGTTACTTCATTGAGGAATCCCGTAATAAAATTAGGTTTTTTTATGGTAGGTTTGAAGGTGATGTTGTAGTTTACTGAATTGTTCTTAAATAGACGTTTTGGAATTTAAGTGTAATTAGGAAGGAACGCGAGGGGACTCGCGCACTAGCGGGGTAAAGTTCGATATAACGGACGTTTGCGCTGCGCTCAATTCGTTTTAGGGGTTATGTTGCTTGCTATAACCCAATTATCCACTCAGCAAGCTTTAAAAATCGCATTCCCGAGAAATTTCATAAAATTCATGAAATACGGAAATCTTAACCCTGAAACTGAATTTAAAGGAAAATTAGTGTAGTTTTGAGACAGACTGACGTTGTGTGTAATTATGAAAATGACATTAAAGACAATAAATATCATCCTTTTAATACTTTGTTTTAATCCATTATCTGGACAAACAAATGTGCTAATTCCGAATAAAGGAATTGAGGGAATATCTATTGTGATTGACTCATCCAATATTTCGGATGTTATTGAAACGTATGGAACTGAATATACTTTATCCGAAAAGACTTTGATAACAAACTATCGTTACAACAAAATCGGTTTAACTTTTCAAATTGACCCATATGACAAAAACCAAATTGTTAGGTCAATTTCAGTTGAATCGCCTTTTAAAGCAACAACAGAAAACGGAATTGTACTAAATGAAAGTACAATGAAAGACGTCTGGAATACATACAATGACAAAGGCTGTTTCACATCAAAGACTTATGCTTGGAATACTCAAAATGGAATTTCTTACTATATCAAAAAAGACCCGAATAAAAAAGGATATGATTCAGAAGAGAAAATATTCAAAATAGAAATAAACAATAGTGGCGATTTTGGAATTTCTTCGAGAACAAACTTCGAGTTTAACGATAAACCTGTAAAAGAAAAATTAAACAGTTTGATAGCAATTCTTAAATCGGACAGTTTCAACTTTCAGGAATTGGACAGCTTTTGGAGTAAAGAAAAAGTTACCGAAAATAAACCCTATGGAATTGAAAAACGGATAAGCTTCAATAGAAAGATTGAGAACAATTTAAATCAAGAAACCTCTGAATTATGGCTTGTAGGTAGTTCTTATAACCTAAACATAATTAAATCATCTGATAATGAATTAGTTTATTTAAAACTAACAGACAATAACGAACAAAAAACACTATTTGAAAGAATAGAAAACTCGAACTTTGAGAAAACCGACTTTGATGTTTACACATACGGAACTTTTTGTGGAATTGCAGGAACACCACCAGACAAATGCCAAAAAATGCTTGCCCTAGTTAATAAAAAAGACTTTAAAGAATTAGCAAAATGGTTGCAATCATTAAATCCAGAAATTGCGACCTATGGTTATATCGGACTACAATACCTAGTTCAGAATGAAATTGATATTCCAGAATCTTGGTTTACTAGAATGAGTGAATTAAATAAATCTGAAATTCAACTCAATACTTGTGAAGGCTGTATTTATGGAGTAACAGAAAAAATTAAAGACGTATTAAAAGAAGATAATTTAAAACAAATATATCGTTCGTTTCAACAAAGCGGATGGATAAAATAACTACACACAATAACTAAGCATTCGTGTGGTGGGTACGACCCAACATGAATGCAGTGTTGACTGAACCGGTGTATGTCGGTTTGTCCTTATGGGGATTGGTCTAGTTTGGGATGGGTTTTCAGGAGTCGGTTTTCCCTGATTTGGGATCGTTGACTGCAATTTTTGATGTGGCCGCTTACCTTTCTATATTAAATTGAGTAACCGAAAATATTATGTTATTTCCTGCAGTGCGCACATTGGCAAATAGCATTGTCAAGAATTTGATATTGCTTTAATGGAAAGAGTTTCTGTTTATTAAATTATTGCTTATGCTGCGCCTTTCGACTGCGCTCAAGATAAACTACACCGTAGGCTCCTACGTTTGAAGGAGTGTAGCCTGCGGTACGAAAGAATGAGTAAGTGCTGAAGGTGGGGTGTTTAAATCGATAATGAGAATTTGTGTTGGATGAGGAAAGAACGCGAGGGGACTCGCGCACTAGCGGGGTTTGATATTATTGCAGATTTACAATTTTAGTGTTTTAGATTATTATAAAGTTCAGTTTTTATAAACATACAGGTTTTTATATTTAAGGATTTAATTACAAGGCCAAATTTCACGATTTGGCTTTTGTTTTTACTATTATTTTTTTGTCATATACTCTTGCCATTTTACCAGGACAAATTTTTCTACCCCATGTTCTGATTTCTTTAGAAAGCCATATTCATATATAAATAAATAGACGTCTTGGTTTTTGTTTTTCCAATAGTGGGTAAAGAAATTGGGGTTAAATCCTTTATTTATTAATATTTCACTTCTTACGGTTGCTTTTCCTGCTCGATTGAAGTTTTTTAAAATGCGTCGGTTTGTTTTTAGTTGTTTATCTACTTTGGTATAGAAATTTGGTTTTTCTTCTATTGATTTTTGGTAGTGATAGGAGCTTTTACAATAGGTGTCGCAGAACTTTTTATCTGATCGACCAGACAAAAGTTTGTTGCATGATTTGCATTTTTTTTGTTTTTGCATGGCTATTGGATGTTTATCTGATTGTTATACGTTTATTATACGCTTAATATACGGTTAAAATGTTGATTATTAGTATTATTGGTTATGGATTTTAAAAAGCATATTACTTTAAGGCACTTATTGCTAGATAATAAGAAATATATTGGTTTGCAGTTTTATTCGGATAAGGTATTGAATGCATTGATACGGGAGTTGCCGGGTTTACAATGGTCTGAGGAGTATAGCATGTATTATATAGTTAATAATTCTAATAATCTTACTAGTATTTTCACTGTTTTTAAGGGTGTTGCTTGGGTTAATGGCAAGTATTTTTTTGGGTCTAATAGATCTAAGAATTTGGATGAAGAGTTTGATGTTTCTTGGTATAAGAAAAGAGCTTTGCCTGATGATTATAGGGCTTGTCCGCCTTGCTATTTACAGAAGCTAGAATTAAAAAAGTATGCAAACAATACGGTGAAGGCTTATGTGTCTTGTTTTGAGCGTTTTATTAATTATTATAAAGGTAAAGAAATAGATACTTTGAATGAGTTTGATATACGAAGGTATATTCAAATGTTAATACAGAAGCGTCATTCTACCTCTTATATTAACCAGGCTATTAACAGTATTAAGTTTTATTATGAAATTGTTTTGGGTATGCCTAATAGATTTTATGAAATAGAGCGACCTAGGAAAGAAAAGAAGTTACCTGTTGTTTTGTCTAAGGAGGATGTGTTTCGTGTTATAGCCTCGACTAATAATTTAAAACATAAGTGTATAGTGAGTTTACTTTATTCGGCTGGATTAAGGCGTAGTGAGCTTTTGAATTTGAGGCCTGAGAATATTGATAGCAAGCGAATGGTGATACGTGTTGTTGGTGCTAAGGGTAATAAGGATAGGTATACATTGTTGTCTAAAAAGTTGTTGGTGGATTTAAGGTTGTATTATAAGGAGTACCAACCTAAGGAGTATTTATTTGAGGGAATGAAGGGTCGTAAATACCATGCGAATAGTGTTTTTAAAATAGTGAGTAGTGCAGGGGAGCGGGCAGGTATTCTAGTTAAGGTTTCGCCACATGTATTGCGTCATAGTTTTGCTACACATTTATTGGAGTCTGGTACAGATTTAAGATATATTCAGATGTTATTAGGTCATAATTCTACTAAAACGACAGAAATTTACACACATGTAGCCACAAATAATTTTGATACTATAAAAAATCCGTTAGATTTGTAGGTATGATGGATATAAACTCCCTATGGGAGTTTATCCAATTGTTAGCACCAATATGACAAAAATCCTGCGAAAATTTATATCGTATTTTACAATAAGTGGTTTAGTTTACTACTTGTTTTTAGTTGTTGAGACCATCAGCTTATATTTTAGCGAATTTGGATTTGACCTAACGAATGGAATACTTTTTAGTTTTAGTCAAATACCAGCAGTAATTAATTTTGGTGTTTTCATTGCCTTAATCTTGGTTACAGCGGAATTAATAAAAGAGAAAATTCCTCTCTCAAAATTTTTCCAATTCGGACTTATCGCATCACTAATCTTTGGCGGACTAATATTCTTACTATCCAATAGTGTGGTGCCAAAACTGCGAATGACAACATTCTTGGATAGATATGAAAACGCAAGAAAAGAACCATTTACGTCACAAGAAAGAATTGAAAAAGCTACCGAATACAAAAAAACAAATGTTGATATGATGAGTATTGGACTTATAAACCAATATTCTGACTCTTTAGAAACTGAAAATAAGTCTCAAAAGAAAATTATCTCTGACTTGTTTAAAAAAATTCCTGATAGCATAATTCAAAGTGATTTTTCTAAAACGGAACTTAACGAATATGGAATCTCAAAAAACGAGTTGACAATAGAATTTAATCGCAGAGATTTATTTCAATTAAAAAACGAAATAAGAAAGAATACGCTCTTGACAAAGCAATTAAGAAAATCTAATTGGACAAAAAACACTCGATATTTAAATAGTTTTCTGACTTTATTTCTGGTTTGCTTTGCAATAGTTATTGGAGCGAATTTTAAAAATCAGTTAATATTTTCATTGGTCTGTATCGGAATTGTGATTTATTCACAGACCTTAACTTTATTAACAACATCATCGGACTACTTTATAAACGGAGAGAACTTATTGGGACTGATTTTTAAGTTTACGATAATTCTGGTTGTATTTTTATATTTAGTCTATCGAATGAAAACGAAAAAAAATACTGGTGCTAACAACGTATATAGCTCATAGCTAATTAGTTGCTTAAACGAAGTTAAGGCATATTTGCAAGTCCGCCAAATTTTTTAATTTGGCTTATTGAAAAAAAGGTAATAAGAAAATTAAAAAATTCGGCTCGTGCTTAACCGAATAATTATCGCTAATTTGCACGCTACGAGCCATATACAAGACCGTTGCCCACAATTAAAACGAACACCAGTAATACAATTAAACTGAATGAATAAACAGCCAAAACCAGACTCAAAAAAATATACGGACTTGATATCCGAAATTCAAAAAGGACAAATTAAAATCCCGAAATTCCAACGGGATTTTGTTTGGAGTATTGACAAAACTGCAAAACTTTTGGACAGTATTTTAAAAGGCTATCCGATTGGCACTTTTATTTTGTGGGAAACCAACGAAAGATTAAACGATATTAAGAATATTGGAAATCTTGTTTTGCCACCTGTTCCAGACGACATAAAAGTTCAGTACGTTTTGGACGGACAACAGCGAATTACATCATTGTACGCAGCATTTTTGGGTGCTTCAATTCAAAAAGAAGGAGAAAAAAAGATTACGAATTATGGTTCAATATTCGTTGATTTAGAAGGCGATATTGATAATAACGATGAACAAATAATTTTATCGGAACAACCTGAAACTAAAAATATCTCTCTAAAAGATTTGCTAAATTCAAAATACAGCGATTTAAGAGAAAATTATTCAAATGAGGATATAGACAAAATTCAAGAATACAAAGAAACTTTTACTTCTTATGATTTCTCGACAGTAGTACTTCGTAAAGAAGATATTGATTCTGCAATAGAAGTTTTTACTCGAATAAATACAGGCGGACAAACCTTAACTCTATTTGAGATAATGTCTGCAAAAACTTATGACGAGGAACAGAAATTCGATATGCAAGACCGATTTCAAAAATTACTAAAACAACTTGAAGTCAGTAAATACGAAACAATATCAAGTACAGTAATTTTAAATGTTTTAGGTTTAATATTAAGCAAAAACAAAGAGTGTAAACGAAAAGTCGTTTTACAATTAGACAAGCAAAGTATTATTGATATTTGGGATGATGTAATTTCATCGCTTAAAGAAAGTATTGACTATTTCCGTTCAGTTTATAGAATTCCTGTGTCAACTTTATTGCCTTACGATGCACTTTTAGTTCCTTTCAGTTACTTTTTTTACTACCATAAAGAAAAGCCAAAAGGCGAACAGATTAAATATTTGGAAGAGTTCTTTTGGAGAATATCGTTATCATATAGATATTCAAGTTCAACAGAATCTAAACTTGCTCAAGACATTAAAAGAATTGACCAAATTCTAAATGGAGAACGACCAAACTACGATGAATTAAAAGTCTTTTTAAGTTCGCCAAGAGATTTAATAGACACAAATTTTAGTGCAGGAAATAGTTATTGTAAAGCAGTTCTTTGTTTGTTAGCTTATTCAGAGCCAAAAGACTTTCAAGATAACGGAAAAGTTATTCTTGATAATTCTTGGTTAAAAATGGCGAATAGTAAAAATTATCATCACTTTTTCCCAAAATCATATTTGAGAAAACAAGGAATTGGAAATGAAAATAGTATTGTTAATATCACTTTGGTTGGTGCAGATTTAAACAAACGCAAAATTAGAGCAAAAGCACCTTCAATTTATATTCAAGACTTCTTGGACGAAAATGCGGAATTGCATAAATCTATAAAATCACATTTAATTGATGATATTGATGATTTTGGAATTCACAGCGATGATTATTCTGTGTTTTTAGAAAAAAGAGCGACTTCTATTTATAAAGCTTTGAAAAATAGAATTGAGTTTACAAAAACGGAAAAAATAGAAGATACCGAATTAAAGGAATTAATCTTAATCGGAGAAAATGAAAAGTTGGAAATGAAATCAACTTTACGCTACGATTTAAGACAGAATATTGTAAATAAAAATTTAGAATATGTAATTGCCAAAACCGTTTCTGCATTTTTAAACAGCGAAGGCGGAATTTTAATAATCGGAGTTGACGATAATGGAAATGCTTTAGGACTTGACAAAGATATTGAAACCTTTTCTAAAAAAGATGTTGACGGATTTGAATTGCATTTAAGGAATATCATTAAAAAACATTTAGGTTCAAACTTTGAAAAGCATCTAAAAATCACATTTCCAATAATTGACGAAAAGACTATTTGCAAAGTTAAAATCCTAAAAAGTGGAAAACCTGTGTTTGCGAATTTTGAGGGGAAAGACAGTTTTTACGTCAGAAATGGAAACTCATCAATTCCGAAAAACAGAGAAGAACAAAGCGAGTACGAAAAGCTACATTGGAAATAATAACTGTGGGCAACAACGTATATAAAACATAGCTATTACAGGCTTTTCGAGAGGTTTGTGTGTATTTGCGAAGACCGCCAAATTTTTAAATTTGGCTTTTAGTAAAATAAATATAAAAAGAAAAATTTAAAAATTCGGCTCGTGCATAATCCGAAAAGTTAGCGTCTTTTTACACGCTACGTTTCATATACAAGACCGTTGCCAACTATTTGAAAAAACAATCAAACTAACGAATGAATCAAAGCACATACTTTTGGAAAGAATATATAAATCTCTATTGCGTTGAAAAAGGTCAGACTGGATTGACTATTTCAAACATCATAGGGAGCGTGAGATTGAATACAAGTTTAAAAGAGTATTCAATCGAAGACTTTTTTGCCGAAATTGTCAAAGAAAAATATGAAATACTAATATCTTCTTGCAATGACATTGACGAATTAGTTTTAGGCAAATTTAAAAACTGGAATGGACTGAAAACCTATTATCAAAATATAGGTTCGATTTATTTTTCCAAAAATGATTTTCAAATAGAGATAAAAGAATTAAATGATTTATCTCTTGAATTGAAAAAGCGGTATAACAACAGAATTGAAAGTGGAACTTATTCTAAAATTGGAGGAACTAATGAATGGGTTCACCTCACAGAAGAGGATAAGCAAAATCACTTACTAGTTAACGAAAAACTCACTTTTAAATAAAGCATGAACATTTTACGAACAAAACAAGCACTTCTATCTGCAACAGCAACATTTATATTATTGTTTAACTCTTGTAACGAAAAAAAAGACGAAAACACTTTTTCTTACGAACAATTCAAAGAGGCATTGTATTACAATAGTTCAACAGGAGAATTTGCGGATTTAGGCAATTTAGGTATGTGCATAAACCGTTGGGGAATGCCGGAGTATGTAAAATCAATGGGGACCATGAACCAAGATGGTAGTAATAGCAGACTGAATGCAATTGTTTTCAGATGGTCGAATATAGAGGTAGATGAGAAAAACGTCGAAATAGTTTTCGAGGCTATCCCAGATTCGGGTAAGGCTATCGAAGATGTATTCACTAACAGAATTGACCGAGGAATGGCAAAATATTTGAAAGTGAAAGAATTTAGTCTGGTACCGATTTCAAAACCTTAAAACAAGAATATCTACCGAAAATAAATCGAAAAAATAGGGTACTATGGGCTTCCCGAACGGGAAAAACAGTTGGCAACAACGGCTATAGCAAATAGGGCAGAAAGTGCTGAATCCATTGACTTGGGCGTGTTTGCAGAGTCCGCCAAATCTTTTGATTTGGCTTTTAGATAAAATAAGATAAAAACTAAATGCAAAAGCTTTGGCTAAGTGCTTAAACGGAAAGGTCTGTTCTTATCACCTGCCCTACTTGCCATAGCCCAACCGTTGGCAAGCATTTGAAAATGAAGAAAATTCTGCCATTCATAATCCTATTAACAACTCAGTGCAAAATTGAATCTAATCAAGACTATTCTAGAGGAATGATAAAATACGTTGATAGTATTGGGACAGCTCTTACAGGAAGTGAAAATCACGGCTTTACCCTTCAACACGACAGTATAATTCAAATAAACCCTGACACAAATTATCTAATAGCCAATATTTCAACAGGAATTGAGAAAAATCAGACTTACAACTTTCAAAACGATGAAGGAGTTGAGCTTAAACTTAAAAGGCTAAATTACACAGACCTTGAAGTGACTGTAATTGACAAAACTGATTCTTACGAATCTACCGCATCCATGACTTTAGATGTTCTGAACAAGAAAGTGGTCAATATTGATTCAACAGACATTCAAGCACACTCCTTCAACATGAAAGTCAAAGACTGTTCTTGTATCTTACTTCTATCTAAACAAGAAAAAAACCAGAACGAATCACGATTCACAATTATTCATATAAAAGAAAACTCTTGTGACCAATTGAAACTTGAGAGAATAAATGGGCTATATAAAGAAAAATAAAAACGCTTGCCAACAGTACCTATACGCAATGCGGGCTGAAGGAATAGCCGATAGATCTCATCCCCTATCCCGCCAAAGCTCCGCTTTGGTATTTTAGATGAATAAAGTAAAAACACAAAATCACAGCTTTGGCTCACAGCCGTGCACGATTGAAAACTATCGCTTTTCAATCCCGCACTGCGCATAGCCGGAACGTTAGCATACATTTGAGAAAAACATTGGAACTGAAAAACAAAATATCGAAATTGACATTAATTCTGATTTTAATCGGAGTTTCTTTCGGGTTTAAAAATCAAACATCTGAATTTAGTTTCATCGACAAATATGGGAATGAAATTATTATTCAGAATACGGAACTGATTCCTGAATTAATAAATGCGGAGTTTTTAAAAAACAATCTGAACGGAACTCATTTTACATTCAAGCTGAAAGAAGATTCGGATTTAAAATTTGAATATAGAATTGCGGAATTCGTTCGGATAAATAAAACGGAATATAGATTGCGGATTTTACAAAAGCCAAAATCGGACAAATCAGAAGATATTATTAGATACGTTGGATATAGTAATTATCGAATGAAATTAAAGAAAACCAAAAGCGGAATTGAATTGGAGAAAGTTGAATTTATGTACGCTGAAATATAAAAACGTATGCTAACACCGTATAAAAATAATTGCGATTTAGTGCTAAAACAAAGGTCGTTGCGTGTTTGTAACGTCTGATTTTCCTTCGGAAAATCCTCGCATACAAACCCGCAACTATTCTTATACATAAACGTTGTAGCACATTTAAGAAAACCTAATGGCAATAAACCAATTTCTGACATTTGTACTTCCAAAAAAGCCGATTGAAGAAAAATATGGCGGAATACCAAAACAGCTCGAAATTAAACACGCTGAATGGGAAAAGTATTGGGAAAACTATGATATGGAATTGAATGACGCACCAGAACCTGAATTTGAAGATGCGATTTCAACAAAATGGTGGAAAGGAATTCAAATTGATATTGCGGAATTGAGAAATGAAATTGACAAAATAATAACTCGTGCGGAATGGAATGGCGGAACGAGTTGGAAAACAGAAAAAGCGGAATTTGACCACGATTTGAGTATAGATTTTAACGAGAAAGAAAATTACATTGAAGATTTTCGATTTCGGACTGACTTGACCGACTCAACTCTGACTTTTATAAAATCAATGTTGGATTTATGCGACAGAGAAGAATGGATTTTAATGGACGACAAAGGAAATTTGTGCGAACCGAAAATTCAAAATTTAGCTGAATTAATTAAAGATTCAGATGCGGACAGATTTTTGAGAAATCCGATTGAATTTTTTGAGAATATAAAATAAAAAAACGTGCTACAACACCGTGTATAGCTCATTGCGGCTGAATTCCTAATCGGAATTCATTGCAATTTGCTATCTTTCGGCTACGGCGGAAAATCCTCGCGGATTTCCCGCAACGAGCCATACACAAGACCGTTGTGTGCAATAACCCTTGCTTGCTAGGTTATTTAAAAAATCAGTAAAGCGCGCGAATTTGGAAGGAAAATAATCAGTATTTTATGGTAGGACTGGTTGCAAACCAGGGCCATCAAGTTTTTCGATACTA
>NZ_VDMC01000004.1 GCF_006346335.1 Aequorivita sinensis
TGCAAAGATAAAAGCATTTAGGGCACAATTTAGAGGAGTGAAAAACGTAGAATTCTTTCTGTATAGATTAACAACGATTTTTGCATAAACACAACAATTGTTCTTGATCCTCAATAAAACCGAAAAGTTATTCTATAAAAAAACCCTTTCAGTTTCCTGAAAGGGTTTTAAAAATTTTAATTAATCTAGAATTAAAGCGCAGCTACATGCTTAGCCATATTCGACTTCAAGTTAGAAGCTTTATTCGAATGAATAATATTCTTCTTAGCCAATTTGTCGATCATAGAAACAATTGAAGGGAACATTTTCTCAGCTTCCGACTTATCAGAAAGCTCTTGAAATCTCTTCATGGCATTACGAGCAGTTTTATGCTGATAACGGTTACGCAAGCGTTTAGCCTCGTTGCTTCTAATTCTCTTTAATGCTGACTTGTGATTTGCCATTGTATTTTTATTTAATTCTAAATTTTTGTAGTCCGTAGGGGAATCGAACCCCTGTTACCAGGATGAAAACCTGGCGTCCTAACCCCTAGACGAACGGACCATTACATTGTTTAATGCGGGTGCAAAAATACACCTTTTTTTTAATGTTCCAAATCCTTTTTAAAAAATTTTTAAAATTTTAATCAGGATTATGAAAAAGAACTTTTTTAATCAATCTCCCCTGTTCGAAAACAAAACTAATTGTCTAAAATAACCGGTTTAATCGTGCATTATATTTTCAAATGCGGGTGCAAAAATATACCTTTTTTTCAATACTCCAAAATGTTTTGAAAAATTTTTTGAAAAAATTAATATGCTTTTGCAAAAAGCACTTTTCCAGTCGATGGTTTACCTGTAACCATACAAGTTCCCGCTACCTTCTCACCATCTAAAGGAATACATCTAATTGTAGCTTTTGTTTCGTTCTTAATTTTCTCTTCAGTTTCTATAGTTCCATCCCAGTGGGCTAGTATAAAACCTCCTTTGGTCTCTAAAACCTCTTTAAACTCTCCATATGATGACACCTCGGTTGTATTCTCTGTTCTGTATGCAACAGCTTTATCAAAAAGATTTTTTTGAATTTCATCCATTAAAGACTTCACCTTTTCCACTACATCTTCATTAGAGATGAATTCTTTTGTTAGCGTATCTCTCCTTGCCAATTCTACAGTACCCTTTTCAACATCTCTAGGACCAATTGCAATACGCACAGGAACTCCTTTTAATTCGTATTCATTAAACTTCCAACCTGGCTTTTGAGTATCGCGGTTATCGTATTTTACTCTAATACCTTGCGACCTAAGTTTCTTCATTAATTCTAAAGCAACTTCGTTTACTGCTTCAAATTCTTCATCTTTTCTATAAATAGGAACGATTACAACTTGATCTGGAGCCAAATTTGGAGGCAACACCAATCCGTTGTCATCACTATGTGTCATAACTAAAGCCCCCATTAAACGTGTAGACACACCCCAAGATGTAGCCCATACGTAATCTAACGCACCATCTTTTGCGGCAAATTTCACATCAAAAGCCTTAGCAAAATTCTGACCTAAAAAGTGAGATGTTCCCGCTTGAAGCGCCTTCCCATCTTGCATTAAAGCTTCAATACAATATGTTTCTAAAGCACCAGCAAAGCGTTCACTTTCAGTTTTAGTTCCTTTTACTACTGGTATAGCCATATAGTTTTCAGCAAAATCCGAATATACATTCATCATTTGTTCTGCTTCTGCTATAGCTTCTTCTTTAGTGGCGTGAGCAGTATGCCCTTCTTGCCATAAAAACTCGGCAGTACGTAAAAACAAACGTGTACGCATTTCCCATCGCACCACATTTGCCCATTGGTTTATCAATAATGGTAAATCTCTATAAGATTGAATCCACTTTCTATAGGTATCCCAAATAATAGTTTCCGATGTTGGACGTACGATTAATTCCTCTTCTAGTTTAGCATCTGGATCTACAACAATTCCGCTTCCATCCTCAGCATTCTTTAATCTATAATGAGTAACAACTGCACATTCCTTAGCAAATCCGTCAACGTGACTTGCCTCTTTACTGAAATAAGATTTTGGTATAAATAAAGGGAAGTAAGCATTTTGATGTCCTGTTTCTTTAAACATTCTATCCAATTCAGCTTGCATACGCTCCCAAATTGCATATCCGTATGGTTTAATCACCATACAACCTCTCACAGCTGAGTTTTCAGCTAGGTCTGCTTTGATTACCAGTTCGTTATACCATTTCGAGTAATCTTCTTCGCGTGTAGTTAATTTCTTTGCCATAGGCCGGGTTTTGGCACAAAAGTTGCACCTATGTTAAATGATTAGTTATTGTCCGCAAAACTACTTATTTTTATAATGTCCAACAATTAAATTACCCAAGATATGTTCACTCAAAAATTCAATATAAAACGTTTCACCCCGATAGCATTTGCAGGAGCTTTAGTCCTTTTACTATCGTCCTGTGGAACTCACAATAACGGCTATTACGACTCGGATGGTATTTATGCATCGGGAAATCAATCTCGCACTGAAAGCTACGACGACAACCCATCGAGCGAAAAAGCTAATTACTACCAACAATACTTCAAAAGCAAAGCTGAATCCATTTCAGAGATGCCTGAAGAGGGCGCTATTTTTACTGATATCGAAGCCTACGCTACTACAGAGCGTTTAGACGATGAAGGATATATAGTTATTGAAGATAATTACGAAGATGAAGGTTATGGCGCTTGGGGAAGCAACACAGAAGATATTACTGTAAATATTTACAACTATGGCGGACATGGATATGGCTTTTATCATAGGCCTTATTGGTATGGTGGATATTGGGGACACTCTTATTACACACCTTTTTGGGGAATAAATTATGGTTGGGGTTATCCTTATTATGGTTACGGATATGGTTACCCGTATTATGGATATGGCTACTACCACCCGCACTATTACAACAATTATTATTACAATAACCACTATTACAATGGTGTGTCATATAATCGCGGACGAAGAAATACTGACTACAGTAGATCACAAGCTCGTGGACGATCTAACAATGTTTCAACCAGAAACTCGTCTTATAGCAGATCAGAAACTACTCGCAGAATAAATAGAAATAGTGTTCGCGCGAATTCTAATACGCGCTCATCAAACAACAGCACTATTAGAAGTGGAAACACACGTTCAAACAACACTAGGTCAACACCTGTTATTAGAAACAACAGAAATACAAGACCTAGCGCTACTCCTACAATTCGAAACACACGTACCAATAGAAATAGTAGTTACTCACAGCCTACAAGAAGTAATAGCAACACTACAAGAAATAGTACATTCTCTTCTCCTTCAAGAAGTAGTAGCTCTGGTTCTATGAGAAGTTCTGGTGGCAGCACTCGTTCTAGTGGAGGCTCAAGAAGTAGCGGCGGAAGAGGATAACATTAAACGCTATGGTTTATATAAAACTCATCGATTATAGTATTTATCACTAGCGTAGAATATCCTTAATAACGGAATATCAATTTCAAAATTCTAACAATGCCCATTAAACATTTCATCTTTATTCGAAATGCTTATTTTGGGCATTATCTTTTAATAAAATTTTAATCAATATCATCAAAATGAAAAGAATTGCATTATTAATAACATTAGGCATCTGTTTTGCAACTTCTCAAGCTCAAGACATATCAGACGGTTTGCGCTATAGCAGCAACCAAAACCTTGGAACAGCTCGATATACAGCTTTAAGTGGTTCAATGGGTGCCTTGGGTGGCGATTTTTCTGCCATCAGTTCAAACCCTGCTTCAGGAGCAGTTTTTTTAACTTCTACCCTTTCACTTTCTTCGGCTTTCAACAACATAAATAATAGCAGCAATTATTTTAACAATGAAGAAGAGGCTTCTAAAACTGATTTTTCTCTAAATCAATTAGGTGCTATTTTCGTGATAAACAATGCAAATGAAGAATCCTCCTTTAAAAAGTTTACTATTGGATTAAATTACAATCAGTCAAACAACTTTGAAAACCAGCTCTTTATTGCAGGAACTGGAAATAACACTATCGGTAATTTCTTTTTAGAACAAGCGCAAGGAATGCCTTTAAACCTATTAGACTTAAGATCTGGAGAAACAATTACAGATCTATATCAATACTTAGGTGAAACTGAAGGTAGTGCAGCACAAAATGCTTTTTTAGGCTATCAAGGTTTTCTATTTGACCCTTTAGATCCTGGTAATCCCTTAAATACTGAATACATTTCAAATATAGCCGGAGGAGTATTTAACCAGGAATACTCATATCTTTCACAGGGATACAATAGTAAGTTTACTATTAATTTTGCCACTCAGGTTACAAATAACTTATACTTTGGAGCAAATATAAACACCCACACTATTGAATACGACCAAAGTACATTTCTATTAGAAAAGAATAATAATCCGGGCTCTATTGTAAGAAGCGTAGGATTTGAGAACAACCTTTCGGTTACAGGCTCTGGTATCTCTGCTCAAATAGGTGGTATTGCTAAAGTAGCGAACAATCTTAGATTAGGATTAAGCTTCGACACTCCTACTTGGTATCAGATAGCTGAAGAAACAACTCAATCCCTTAAAAGCAGTCGTGTTTTTGAAGGAAAAACGCTTAATGAATATATAGATCCGAGAGTAATTAATGTTTATGAAGATTACAACCTTAAAACTCCTGCAAAGGTTACTGCAAGTGCCGCTTATATTTTTGGTCAAAGCGGATTAATAAGCTTTGATTATTCTTACAAAGATTACTCTTCTATTAAATTTAGCCGTTTAAACAATTATTATGACCCATATTTTGATATGATGAATAACAATATTAAAAATACTTTAAAAGCAGCTTCTAAATTTAATGCAGGTGCAGAATACCGTATTAATCAATTAAGCTTACGAGGAGGGTTTCACTATGAAGAAACTCCTTATAAAAATAGTGAGGTTATGGGAGACTTAACAGGGTTTTCTTTAGGTGCAGGGTATAATTTTGGACGATTTAATGCAGACATTGCATATTCTCGATCAGAACAAGAAAGAAACCAACAATTGTATTCTATTGGATTAACTGATACCGCTTTAATAAACTCAGTTTACAACAACTTTATATTGTCATTGAGTTTTAATTTATAATTACAAAACCATTTTATAGACTAAACACATATAGTTCTTTGAAAGCAAAAAGCCTCCACATTACGTAATGTGGAGGCTTTTTGTTTATTACTCTATTATACTTATCGTTTTAAGGTGAAATGTCCTGTAAACACTTTCGGCATATCATCTTCTTTATACTCAACTCTAAACCAATAATCACTTGAAGGCATTGGTTTTCCGTTAAACGTTCCATCCCAACCTTCTCCAATTGGACTTAACTGTTTTAGAAGTTTTCCGTAACGGTCAAAGATGAAAATCTTAGCAGTAGGATCTGCAGTTCCAATTCCAATAATATTCCAAGTATCGTGGTAGCCATCTTCGTTTGGAGTAAAATATAATGGATAATCAACTACTCCAACTTCAATAGTTACGCTTCCACATCCGTTTACATCTCTTATAGTAACAGTATGTATACCTGGTGATACTCCCTCGAAAACATTATTTGTTTGGAAAGGCCCATTATCTAGTTGATAAACATATTCTCCTAATCCTTGAGCAGAAACTTCAATGGCATGTGGGTTAGCAAAAGCGGACGTTATAACTTCAGCACTATAAACTAAAGGTGGAGATGAAAGGACAACAGTTGTTACAGCCGTAATTTCACATCCCGAAGCTATTTCGGTTATAATCACACTATACTCACCTGCTTCTAATGCTATTATAGAAGCTCCAGTTTCACCTGGAATCATAACACCATTCAACATCCATTGGAAGGTATAATTATTAGGATTTAGCCCCGTGTCGATTAATGGAGGAGAAGTCTGGCCATCTTCGTTTTCAATAGGATTGCCATTCTCATCTACACATAACCTGTATTCGTCTTCTAAATTTACTTTAGGTAATTCTTGTACTTTTAAAATAACCTCAACTACTTCAAAACATTTTGGGTCGTATTGGTTTTCGCTATTGGTCACTCTAGCATAAATCACCTGAGGATTGATTACGTTATAGTAAGGGAATGAAATTGCGTTTATATTATTTAAAGCATTTTCATAAGTTTCAAAATAACTAATCAAATAAATGTTTGGATCTTGTCCAACTAATATTTGATTACGAAGCGTTACAACATCAGGATTCGTTAGGTCTTCTAAATCAAATTCGGCGATGCCATCATTTGCCTCAAAGTTGTCACACACTATAAGTGGATTAGGTGTGTTTGCAATAGCGCCTTCTTGAACAATTAATTCAAAACTTTGATTTCCACCTATAAAACAACCCGTTAGTGAATTTTCAATTCGCGTGTAAATAGTTTGTGGAGACTCTGGGTTACCAGCTAAATCTCTGTTTTGATGTGCTGTCGTATTTATAATTTGATTAATTCCGTTGGCAGCATCAGTAGCATCCAAATAAAAACTTACCATTAAATTAAAAGCTGATTGCTCTCCTAATATTTCTGGAATTTTAGTGGTTAGATCGAATTCTGCTACACCATCTGTATTAATTTCACATATAATATAAGGTGATACTATAGCACTATCATCTGGTACAGGATCCACAATCAATTCAAGTTTTACAATTTCAAAACAAGAACTATCTGGATTGCTTCCTTTAACATATATAGTCTGTGGATTGCTAATATTTTGATAGCTTTCTGGGTTTGGAATTTGATCTATTCCGTTGAATGCATTGTCGTAACTTTCGTAATACGTTACATCCCATGCACCACCGTTAAGAATTACCTCTTCTCTTATAGTTAAATCAAATATTTCAACTTCATCATCAGGTCCAGGACCTACCACAATATTCTCATCACACAATCTTATAGGTTGTGGCTCTACTAAGTCTGGATTAGGTAACACTCGTAACAATAATGTTGTGAACGCAACACAGCCTGTTGAACCATCTTCTACTCTTACATAAAGAGTTTGTGGGTTTACAGTGTTAACGAATGCAGTATCCGGATCAATTTTATTGATATTATTTTGAGCATCGTTTTCATTTAAAAAGTAACTAACTCCCATTCCTGGAGCACCATTTGTTATTTCGGAATTCTTAAGCGTTAAATCAAATGTTGTAAACCCATCGTTTATAGGACCTAAATCCTCACAAAGCTCAAAAGGAGTAGGATCAACTATAGATACAGCTCTAGATACAATTAGCGTAAACTTTCCTACAGTATAGCAATCAGATCCATCGATATAAGCCAAACGAACAAAAATATCTTGTGGGTTTGTAACGTTTGTATAAGTTTCGGGCACACCAATTGGATTCAGTCCTGATTGAGCATCTTCAAGAGTCGTGTGGTACGACAATTCAAGTTGCGTAGGATCTTGTGAGCCATAAATTAAAGGTTCTTGCACCGTTAAATCAAATTCCGCAAAACCATTACCATCAGGATCACAAGCTATCAAGTCTGGTAAATCTAATGGTACTATCGGACTTGGTTTTACAATTAAATCTAATGGCACTACTTTAAAACATCCACTTGTATTTGGTGGTAAATCAAAAGAAGCTCTTGCGTAAATCGTTTGGTTAAAAGCAACAATATTTTGAAATGGAGACGCCAATGGGAAAGTTCCATTATTTGCATCGATTAATGTTTCGTGATAAGTCACCACTATAGAAGGATCCCCTCCTGCAATTTCATCGCTTTTTAGGGTCAAATCAAATTCGGCAAAACCATCGTGGTCTACGTCACATACTTCTAATGGAGTAGGCTCTACAACTGTAGGAACAGGAAGCACCTTTAGAAGCAACTCTGTAGTTGCCACACATCCAGTTTGACCTTCTACAGCCACGTAAATTGTATAAGGTGTGATTCCAAATCCACCACCATCAACTGGGTTAGTATAAGTTGTTGGGTTTGGAATTGGATTGTCATTTTGTAAATCAACTAAAGTTTCAAAATACTTAACAGTTAATGTAGCATCGCCATTTGTGATAAATGCGTTATTAGTTGTAAGATTGAAAGTTGAAATTCTATCCGTATCACTTCCACTTTCCAAATCATCACAAAGCTCCATTGCATCAGGATCTTGAATTATTGGGAATTCACCTAGAATCACATCAAACTCACTGATTCTTGCACAAAGAGTGATATTGTTTTCTAAGCGAACCCATATTGTTTGGCCAGAACTCGTAAAAGCATTTGGAGTTAAAATAGGGTTTTGGCCGTCTATGGCTTCTTGTAAAAGGGTGTGATATGAAATAGTAAAGTCGGTCGTTGATTGAGTTCCATAAACAAAAGGAGTGTTTATAGTAAGATCAAATACTGCTTCACCACTTCCATCCTCATCACACGCAAAAAGATCTCCAAATTCCGAAGTAGGTTGATTTGGCAATGGGTTTACAATAAGTGTAAGTTCAACAACAGCGAAACAACCTGACGAAATATTTTCTACTCTAGCCCAAACGGTATCAGTATAAGGGACATTATTTAAATATGGACCAGTAATTTCACCAGCTCCACCTGCTTGGGCAAGTGCTTCCAATGGGTAATACTTAACTATTACACCTGGTTCACCTCCTATTATTTCGTCGTCTTTTAAGGTAAGGTCAAATTCTGCAAAACCATCGTTATTATCATCACATACTTCTAAAGGTGTTGGCGCAACAGGTGTAGGTAATTGATCTACTACAAGAGTTAGCGTAACTAGTTTTTTACAACCAAAACCGTTAGAAACACGAGCAATTAGAGTTTGCGGATTACTAGGGGCTGGTGGAATTGCTCTGTTTTGATATGCTTGTGGATTTGCAATTGGATTGTCTGCCAATTCATCAGCTGCAGTTTCGTACCAGGTAACAGTTACGTTAGTATTCCCCCCAGTAATTTCAAAATTTCTTGACGTTAAATCGAATGTACTAAGCTGATCGGTTGGTGTACTTCCATTTACCGTATCATCACATAAATGATAATCTTGAGGCTCTATAGCAATAGGCTCTGGATCCACAAATAATTGAAGCTCTACAATATCATAACATCCAAAACTTCCATTATTAGGTGTTGTGTTAGTAGCATTTCCTACGCCAAGAACATAAATTGTCTGAGTGTTGATTGTTTGATTTGTGAAAGCTCCTGGTGTAGCAATTGCTTGTGAGTAGTTAGGAGCAGTAAGCGCTACCTCCCCTGCATCAATTGCCTGCTGTTCATTCACATAATAATATAAATCGTATTGAGTTGGATCTAATGATCCTAAAATTTCTGAAGCTTTTGAGGTTAAATCAAAAACTGCATATCCATCTTGGTCATCATCACAAATACGATAAGGTGTTGGCACGGTTAGAATTGGACTGTCACGAACCTCTAATGGCAACTCAACAATGTTATAGCAACTTGTATTTCCACTTATTACTCGTGCATATACACGGTCGTTATAAGGGTTACGGTTTTCATAAGGGTCCATCAACTCGCCCTCATTGGTTTGCGCATCCAAATAAGTGTAGTGATAAGTAACTGTAAGTGCTGGGTCACCACCTGTAATATCGTCATCTGCATCATGAAGTGTAAACAAAGTAAACCCATCATTACCTGGGTCACAAGCTATCAAGGCATCAGGAGTAGAATTCACAGTTGGAGGACCATCCAAAATAATATCGAATTGAGTAGTTTCAAAACAAGTATTGTCGTTGTTATTTTGAACTCGAGCATATATTGTTGTAGGACTTGCTGCCACTGTATAAGGCTGCGGTAAAGAATTTGTTCCAGCATTAGCCTCCCCTTGCGTTCTGTGATAAGTAACTGTATAATTTAAAGGGTTCTGACCATCTAGAATTGTTGCTGAGAATACAGCTTCTAGATTAATCACTTCTTGGCCATCCTCATCTTGGTCACATAAGTAGTGTGGTGAAGTTGGTGCAGTAGCTGTGGCACCTTCGTAAGTCAATTCAAATGTATCAATTGCATAACAATTTCCTTCTTCATTTTCAATGCGAACCCATATTGTTTGATTTGTCCCCACAATAGGGTAAGCATTAGCTGGATTAATTGGATTAAGACCAGATTCTGCCTGTAATAAATTTAAATGATATGTAATTAAAAAGTTAGGGTTTTGAGCTCCCAAAACAACGTTGTTATTCTGAGTTAAATCGAAAATACCAGGTGTGGAACCATTATCACAAATTGAAAGATCCAAAGGAGGGTTGGCAATAATTGGTTGCGGATTAGTAATAATTTCAAATTCTTTAATTTGATCGGTTCCAAGAGGAAAACTTATTGTAACTCTATAATCACCCCCATCAGTAACTGTGATAGTTGGAAAATCCCCATTAAATATGGTCACAAAACCAGTTCCATCATCATATTCCCATAAATAGTTATTAGCTCCTTGTATCTCAGCATCAATAACAAATTCGTCACCCACACATCCTGTTTGCGTAGTTACAATAGAACAGTCTGTTGAACCACTATTTGGATTTCCCGCATTGGTTTGTTCTAATTTTATAAAACCTGGATTTCTATTATAATTGGTTATTACAAGTACATATATTTCACCAGGTTGGGCATTTGCAATAGTAAAATTCTCGATAGGTTGAGCTGAATAACTACAAGCTATTTCATTAAAAGCTTGAAGTTGTGTATAATCACAAAGATCATCCCCCTGCTGAAAAGGTCCCCACGCAATAAAATCAACATCTAATCCCTGGCCTATGGGGTCACCATTTGCATCAAAAGCTGTGTTCTGGACGATTTCAAAATCTAATCTTCCTGCCTGATCTACCTGCAAATAGAACCACGCTGGATATGGCTGGGTAAACAAACATCCGTAATCTGGACCTGCCTCTGCGGTAGGATTACAATTTGGATCTTGATCATTACAATTTGGGAAAATTAACGCTTGGTCACCAGCACAAAATGGCTCGATTGTTGCACAAGTACTGCCTTGTGCAAAAGCAGACAATCCTGAAAATAAAAAGGAGATTATTAATACTAATAAATACGGGGAATTTTTCTTTATCATCTTACTAGGGTATAATGGGCGGGAAATTAAGAAAATTTTATGAAACCACCTTGTGAGTTTTATTAAAAATATAAAGACACGCTTTTCATATACAATAACCTATTGTGTATCTTTGCAACCCCAATAAAAACTTATTTTTAAAATACAAATGGGTATAGAAAAAGAACTTAGAGAAATAGAAGAAATGGGTAACGATCATATTGGCAGCTCCACAGAGACGCCTTTACGCCCAGATGCCTTCGAACTTAGCGATATAGAAAAGATTGCGAGCATTAAGAAAGATGTACACAACATCATGCAAACCTTAGGACTAGACCTAACTGATGACAGCCTAAAAGGCACCCCAAATCGAGTAGCAAAAATGTTTGTACAAGAGATTTTTGGCGGACTACATCCAGATAGAAAGCCAAAAGCATCAACTTTTGACAATAAATATAAATACCAGGAGATGCTGGTAGAGAAAAATATCACACTTTATTCTACTTGTGAGCACCACTTACTTCCAATTGTAGGGAAAGCACATATTGCTTATATTAGCAATGGTACAGTTGTAGGCTTATCAAAAATGAATAGAATTGTAGATTACTACGCAAAACGACCACAAGTTCAAGAGCGTCTTACAATTCAAATAGTTAAGGAACTTCAAAATGTTCTAAAAACTGAAGACGTAGCTTGTGTTATAGATGCAAAACATTTATGCGTGAACTCTAGAGGTATTCGCGATATCGATAGCAGCACCGTAACAAGTGAGTTTGGCGGTGCATTTAAAAACCCTGAGACTCGTAGAGAATTTTTAGACTATATTAAATTTGACACTGAATTCTAATTATTGACAAGACACCTCTTGACTGATGTACTATTAACTAATATTACGCCAATCAGTTTTTTAAGAGGTAGAATTTTCAAGGATTTAAGCAAATCAGCAGAACTCAGACTAAGCAATTTAAAATTTACACATTTTTGCAGACCTAACTGAAGAGGTTAAAACTAAAAAGTAATTTAAATTGAAAATATATCATCTTGTAATTAAGATGGTTGTACTAAGAAATAAAATCGATTAAATTTTTGGTAACCAAATCGGTCACCTGTCATCCGTCATCTACCCTATAATTATGAATGACTTACACATATACAATTCAATTTCGAAAAAGAAGGAAAAATTCACTCCCATACACGAGGGTGCAGTAGGCATGTACGTTTGTGGACCAACAGTTTACAGCAATGTGCACTTGGGGAATTGTCGCACCTTCCTTTCTTTCGATTTAGTTTTTAGATATTTAAAGCACCTAGGCTATAAAGTACGCTATGTGCGTAACATCACAGATGCAGGACATTTAGAAAATGACGGTGAAAGCGGCGATGATCCAATTTTAAAGAAAGCACGTCTTGAGCAATTAGAACCTATGGAAGTGGTTCAAAAATACACGGTTGATTTCCATACTACAATGGCGAAATTTAACGCTTTGCCACCAAGTATCGAACCGACTGCTACAGGACATATTTATGAGCAAATTCATATTGTTGAAAAAATTATTAAAGAAGGATTTGCTTACGAAAGAAACGGCTCTGTTTATTTCGATGTATTAAAATTTAACGAAACGAACGATTACGGAAAACTAAGCGGTAGGAAGCTAGAAGACATGATAGCCAATACCCGCGAACTTGCCGCTCAAAGCGATAAGAAAAACCCACAGGATTTTGCTCTTTGGAAAAAAGCTGAGCCGCAACACATAATGCGTTGGCCATCTCCTTGGAGTGATGGATTTCCTGGCTGGCACCTAGAGTGTACCGCAATGAGCACAAAATACCTAGGCAACAATTTTGATATCCACGGAGGTGGGATGGATTTGAAATTCCCTCACCACGAATGTGAGATTGCACAAGCTGAAGCTTGCAACAACACATCTCCTGTGAATTATTGGATGCATGCCAACATGCTAACCCTTAACGGGAAAAAAATGTCCAAATCTACCGGAAACTTTATTTTACCAGACCAAATGTTTACTGGCGATAACGACATATTGAGCAAGCCATTCTCTCCTACTGTTACAAAGTTTTTTATGTATCAAGCGCACTATCGCAGCATATTAGACTTTAGTAGTGATGCACTTGAAGCTTCTGAAAAAGGATTTAACAGATTAATGGAAGCACACAGGATTCTTTTAAAATTAGAATCTTCCAATGATAAAAGTACGATTGATATTGAAGCTTGGAGAAAGTCTTGCTATGATGCTATGAATGACGACTTTAACAGTCCTATTTTAATTGCCCACCTCTTTGAAAGCATTAAGTTTGTAAACGCTCTAAAGGAAGGAAAAGAGACTATTTCTAAAGCAGATTTAGAACTTTTTAAAAAGACAATGCACGACTTTCTTTTTGAAGTTTTAGGTTTAGAAGATAATACTTCAGATAACTCTCAAGACAGTGAAAAACTTTCTGCAGCCGTAGAACTTCTTATTCAATTACGAAATGAAGCACGTGCCAATAAAGATTTCGCACTGAGTGATAAAATTCGTGATGAGCTTGCTGCAAAGGGAATTCAACTTAATGACGGGAAGGAAGGAACAACATTTTCACTGAATTAAGAGCTAAACCTTCAAAAAAAGTTTTATGAAAAAAGTCCTTATATACCCATTTGTTTTACTCATAAAAGGGTATCAAGGCTTTATTTCACCTTTGTTACCTTCAAGTTGCAGATACACTCCTACTTGTTCACATTATGCGGTTGAAGCATTGCAAACTCATGGTTTGTTAAAAGGCAGTTGGCTTGCAATAAAACGAATAGGCAGTTGTAATCCTTGGGGAGGTTCAGGCTACGATCCCGTACCACCAAAAAAGAAATAAATTAGTTCGGCGTTACTTTTTCGCTTTTGTTATCTTTACGCGACGCAATAAAATTATCCATATGCATTACTTAAGTTTTACCTGGAATCCTTCTGAAGGAATTGACCTTGGTTTTTTCATGATACGTTATTACAGCTTGATGTTTGTTGTAGCTTTTACGCTTGGTTGGATTCTAACTAAAAAAATATACGAACGTGAAGGTATAGCTCAGGAAAAACTAGATAGCCTTTTTATCTATATGGTTGCAGCTACACTAATAGGTGCACGATTAGGTCACGTTTTTTTTTACCAACCAGAACTATTTGTTCAAGATCCGCTTTCAGTATTTCTACCTATTAGTACTGTGCCGGAATTTGAATTCACAGGATTTCAAGGTTTAGCAAGTCACGGGGCTGCAATCGCAATTCTAATTGCTATGTATTACTACACTAAAAATGTTGTGAAAAAGCCTTTTTTATGGGTAATGGATCGAATAGTAATTGCTGTTGCAGCAGGAGGTGTTTTTGTAAGAATTGGGAATTTTATCAATTCAGAAATAATTGGTAAACCTTCAGGCGATTTCCCTTTAGGTGTTCGATTTTTACATGAAAGCATTAGCCCACAAGAAGCCGTAAGCGTAACTGGAATACAACCTGTAAGCAAGGCTTATGATGCAATCGCAAATAACCCTCAATTCGCAGAAATACTTCAATCGGTACCATTTCGTCATCCAGCACAACTATATGAAGCTGCAGGCTATGTTATTGTGTTTTTAGTATGTTGGTATTTGTACTGGAAAACTGAACGCAGAAAACAAACCGGTTACATCTTTGGGGTATTTTTAATCCTTCTATTTATGGTACGATTTTTAGCCGAGTATGTAAAGGCTAGCCAAGGTGGTTTTGAATCTGTTTTAGGACTTCTTTCAACTGGTCAATGGCTTAGCGTTCCATTTATTCTTGCAGGTATATTCATTATGTGGAAGGCTTCAAAAAAACCAATTACAGAATAACTAACAATAACAGAAACTCAATTATTAAACCAAATAAAAATCCTCCTAACTTAAGTCTTGGATGGTTGTGTTAAAACATATGATTAGAAAAATCTGTGTAAGTTAAGTATAATAATAAAATGAAAAAAATATTTATCTCTGCTGCAATTGTCGGTTCTATGTTGACCTTATACAATTGCAAAGACGCTCCAAAAACTGAAACTAAAATTCTAACCAAAGAAGTTACTTTTAAAAAAGAAGGTGAACTCGAGTTATTAAAAGCAGAAAACGATTCAGTAATCGCAAAACTAGATATCGAAATAGCTGATGACGACTATAAAACTCAAACAGGTTTAATGTATCGCCGTTCTATGGACGAAAACCACGGAATGTTATTTATATTCGACAATATGCAAATGCGATCATTTTATATGAAGAACACCGAATTTGCTCTTGATATAATATACTTTAATTCAGATATGGAGATTGTTAGCATCCAAAAAAATGCCCAACCTTTTAACGAAACTTCTCTACCATCAGAATCACCGGCGCAATACGTATTAGAAGTTAATGCAGGTCTTTCTGATAAATGGAAATTAGAGAAGGGTGATAAAATTCGATACACTAGAAATTAACTTAAAGCTTCTACCTTACGTTATTTTTAAACTTATCACTACTCTATAATTAATAACGTTTTCAAATAATATTTGCGAAACTGCTAAAATAAAAATAGCCCTTTTCTATCCGAAAAGGGCTATTTTCTTATTATTGAGATTTGAATTAAGCTTCTACAGCAGGAGCTTCTTCTTCCTCTTTTCTATCTAGTAAATCCTCAATGTTTTTACGTTTTACAGTATCATACATAATTGGAGTTGCTATAAACAATGAAGAGTATGTACCTACAAAGATACCTACAATAATTGCAAACAGTAGACCTCTAATAGACTCAGCTCCAAAGAAGAACATACACAACAATACGATAAGAGTAGTAAATGAAGTATTTAAGGTTCTTCCTAAAGTACTATTTAAAGCCACATCAATTACTCTATTCATTTTCCAGTTTGGATGCTCACCGAAGAACTCACGAATACGGTCAAACACAATTACGGTATCGTTTAGAGAGTAACCTACAACCGTAAGGATTGCCGCGATAAACGCTTGGTCAATCTCCATACTGAATGGCATAAACTTATAGGTAAGTGAGAAAACACCTAGTACAATTACCACATCGTGGAAAATTGCAGCTACCGCACCAAGTCCAAATTGCCATTTTCTAAAGCGTAATAAAATATAAAGGAAAACAACGATTAACGAACCAAATACAGCCCAGAAAGAGTCTCTCTTAATGTCGTCTGCAATGGTTGGACTTACTTTATAGTATTCCATTCTTCCAATCGATTTTCCTTCTTGATCACCCACGAATTTTTCGAAAGTCATATCTGCAGGCATATCTTTTTTCACAGTTTCAAAAAGCATACGCTCTATTTCATCATCTACTTCTGTACCAGTTTCTTCTACTTTATATTTAGTAGTAATCTTTAACTGGTTATCTCCTCCGTAGGTTTTTGCCTCTGCACTTCCAAAAGTTGCAATAAGGTTGTCTTGAATTTCAGCAGAATTTACATCCTTAGCAAAACGAACAGTATAAGTACGTCCTCCAACAAAATCAACACCTTGGTTAAGTCCATTAGTAAAAAGTGAGATTGCACTAATCGTAAGCATTATGGCTGAAAAGATATAAGCCATTTTACGCTTCTTCAAGAAAGCGATATTTACATTCGTAAATAGATTCTTTGTAATTGAAGTTGAACAAGGTAAATCCTTTCCATTCTTTGTATAATTATCAATAAATAATCTTGTGATAAATATTGAAGTAAACAATGCTGTTGCAATACCAATTAATAAGGTAGTAGCAAACCCTTGAATAGGACCTGTACCAAATACTAATAGAATTAAACCGGTAAGACCAGTAGTAATGTTAGCATCTAGAATTGAAGAAAGCGCGTTGTTGAAACCATCTCTAATAGCATCTTTTTGTGCCTTACCTTTTGCTAGCTCTTCTTTAATACGCTCAAATATAAGTACGTTAGCATCCACAGACATACCTATTGTTAATACGATACCCGCAATACCAGGAAGCGTAAGTACGGCACCAAGACCTGCTAATATTCCGAATATAAATAGGATGTTTACTAATAAAGCGATATCAGCAAAGATTCCAGCTTTACCATAGTAGAAAATCATCCAAACAAGCACTATCCCTAAAGCTAATAAGAACGATAATACACCACTGTTAATTGCCTCTTGTCCTAATGTTGGTCCAACAACTTCACCTTGTACAATTTCTGCAGAAGCAGGAAGTTTACCCGCACGTAGTACGTTTGCTAAATCCTGACCTTGAGGCACAGTAAAGTTTCCAGAAATCTGGCTACGACCACCAGCAATTGGTCCTGAAGTAACACCTGGAGCAGAATATACGATATCATCAAGAACAATCGCAATCTGACTTTGGTTTTGGTATGCATTACCGGTCATTTGCTCCCATACTTTAGCACCTTGACCATTCATTTGCATAGATACAACTACGCGGCTCATTTGGTCAAACTCTTGTCTTGCATCAACAACTACACTTCCGCCAAGAGGTGGTGTATTGTTTCTGTTTCCTTTTAATACATATAATGAAGAAGTTTCTTCACCGTCTAATTGTGGATTAGCCTCTGGTAATCCCCATACGAATTTTGCAAAACGCAATTCATTTGGCAGTAATGATTTAATTTGAGGGTTGCGTAAATATCCGTTTACAACAGAAGTATCCTTTAATCTAAAAGTCGCTATTATTGGACTACCTTGACTTCCTAAAGAAACCATTTTTGAAAGAATTGGGTTCGACTTACCGTCATCTACAAGAGAATCTTTAACGTCTTGCCCACCTAGTAATTTACTTACATCATCTTCTTCTGTAGCAGTAGAATCTGTTTCTTCTTGTGTAGTTTCAACTGTATTTACAGTTTTAGATTTAGCCAATTCTATTTCACCTGCTTTTAAATCTGCAGCTTGTAGGAACCCTGCTACTTCTTCAAATTTGTATACATCCCAAAACTCAAGTTGAGCTGTACTTTGAAGTAATTTTTTTACACGATCTACATCCTTAGCACCTGGAAGTTCAACAAGAATTCTTGCAGACTTACCAATACGCTGAATGTTTGGTTGAGTAACACCAAATTTATCGATACGCTTTCTTAAAACCTCAAAAGCTGAAGTAATTGACTCATCAATTTTCTTTTCGATAATAGGCTTTACTTGAGCGTTAGTCATTCCAACCTCAATTACATCCTCTAGGTTTTTGTTGAAGAAAATATCTGGCGATGCAAGATTATTTTCACCTGGAAGTGCTTCAAACGCTTTAAAGAAAGACTCTAAGTAAGTGTCCTGGCTTGTTTTCTGAAGCTCTTTTGCATTTTCTAATGCTTGATTGAAAGCAGCGTCTTTAGTATTATTTGCAAGTCCTTGTAAGATATCTTTTACAGACACTTCAAGCATTACGTTAATACCCCCTTTAAGGTCAAGACCTTTATTCAATTCTTTTTCTTTAGCAGTTTTATAATCAACTCCTAAAAATACTGGGTTGTTTGCCACAGAATCTAGGTAACGTGCCTCTGCAACGTTTCTTTCGTGTGGTTGATCCTCAGTGAATTTGCTGTTTGCAAATTCTTTTGCACTATCTTCTACTTTACTTGTAATAAACGTAAAAGAAAGCTGATAAATACTTACCAATCCAAAGAGGATGGCAAATACCGATACTAATCCTTTGTTTTGCATAATTTGTTTTTTGGGTCAGATTTTACACTCCTATTCCGAAGTCTCGAAACAGGGCCGCAAATATATGGTTTGCGAATATATCTGACAATATGATTGTGTTTAAATAAGTTGTAGTAAACTTTAAAGGTAAATCACCCATAAAATTTTCAAAAAAGTGAAATCTACAGGTAGACCTCAACTCTATAATGTGTAGAAATTAAGAAAAAGGACCTGCTCTTACCTCTGGTATTTTGTATGAGGTATTGTCTATTAAAAGTGAAAGTTTGCGGTAATTCTTAAAAGCAACAGCATCATATCCCGTTTTATAAATTACCTCAATTTCTGAAGCTCTTAATGATACAATGGGGTTTAAGTACTGATCTTTTAAATGTTTAGTTGCAACTGGTAATCCTTGAAGACCTGAATCTGTATTAAAATCTTTTTGAATTACAACTACTTCCAACTTGTAAATCTTGGAGTCAGACGAATAAGGAAACTCAGTACGATTATCATTTTTTGTGAAATCTGTCTCGTCAATTTGAAGTTTATTTTGACTGTTAAACAGATTCTTTACTACTGCAACATCAATAGCACTGTAATATGCTACCGTTAATTTGCCATCTTGAAATTTAGATATTTGCACATCGTCAATTCCAATACTCTTAAGTTGCGAAGTAATTTCAGAAATGGCGTGATTTGCTTCATCAGAGCTAACGGAATTAGCATCAAATTGCACTACAATTTCCTGATTTGGAAGCGTAGCTTTGTCTATGCTTATTCCTAAAAAAGCAAGAGCAATTGTTATTCCAGTAAGATACCATCTCCAGTTCACGTGCCAAATATAAAAAAATAAAGACTGTATCGCTACAGTCTTTAAGTTTTATAATTCCCTAATTGATTTATAGTTAAATCTTCTTGTAATTAGAATCAAAATTCTAATTCAAAGTAAAGACTACTTTCCGGATTATCTTCAGTAACATCTTCACCTTTTAAAATTTCACCAGCTTGGTTTAACAACTTTAAATTAATTTTCCAATAACCAGTCATCGTTAATGACAGTTTTCCGTTGTACATGTTATTAACCGAATCGTACGTTAAATCTCTATTATTTGGCGAACTGTGATTTCCCATTCCAGGCATACGAGGATCAATTGTTATTTTAAAATTTTCAACAACAGGAAAATTCATCATGTCCTCCATTTTGTAGAGAACAGCTTGCATATCGTTTAAAGCTACTTCAGGATTTTGAGGCCCAACGTATGCTAAAACATATTTAACACCATCTACCCCCATAAATACTTGAGTTTTTACCATTCCGTCATTTGGTTGTAAGACTGTAATCCTTGTTACCCCTTCAACAGATTCACCATTTAAATTATAATTAAGTTTTAGCTCCCAATATTCTGTTTCATTGCTTGCCATTTGAAAAACGATATGACCTTTGTAAACTGTACTTTCTTCTGCGTTATTCAACATACTATGTGGCGCAGAATGAGTTCTATCCGTCATATTCATCATTGGCATCCAACTCAATTCAGCATCATTTATGTATTTATCTGTTGTTAAATCTTTAATTCTAATAGAGATTTCATTATAACCAATTTCAAGATTTTGTTTCTCTGAATAGATTTCAACAACGTGATTTGCAGCTGAAATTTCATAAATCTTACTTAACCCTTCAACTGGGTTAACCTCTATTGAAGTACTATCATCGTCGTCAGAACAACTTATAACTGATATTGATATTAAAAGAAATGCGAATATATATTTAAGTGTTTTCATTTTTATTAAGGTTTTTAAAATTAATTTATTGCATAAGAAATTGTTGCGTAAACATTTCTCCCCATCCTCGGAATATTATTCCAATCGGTGTAAGAAGAATAGTTTGTGTCTAAAATGTTTTGAATTCCTGCTTTTACAAAAAGATCGTTATCATTAATAAAGAAACGTTTTCCGAAGCTAGCTGATAGAGTTGCATAAGCTGCAGTTTTCGTTTCCCCGTAAGCAGGATTGTAATTACTTTGCTCACCCGCTCCTTCTATTGAAAGCGATGCCGAATATTGATTTTTATAAAAATCTAGAGCCCCACCATAAGACACCGGGCTTATTAATGGCAAGTTCTCACCATCGTCATCCGCGCCTCTGTGGTATGAAATATTTCCAGATAATTTAAAAGCATTCGAGATACTATATCTTCCAAAAAGAGAAGCATTAAACAGTTGTGCAAAATCGATGTTTGAGTAGATTTTAACCCCTGAAGCCCCAATAGTCATTGTGCTTAACGAATTTTCAAGCTGTCCAATGATATAATCGAACACGTGAAAATAATTAGCAGAAGCAGTAATTTCAAAAATCGGCTTTTTAAAAGTTATTGAAAGATTTACATCTGTCGATCTTTCAGTTTTTAAATTTGGATCTCCAATATAATCGTGGTTATCAAAACTGTTAAACAAATAGAACCCATACCCTTCCGAAACTGAAGGTGCCCGTTCACCATAAGAAATCCCACCATTTAAATGAAAATCACCCAACGCCTTATGATATTGAGATGAGAAACTTTTCAGGAAACGGCTATTAGTTCTTTCCATATTTGGATAAAAAATCTTCAAGCTATTCAATCCAAAATCATCCTCCACAGTGTTGGAATGATAAGACAACCTAGTTGAAAGTTTTAATGATGATTCGTTAAAGTCTATATGGTCTTCAGCATAAAACCCAACATTTTTAGTGCGAACATCCGGCCAAGTTAGCATAAACATTGGCTGTTCATTCGGGTTAACAGGATACATCGTCATTTCGGCATATGACTTATTGTAATAGCCGTCTAACTTAAACATGAAATGATTTTTCTCTTTATCTAAGTTAGCCTGAGTATAAAATCCAGCAGTTTCACTCCAACCTGGCATATCCATATGTATTACTACATCAGGACGGGTGGTGTCATCCATCACATGCTTTATTGTGTTGTAGTAAACTTTAGATTCCCAGTTATTAAACTCACCAAATAAAGTGTCTTGATTATAACCAATAGACCCAATAACCGCGCGAGCTAAAGAAACATCCATGGTTAATGCTGGGTAACCAACATCTCTAGCTTCATCATATATTATGGAAGCAGTTATTGATTTATCATCTGCCAATTTATAGCCCGAATTAACCGAAAAGTTATATTTCTCATATTGCGAATACTTCACCTCTTGACCCCCTCCAGCTTTATAATTATCGGCTTTACGGTATATTACATCAGTATTGAAATAGAAATTTTCATCGGAATAATTCAACTCTCCGCCAAAAACTCGCATTTTATTGTTGGTTTCATATCCTGTTTCCAAAGAACCCGTCCAGCCAGTAGGCTTAAAATTACTTTTGTCTAATTTTAAATTTATCCCACCTCCAATTGTGTTTCCAAACGCCGCACCTTGCTGTCCCGAGCCTATTTGCGCTTCAGACAAATTAGACACATCTACATAAGAAGTTATTGGATCCATTTTATCGGTACAGGCTCCAAAAATCTGCATACCATCTAGTGTAATTGCAAGACGCTCAGAGGCCATATCGTTCATGGTTGGCTCCCATGCATAAGCACCACGTTTTACCATTTTAATACTTCGAGCAGTTTCTAAAAACTCATCGAGTGTCGACAATGGTTTATGTTGCTTTTGATGATCTAATTGTTTCCCTGCCGAAATAACAACAACCTCACTTAGATTTATTAGTTTCAGGCTGTCTATAGGATATTCTTGCGCGTGCAATGGCGATAAATTTCCACATAATAATGCACCCACTAGACTACCCACAAGCATTCCCCTTGAAGGAAATACATCTATAGATAATTTCATTTTCTAATGTTTTGATAATTTATAATTGATTAATCGCTATAAAATATTCCGTCAGAAATAAAAGCGATAGCCAGTAAAAATTATCCCAACTGCGGAGGGTGGTAAATACTTGAAGTTAATAATAAGGAATTCAAATTAGGCAAATACCCGATTTCCTCAATAGAAGTATGGTCAGCTTGAAGTACAAACTCATATTCATTTACATTTTCAGAAATAATAACCTGAGGAATTTCGGTTTTTGAAGTTTTGCTGTTTAGCGGATTTTTATCATCAGCTCCCGCTTCTTTTGCAAGCTCTTTACTTAAATAACACTTTCCATCACATTCAAGCTCTGGTTTATCTATATTTTCACAAAGTACGTTAACGATGTAATCATAATTTGCAATATAATCCACTACAGGCCATAATGGCTTTGTGAACATTAAAACAGAAATTAATATGAGGATTACATTTTTCACCCTACAAATATAAGACATATAAACTCTTTCAAAACATGACTTTTATCATTGCCCTTTACCCATTTCGGATAAAAATATCATTAAAAAATAACGAATAACCACCCCAAAATTAATTTTCAAAATTTGTCAACTTTTTAATGTTAATAAATTTTTATGTCACTCTTTTTCAGTTATTTAAGTTTATTTTCATGACAACTTTATTTTTTAACCTTAAAATGAAGTAACTAATTTGTTATATTTACCTACTTTAAAACTCAATACCTACAACCTTCTAATTACCTAAATATATGTCAATTAAAACAGCCGTCCCTACCCCTAAAATTTACAGCCAAGATGAAGCTTTTAAAGCTTCTGTTGAGTACTTTAAGGGTGATGATCTTGCAGCCCGCGTTTGGGTAAATAAATACGCTCTTAAAGATTCTGATGGAAATATTTACGAAAAAACACCTAACGATATGCACCGTCGTATCGCTAGTGAAATTGCCAGAGTAGAGCAACGTTATCCAAATCCTTTAACTGAAGAAGAGATTTTTGAAGCCATAAAAGACTTTAAATACATTGTCCCTCAAGGAAGTCCGATGGCTGGAATTGGCAACCCTTACCAAATTGCCTCACTTTCTAATTGTTTCGTAATTGGCAATGATGGAGACTCAGATTCCTATGGTGGAATTATGAAAATAGATCAAGAGCAAGTACAGCTAATGAAGCGTCGTGGCGGGGTTGGTCACGACCTTTCACATATACGCCCGAAGGGTTCGCCAGTTAAAAACTCTGCCCTAACCTCAACGGGTATCGTTCCGTTTATGGAGCGTTATTCAAACTCTACTCGTGAAGTTGCACAGGATGGACGTCGTGGAGCATTAATGCTTTCAGTCTCTATAAACCATCCAGATTCTGAGGAGTTTATCGACGCCAAAATGGAACAAGGCAAGGTAACTGGCGCCAACGTTTCTGTGCGAATTGACGATGCGTTTATGCAAGCTGTAAAAGACGGAAAAAACTATACACAGAAATACCCTATTTTTAGTAACAATCCAAAATACTCAAAAGAAATAGAGGCTGAAAAACTTTGGAAGAAAATTGTACATAACGCATGGAAATCTGCTGAACCTGGAATTCTCTTTTGGGATACAATTATTAACGAATCGGTACCAGACTGTTATGCAGACCTTGGCTACAAAACTGTTTCTACAAACCCTTGTGGTGAAATCCCGCTTTGTCCTTACGATTCTTGCCGTTTATTAGCTATCAACTTATTTTCATACGTTGAAAATCCGTTTACAAAAAAGGCTGAATTCAATTTCGAGCTTTTCAAAAAACACATTGTTATCGCACAAAAAATAATGGATGACATCATCGATTTAGAACTTGAAAAAGTTGATGCTATTCTTGCAAAAATTGATGCTGATCCTCAAACTGACGAAGTAAAATCAGTTGAAAGAAATCTTTGGTTGAATATTAAAAGAAAAGCTGAGGAAGGTAGAAGAACCGGAATCGGAATTACTGCCGAAGGCGATATGCTTGCTGCTTTAGGCATCAAGTATGGCAGTAAAGAAGGAAATGATTTTTCAGTTAAAATACATAAAACCCTTGCCTTAGAAGCGTATCGAGCTTCAGTTTATACAGCAAAAGACAGAGGTGCTTTCAAAATATTTGATAGCGAAAGAGAAAAAGAAAATCCTTTTATTCTTCGCTTAAAAGATGCTGATGAGAAACTTTATTACGATATGTTGGAATTTGGGCGAAGAAATATTGCCTTACTCACCATCGCGCCTACCGGTACAACTAGCTTAATGACACAAACTAGCTCTGGAATCGAACCAGTTTTTATGCCTGTTTACAAACGAAGAAGAAAAGTAAATCCGAACGATAAAAATGTACGTGTAGATTTTGTTGATGAAGTTGGCGATAGCTGGGAAGAGTACGTTGTTTTCCACCACCGATTTAAACAATGGATGGAAGTAAATGGGATTTCAACTGATAAAAATTATTCTCAAGAAGAACTAAACAATATTGTTAAGAAATCTCCATACTACAAAGCAACATCAAACGATGTGGATTGGTTGAGTAAAGTAAAAATGCAGGGCGCAGTACAAAAATGGGTAGATCATTCTATTTCTGTAACCATTAACCTTCCTAATGATGCCACTGAAGAATTAGTAGGAAAACTATATTTAGAAGCTTGGCAAGCAGGATGTAAAGGTGTTACGGTGTATCGCGACGGCTCTCGCTCTGGAGTTTTAATTTCTAATGACGAAAAGAAAGAGGAAGAAGAAAATGAAACTCTTACTGCTTTTCCTACAAAACGTCCTGAAGTTTTAGAAGCTGATGTTGTTCGCTTCCAAAATAACAAAGACAAATGGATTGCTTTTATCGGCCTTATAGACGGTAAACCTTATGAAATTTTCACTGGTTTCGCAGATGATGAAGATGGAATTTTAATTCCGCGTTGGGTAAACAATGGTGTTATCATCAAAAACCGCAACGAAGATGGAAGCTCACGATACGACTTCCAATACAAAAATAAAAGAGGCTATAAAACGACTATTGAAGGGCTATCGCATAAATTCAACCCAGAATACTGGAATTACGCAAAATTGATTTCTAGCACACTTAGACACGGTATGCCAATTGAAAAAGCTGTGGAATTAATCAACAGTTTACAATTAGACACCGAAAGCATAAATACTTGGAAAAACGGCGTTGCTCGTGCATTAAAGCGCTACATTGTTGATGGCACAGAAGCTAGAAAGCAGAAGTGTGAAAACTGTAATAGCACATCACTTATTTACCAAGAAGGATGTTTGACCTGCAAGGATTGCGGATCGTCTAAATGTGGGTAGTTAGTAGTGAGACTTGAGAGATGAGACTTAAGACCGCTACGCTATAAAACACCAGAATAAAAACTAAACCTCAAAAACATCGTTCAACATTTTGAGGTTAAAGGAAAATGAAGATTAACTAAAATAGACCTGTCAGGTTTTCAAAACCTGACAGGTCTATATATTTTCAGACTAGCGAAAACACCTGGAAACGAAGAAATCCCGTAACACAATTTGATGTCTTCCTTTTTGAAAAATCCTAAAACATTATTCATCTTTTGGGATTAAAGGGAATTGAAATAGAGATAAAAAAAGACCTGTCAAGAATTGATTTCCTGACAGGTCTTATATTTTTAAAATAAAACTCGGGTTTACAATTCTAACAAATCGTTAGTTTTACGTACACCTGCAGCACTTTCTTGTATGTGTGCTTTTTCCGCATCGTTTAATTCAATTTCAACGATTTCTTCAACTCCATTACGTCCTAAAATTACTGGAGCACCAATGCAAATATCTTTCAATCCGTATTGACCATCTAGCATAACTGAGCAAGGGAACATTTTCTTTTGGTCGCAAGCAATTGCTTGAACTAAAGCAGAAACCGCAGCTCCTGGAGCATACCATGCTGAAGTACCTAATAATTTTGTAAGTGTAGCACCACCTACTTTAGTATCTTCTTTAACTTGGTTTAATCTTTCTTCAGAAATGAATTTAGACACAGGAACACTGTTTCTTGTAGCCAATCTAGTTAATGGCACCATACCAGTATCGCTATGACCACCAATTACCATTCCATCAACATCACTAATAGGCGCACCTAAAGCTTCAGCCAAACGGTATTTAAAACGAGCGCTATCTAATGCACCTCCCATTCCGATAATTCTGTTTTTAGGCAATCCTGAAGTTTTATGAACTAAATAAGCCATAGTATCCATTGGATTACTAACTACTATAATAATAGTATCAGGAGAATGCTTTACAAGGTTAGAAGAAACATCCTTTACAATTCCAGCATTAATACCAATTAATTCCTCACGAGTCATTCCTGGCTTACGTGGGATACCACTTGTAATTACGCAAATATCACTACCAGCAGTTTTAGAGTAATCGCTAGTTACACCAGTGATTTTAGTGTCAAATCCATTTAAAGAAGCTGTTTGCATAAGGTCCATCGCTTTTCCTTCAGCAAAACCTTCTTTAATGTCTAATAAAACTACTTCACTTGCAAAATCTTTAATAGCAATGTACTCTGCACAACTTGCGCCAACAGCACCTGCTCCTACAACTGTTACTTTCATATCTTTTTAATTAATCATTATGTGGTTATTGTTAATAGTGGTCAAATCGTTAAAGAAAATTATATTTTGACACCTATTTCAAAGCTCATTCTGAACTTGTCACAAAAGTACTATTATCTGCTTAAAATTATGATAACAAACGGTTAAAAACTAGAAAACCCATTCCTAAAAAATTAGGAATGGGTTTTCATTATACTTACAAGATTTTGTAAGCTGACAGATTATGCGTCAATATTCGCATAAATTGCATTTTTCTCAATAAACTCACGTCTTGGTGGAACCTCATCTCCCATTAGCATAGAGAAAACTCTATCTGCTTCTATTCCATTATCAATAGTTACTTGACGAAGCGTTCTAAATTCAGGATTCATAGTTGTATCCCAAAGTTGCTCAGCATTCATCTCCCCTAAACCTTTGTATCGTTGGATTGAAGCGCTACCACCAAACTTCTCGTTTAGTTCGTCACGTTCTTTATCACTCCAAGCGTAATCTTTCTTAGCTCCTTTCTTCACTAAGTAAAGTGGTGGTGTTGCAATATAAACACAACCAGCTTCAACGAGTTCTCTCATATATCGGAAGAAGAATGTAAGAATTAATGTTGCAATGTGGCTACCATCCACATCCGCATCACACATAATTACTACTTTATGATAACGTAATTTTGAAAGGTTAAGCGCTTTACTATCATCTTCAGTTCCGATAGTTACACCTAGAGCCGTGTAAATATTTCTGATTTCTTCGTTTTCAAAAACCTTGTGATGCATCGCTTTTTCAACGTTCAGAATTTTACCTCGAAGCGGAAGAATAGCTTGGAAATCACGATCACGGCCTTGTTTAGCCGTACCACCTGCCGAATCTCCCTCCACAAGGAATACTTCACATTTTGTTGGATCTTGTTCAGCACAATCTGATAACTTTCCTGGTAATCCACCACCGCTCATTACAGTTTTACGCTGTACCATTTCACGAGCTTTTTTAGCTGCGTGACGGGCTTGAGCCGCTAAGATTACTTTTTGAACAATCGTTTTTGCATCGTTTGGATTTTCTTCCAAATAAATTTCAAGCATTTCAGAAACTGCTTGACTCACTGCTGCAGTCACCTCACGGTTCCCTAATTTTGTTTTGGTCTGACCCTCAAACTGAGGTTCCTGTACTTTTACAGAAATAATCGCAGTTAATCCTTCACGGAAATCATCACCTGCAATTTCAAACTTAAGTTTGTCCAACATTCCTGAAGCATCCGCATACTTTTTCAAAGTTCGTGTTAACCCTGCACGGAAACCAGAAAGGTGTGTACCCCCTTCGTGAGTATTAATATTGTTTACATAAGAATGTAAATTCTCACTATAAGAAGTGTTATAAATCATAGCAACTTCAACAGGAATATCATTCTTTTCGCCTTCCATAGCAATCACACCACCAATAATTGGCTCACGATTTCCATCCAAGAAGCGAATAAATTCTTTTAAACCTTCTTCACTGTGGAATTTTTCTGTTTCAAATTCGCCTTTGTCATTTTTATGACGCTTATCTGTAACATAAATAGTTAAACCTCTATTTAGAAAAGCAAGCTCGCGCATTCTACTTGCAAGCGTATCATAACTATACTCAAGTGTTTGTTTGAATATATCTCCATCAGGTTTAAAGGTAACAATTGTACCACGTTGATCTGTTTCACCAACAACCTTAACAGGGTGCATTGCTTTTCCACGCTCATAAGACTGCTCGTAAATTTTACCATCGCGATAAACAGTTGCAGTTAACTTTTCAGCCAGTGCGTTTACAACAGAAACCCCAACTCCGTGAAGTCCTCCTGACACTTTATAAGAATCTTTATCGAATTTACCTCCAGCTCCAATTTTGGTCATTACAACCTCAAGTGCTGAAACTCCTTCTTTTTTATGGATATCTACTGGAATTCCACGTCCGTTATCCTCAACAGATATCGAATTATCTTCATTAATAATAACTTTTATCGTATCGCAATAGCCTCCCATTGCTTCATCAATGGAGTTATCAACCACCTCGTAAACCAAGTGGTGCAACCCTCGAACACCTACGTCCCCTATATACATCGATGGACGCATGCGCACGTGCTCCATTCCCTCTAACGCTTGAATCTGGTCGGCGCCGTAGCTACCTTTTTTCTGTTCTTCGCTCATATAATTATTTGAATGATTTTCAGTTTTTTTCGTAATGAACAAATATAACGAAATCCCCAATAAAATCAGGGGTTTACGCTAAATATATACGCTAAGTTATTAACAAATAACTGTGAAAAAACATTGTTTTTTAAATCACAATATTAAGTTTTGAATTTACCCCTAAAAATTAAACACTATTTCGGCATTATTTTACGTTTAAAACTATAATCATATTGAAAATCCGCATTTTAAACATACTTTTTATATATTATATGAAACAAATTTTTAATTCAATCGTCTAAACAGTAAGAATTCTGAAAATCAATACATGAAAAAATCACTCTTCATATTTTTTATCACCCTAACGGCATTTGGTTTTCAAAATTTAAATGCCCAAAGCTTCCCTAACCGGGATGCCTCACCAATGGACTTGGCAATTGCTAGACCATCTAAAAATGCGCCTCCGTTAGCAAGAGTTATATACAGTAGGCCAGAAAAAAACGGTAGAGATATTTTTGGAGGGCTAGTGCCTTATAATGAAGTTTGGCGTACAGGAGCAAATGAAGCAACAGAACTCACTACATACGAACCACTGATGTTCGGAAAGACTTTACTTCAACCTGGCTCATACACTCTTTATACAATTCCTAATACCGATAGTTGGACTATTATAATTAATAGCGAAACAAATGCTTGGGGTGCTTTTAACTACCAAAAAGAAAAAGATGTTGCACGAATTGAAGTTCCCTGTGTACAAGCTGTTGCTCCAATAGAGACACTTTCAATGATTTTTAAAACAGACAACAAAGGCACCACTCTACTTATAGGCTGGGATGATCATTATGTTGAGATTCCTTTTAAAAGGATTTAACCAACGCTTAATACAATATAAAAAAGCGCCAAATTTCATAATTGATATTGAAAATTGGCGCTTTACATTTATAAAATAAACCTTATGGAATATTTAAATATTTATGCGTTTGAAGTGAAACTTTCCACTGTGGATTCTGCATAACGTAATCCACAATTAATGGACTCATTTTTTCACGTTTACTCCACTCTGGTTGTAAGTAAAGAATACAATCTTTATTTACCTTAGCTGCTTGTTCTTCAGCAAATCTGAAATCATCTTTATTAAAGACAATTACTTTCAATTCGTTTGCTTTCTCATAAACCTCTTCAGTAGGCAACTTCAATTTTTTCGGTGAAAGGCAAATCCAATCCCAAGTTCCTGTGAGCTTATACGCCCCAGAAGTTTCAATGTGAATTTGCATCTCTCTTTGCTTTAACATTTCGGTTAATGGCCCCATATCCCATGTAAGCGGCTCTCCACCCGTTATCACAATAGTTTTTGAATATTTATCTGCATTTTCAACAATTGTTTCAATTGCTGTTGGCGGGTGTAAATCTGCATTCCAACTTTCCTTAACATCACACCAATGGCAACCAACATCGCAACCACCAACTCTTATAAAATAAGCAGCAGTTCCCTTGTGAAATCCTTCACCTTGAATAGTGTAGAATTCCTCCATTAAAGGAAGCATAACTCCCTTATTAACCAAATTTTGTATTTCCTTTTTCATCGCTGCAAAAATACTTTATTTGTTAGCAAAAACCCTAAAAACCAAAAATTAAAAACTTGAATTTACTAATATGAATAAATTTTAAAAGATTTTTTGAAATTTTGCACTTGGAACTAGGTGCTTTAAATGATTTGGCGCTTATATTTCTTACATTTGAACAAAATTTATGAAGATGGATAGAAAGCAAGCTTTTATAGATAGCATTAACTCTGGATACCAGACCAAAGGTGACTTTATAAACCTAGGTTCAGCGATGCTGGACGGAGAAACTATTAAAGATACTTTTATAAAAATCCCATTAAAAACACTTAACCGTCACGGGCTTATAGCTGGAGCGACGGGAACAGGAAAAACAAAAACACTTCAAATTCTCGCAGAAAATCTTTCTGAAAAAGGAATTCCTGTTTTGCTAATGGATGTTAAAGGTGATTTAAGTGGGATTGCACAACCAGGAGAAAATAATGCTAAAATTGAAGAACGCCATAATGCAATTGGCTTTCCCTACGAAGCAAAACAATTTCCTGCTGAAATTCTTTCTCTTTCAGACCAAGAAGGAGTGCGTCTACGAGCAACCGTAAGCGAATTTGGCCCTGTTTTACTATCGAGAATTTTAGACTTAACCGATACTCAGTCGGGGATTGTTTCAGTTATATTTAAGTACTGCGACGATCATAAAATGCCTCTTCTTGATTTAGAAGACTTCAAAAAAATACTGCAATACACCACCGAAGAAGGTAAAGATGAATTTAGCCAAGAGTACGGAAGAATTTCAACCGCCTCAACTGGAGCTATTCTTCGTAAAGTAATTGAACTTGAACAACAAGGAGCCGATTTGTTTTTTGGTGAAAAATCATTCGACCCACAAGATTTACTTCGTATAGATGAAAATGGTATGGGATATATCAACATTATTAGGTTGACTGATATTCAAGATCGCCCAAAATTATTTTCAACGTTTATGCTTAGTCTTCTGGCTGAAATATATGCTACATTCCCGGAACAAGGAGATAGCGGAAGACCAGAGTTAGTTATTTTTATAGATGAAGCACACTTAATTTTTAAAGAAGCAAGTAGCGCCTTACTTAATCAAATTGAAAGTATTGTTAAGTTAATTCGATCAAAAGGTGTTGGACTTTACTTCGTAACTCAAAATCCTACCGATGTACCAGACGCAGTTTTGGGTCAATTAGGATTGAAAATTCAACACGCACTTCGAGCTTTCACTGCAAAAGATAGAAAAGCTATAAAATTAACTGCTGAAAACTATCCACTTTCTGATTATTATAAAACCGATGAAGTTTTAACGGCCTTAGGAATTGGAGAAGCTTTAGTGAGTGCTTTAAATGAAAAAGGAATCCCTACTCCACTTGCGCGTACAATGCTTCGTGCTCCAATGAGTAGAATGGATATCCTTTCTGATGATGAATTAAAGAGTTTGCTGAAGAAGTCAAAACTCATCCCCAAATACAACGAAGTAATAAACAGGGAGAGTGCATACGAAATGTTGACCGAGAAAATAGAAATCGCCAACAGAGAAGAGGCAAAAGCAAAAGCAGAAAAAGAAAAGGAAGCTGCAAATAAATCTAGCAGCAGACGTTCTTCATCAAGAAGAAGTAGCTCTACAAACCCTTGGATTAAAACAATATCTAGCCCAACTGTAATAAGAAGTGTACTAGGAATTTTAAGTAAAATGATGAAATAACATCCCTTATAGGATTAAATATTAAAACAACTTATAAACCAGAATAACAAAAAAATAAATGAAAAAGACGTTAATTTTAGGTGCTGTAGCGGCATTATTATTTGTACAATGTAAAGAAGAGAAGGATCCTTACACAATTAATAAAGGAGTTATTGGGAGTTTGACAAGTGAAATTAAAATCAAGCAGATTGATTCAATTTTCGCAAATGATTCTATTGTAAAAATAAGCTCTTCTCCTAATGCTTTAGAAACTCAAGGAGAAGTAGAAATATATGAAAAGGGAGGAAAGAAATTAATGCTACTTTCACCTAAAAATGAATCTGACCCTAATTCACCAATAACTAATATTCAGGTTTTCGATTCACGTTTTAAAACAGACAAAGGATTAAATTCTGCAAGTAAGTTTAAAGATGTAAAAGCCAACTATACTGTTGAAAACATCCAAACTACCATTAATTCAATCGTTGTTTTCCTAAAAGATACCGACGTATATCTTACAATCGATAAAAAACATCTTCCTGAAGAATTGAGATACGATCCAGAAGTTAAAGTAGAAGCAACTCAAATACCAGATGATGCGCCTTTCAAATACTTTATGATTGGATGGGAACCAACTGCAGAGTAATTTATAGCTGCAAAGGTTTTGTTAAGATTCATTAAGTATTGTTTTGTTTCCTTTAATTTTAATCCGATTAACTATTAAAAAACTGAATTATGATTAAAATTTTAGGTTTTATTTTAACAATAGCAGGAGGTATTGCTCTAGTGATGGGTGTTCTTGGAGCCTTTGGCAGTCTTAATGTTGGCATGAGCCCTTGGGCCCTTATAATACTAGGAGTAGTATTCTTTCTTGCTGGAATTGGTCTTTTAAAAAACCGAAAAGATACCGATCAAACTTAAATAATAAACCTCTTGGTCATCAAGAGGTTTTCTTTTAAAACACTCCTTCTACCCAATTAATCTCTCTATATTAGTTTACAAATTCAAAATTGTAAATAAATTTAAAGTGATTAGTCTAAGCTTTAACAACCAATCCTAAGTATTTGAATAATGAAAGAAATACCGCCACAAATAATCAGACAAGTTTTCGTGATTTTACTCATTCTTTTAATGGGTACTCTTATTTTTCGTGAACTTTTACCATACCTCACAGGCGTTTTGGGAGCAATTACTATTTATGTACTTATGCGTAAATGGATGGTTAAATTGGTTAAAAAGAAAAAATGGAATCCATCATTAGCCGCTACTTTCTTAATGGTAATATCCTTTGTTGGGATTTTGATTCCCATATCGGGAATTATCTGGATGCTAACTAATAAAATAGGAAAAGCAGCGGAAAATTCAGCAGATGTAATCAACGCCCTTAAAAACCAATTAAAGGATGTAGAAGAGAGATTAGGTTACGATTTTGTTTCAAACATAGATACTTCGGCAATTACCGGATGGCTTACCGAAAACCTACAAGGGTTTGCAGGGGGTACTTTCAATGCTTTTATAGCAATTGGACTTATGTACTTTATCCTCTTTTATATGTTTACTAACCGTAGAGATTTAAAAGAATCTTTAAAGGATTATATCCCGATGGATCGTGACAACATTAAGGAAATTGGAAAAGAGATTCAGGCTATGGTACGCTCGAACGCCTTAGGCATCCCCTTGGTTGCTGTAGCACAAGGGATAGTTGCTTTAATAGGATTTCTAATCTTTGGAATTGAAGATCCCTTTTTCTGGTTCGTTATTGTAACTATCGGAAGCATGATTCCTTTCGTTGGTACTTTAGTTGGTATTTTACCCGTGTTTGTACTCACTCTTTCATCTGGAGACAACTTTCAAGCTTGGGGTATTCTTATTTATGGATTTGTAGTAGTAGGTTCTACAGACAACATTATTAGACTTTATGTTCTTAAAAAACTAGATGATGTACATCCCTTAGTTACCTTAATAGGAGTTATAGTTGGAGTACCACTCTTTGGGTTTATTGGACTAATTTTTGGCCCTCTCTTAATTAGCTTATTTATGGTGATTGTTAAGATTTACAGAAAAGAATACGGGAAGTTAGATATGGCTTCAAAGCAAACTGAAGAACCGCGAGAACTATAGGGTTTAATTAATTTTCTCAATTCCTGATTTTTATAACAAAATTTTAAAACTTTCAACCTCAGCAATATTGTATCTTTAAAAGAAAAAATTTATGTCATTTAAAGGAATATTTTCAAAAAAGAACTTCAATCCAGGGAATCGAGATTCAGGTGTTACTGAAGATTATTTAGAGGAGGAAGTGGCTAAAATTAACGATGACGATGTTGAGATCGTTCTTCAAAACGAAGAAGAAATAAACAAGAAATTTAGCGGAGCTAATTCCTTATCAAAATACGCCGAACTAGGAAAAATTATGATAGGAATGCTTAAAGATATTAAGAACAGAGTCTACCCTGAAATCCCGTGGTTTACTATCGCAACAATCGTATTGGCTTTACTATATGTTCTTAACCCTTTTGATATTATTCCAGATTTTATACCAGGAATAGGGTATATAGATGATGTTTCAGTACTAGCTATAGGAACAGGTTGGATTGAAAGTGACCTACACAAATATCTCGATTGGAAAATAAAAGAAGGCAAAGGCCTTTAAGCCTTAATTATGCCTTCTTCGTTCTCTTGCTAACAATGTGTTTTTAAGCAGCATTGCAATAGTCATTGGCCCAACTCCACCAGGAACAGGTGTAATAAATGATGCTTTTTTGCTTACATTTTCAAAATCTACATCACCTGTAATCACATAACCTTTTGGTTTGCTTGGGTCTTCTACTCTTGTAATTCCCACGTCTATAATTACAGCGTCATCTTTAACCATTTCAGCTTTTAGGAAGTTAGGAACTCCAAGTGCTGAAATAATAATATCTGCTTGGGTGGTAATTTGAGAAATGTTTTTTGTATTACTGTGTGTTAGGGTAACAGTACTATTTCCTGGCCAACCTTTACGGCTCATTAAAATACTCATAGGACGCCCTACAATATGGCTTCTTCCTATAACGACAGTGTGTTTACCTTTGGTATCAACTTTATAACGTTGAAGTAATTCAAGTATTCCAAATGGCGTAGCTGGAATAAATGTACTCATATCCAAAGCCATTTTTCCAAAGTTTTCAGGATGGAAACCATCTACATCTTTTGAAGGATCTACCGTAAGTAATACTTTTTGTGTATCAATTTGTGGAGGTAATGGAAGTTGAACTATAAATCCGTCGATATTATCGTCTTCATTTAATTCCTTAATTTTTTTCAACAACTCTAGCTCACTCGTTGTTTCAGGCATTTGCACTAGTGTAGATTCAAAACCAACACGTTCACAGGCTTTAACCTTACTGCCAACGTAAGTAAGACTCGCACCATCATTTCCTACAATGATTGCAGCTAGATGTGGAACTTTTTCGTTTTTTGCCTTCATCTTTTCAACTTCGGCAGCAATCTCATTTTTAATATCGTTACTTACTTTTTTTCCGTCTAGAATAGTCATGGTTGAATTTAATGTGTTCAGCGGCTGTTGCTGTTAGTTGTAAACCACACTCCAACTTTGCCTGGTTATCAAAAAAATATAATTATATACTTACTTAATTTTTCACTTTTAGCTTTAAAGCTGTTTTTATCTTTAAAAATTTTAGACATCTACATTATTTGCAATGGCTATAAAAAAACAGTAAAAAAAAATTAGCAAAGCGATAAATAAACAATCGGAAAACTTTTAAAAAAGTAGTTCTTTCTGAAAATTTTTGAAGGTTTAACGCATTTTACTCATAGCTTGCATCATCTTTCTTCCGCCGCCACCTTGCATCATTTTCATCATTTTGCTCATCTGATCAAACTGCTTTAGCAATTGATTTACTTGCTGAACACTAGTTCCACTACCTTTAGCTATGCGCTTTTTCCTACTTCCATTAATCACAGACGGCTGAGATCTTTCAGTTGGTGTCATTGAATGAATAATAGCTTCAATTCCTTTAAAAGCATCGTCATCAATATCAACATCTTTTAGGGCCTTCCCAGCTCCAGGAATCATCCCTACAAGATCCTTCATACTACCCATTTTCTTAACCTGTTGAATTTGGTTAAGGAAATCGTCAAAACCAAATTGGTTTTTAGCAATTTTCTTCTGAAGTTTTCTTGCTTCTTCTTCGTCAAATTGTTCTTGTGCTCTTTCAACTAAGGAAACAACGTCTCCCATCCCCAAGATACGATCTGCCATACGTTCCGGGTGGAAAACATCGATGGCATCCATCTTTTCACCAGTACCAATAAATTTAATTGGTTTATTTACAACACTCTTAATAGAGATGGCAGCACCTCCACGAGTATCACCATCTAATTTAGTAAGTACAACCCCATCAAAGTTTAACCTTTCGTTAAAAGCTTTAGCTGTATTTACAGCATCTTGACCTGTCATGGCATCAACAACGAAAAGGGTTTCCTGAGGATTTATTGCTTGGTGAACATTCGCGATTTCTGTCATCATCGCTTCATCTATAGCCAAACGTCCAGCAGTATCGACAATAACAACATTAAATCCGTTTGTCTTAGCATGTTCAATTGCGTTTTGCGCTATTTGAACAGGGTTTTTATTTTCAGGTTCACTATAAACCTCAACACCTATTTGGTCTCCAACTACGTGCAACTGATTAATTGCTGCAGGACGATAAACATCACAGGCAACCAATAGTGGTTTCTTAGTCTTTTTAGTTTTTAAGAAATTAGCAAGTTTTCCAGAGAATGTGGTTTTACCACTACCCTGAAGACCAGACATTAAGATAACAGTAGGCGCACCACTTAAGTTAATACCAGCAGTTTCACCACCCATCAATTGAGTAAGTTCGTCTTTTACCAACTTAACCATCAATTGACCAGGTTGAAGTGTAGTAAGTACGTCTTGACCTAATGCTTTTTCTTTTACTGTATTGGTAAACTCCTTAGCAGTTTTAAAGTTAACGTCGGCATCCAAAAGAGCGCGACGCACTTCTTTTAAAGTTTCTGCTACGTTTACTTCGGTAATACTACCGTGACCTTTTAATACGTGTAACGCTTTGTCCAGCTTATCGCTTAAATTATCGAACATATTCTTGCTTTCTTTATATTATTAACTCTTTAGCTAAAGCTATTGAATTGGAGTGCAAAGATAACACTATGGAAGGGAGTATCAAAAAAGTACACTGTATTATATGTGCCTTAAACTAGGTTTTTTACTAATTTTAAATATATTCGTGTTGTGGGGTTGTACTTAAAAAAATCATAATTTTTTCATAAATCGATTTAAAGCACCCTTCTACACATAACAAAACCACCTCGAATTTGGTATATTGCCCCCTTTACATAAGAAATAGAATATGAAAGAAGCTATACTCTCCCCTTTTCAAAAGTTTGTTAAACTCCAAAGTGCTACTGGTATCCTATTACTAGCTACTACTATAATTGCTTTAGTTTGGGCAAATAGTCCCTTTGCAGATAGTTACTCATCACTTTGGGAATATGAATTGGGTATAGTTACCGATAATTTTGAATTGAAAAAACCCTTGCTACTTTGGGTTAATGATGGGCTTATGGCCATTTTCTTTTTCTTGATTGGTCTTGAGATTAAAAGGGAGTTTTTAATTGGGGAACTTAATTCCACCAAAAAAGTTATGTTCCCTTTGTTTGGGGCACTGGGAGGAATTGTATTGCCCGTATTACTGTTTATTTTAATAAACCAAAACCCCGAAACCCTTAAAGGTTGGGGAATTCCTATGGCTACCGATATTGCTTTTTCATTGGCAATTTTAAAAGTTCTTGGTGACCGTGTTCCCTTAAGTTTAAAGATTTTTTTAACCGCATTTGCTATTGTAGACGACTTAGGTGCTGTACTTGTAATTGCTATCTTCTATAGCGGTAGTTTAGACCTTGTGTTATTGGGATCTGCACTTGCATTTTTGGCCTTCGTTTATTTCATTAGCTACAAAGGTTTTTACTCTAAGTATTTAACTATGCTCTTTGGATTCATAGTTTGGTTGCTGTTCCTAAAAGCTGGATTACACCCAACTTTAGCGGGTATTTTAATGGCTTTTGCCGTACCAGTTCGTCAAAAAATTAGCACGCACGAATTCTCTCATCAACTTGAAGGAATTGTAAATTCTATAAAACAAAGCACCATTCTTCAGAAACCAGTACTTTCAGCTGAACAGCTAGTACTGATTGACGACTTAGAGGATTGGGCAGACAAGTACCGATCACCTTTACAGGCTTTAGAACACGAACTTCACAATGTGGTTGCATTTATTGTAATTCCAATTTTTGCTCTTGCAAATGCTGGAGTGGCACTTTCTAGTGAATCTGGACTTGAGAACACCTTGGTTATAAATATTATTATATGCTTAATTCTAGGGAAGAGTATAGGAATATCAACGACAATCTTTTTAGCTAGAAAGTTTAAAATTATCACTGTACCTAGCGATATTACAAACAAGCAAATAATTGGAGTATCTTTCTTAGCAGGTATCGGATTTACAATGGCTATTTTTATCGCCAGCTTGGCATTCAATACACATCCTGAGTATATAGATTCTGCTAAAATAGGAATCCTTATTGGCTCATTCCTTTCAGCTATTATTGGCTATGGATTACTTTACTACAAATCCCATAAAGGGCAGTTTAATCACAATCCAAACGTTGTGAAAACAACAGACGAAAATTAAACTTAAGGTCGAGCCTAAAGCGTTGAAAATAAAATTTGCGCTCGATTCTTAATTATACATTTAAAGGAATTCTCATAAAAGTGACGACCGTGTTGTCACTTTTATTGTTTTCCACAAAAAACTCTATTTCGTTTCCGTATAGCGTATTTAGTCTATCTTGAGTGTTTTTTAGACCAGTTCCTTTATGTAACAAAGCTTTAAAAGAATCTGTAAGTGGCTCACCATTATTTTTGATTTCAATAAAAAGATAATCAGTATTCTTATAAATTTTCAATTTTACTTTTATCTCGGTATTATTATAACCATAACCGTGCTTTATTGCATTTTCGAAAATAGGTTGTAAAAGCATATGGGGCACAAGTACATCTTGCACATCGCTATTAATATCCTTCTCCACCAATAGATGATCTGAAAATCTGATGGAAATAATTTCAATATACTTATCCAAAAGAGCGAGTTCTCTGTGAAGAGGTATCAAATTCTCATCTTTATAATCCAATATATCTCTAAAAAGATCTCCGAAATCAGCTATTAGGTTCTGAGCTTTTTCTTTGTCAATTTCTATTAATGCTGAAATACTATTAAGGGTGTTAAAAATAAAGTGAGGGTGTAGTTGCGCCTTCAACATATTGAGTTTGGCTGTTGCCAAATGCGTTTCCACCTGTGCTTTTTGGATTTCGATATTGCGAACTTTTTTAATGTAATAATAGACGTTTATTATTCCTATCATAGCAAAGTAAACTAGAAAGTTCACTTCTACTACTGAAACAAAATAATCAAAAGACAGATATCGTGATGCTTCAGAAAAAGAGGTTTCTCCAATTAATAATGATATTACAGCAGTCATAAAAAAGATGAAGTACCCAATAAAAAAAGAAAAGAAAACATGCACCCAAATAATCTTCTTCCATCCCTTAGCGCCCCATTTCTCGAACATCAACTTTGTTAATATGCTAATAAAAGTCATAAACAATATAACCACAACCCAATCTATAAGAACACCGTAGTTAAAAAGTTTCCCCCAACTTAGTGGACCATAACTAGTTGTACCTATAATTTTCCAATAGCTTTTTTTTAATTGTACCAATAGCACAACTATGGTATAAAAAAGGGCTAGGTATTTAAGGAGATTAATATCGATGTGTTTTTTTAATCCCATTACACTCCCATGTTTTTTAATAGGTCCTTACGATAGCTTTTACTAACTCTAAAAAGTGAAGCGTCCTTCATTAGCACATCAATTTCACCAAAATTTGAATGTATTACTTTATCTAAGAAATGAGTATTTATTATAGTAGAACGGTGAATTCTAATCATTTGATTACTATTCATTTTACTCATCAAGTTTTGAAGAGAATCCCGAAGAACATGTTTTTTCTGCGCCGTACAAATTTCAACATAGCTTCCTGAAGCTAATATATATTGAATATCTGAATAATTAATAAAGGACACGGTATTGCCAATTTTTATCGGAAATTTATCCTTTAAAATATTCTTACTTTTTTGAGAACCTTCATTATCAATATATTGAAAGAGTTTTTTGAATTTGTCTTCCAAGCTGTTTTCGGTTTCTTTAAAAAATTGCTGTTTTGCTCTAGCTACAGCTTGCTGAAACCGTTCTTTTTTAAATGGTTTAAGTAAATAATCTAAAGCGAAAGCATCAAAAGCTTTTACCGCATACGCATCAAAAGCTGTGACAAAAATGACCATCGGTTTTTTTTCAGTTTTTAAATTCTTTAAAACATCAAAACCATTCATATCCTTCATTTGAATATCTAAAAAAATAATATCTGGCTGTAATTCTTCTATATTTAAAATTGCCTCCTTACCTGTTTTGCACTGCCCGAGAAGTTTTAAAACGTTCTCCTCCTCTACCAATGAAAGTAATCGCTTTCTAGCTAATGGTTCATCATCTATTATTAAGCAGCTAATTTTCATGCGATAAGGTAGTTTTAAAATTCTATAGAAATTTTACAAAGTAAATGTAGTAAAACCTAGTTGTTATTTTAGTTGAATAAATTATTTCCACACTCAAAATTCTATACTTAAAACTCATATTTGGTTCATCTACATCAAATATTAAGCGATTCACATCATAATATGAAAGTGCAAAAATCTTAAGCTATCATAAGATTTCAATATGTGTCACTTAAGTTTTTAAAACAGATTGAAGGTGGTTCAAAACAATTTTCTTCTGTTCACAACAAACACTTAATAGGCAAGGCTAATAAAAATTAATTTCACACCTGTAAAGTACTTGCACAATCTAAAAACTTAAAAAACCAAGCTGTTATGATTAAAACTATTATACCTTTTAGCTTTTGCTTCATTGCATTAATTTCAGAATACACCAATGCCCAATCTTTTGAAGAGACAACTCTGGACGATATTACTACAACTCCATCTGCTTCGCGAAGTGCTAACTTTGTTGATGTAAATGGAGATGGTTGGGACGACATTTTCTTTACCAACGGCCCTGCATCAGGTCAAAACAATATGCTGTACATAAATAATGGTAACGGCACTTTTACCACGGTTACAACAGACGACATAGTTTTAGACAACGACCGTTCAGATGGCGCGAGTTTCGCCGATGTTGATAATGATGGAGATTTGGATGCTTTGGTAGTAACCTATGGTAGAAATGGTGTTGGAAAGAAAAATTATTTCTATAGAAACAATGGCGATGGCACATTTAACTATGAACCGAGTAACGCTATTGGAGCGCCTTTAACCTACTCTGAAATGGCAAATTGGATAGACCTCAACAACGACCAATATATGGATGCCTATATTACAAACAGTATAGTTTCTACCAGAAACCTATACTTCGAAAATCAAGGTGATGGATCTTTTGAAGCGGTAACTGGTCTATCGATTACTAATGAAACTCTTGCTTCCCGCTCAATTAATTGGATTGATTATGATGGTGATGGCGACAGTGACGTATTTATAACCAATGAAAACAATTCTACAAATTCGCTATACAGAAATGATGGACCTAACAACTTCACACAAATCAATAATTTATCTATCACTCAAAACGGAAAAAACTCTGCTGGAAGCTCTTGGGCAGATGTAGATAATGATGGTGATTTCGACTTATTTGTTGTTAACTGGAACGGACAAGCAAACCAGTTATTTATCAATGAAAATGGCACTTTTATAGAACAAGTAAATTCTGAAATCGCTTCGGAAATTGGAAGTTCGTTTGGCTCTGCCTTCGCCGATGTTGATAATGATGGTGATTTAGATTTGCTTGTTTGCAATGCATATTTTACCGGACAAACTACAAATTCACTTTATATAAACGATGGTTTTGGAAATTTCACAAAAGATACAACTAGCAGTTTAGCCAACCACCAAGGAAATACTTTTGGTTGTGCTTTTGGAGACTACAATAATGACGGTTGGCTAGATGTTATTTTAGCAAACACCCTAAACGAAAACCAAAGCAATTCATTATTTAAAAATACTGGAAGTGGAAATAATTGGATTAAAATTAAATGTGTTGGAAATCCGTCTAACGGTTCAGCCATAGGTGCAAAGGTTAAAGTAAAAGCTACGATTAATGGAAATGAAATTTGGCAGATGCGTCAAATTGAAGCTGCAAGTGGATATTGTAGTCAAAATAGTTACACCAATCATTTTGGATTGGGTGATGCTACTAATATTTCTGAAATAATCATAGAATGGCCTTCAGGCGCAGTACAAACTTTTAGTGATATTAATAAAAACAAGACTTACGAAGTAGTTGAAGGAAACGATATACAATTGAGTACAAACACTCAAAATACTCTGGACTACGTAGTTTTTCCAGTGCCTGCAGATGATGTTTTAATAATACACTTCCCTATTAACACATTGAAATCGACAATCTCAATTTTTGATATAAACGGTAGAAAAGTAAAAAGTGAAATCAATAATAATCAGACTTCTACAGCTATTGAAGTAAGTGATTTAAGTGCAGGCGAATACGTTCTAAAAATATCAAATGAAGATAAAATTACATCGCAAAAAATAATTATTAAATAGAAATTTTCATTCTTCTATTTTTCTAAGCGTAAAGACGTGTAAGATTTCCTTAGCGAAATTCTACACGTTTCTTGGTTTATTAGAAATTCACTTTGCCAAATTTATTATAAAAATTAAATGTATTAATAATTTTTTCATACTTTAATCGTAATATTGCAATGTATTAATTAACTCAAAAAATGGGAATCACTAAATCTGAAAAATTCACAGAACAACAAAATCAAATTGCAAACTTTGCAAAGGCCTTTGGTCATCCAGCTCGCGTAGCTATTCTTCAGCATTTATTCAAAATCAACACCTGTATTTGTGGTGATTTGGTTGAAGAAATCGGACTAGCCCAACCTACTATTAGCCAGCATTTAAAAGAGTTGAAAAACTTAGGATTAATTAAAGGAAATATAGAAGGTACTAAGGTTTGCTATTGTATTCATAAAGAAAATTGGACCAAAATGAAGTTAGTTATGAACGAATTTTTAGACCAAGATATTCTTACAACAGAGTGCTGCTAAACAAATACGCATCATCACACATAAAACATATACTATGAAAAACGAACAAGAATTAAAAGATATCGTCAAAGATCGTTATACCAAAATCGCAGAACAAGGCAAAGCTGAAAATGCAGCTTCCTGCTGTGGCGCAACCACTCCATCAAATAAAGTTTACAACATTATGATGGACGATTACTCCGAAACTAAGGGGTACTCTGAAGATGCTGATTTAGGTTTAGGATGTGGTCTTCCTACAGAATTTGCACACATTAAAAAAGGCGATACTGTAATCGATTTAGGTTCTGGTGCGGGTAATGACTGTTTTGTTGCTAGACATGAAACAGGTGCAGAAGGAAAAGTTATTGGTATCGACTTCACTCCTATTATGATTCAAAAAGCGCGTATGAACGCTGATAAATTAGGCTATAACAACGTTGAGTTTAGAGAAGGTGATATAGACGCAATGCCGGTTGGTGACGACACCGCCGATGTAATTGTAAGTAACTGTGTATTAAACCTTGTTCCTAACAAGCAAAAAGTTATTGGTGAAATCTATAGAGTTTTAAAGCCAGGAGGACATTTCAGTATTTCTGATGTTGTATTAGTTGGCAATCTCCCTGATGCCTTAAAAGAAGACGCCGAAATGTATGCAGGATGTGTAGCTGGAGCAATTCAGAAACAAGAATACCTTCAATTTATTCAAGATGCAGGATTTGTAAATGTTCAAATTCAAAAGGAAAAACCAATTGTTATTCCAGATGATATTCTTGAAAAATATCTTTCAACTGAAGAGGTAAACGCTTTTAATAATTCAGATACAGGAATATTTAGTATTACTGTTTACGCAGAAAAAGAAGGCGAGAAATCAAACAAACCTAAATTAAAACTAGCAGACATTCAAGACAACACTTCTTGCTGTGGTCCAGCTTCAAGCTGCTGCTAATAAACAGAGATATTGCATTTAAAGCAACGCCTCTTTCCTTCTTTGGAAAGGGGCGTTTTAAGTTAATTTTGGACCGAAATAAACTTAACCTGTTATAAGTAAATACTAATTCTTAGTTAAAAGAATTAGAGTCTAAAAATCCTTACTAATTTTTGAATTAAATTCGATAACTAATCGATTTATTAATGACGGGGATTTTCAAAATTTATCACGCAACAAAAACAAAATTTTTTTTTAGATTTTTAACGGTACTATTGATAATCCTTTTCAGCAGCAGTTTATATTCTCAAAGACAACAATTAGAAGGAAATATTAATGCAGCCGACGATATTGACGTTGAAGGTGTCAATATTTTTAATGTTTCTACAAATAAAGGAACCGTTACCGATGCAAATGGGAGGTTTTTAATTTCGGTAAAAGAAAAAGATACGCTTTCTATTTCCGCTATTCATATTCAAACAACAACATTAATTATCGGTGCCGAACAAATGACTAACAAGAAAATCATAATTCATCTTAATGAAAAGATGAACGAATTAGGCACAGTTACTTTAAGAAAACCCCTTACTGGATACATAGGTTCTGATGCTAAAATAATTCCAATACAGGAAACAATAACAGCAACTAGCATGGGACTTCCAAATGCCGATAAACCAAAACTTACTAAAACACAAAGGCAATTGTACGCAGCAAATTCTGGACCTGTAGATGCGGTGGTAAATATGATTTCAGGAAGGACTAAAATGCTAAAAAAACGTTTGGAATTCGATAAAACCGCAGCGTTAACCCTAACGCTCCTTGATAAATTTCCAGAAACCTATTTTACAGATGAATTAAATATTGAAAAACTGAAAATCTATTCTTTTATTTTCTTCTGCGAGGCTGATCCAGATTATCAAAAAACAATAAAACAAAGCACCATTGAAATTCTTGACTTTTTAAAACGAAAGAGCAGAGAGTTCAAAAACCAATAATCCTAAAAGCTAAATTTGTATTAAAAGAGCTTTCAAAAATGTATTACGGTTTTTCCTTTTTAACTTTGTTCTAGATTTAGCCTATTGCTAAACAAATTAAAAATTGTGGCTAAAAGGTTTTAAAACAAATCTAGTAACCTTAAACTACTGCTTACCTAATATGAAATATATGAATAACGATAAATTATTGAATTATATAGACACCGTAATAAAAAATATGCCTGCCGACTGGTTAAAACTAACCACACATCGACTAGATATTTATAATGAAGATTTAGCAAAAACACAGTTTTTAGAGCAGTTTGAAAACTTGTATGCTGCAAATAATGCCGATACAAAGGAACTTTCCGAATTACCTACGGCCTACGATTATATTAGATTAGGACATCCACTATCTTGTGTTTTAGAATGGACAATTGCTAAACTTGATAACTTGAAATCTGAAAACGTAATAAGTTTTCAATCAAATACAATTCCTATATTAGCTATTCTAAGAAAAAACCATTTCGATAATAAAAGCACTCAAATCATATACACAGATGAGCTTCCTAAATTTTTTAATACTGGAGTTTTGAAAGAAGTTTATGGTTATAATTTTCAGGTAAAGAAAGTAGAAAACGCAGACGATATTTCTGAATTTGACGGAAGTACAGTTTTGATTTCACATCAAGATAAAATTTCTAAAACCGACCTTAATTCAAATGTTGATTTCTATATTAATCTATACGGACATCTAGGAAGTTTGTTAATAGTAAACGGCGAAAAGAATGAAAGCTATATTTCCGATATACAGCACGTAAGAAGAAGAGAAACTGTTGCTATGACGCCGAATAATTGTTTGATAGCTTTAAAAGCAATAGTTGAAAATTCTAAAATTGAAACTATAGATATCAGTCAAACTGATAAGGAAAAAGTATTAGATTCGATTAAAGAAATTACCGGTACAACATCAAAACCTTTAGTTGCAACTAGTGGCTTATCTATTCAATATGCCATAATGATGGGGCTTGTTCACGATGCTCTTGAAAACCACAAAGGGAAAGACATCAGGTTTATTGTCCCACCAAACTGTTATGGAGGAACAAACGACCAAGCAAGACGAGTTGCTGCAATTATCAAAAATGTTGAGATTGAAGATCTCTTAGTTGATGGAGATAACGATATGGTTCAGAGTATTGACACGGTTTTGGCTAAAATTGCTAAAGAAGATGCTGTACCGTATATCATTGCTGAAATCCCTACTAACCCTAGAGTTGAAGTTCCAAACCTTCAAAAGCTAAAAGAGGTTTTAAGTAAGGAGCGCACAACTGCAAATGGCAAAGTGGCTATAGATCCTGTGTTTATATTAGATCAAACTTTTTGTCCGAACGTTCACTTCTTAGGAAAAGGTGAAATGCTTTCAACAGTAAGAACAATTTCCTTTGCTAGTGGTTCTAAATTTCCAAGTGGCGGACTTTGTACAGCAGGATATTGCGCAGGTAATGACAAAACGGAAGCTCTGATGCACAAGATTGAAAAACATCTAAGCTTATGTGATAACGAAGCCACACAACTTCAATATGAAATACTTGCAAAACAATTGCCGTCTATGAATCAACGAATTCACGATGCGTACGAAAACACACGCGAATTTGTAAACTTTATTCACGAAGCACTACCTGATGCTAAAATTAATTTTGTTTCGGAAGAATTGGCTGAGCAAGGTTTTACTCCTTCTGTTTTCTCATTGGATTTACCTACAAAAGGGAATACTGCTGAAGAAAAAGAAACATATAAACGAGCTTTAAACCACAAACTCATCAATTTAATGATTACTGAAATTCCAAACGAGAGTAAATATTGCGTAAGTTATGGGCAATTAAAAGGGTGTTACTGGACGATTCCGGCAACCTCAACTCAAGGAACAACTAAAGAAGGTGATAAAGACTATATCGCTCGTGTAGCCCTTTCTCCAAATTTAAACCTGGATCTACACAAAAAGGTATTTTTAAAATTTGTAGATAGTATGTAATTCTAAAAATAAAGAATTGATAAAAGGCACGTTTACTTTGGTAGGCGTGCCTTTTGTATTTAGCAAAAACACTAATTAAACTACTTTAAAACTAAATTTATTTTGAAGAATGTAACTGTATGCAACGGCGATAAATACAGTGAGTATTTTTGATGGCGTAGGATAAAAACCTAGCAAATCAACAAATAACTTCATACAGATATAACTAAGCACTAGCGCTCCCATGGCAACTAAGAAATACCTAAAAAACTGAACTTTCCACGGCAAATTAGACTTCTCGAAAGTGATAAATTTCTGAAGTAAAAACCCAGTCACAAAGGTTATAGGAAACACAAAAAATAAAGAAGCAATATGTGGGCTTAGCACTACAAAAAACAAATCGACATTTTGTTTTGCTACTATGAAATTGTAAAAAATAAAATATAGGAATGTATCAAACACCAAATTTCCTCCTCCACAGACCGCATACCGATATGTTTTTAAAGGAAGAAAACGCCGAAACAAAAAGTAAAAGGCGTCGATAAATTTGATAAGGCTTTCTTTCATTGCAATTAGGGCGCAAAGTTAAGATAAGAAAGCGGAAGTAACGAATTAGAATATAATGAAAAAAGGGAAGCTAAATTTAGCTTCCCTTTTTAGGTTTAATTTATCGTCTATTACTATTTCGGGTGCTCTTCCCTTTTGAAGGGGCTTTACCTCTACCAGTATTTCGACCGCGACTATGATGGGCCGCTTTCTGTCTTTTCTTTTCTGCTTCAGCTTCTTTAACATCGGCCATAGTCTCAGTAGGTTCAAAATCGGGAAGGGTTTTCGCTTGTAGGCGTTCTCCTATCAATTTTTCAATATCTTTTAAATATCCAACCTCATCAAGACTAACTAATGATAGCGCTTCTCCACTAGCTCCCGCTCTACCTGTTCTTCCTATACGGTGAACATAATCCTCAGAAACATTTGGTAATTCATAGTTAATTACATGCGGAAGTAATGGAATATCTAGTCCTCGAGCTGCAATATCGGTAGCAACTAACACGCGAACCTTTCCTTCCTTAAATCCTGCAAGGGCTCTAGTTCTAGCTCCCTGGCTTTTATTTCCGTGGATAGCAGCTGAAGTAATTTTCGCTTTTTCAAGTTTTTCACTTAAGCGATTGGCACCGTGCTTAGTTCTAGTAAAAACTAAAACCTGTTGCCAATTTCCTTCAGAAATAAGTTTTATAATTAAATCAGTCTTAAGATTTTTATCAACTCTATAAACTGTTTGATCAATTTTCTCTACTGTAGTATTTTCTGGAGTTGCTTCTACTAAAACAGGCTGATGAAGAAATTCATTAGCAAGTTTTTTTATCTCCTTTGAAAAAGTTGCAGAGAACAAAAGATTCTGCCTTTTTGAAGGAAGTAGTGCAAGTATTTTTTTGATGTCACGAGCAAAGCCCATGTCTAACATTCTATCCGCTTCATCCAAAACTAAGACTTCAACTTTTGAAAGTGAAACCGCACGTTGATTATGAAGGTCTAAGAGTCGTCCTGGTGTTGCCACCAAAACATCTACACCATTACGCAGTGCATTAATTTGAGGATTAGCTCCTACTCCACCAAAAATAACAGTTGATCGTAGGTCTGTAAATTCGCTATAATCCTTAAATTCTTGCTGTACCTGAGCAGCTAATTCACGAGTTGGAGTAAGTATAAGCGCACGAACTGGTCGTTTGTGCAAGGTTGGTTGGTTTTGTAAAATTTGTAATAATGGCAAGGCAAAACCAGCAGTTTTACCACTACCTGTTTGTGCTGAGGCCAACACATCTTTTCGTTCTAAAATTAAAGGAATTGCTTTTTGTTGAATAGCCGAAGGCGTTTCATATCCTTTTTTGCTGATTGCTTTCAGCAGGGCATCGGATAGCCCAAGTGATTTAAATGTCATAAATTTATTTAAGTTGTAAGACCGCTGCGCTTGGAGATAGTATATCGCGGCGCTTTTAGAATGTGGTCTTTTCAAGAACCTTTAAAACTAAGAAGACGGTTTTAATATGCGGCGAATATACGTCTAATTTTCTCCGTGGAGGTTTTTCGCAGCTATTATCTCGATTGGAAGACTGTTTTTGTGATAACATTCACAGTTAAGCATCATAAAATCAACTTATAAACCTATGAAAACAAATAAATTCTAACTTCATAATAGTTCAAGACAAGGACTAATTAAGGTAAATATTGAATGCGCTCCATAACGTGTTCTACCATTAAATCGCATTTCTTATTTCCAAATTCATAAATAGAAGAATCGAGTGTTGTTTTAAAAAGCTCATCTCTCAACATATTCTTAGCACGATGTAACCGCACTTTTATATTGCTTTCAGACAATTTTAAACAGTCGGCAATTTCAGAATTAGACAATCCTTCCACTTGATGAAGAACAAAAACAATTCTATATTTTTCTGGTAATAAATCGACAGCTTGTTCAACTAAAATGCGCGTTTCAGATTTTATGGCTTGTTTTTCTGGATTCATTGTATTGGTATCTGGCAAGTGAATTATATTTTCAAGACTTTCTGTTGAACCATAATTGGTAGACTGGCGTTTTTGTTTTCGAATAAACTGTAATGCCTCATTAATTCCAATTCTAGTTAACCAAGTTGAAAAGGAAGATTCACTTCTAAATTGATACAATTTAAGATAAGCCTTTACGTAAGCTTCTTGCATTATATCGCGAGTGTCAGCTTCAGAATTAATATAACTTCTTATTATCCTAAAAAAACGTTGATTATAACGTCTCAATAGAATTTCATATAATTCCTTTTCACCTGCTAACACCCGATTTACAATCTGAGTATCAGAGAGTTTAGTTAATGCGAATCTGTCCGTCTGAGTTGAGTTCATTGTTTCCTTTTCTTTTTAGATGCCGCAATTATTATAAAGTTACAAAATATGTAACCACTTATGGTTTATTGCATCAAAACAATAGAACATAAATCTTTAGAGCCATGGCAACAATAACAAACAACATTGAAATCAATAAGTTACAAACCCTATTAAAGTACACCTTTACAATAGTACCTATTGTAGCTGGATTGGATAAATTTTCAAATATTTTAGTGCAGTGGGATACCTATCTTGCACCCTCGACCTTGGATATACTCCCGTTTAGCGGAGCAACATTTATGATGATTGTAGGAGTAATTGAGATAATTGCAGGAATTATTGTTTTTACTAAAACTCAACTAGGAGCATATATCGTTTCTTTATGGCTTATACTTATAGGGTTAAGTTTACTCCTAACGTGGCATCATCCTGATGTGGCGGTTCGAGATATGGTAATGGCTATTTCTGCATATGTTTTGGCTAGATTGAGCACTTCTAAAAGCTAAAAATTAAATTCTCTAATTTAGAAGAAAACCCTTCCCTTTATTTTATTAGTACAGGAAGGGTTTTTCGTATTTATTTAATAGATTTATCTGTATTTTTTTCATTTTCAACAAATTAATTGAAATAAAACAGCTTTTTCACTAATAAAAAAAATTTTCTTTGTAAATTTAAATTCTAATAACATACGATGAAACGACTATTACTTTTTATAGTATTAGCTTGCGTTTCGTGGAGTAGTCTTCCTCACACTCCTTCTCAAAACCAAGAAGACACGCTTAAAAATTCGTATTTAAACTCGGAAAAATCTATTCCGAAGAATAAAGACACGCTATCAGAATTCATTAATTTCAAGAAATCTATTGCAATTTCAACAAAAAGCAAGGATTATAAAACCCTTGCAAAATCGTTTATCGGTTTGGCAAAATGGCACGAAGACCATACTATACTCGACTCTTCAATTGTTTATTTACAAAAAGCTATTTCGGTTTACAAAAAGCAAAAAATGCCAAAAGAATTGGCAGACACTTATCTGCTTCTAGCAACAAATTACAGTGGAACTGCAGAGTACGACGAAGGGTCTAAAGTTGTCTTTAAAGCATTAGCTCTATATGAAGAAATAGACAATCAGCGCGGCATTGCTCAATGTTACACAAAAATAAGCGACCTACTTTATTACTCAGACAGCTATGCTGAAGGCGCAGAATACTGCAAAAAGGCAATAGCTATTCAAGAAAAACACGGTTATAAAGATGATTTACCTCTCTCCTATCGACGACTTGCGGAGAATGAATTATTTTTAGGTGACTTAGATAAAAGTCTAAGCAGTATGAATCGTGCTATCAACCTTTACAAACAATTAGGAGTTGTGGATGCCCCTCTTTTAGCTTGCTACAACGGCCGCGGAAATATTTACAAATACATGGAACGTTATGATGATGCTATTGCAGATTACAATCGTTGCTATGAGGGTGCAAAAAAAATAGGTCTGCTGCGGTATACCATGCCACCAACTGCAAATATTGGCCACGTGTATATTTTGCAAGGAAAATATGCCGAAGCTCTACCCTACAACTTAAGAGCGATTGAAATAATGAAACGTATAGGCAATACCAAAAACCTTTGGGAAAACTATATGCATATTTCAAATATATATGGTGAATTAGGTGATTATAAAAACGCACTTGAATATCACGAACTTTACGAACAAGGTCATACAGAATATTTAAATACCATAATTGCACGCAAGGACAGTGAACTTCAGGTGAAATATGAAACTGCACAGAAAGACATCGAAATTTTGAGTCAGCAGGAAAAAATTACACAACAACGAATAACCCAATGGCTTTATATTGGTGTTGCAGGATTACTAGCTATAATTCTCTTTGGAATGTATTTTACCTTAAAGAATATTCGTAAAAAACGAAAGGCGCTTTCGCAATTAAACACTGAGTTGGATGCAAAGAATAAGCAAAACGAATTGTTGCTAAAAGAAATTCACCATCGTGTAAAAAACAATCTAGAATTGGTAAAAAGTCTTATCGCTTTACAATCTGCAAAATTGGAAGATGGCGCTAGTAAGGAAGCTATGCTTGCCAGCGAAAATCGCGTTCAAAGTATGGGTATTATTCACCAAAAGTTATATCAAGGAGAAAACTTAGGCAGTATAGAAATGAAAGATTATTTCATGAATTTAAGCGAAGGCGTGCTCGACACTTTTGATGCGGAAGAAAAGGTGAAAATAGAATGTGCCATGGACGATCTAAACTTAGATGTAGATACTGCCGTGCCCATAGGTTTAATTGTAAACGAACTTTTGACGAATGCATTAAAATATGCCTTCCCAGAAGGAACGAAGGGCAAAATAAAAATTAGCCTTAATAAACAAAATGAAGCCTTATTTTTAAAAGTTTCAGATAACGGAATTGGTAAAGTCAAAAAAACTAAAGCAAAAGGAACTGGGTTCGGCACCCAGCTTATTCAATTGCTTACGCTACAATTAAACGGTACAATTTCTGAAAACCATAAAAATGGAACTGAAGTACTTTTCAACTTTAAAAATTTCAAAATAGCCTAAATGGGAACTGCAATAAAAATATTAATTGTTGAAGATGAAATGGTTATTGCAGCCAATATCTCGTTACAACTAACTGAACTTGGTTATGAAGTTACAGGTATTTTGCCACGAGGTGAAGAAGCACTGTCACAAATAAGAATAGACAAACCAGATATTGTTTTACTGGATATTCGGTTAAAAGGGGAATTGGATGGAATACAAACCGCCCAAGAAATTCAAAAGTATTTTAGAATTCCAATTATTTATTTAACCGCGAATTCAGACGAAGCGCATTTTAATCGAGCGAAGGAAACACACCCTTATGGGTTTATTTCAAAACCATTTAAAAAACTAGACCTACAACGAGCAATCGAATTAACTGTTGATAGAATTTCAATTGAGATTGGTCCTAACAACGGTGAAACTAGCAGTCCTGATTATCGTTTAAACAACGGTAATACAGGTAACACAATTTTAAACGATCGTATTTTTGTACGCCACAACGACAAAATGCTAAAAATAAATATTAAAGATATTTATTACATCGAGGCAGACCGTAACTATTGTCGCATCTTTTCGCAGGGGCGAGAATATCTTTTAGTGATGACCTTAAAAGATATTGATATCAAACTTCCAGAGAAACACTTCCTCAGGATTCATCGTTCCTACATTATTAATCTTTCCCAAATTGATGAAGTAGCGGGAACTCATGTTGTAATTTCAAAGAAAGCAATTCCAATGAGTAAAGCTATGCGCACCGAACTTCTTAAGCGGTTACAAACTATATAATGTTTCAGAATACTGAATTCTGAAATTAATTTTCCTTTAGCAACTAATTCTCACTCTCCGGACAGTAATAAAGACGCTTCGTCCTAAATCCCTTTTTATTTCATTTGATTGTCAGTTACTTAGATGTACACCTCGCACTATTCTAGAAACTAATATTAAAATAATCTATTATGAAAAGAATACTCTTTTTAGCACTTGTATTGATTCTTTCGTGTACTGCTTGTCAAAAACAAGATATGCGCTACACCCAGCAGTCCCCCGAAATTGACACTTATAAGAAAATAATTCATGCTTACGAGAAACAGGACTGGCATGCTCTTGCTAGTCACTACGCCGATACCGCTAAGATAATGAACAACGTCATTGAAAAAGAAGGCAAGACTATAGCCGAAGAAATAGCAATGGGCAAAGAGGATGCAGCACTCTTTAGTAGCTGGAACTATGTTGATGGCGAATCTGATTTTGAGATGGTCGTAACAGATAAAGGTAAAACTTATGTAAACTTTTGGGGTACTTGGAAGGGGACACTTGCGGCAAACAACAAAACCTACACTATACCTGCGCACATAACCGCCCAATTTGTAGATGGTAAGGTTGTAAAAGAATTTGGCTATTGGGATGTCTCCAAAATCATGCTCGATATACAATCTCTACAACAAGCTGAAACAACTGTAATGAAAGATTCAACCAGTTTATAATTTAAATATTCAAAAAGATGAATAATGATAATAAGGGCGATGAAGAGTTTATCCCAAATCAGATTTTACCTCAATAAAAAACAGAATATGAAAACAGTAGGCATCATAGGTGGTTCAGGCTTTATAGGAAGCTATACTACAAGGAAATTTTTAGAGGAAGGATTTAACGTAAAAGTATCGGTTACTGACATTAAAAAGAGTGAAAAGTATCAGCATCTTTTCAACCTTGAAAATTCAGACAATTTGAATATTAGTCCGTTAAAGGTTGAGAATTTAGAAGCTTTAAAAGATTTTATCAGCGATTGCGAAATAGTAGTTCACGGCGGCACACCTTTTCAGTTAGATGTAAAAGACCCTCAAAGCGAACTTTTTGATCCAACAATAAAAGGCACTGAAAATTTTTTAGAAGCTTTAAAAGAATCATCATTAATAGAGAAGGTTGTTTTTATTGCCTCGGTAGCTGCGTGGAACACAAACTTTCCATTGCCTTCATTTGGAAAAACAAACTCAGAAAGTTTTAATGAATCCGATAAAAAATACATCAACTCCGAAAGTCATCCTTATGCACAAGCCAAGTTTATAGCAAACCAAACGGTTGAAAAATTTATACAGGATAATCCAAATCTTTCCTATGAAATCACTTCTGTTTCGCCAGTAGGAGTTATGGGAAAATCATTGTCAAAAAGAGAAGACTCCACTTCTACTGGGTTACAATTTCTTATTAAAAATAAAATAGCCCCAAACCCATTTGTTCAGATGCTTTACGATATCAATGCAGAATTCGCATTAGTAGATGTAGAGGATGTTGCTGAAGCCATCTTTAAAGCTGCAACTATTTCTGGATTACACAATAAAAACTACTTACTAAGCAGTGAAACTTATACCATTAGCGACATGAACTTGATGCTAAACCACCAACCTTCGCAGCATAAGGGGAAGATTATTTATGAAAATGCCCTCGCTAGCAAAGAATTACAAATGAAATTTAGCCCAATTCAACAAGCCTTATACAGTTATTCACAGTAAAATTAAATAGAGTATTAACCAAATAAATATATAAACCAATGAAGACAAAAATTTTAATTGTAATGATGCTAATAAGTTTCATTACCACAGCGCAAAAAAAGAACGGTACTATTTACATAGAACATCCGGCAATTACAGTAGTAGAAGATATGACTAAGTCTTTCGTAGACGGTAACACCGATAAAGTTGCAAGTTATTTAGCAGAAGATTTTATGGCTTATAACGGCAACAATATCAATCCTAATAATAAAGGAACTGATAAAGAGAGCTTTTCAAGTTCTGCAAAAAGTTGGAATGATGCTTTAGATTATTTTTCAATATCACGTTCTCCAGGAGCATATCCAGATGCATTAGAATATAAAGATGACAATCAAAAAAATGTTGTTTGGGTACAGACTTGGGAAGATATGAAAGGCGTTCACAAAAAAACTGGAGTAAAGATTAATCAACCCATACATCGTCTATTTATTGTTAACAAAAACAACAAAATACAAACTATCATAACCTATAACAATAACAATATTTTTAGAGAAGTGGGGCAGAGCAATAGTAACCGTACAAACGGCACTATCTATAATCACCACGAATTCATTAACACCGTTCGCAATCTAATGTATGCTTTCGAAAACAAAGATTTTGACAAAGCTTATGGTTTTTATGATGACAATGCCCGTTTCGTTAATTCAAGTTCACCAGATTTTGAGAGCATTTCACTTGCTGAGCAAAAGGAAATTGACAAAAAATTATTTGAGAAGTATGATATTAAAGATGTACAAATTGTTGGTTACCCAGACTACTTACACTATGAAATGGGAGATGCCCATGTAGTGCAGTCCTGGTGGAACATTAACCTAATGCGTAAATCCGACAAAAAAGCTATTACAGTTCCTATACACTACCAAATGTATTTTAATGAAGATGGCAAAATAACTCGTGAAACAGCTTACTACAATCCAAAACTTATGGACTAAGCCTTGTGTTAAAATCAATCAAATTATTAAGAAAGGCAAATTACACAATAACCAGTTCGTCAATGACGGACACAAATGAAACATTATGAAAAATTTGATATTTATAATTCTTTTATTGCCATTATTGGCAATATCACAGAACAATGCTGAATACGGCGTATTCGAAAATGCAATATTAATCCCCAATCCTACTCAAGTAACACAATTTGAAAAAGGAATAGCAGCACATAACAAAAAATTTCATGGCGAAGGACCTTATGCAGGACGAGTGTATTGGATTTCTAATGGTCCTAATACTGGAAGCTATGTTTGGGTTATGGGACCATTCCCTTGGAGTGCTTTAGATAACAGACCCGCTCAAAAAGACGGTCATGATACCGATTGGAACAACAATGTAGCTCCGTATATGACAGCAGACAGTGGTTCTCAAAGCTATTGGCGAGGACGCAATGAACTCTCTCGATTCCCAAAAGATTTTACCATAAAAAATATGGAAGTAGATTATTGGGATATAAAAAGAGGAAAGTATGAAGATGCCATGAAGTTGGTGAAAAAAGTATACGATGTGTATTCTGAAAAAAGTCCAAATGACACCTATGGAATCTATACTAATGAATTTTCAAGCACCAAGGAAGGAAGAGATCTTGCTGTAATATCATTTTTTGACAAGTCTGCTTGGCTGGGTCAAGATCGCGGATTTGTTGAGAAATACGAGATCGTTAATGGTAAAGGAAGTTGGAAAGAGTTTTTAAATGACTGGATGGCAGTTACTGAAGGCGGTGAAACCGAACTGTGGATTTTCCGTCCAGATTTAAGTGGCATAAATGGCAATGTAAAAGTTGCCGACAGAAAATAAAAACTTACGCGTCTTCTGCGCCTTTTGTGAATAACCTCTTGCAAGGGCGTAAAGTCGCTTAAATTACATTCTATGAAATCACAAATTCACAAATATCTAATCTTTCTATTTGTTTGCTTATCCAGTGTGCAAGTTCAAAGCCAAGATCCACATAGCAGTGAAGAATCCGCCATAACAGGAATCGTTTACTCAAAAGTTAAAAGGAACCTTAGCAGCTCAGAATCATTAAAAAATGAACCTATAGAATCCAAAACAATCAAAACAACTCCAGAGTATTTTCACCTACGTCCCGATGTTGAAAAAGCTTATAGCTATTCACACGCCATAAAAATTGGAGATGATATAAAAATCTCTGGTGCCGTAAGTATGGACGATGATGGTAACCCAACAGCCATTGGTGATCTGGAACAACAGATGAAAAATTGTTATGCTGACTTAGAGAAAATCTTAACACATTTTGGTTGCACGTTTGACGATGTGGTTGTAGAAAATGTATTCACTATCGATATGCCAAAGTTTTTGGAAGTTGCAGGATATCGTACAAAAATCTATAAAAAGCAATTTCCAACCGGTTCTTGGCTTGGTGTAAAAGAATTGGCTATTCCAGAATTTATGATCGAGATTGAATTGGAAGTACATAAACATCAATAAAACGGAACATTATGAAAACTCTTAAAACTTTACGTTATTAAAATATAAATATCGGAGCAGCTGAAAACCGTTTAGAGTAGGCATTCATAAAATAAATCACAATACAATGAAAACAGTAATTGTTCAACACGAGGTGAAAAATTTCATCGAATGGAAAAAAATTTTTGACGCAGATCAGTCCAATCTTCTAAAAGAAGGAGTTCAACTGAAAAATCTTTACAATTCGGCTTCAAATGCAAACAATGTAACCATGATTTTCGAGATACCTGATGAACCGGGATTATTTGACAAAGTAATGAGCGACCCGCAAAGACAAGCAGCTATGAAAATTGGTGGAGTAGTAAGCAAACCTACTATATCAATATTAAACAAAGTTTAGTATCACGATACCGATAAGACATGCACTAACAATTTAAATTACAATACAAGGACAACAGTAATAGGACGCCACAAAGTAGGCGATTTTAATACATGGCTTAAAGGCCATCAAGATCGGGTAGAATTATTTTCACCCTCAGTTTCTAGTTTTAAAACTTATCAGGATACAGATGATCCTAATTCAATAGTGTTGGTACTCGAAGTAACAGACATGGAAAAATTTAAAGCCATGCTAGATCGTACAGATAGTATAGAAGCTCAGAAAAGACATACAGTATTAAAACCGATTACTGTTTCAATGCCAGTAAATCCTTAACAACAGGTTTTGAAACATGGACTCAATTTTAAAAGCAAAAGCATGGTTCAAGTAATAGTTAGTTCAAAAAAAAAGCTTGTTTAGCTAAAGAAGAAATATGAAATGACTACCTTTAAACTATCTATAAACCACTAGTTATGAAATATATAACCTATTTTTTAATTCTGTTTACAATTATTTCCTGTAAACAACAAAAGAAAGAAAACATTCGATTAGGTGTTGTTGATTTATCTGTAAGTGGTAAAGAAAGTGCTCAACCTTATTTTGAAAAAGGACTTCTATTGTTACATTCCTTTGAATATGAAGATGCCCGCGATGCTTTTATAGAAGCACAAGAGGAAGATTCAGAAATGGCAATGGCTTATTGGGGAGAAGCGATGACCTATAATCATAGTTTATGGCAAGAACAAGATTATGAGGCTGCAACAAATGCCTTAAATAAGCTGGATAAAATTAAATTCGATAGTAATGAATACGAAATTGAACAGGATTTAATTAAAGCTGTGCGTATACTCTATGAACCAAAAATTGATAAGACCCAAAGGGATATCAATTATTCGAATTATATGGAGGAACTGCACAACAAATATCCTGATAACCAAGAAGTCTCAGCCTTTTATGCTTTATCACTATTAGGTTCGGTAGCTGAGGGCAGAGATGATGTTATTTATGGAAAAGGTGCCAAAGTTGCAAAAGGTATTTTAAACGAAAATCCAAAACATCCAGGAGCATTGCATTATCTAATTCACTCCTATGACGATCCCGAGCACGCCAACCTTGCTTTAGACGCTGCTAACATATATTCAAAAGTAGCCCCAGATGCTAGTCATGCGCTACATATGCCTTCACATATTTATGTTGCCATGGGAATGTGGGATAATGTTATTTCTTCAAATATAGATTCTTATCAAGCCAGCTTGAACCGAATGGAGAAAAAGGGATTAGATAATGATGCGCGTGGATATCATGCTTTTCATTGGCTAGAGTATGGATATCTTCAAAAAGGAAATTATGAGGAAGCGAGAAAAATGGTATTAGATATGCAAAAATACGCTACCGAAAAACCATCTAAAAAGGCAAGAACTCACCTCGTATTTTTAAAAGGAACGTATCTAGCCGAAACAGATGAATGGGATAGTGATATTGCAAACATAGCATTAGATATAAACGATTTAAATATTACCATTCGTTCACAATATCACTTTATAGAAGGAATGAAAGCATATACTAACGGCAATCTGAAAAAATTAGATAGCGTAATCGATGTTATGGAGCAAGACTATAATAGAGAGTCTTTTGTAGTTTCAAAAGGGAGTTCTAAATTGTGTTCTGCTGTTACTCGAGATGAGGCCAATGAAATGGATTTAAAAGAAGCTAAAATTAGACAAAACCAACTTCTGGCACTTCACGCTCAGCTAAAGGGTGACTCTAATTTAGCCGAACAACATTTTAAAGAATCCATTAGTATTGAAAACAGTATAAGTTACAGCTTTGGTCCGCCTACAATTCACAAGCCTACCCACGAACTTTATGCAGATTGGTTACTCTCTCAAAACCGAAATGAAGAAGCAGCAGCGCATTATAACCTAGCGCTAAAAAATGGCCCGGGTAGACTACGTGTTTTAAAAGGTATTGAAAACTCAAAACAAGTTATCTAAACCCATAAACAACTGAATTACTGAATATTAAGCTTCTATAAAATTGTAAATCGCGAAACTTCTTATATCTTTATAAGAATTCATTTTATGTTCAAAAGCCAGGCTTATGAAATTCATAAACTTCGCAATAGTTCGGTTTTCAATTTTTCTTACAATAGGGTTTCTTTCTGCACACTTCTACCCTGTTACAACATTTTTATTGCCTTATCTTTTAGCTTTTTTATTTGTTTTTGTGCTATTCTGGTTTTGGGCACGTAAACGAATTTTTCAATCTGTAGAATTAGGAATTGTAACATATTTATGTTTTTTCGCCATTGGATATGTGAGTTATCAGATGCGGTTGCCAATGTTCCAATCAAATCACTATACACATATTACAACTTCAGATATTCCTGAAATGCTTCAGTTAAAAATTACTGAAACATTAAAGGATGATAATTTTAACCATAAGTATTTGGCCGAAATTTATGAAGTAAATGGAAACAATTCAAAAGGAAAGATTTTAGTAAATGTTTCTAAAGACTCTATAGAAAGCAGGTTTTTAGTTGATGATCTTATATTAGTTTATTCAACTATTTCTGAGATCCCTAAACCTTTAAATCCACATCAATTTGACTATTCAAAATATATGAAATCACTAGGGGTTTATGGGAAATTGCATATATCTCCGAAGGAAATTATAAAACATCAAATTGGAGCCCCAACATTAAGAGGTTTTGCTCAAAATCGTCGTGCTAGAATTATAGAAAAACTTCAGAAAACAAAATTAGAAACAGATGAACGAGCAATCATTCAAGCATTAGTTTTAGGGGAAAAGAAAGATATAGATAAAAACCTATACGAAAAATATGCAGCGGCTGGAGCGGTTCACATACTTGCTGTTTCGGGCTTACATGTAAGTATCATTTATTTTATACTAAGCTTTTTATTAAAACCACTTTCAAGATTTAAGTACGGTTCATTAATACAAGTAATATCTATAGTTTTATCTCTTTGGGGTTTTGCTTTGCTTTCAGGTTTGTCACCGTCCGTTACAAGAGCTGTAACGATGTTTAGCTTCTTCGCCTTAGCCGAAGTATTAAACCGCGACACAAACGCTGTAAACACCTTATTCCTTTCTTATTTCACTTTATTGGTTATTAAACCGTTTTTACTGTTTCAAGTTGGATTTCAACTAAGCTATTTAGCCGTTTTCTTTATAATTTGGTTACTTCCTATTTTTCAAAATATTGGTTATTCAAGATATAAAGTTGTTCGTAAGGTTTGGACATTAATTGCAGTAACTATTTGTGCCCAAATCGGAGTATTGCCATTAAGTTTATTCTACTTTAATCAGTTTCCTGGCTTATTTCTTCTTACTAATATAGTTATCCTTCCTTTTTTATCAATAATAATGTGTGGTGGCATCTTGATAGTGATTTTAGCAAGTTTTGATTTCTTGCCAAATTGGTTAGCAGAGACCTACAATTTCCTAATAGAAAAATTGAATTGGTTTATTAACTGGATTGCTACTCAAGAACACTTTTTACTTGGCGATATACATTTTTCTGCATTAAAAACCATAAGTGCTTATTTAACAATTATAGCCTTTGCTTTATATCTTAAAAAGTTAACCTACCCTAGGTTAATTACTTCGTTAGTAACTATTGCCTTGTTAATTTCAGTATATATTTATGATGAAAACAGATATTCGAAAAGTCAATTAGTGGTATTTCAAAAAAACAGGCAAACTCTTCTAGCTTATCAAAATGGTAAAGACCTTAGCGTTTTTAAAAGTGACTCAACTGAAAACTTATCTCATGATTATCCAATAAAAGCATTTAAAACCAAACAGAATATTACATCATATTCTGAAAAGACACTTCCTTCTATTTTTAAATATAAAGACAAAAAAATATTGATAATCGATAGCTTAGGTGTTTACCCAAAGCACGAAAACATTCATACAATCATTTTATCCAATAGCCCGAAAATAAACCTCAACAGGCTTATCGATAGTATCAATCCAAGCCAAATTATTGCCGATGGAAGCAACTACCACAGTTATGTAGATAGATGGGAGGAAACTTGTAAACTAAAAAAGCTCCCATTTAGCCATACAGCTAAACAAGGAGCTTTCCTATTAGAATAACTCGAATATGAAACTTAGTGGTTATTCTAAAATGTATATTTAAAATTCTTTTGATATTCTTCCCAAGCAGAAGCAGTTGTTATTTTTAAATAATCATCACTTTGAATCATTTTAAGAAATATCTCCAATTGTTTAGGAGTTCTGTATCCTGGCACTGCTTGAATTAACTCACCATCTTCTTTAAAGAACACTACCGTTGGATAAGCATTAACTTTAAGAGCGTGAGCAAATAAATGCTGTGAGTTTCTACCTTTTCTATCTGGGTTATAGTTAGGATTAGTATATGTAAAATCTTTATACTTTATCTCTTCTGTACCTTCGGCATTAAACTTTACTGCATAGTAGTTTTTATTTATATACTCAATTACACTTTTATCGCTAAATGTATTTTTGTCCAGCATTTTACAAGGACCACACCAAGTGGTATAAACATCCATAAAAATCTTTTTCGGATTTTCTTTTTGGGCTGCTAAGGCTTCATTCATTGTCATCCAATTTATCTTTTGAGCTTTAACACTACCTAGTGTAAACAGGAAAACAATTATTAAAATATTTCTCATCAAATTCATTTTATTAATTCAAAAGTAAAGAAACAAAAAACGTTCCACAAAATGGAACGTTTTTTATAAATTAATGTAATATGCATTAACGAATTCCGTGCATTAATCTTTTCAATACTGGGTTTAAAAGCATTGCTATAAATCCAACAATAATTGGTACTACTGCAAAAATCAAGAAGAAAGTTCCTAAAGAATACTCCTCAGAAATTTTGTCAATCATACCTCCCATAGTGTTTGCAGCTTTTTGGCCTACAGCAATTGCTAAGTACCAAACTCCAAACATAAAACCTATCATTCGTGCAGGCACTAATTTACTTAGGTATGAAAGTCCTAATGGAGAAAGACAAAGCTCTCCCATAGTGTGGAATAAATATGCTAAAATTAAAAATATCATACTCACAGAAGCCGTTCTTGCTCCAGGAGGAATATCGGATGCACCATACGATAGAATAGCAAACCCTAGACCTAGTAAAACTAACCCAATTCCATACTTCATTGCAGCACTCGGATTGTATTTACTTTCCCACCATTTGGAGAATAACGGTGCTAAGGTAATAATGAAGAATGAGTTTAGAATTCCAAACCAAGTAGCATCTACTTTTAATTCTTCTGAAAAAGCTTTATCGTAAATACGATATAATACCAATGCCCAAACTAGAATAAAAGCTATTGCTAAAACAATATTAGAGGCACCAATTTTAGTAAATGTCTTTTTAAATATTAATACAATCACATACGTTATAATAATCAACGGAATGGTAGTTAATAAACCATCAATTATCTTAAAAATTATAGCTGCATTTCCTTCTAGGTTTCTATCGGTATAATCGCTCGCAAACAAGGTCATCGATCCTAAGGATTGCTCAAAGAAAGCAAAGAAAAACACTGTAAAAAGCGCAAAAATTGTAACTGCGATTAATCTATCTCTAACTATAGGTAAATAACGTGCGATACGTGTAATTAATAAAACTAAGAACATTGCCAGTGCCGCTAAAACAACCACATTTGTACCACTCATACCTCCTACTTCAAATGGAACTAAGGATTTAGAATATATCGTATCTAATGGATCATTAAACAAATACAATAAACCACCAATAGATGATAGTACTATTAACACATAATCAAATGTAGTAAATGGGTTAAGTTTTATCGCTGCTTCTACTTCCTCTTCAACTTCTTCTTTATCCGCACCTTCTTCTACATTTAAAACTATATCTTTTTTCTTTGAAGGTCTAGCTCCAACTTTCCCGAAGATTTTATGAGCTAATATAAACTGAAGCATTCCAAGGAACATAAAAATTCCTGCTAAACCAAAGCCATAAGACCATCCGTAATTTTCAGCTAAGTAACCACATAACATCATCCCGAAAAATGCACCAGCGTTTACTCCCATATAGAAAATGGTATAAGCACCATCTTTTTTGGATTCACGGGTTTTATACATTTCAGAAATAATAGAAGTAATATTCGGCTTAAAAAAACCAGTTCCAATTACTAATAGTGCCAAGCCCAAATAAAATGAAGCTGTTGTTTCCAATGCCATTGCTGCGTGACCTAGCGTCATTACAATACACCCAATTACAACGGCAATTCTATATCCTGTAAATTTATCGGCTATCCAACCTCCTATAATTGGGGTTAGGTATAATAGTGAAGCATATGTACCTATTAAAGACAGCGCGTGCTCACGAGGCCAGTCCCAACCAGGGTTATCACTCATTAAAGGAGCTGTTAGAAACAATATCAATAGAATACGCATTCCATAAAAGGAAAAACGCTCCCACATTTCAGTAAAGAATAAAATAAATAATCCAACTGGATGCCCTAAAACAGTGTCTTTAAATAAATTTTCAATATCCGTTTTCATTTGTATATGCTTTGGTTAGTTTTTTAAAAATTATGTTTTTAATTCTTGAAGTTAAAACCTATAAAGTTTTCACCTTTACATTTGCTTTTGATACTGTAATGTGTCTGACATAGTAATAGTTTATATTTTAAAAAAAATATTTGTTACTTTCTGTTTTATGTTCAGGTTTACTTAATTCAATTCATCGATATTCGAAAAGAATTAGTTTATCCCATGCATCATTTTCTTTAATTTCGGGTTGAATAGCAATAATAATACTGCTGCCGCAATTGGGATAGCAGCAATTATTAAAAAGAAAGTAGACATAGAATATGTTTCCGAAATTTTATCGATATAAGAGCCTGTCATACCAGCAATAAAGTTGGCAATTGCAGAAGCTGTAAACCAAAGACCAAATAATAAACCTGCTAGTCGTTTAGGCGATAATTTAGAAACATAAGACAAGCCTACTGGACTTAAACAAAGCTCACCTGTTGTGTGGAAGAAATAAGCTAAGATTAGCCAAATCATACTAACTGATGCTGTTTCAGCTCCTTGAGGAATACTATTAGCACCCACAGATAACACCACAAAACCAACTCCTACTAATGCTAACCCCATTGCGAACTTAACTGGACCTGAAGGATTCCATATTTTTTCCCACAGCTTACTGAAAGATGAAGCTAATGTGATAATAAAAAAGGAGTTTAAGATTTGAAACCAAGATACCGTAACTTCAGTATGCTCTAAACTGAATTCTCTATAAACTTTCCAAACACCTAAAATCCATATAATAATGAATGATATTGCTGTAAAAGTAATAGTTAAAGGGTACGCTTTAAAGATCTTCTTACCTAAGCCATATAGTACCCAAGACACAATAATGATTGGGAAAATTGTTAAGATGGCATCCACCCATTTAAAGATGGTTCCCGTACTTCCCTCTAATACTCTTTGTGTATAGTCTTTAGCAAAAACGGTCATAGACCCTCCGGCTTGCTCAAATGCAAAGAAGAAGAACATACTTGCAACCATTAATACACCAACAACTATTAATCTATCTCTTACAATATGTGGAGCTATTTCTTCTTCTTCATCTGCTCCACCAGCCATTGCATCTAATTCAGCTTGAGTATGTGTTCCTGGCTCTTCCCCTATTATTCCGAATATTTTACGTCCGAAATAGAACTGTAGCATACCGAATAGCATAAATACACCTGCTAAACCAAATCCATAATGCCAACCTACTTTTTCACCTATATATCCGCATAATAGCATTCCTAAAAATGCTCCTGCATTAATACCCATATAAAAAATGGTATATCCCGCATCTTTTTTAGTACTTGAATCTGGATATAAGTTTCCAACCATTGAAGAGATATTCGGCTTAAACATACCATTACCTACTATCATAAGCACTAGACCTATATAGAAGAATGTTGGATCTATCATTTCAAAGGCCATAGAAAGGTGACCTAAGGTCATAATTAATGCACCTAATAAAATAGCTTTTCTAAATCCAGTAAATTTATCGGCAATTATACCACCAATAAGTGGTGTTAAGTAAACTAAACCTGTGTACCAAGCATAAAGCTGCATAGCATCAGCATTCGTCCATTCCCAACCTCCTTTGGCTATTTCTGTTATTAAGAATACCGTCAATAACGCACGCATTCCGTAATAGCTAAAGCGTTCCCACATCTCTGTGAAAAACAAGATGAACAATCCTGCTGGATGGCCCATCACCATTTTATTATCAACACCTTTTTTAGCTAAATGCGCTATTAACTGAGGGTCATTTTCTTGGCTCATAAGATATAACTATTAAGTTTTTTAAAGATTATTTTTAATATATTCAGTCATTAAGGTATACAGGTGTAAACGAGTGTTTCCTCCATATATACCGTGGTTTTTATCTGGGTAAATACGCCAGTCAAATTGTTTATTGGCTTGCACCAGTTCTTCAATTAAGCGCATTGCATTTTGCACGTGCACATTATCATCTGCACTTCCGTGAATTAATAAATATTTTCCTTCTAGTCCGTCTACGTGAGAAAGTGGTGAGTTATTATCATACCCTGACGCATTCTCTTGTGGAGTTTGCATATAACGCTCTGTATAGATAGAATCGTAAAATCTCCAACTTGTAACCGGGGCAACAGCAATTGCCATTTCAAATGTTTCTGGTGCCTGAAATAATGCGTTAGACGACATAAATCCACCATAGCTCCATCCCCAAATTCCAGTTCTAGAAGAATCAATGTATGGTAAACTACCTAGTTTTTTTGCCGCAGCGATCTGATCTTCAACTTCATATTTACCCAGTTCTTTTTGAGTCATTTTTTTGAAATCACGACCTTTGAAACCAGTTCCTCGCCCATCAACACAAACAACAATAATATCTAATTGATTTACTAGCATTTCGTGCCAAAAGTCATTTGTACCCATCCAACTGTTTGAAACACTTTGCGAACCTGGTCCAGAATACTGAAACATAAATAATGGATATTGCTTAGACTCGTCAAAGTCTAAAGGCTTTATCATATACATATTCAAGTCTTCACCATTCACATTGATAGTAGAGTACTCTTTTGGTGAAATATTATAAGAGGCTAATCGATTCTTTAAACCGTTATTGTTTTTAATTTCACGTAATAGTTTGCCAGTTTTAGCTTCGTGAAGTGTATATACAAAAGGTGTTTTAGAATCTGAAAATGTATTAATAAAATAAGTAAAGTCTGAACTAAATGAAGCATTATTAGTTCCTATCTTTTGCGTTAAACGAACCTTATTTTTTCCCGATGGCAAAATAGAATATACATCGCGATTAATACTTCCATTTTCAGTACTTTGAAAATATATACGACCAGTATTTTGATCGAAACCGTAATATCTAGTTACTTCCCAAGGACCACTAGTAACTTGATGAAGAAGTTTTCCGTCTTTATCATATTGATAAATATGATTCCACCCATCTTTCTCGCTAGTCCAGAAGAAACTATTGTTATTTAAAAATGTAAGGTTGTCGGTTACATCAACATAAGCATCATCTTTCTCAGCTAAAATTAATTTTGAAGTATTGTTTGACGTATTTACAAAAACCAAATCAATAACATTCTGATGGCGATTGGTAAGTTGAACACTTAAAATATTATTGTCTTGCGTCCACAACAAACGTGGAATGTAGTAACTGTTATAGCTTGAAAGATCTACTTCAGAAGTTTTTTTACTTTTAAGATCGTATAGTTGTAATGAAACTTTAGAGTTTTTCTCACCCGCTTTTGGATACTTAAAAGTATCGGCAGAAGGATAAAGTTCCTTTCCGTATAAATCCATGTTGAATTGTGGAACTTCTGTTTCATCAAATTTAATGTAAGCCAATTTATCACCATTCACACTCCATTCAAAAGCACGAACAAATGCAAACTCCTCTTCATAAACCCAATCAGTAATACCGTTGATGATACTATTCTTTTTACCATCAGTAGTAATTTGAGCTGTTTCATTAGAATTCAAATCTTTTATAAAAAGATTGTTTTCAAATCCGTAAGCTATTTTATTCCCATCATTACTGAAAGTTGGCTCCTGTACTTTATTAGCAGAAACAAGGGTAAATTCTTTAGTTTTTACATTGTAAACATAATAAGTTCCCAATGTTGAACGACGATAAAGTTGTTGTAGCTCTGTTGAAAAAAGAATTTTAGATTCGTCCTTACTCAATTCATAAGAAAGCACTAAATCAATTCCTTTTAAATCTTTAGTATTTAAAAGTGTACTTACTTTTTTACCACTTTTATAATCGTAAACATCGATAGATGATTCTTTAGATTGGCGGTCGTAATTAAGCACTGCATATTCCTTACCGTTCTTCAGGGAACGTAGAACGTCAAGACCTTGAGTTCGAAATGCACCACCCCAAATTTCTTCAAGAGTTATGTCTTTTTGTTGGGCAGTAATAGCAGAAAATGCTGTGAAAAACAGCATTATAAATGAAAGGGAAATTAACTTCTTCAAAGTGTTAAAATTTGATAGGCCAAGTTTACTAATTTTTTGTGAAATTGAGGGTCGTTTTTTTGTTAAATAAGCCATTATAGCTCTATTTATTTGTAATTACAATCTGTTGTAACCCCACGCAATCCAATCTACATAGAAGAAAATATATTTTAATCCCTAAAAAATTAACTTTACATGGTTCCTTAAGCTTAATTAACAAGTTAATTTTATAATGTTAAAATAAATTACAGAAAAACACCAAAGACTAAAAACTAATTTACATTAAAGCCCTTTGTACCTTTATTGATTATATTTACGCAAGTTCACCTTTCCTATTTCTAAAAATAACACTTCATATCATTTCAATTATTTAGTTATGGTAAATTTTCAAAATCAACATCCAGCAGACGTAGCTGAGCAATTAAGAGATATGGACAACGACGAAAGAAACTTGTCTTTTTTAATGCTTACATCTGAAAAAAAAACTGAGGTTTTTCGTTTTTTAGAGCCATCATTTCAAATAAAGATCATCAAAGCTTTAGGAAACCAAGAGCTATCTGATGTTTTAAACAATCTACCTCCTGACAACAGAACTAAGCTTTTTGAAAATTTTCCAGACTATCTTATTAAGACTTCCATAAACCTTCTAAACCCTGAAGAAAGAGAGATAGCACTCAGTTTAATTGGCTATAAAAAAAATAGTATAGCGCGATTGATGACACCTCATTATATACAAACAAAAGCAGAAAAAACTGTTAGTGAAGTCTTATCATTTATAAAAAAAGAAGGAAAAAAGGCAGAGACTTTAAACTTTGTTTATGTCGTTGATAATGAAAACAAACTCATTGATGACCTTAGGATAGGACAATTACTACTAGCCGATTCTGACACAAAGATATCCGAACTAATGGACCATCACGTCTTAGCCATCACTTCTACAACGTCAGTAGAAGACGCTGTGGAAATTTTTGATAAGTACGATCGCTCAGCCTTACCGATTATCACAGAAAGTGGTGTATTAGTGGGCATAGTAACATTCGACGATATTTTAGACAGGGTTCAAGAACAAACCACTGAAGAAATTCAAAAATTTGGAGGTACTAAAGGATTAGAAATGTCGTACACAGAATCAACGCTTTTTGACCTTGTAAAAAAAAGAGCAAGTTGGCTAGTGATTCTGTTTTTTGGTGAAATGCTCACCGCTTCAGCTATGGGGATTTTTGAAGGAGAAATTGAAAAAGCGGTTGTACTTGCATTGTTTGTTCCTCTTATCATTTCAAGTGGTGGTAACTCAGGGTCTCAAGCAGCCTCATTAATTATTAGAGCTATGGCCTTAAAAGAATTAAAGCTAAGAGACTGGTGGTATGTAATGAAAAAAGAACTACTCTCTGGAGTGTTGCTTGGCGCAATTTTAGGATCTATAGGATTTTTACGAATATTATTATGGCAAAAAGTAGGATTCTACAATTACGGCGAGTTTTGGCTTGAGGTTGCATTAAGCGTTTCGGTTTCCTTAGTATTTATTGTTCTTTGGGGAACTCTTTCAGGCTCTTTAATTCCATTTATATTGAAATCATTTAAAATGGACCCTGCGACAGCTTCAGCTCCATTTGTGGCAACATTAGTTGATGTTACAGGAATAATTATCTTCTTTTCGATTGCAGCATTCTTCTTGGCAGGAAAATTATTGTAGCCAATTTCATTTTAAAAATAAAAAGCCATCCGCATGCGGATGGCTTTCATATATTTTTTAAACTTCTGTAAAATTCGCTGAGGTATTAATCTCGAATTAAAGGCAATGTAGAGCAACGTAGCAAACCCTCTTGCTTTGCAATCTCAGCATAAGGCACTTCTTCCACAGTAAAACCTTGCTCACGCAGCCAAGTGTTTAATCTTGTAAAATTCTTTTCTGAAATAACCACATCTGGAGAAATAGAAAAAATATTGCTATTCATGTCGTACATTTCTCTCTTGCTAATATGGAAACAATTTTCTTTACCGAAGAAATTAACGAGCCACTCGTACTCTTCGTCAACTAAAAATCCTTCTTTATGGATAATTGCTTTCCCTCTACCCAATGGCTGGAAGCAGCAATCTAAATGAAGTGCATTATCTTCAGCCACAGTGTTGCTTTTTCTTAGGCTAAAAGATTTAACTGTTTTATGCGGAAACAATTTTCGAAGGTGTTCTACCCCCTTCATGTTTGTTCTAGCAGTGATATAGTCTGAATAATCATCACCGTAATATGTTCCAACAAAGATATAATCTCCCCAAGGCATTACATCACCACCTTCTATATGTGCAGCTTCTGGGAATTCAATTATTTTTGAAGGGTCTATTTCATCAATTACCGAATGAATAGCATCTATTTCTTTACTTCTATCCTCAAGAATATTTGCTTTAAAGAACTTATCTTCAATTACGAAAGCAATATCTCTAGTAAAGATTTGATTGTAGTCTTCTATCGAATCTGGGCGGTAAACTTTTACGTTGTATTTTTCAAATACCGCAGCCACTGCTTCCATTTCCTTAACCATATCTTCATCTTTAGGATAAGTACCTGCTTTTATATGTTCTGCAGATTTTGGATCGTATGCGTCTTCTAATTTAGGAACAGGACCATTACTATCTGCGCGCCCGAGTACTACGGCACGTAGTTGTGAAATTTCGTCGTTTATATTCAACTTTATCATAATAGCAAATATAGAAAAAGCACCTCTATACCGAAGTGCTTTTAAATTTATTAGAAATAATAATTATCTTTTTTCAACTGTTTTAAATTCACGCAATTTTTCGCCGATATAAATTTGACGTGGACGTCCTATTGGCTCCTTGTTTAAACGCATCTCTCTCCATTGAGCAATCCATCCTGGCAAACGACCTAATGCAAACATTGGCGTAAACATTTCTACTGGAATTCCTAAGGCACGGTAAATAATACCTGAGTAAAAGTCAACGTTAGGATATAGTTTTCTCTCTACGAAATACGGGTCTTCTAAAGCTTCTTTTTCTAATGCTTTCGCGATATCTAAAATATCATCTTGGATTCCAAGATTTTCTAAAACATCATCCGCAGCTTTCTTTATGATTTTAGCACGTGGGTCGAAATTTTTGTAAACTCTATGACCAAAGCCCATCAATCTAAACGGATCGTTTTTATCTTTTGCTTTTGCCATGAATTTTTTAGTATCTCCACCATCGGCTTTTATTTCTTCAAGCATTTCAATAACAGCTTGATTAGCACCACCGTGAAGTGGCCCCCATAAAGCTGCAATTCCAGCAGAAATAGAAACAAATAATCCAGCGTGTGAAGAACCAACAATTCTCACTGTAGATGTAGAGCAGTTTTGCTCGTGGTCTGCGTGTAGAATCAACAATTTATCTAGCGCCTCTAAAACAATTTCGTTAGTAGTGTAGTCACCACTTGGCTTTTTGAACATCATCTTCAAAAAGTTGTCTACATAACCAAGTGTATCCCCACCATAGTCCAATGGAAGCCCCATACGTTTTCTGTATGTCCAAGCCGTTAAAACAGGGAATTTACCAAGAATCTTAACTATAGCCTTATACATATCCTCCTCACTATCAACATTGACAGACGATGGATTAAAAGCTACTAAAGCTGAAGTTAAAGAAGACAACACGCCCATTGGGTGTGCAGCTTTTGGAAATCCATCCAAGATTCTTTTTACATCTTCGTCAACGTGTGACTGCGCTTTAATATCTTCGTGGAATTTATTAAGCTGAACTTCAGTTGGCAATTCACCAAAAATTAGCAAATAGCATACCTCTAAAAAATGTGCTTTTTCAGCAAGTTCTTCAATGGCATAACCTCGGTAACGTAACACTCCTTTTTCACCATCTAAAAATGTAATAGCACTTTCGCAAGCACCCGTATTTTTATATCCTGGATCTAAAGTTACAACACCACCGGTACTGCTCCTTAGAGTTTTTACATCTATACCAATTTCATTTTCAGTTCCTTCCACTACCGGGAATTCATATTTTTTACCTTCTATTTCGAGGGTCGCCATCTTTGCCATAAAGTATCGTGTATATTTAATTTTTTCAGAAATGCTAAATTACAAAATTTCAAGCAATTTTTTTAAGTTTTGCCTATTAAGTTAGGTTAAAAAAACCTTAATACGCAGGGCATAGACATCATTTTTATAGACATAAAAAAACCTCGTCTAAAACGAGGTTTTAATTTACTTTATAAATGCCTAAATTTTAAAGGCATTTTGCTGTGGAAAGTATGCAACTTCACCCAATTGCTCCTCAATTCTAAGCAATTGATTGTACTTCGCCATTCTATCACTACGTGATGCAGAACCAGTTTTTATTTGCCCACAGTTTAATGCCACTGCAAGATCTGCAATAGTATTATCTTCTGTTTCACCACTTCTATGACTCATCACCGAAGTATATCCTGCATTATGCGCCATATTCACAGCTGCTATAGTTTCAGTTAAAGTTCCAATCTGATTAACCTTAATAAGAATTGAATTAGCAATACCTTCTGAAATACCTCTAGAAAGTCTTTCAACGTTGGTTACAAATAAATCGTCACCTACCAGCTGAACTTTATCACCAACCTTCTCAGTAAGATATTTCCAACCTTCCCAATCGTTCTCATCCATCCCATCTTCAATAGAAATAATTGGATATTTTGAACATAATTCGGCTAAATAATCTGCTTGCTCTGTAGAAGTGCGCACTTTTCCTTTCTCGCCTTCAAATTTGGTGTAATCGTATTTACCATCAACATAAAATTCTGCCGCAGCACAATCTAATGCTATCATAACATCATCACCCAATTTGTAACCAGCTTTTTCAGTAGCTTTTGCAATAGTATCTAAAGCATCTTCTGTTCCATTTAGAGTTGGAGCAAAACCACCTTCATCACCAACAGCAGTACTCAAACCACGATCGTGTAAAACTTTTTTAAGATTATGGAAAATTTCTGACCCCATTTGCATGGCATGAGCGAAATTTTTAGCCTTAACTGGCATAATCATAAATTCCTGAAATGCAATTGGCGCATCACTGTGAGAACCACCATTGATAATATTCATCATTGGCACAGGAAGTGTTTTAGCACTTACACCACCAACATATCTATATAAAGGCTGCCCTAATTCGTTTGCAGCCGCCTTAGCACAAGCCAAAGAAACCCCTAAAATAGCATTAGCCCCAAGATTTCCTTTGTTTGGAGTACCATCTAGCTCCATCATTGTTTTGTCTATAAGACCTTGTTCAAATACAGAAACACCTAATAGTGTACCTGCAATTTTTCCATTTACATTTTCAACTGCATTTAAAACGCCTTTGCCCATGTAATCTTTTCCACCGTCGCGAAGCTCTACAGCCTCGTGTTCCCCGGTTGAAGCTCCTGATGGCACAGCAGCACGGCCCATATATCCATTTTCAGTAATTACGTCAACCTCTATAGTAGGGTTTCCTCTAGAATCGAAAATCTGTCTAGCATTGATGTCGATAATGATACTCATTGCAATGTTATTAATTGTTAGTTGTTATTTGTTAAGTAAAATATTACTTGTGTTTTTCTATTATATCAATAAATTGATCAAAAAGGTATGACGCATCGTGTGGTCCAGGACTTGCTTCTGGATGATATTGTACAGAAAAAGCAGGCTTGTTTTTCAGACGAATCCCAGCTGCGGTATGATCGTTTAAGTGTTCGTGTGTTATTTCTATATTCGGATTAGCCTCAGCTTCTTCCCTATTGATTGCGAAACCATGGTTTTGAGAAGTAATTTCACCTTTACCTGTAATAAGATTCATTACTGGGTGGTTAATACCACGATGACCGTTGTGCATTTTATAAGTAGAAACTCCATTTGCTAGGGCCAACATTTGATGTCCTAAACAAATTCCAAACATTGGAAGCTCCTTATCTAGGATAGTTTTTACAACTTCAATTGCACTTTTTAACGGCTCTGGATCACCAGGACCATTTGAAATAAAGTATCCATCTGGATTAAAAGCTTCTAAATCTTCAAAACTTGAATTGTATGGGAATACTTTTATATAGCAATCACGCTCGGCAAGCATTCGTAAAATATTCTTTTTAATACCAAGATCCAAAGCTGAAACTTTATACTTAGCATTCTCATCTCCGAAGAAATATGGTTCTTTAGTTGAAACTTTTGAAGCTAACTCTAAGCCATCCATATTGGGAACATCGGCTAATTGCTTTTTTAGGCCTTCAATATTATCTACTTCCGTAGAAATTACGGCATTCATCGCTCCGTTATCTCGTATGTAATTTACTAACGCTCGTGTATCTACATCACTAATAGCAAGTAAATTATTTCTATTTAAAAATTCTTCTAGTGAGTCGTCAGCTGCCGGACGTGAATAGTGGTAGCTAAAATTACGCACCACCAAGCCTGCAATTTTAACACCTTCCGATTCTACTTCTTCTTTATTAGTACCATAATTCCCAATGTGAGCATTGGTGGCTACCATAATTTGACCAAAGTAAGAGGGGTCTGTAAAAATCTCTTGATACCCCGTCATTCCAGTATTAAAACAAACTTCACCAAAGGCCGAGCCTTCTTTGTTACCTACCGCTTTACCGTAGAACACAGTTCCATCTGCTAATAAAATAAGTGCTTTTTTTCGTGTTTGATATTTCATCTTTTGAAGGCTTTCAACCCATCGATAATCTTTGGGTGACAATTATTAGGTTTCTCAAAAATCTTTGCAAAAATAGTATAAAAAAAAGGGATAAACGAAAACGCTTATCCCTTTGTTATTTTATGAATAAAAAATCATTTATTCTTCTTCTTTTTTAGCTTGTGTAGCTTTTGCTGGAGCAGCTTTTGCAGCACCGCTTCCACGACGACTTCTACGAGTAGATTTCTTCTTGGTTGCTTTACCAACATTGTAGATTTCGTTGAAATCAACTAGCTCTATCATTGCCATATCAGCGTTATCACCTAGACGATTACCCAATTTAATAATACGAGTGTAACCTCCTGGACGATCACCTACTTTTGGCGCAACAGTTCTAAAAAGCTCTACAACTGCATCTTTTTGACGCAATTTAGCCATAACCAAACGACGGTTATGAGTAGTGTCTTCTTTAGACTTAGTTACTAATGGCTCAACAAATTGCTTAAGCGCTTTTGCTTTAGCAACCGTAGTGTTAATTCTCTTGTGCTCGATAAGAGAACTTGCCATGTTAGCCAACATTGAGTGTCTGTGGGCAGTTTTTCTTCCTAAGTGATTGTGTTTTTTTCCGTGTCTCATGACATTTTAGTTTTCATCATCTTGCTACAAAATCCGTTCATCGGAGAGCAAACTATGATGGGTTAATTTTAAAGATTTGAGATAATAGACGTGAGATATGAGACTAAAATCTAACATCTCACGTCTAAGGTCTCAAGTCTGTTCTAGTCTTTATCTAATTTATATTTTGCAAGGTCCATCCCGAAGTTTAGGCCTTTAACACTTACTAACTCTTCAAGCTCTGTAAGTGATTTTTTACCGAAGTTACGGAACTTCATCAAGTCATTTTTGTTGTAAGATACAAGGTCTCCCAAGGTATCAACTTCAGCAGCCTTTAAACAGTTTAGCGCACGAACCGAAAGATCCATATCTACTAATTTAGTTTTAAGCAACTGACGCATATGAAGAGATTCCTCATCATAAGTTTCAGTTTGTGCAATCTCATCAGCCTCTAAAGTTATGCGCTCATCGCTGAACAACATAAAGTGGTGGATTAATGTTTTTGCAGCTTCAGTCAATGCATCTTTTGGGTGAATTGATCCGTCTGTTTGGATTTCGAAAACCAATTTTTCGTAATCTGTTTTCTGCTCTACACGGAAGTTTTCAATACTGTACTTCACATTTTTAATTGGAGTGTAGATAGAATCTGTAAAGATAGTTCCTAAAGGAGCATTGGCTTTTTTGTTCTCTTCTGCAGGAACATAACCGCGGCCTTTTTCGATAGTAATTTCGAAATTAAGGTTTACCTTCTTATCCATATTGCAAAGAACCATATCTGGGTTCAATACTTGGAAACCTGAAATAAATTTTTGGAAATCGCCAGCTTTTAACTGATCTTTTCCAGAAACTGAAATAGTAACTGTTTCGTTATCTATTTCTTCAATTTGTCTTTTGAAACGAACTTGTTTCAGGTTCAAAATAATTTCGGTAACATCTTCCACTACTCCGGCAATGGTAGAAAATTCGTGATCCACGCCTTCGATACGTACCGAAGTAATGGCGAATCCTTCCAAAGAGGATAGTAATACGCGTCTTAATGCGTTACCAATGGTAAGACCGTAACCTGGTTCCAAAGGACGAAATTCAAATTTCCCTTCGAAATCGGTAGAGTTTACCATTATAACTTTATCAGGCTTCTGAAAACTAAATACTGCCATAATTGACTTTCTGTGTTTTTTATTATTTAGAATATAATTCTACAATCAACTGTTCGTTGATGTTTTCTGGAATTTGGATACGCTCAGGAATAGAAACGAAAGTTCCTTCCTTTTTCTCTCCGTTCCAAGTGATCCACTCATAAACGTGACTTGCGTTAGCCAATGAATCGTTGATTGCTGTAAGAGATTTTGATTTCTCTCTAACTGCCACTACATCTCCAGGCTTAAGTTGGTATGATGGAATGTTTACTTTTTCACCATTTACAGTGATGTGTCTGTGAGAAACAAGTTGTCTAGCACCTGAACGTGTAGGAGAAATTCCCATTCTGTACACTACGTTGTCTAAACGAGACTCACACATTTGAAGCAATACTTGACCTGTAATTCCAGGAGCAGCGTTTGCTTTCTTAAACATATTTCTGAACTGACGCTCTAAAATACCGTAAGTGTATTTTGTTTTTTGCTTTTCAGCAAGTTGAATTGCGTATTCAGATTTTTTTCCACGACGACGTGTGTTACCATGTTGTCCTGGAGGGTAATTTCTTTTTTCGAAAGATTTGTCGTCTCCGAAGATTGCTTCCCCGAATTTACGGGCGATTTTAGTTTTTGGACCAGTATATCTTGCCATTTCTAATTTAAGGTTTTGAAGAAAAACTAAATTAAGGTCGTTTTATAGAGAACACTTGGAGGCGCAATAAATTGCACCTCAAGCTCTCGATCCTTTAGTCTTTGATTCCTTCAGATTGATATTTACTATTTATTAAACTCTTCTTCTCTTTGGAGGACGGCATCCGTTGTGCGGCATTGGAGTAACATCGATAATTTCAGTTACTTCAATTCCTGCATTGTGGATAGATCTTATTGCAGATTCTCTTCCGTTTCCTGGACCTTTTACGTAAACTTTTACTTTACGTAAACCAGCGTCATGAGCAACTTTTGCACAATCTTCTGATGCCAACTGAGCAGCGTAAGGAGTATTTTTCTTAGATCCACGGAAGCCCATTTTACCGGCTGAGGACCATGAGATAACATCTCCATTCTTATTTGTTAACGAAACAATAATGTTGTTGAAGGAAGCAGTAATATGTGCCTCACCAACAGATTCAACATTAACTTTACGTTTTTTAACTTGTTTTGTAGTCTTAGACGTTGTCTTTGCCATAACTCTAGGTTTTATTTAGTTGCTTTTTTCTTGTTAGCAACAGTTTTACGTTTTCCTTTTCTAGTACGAGAGTTATTCTTAGTACGTTGTCCTCTTAATGGAAGACCTGTTCTGTGACGAATACCTCTGTAACAACCAATATCCATTAAGCGCTTAATGCTTAATTGAACTTCACTACGTAATTCACCTTCGATTTTGAACGATCCAACAGCGTCACGAATAGCACCGATTTCATCATCGTTCCATTCACTTACTTTTTTATCTTCGTCAACTCCGGCTTTGTTCAGAATATCTTGGGCACGGCTTCTACCGATTCCAAAGATATACGTTAACGCGATTACACCCCTTTTGTGCTTCGGGATATCTACACCTGCGATTCTTGCCATAACTTATCCTTGTCTTTGTTTGAACTTTGGGTTCTTTTTGTTAATTACATATAATCTACCTTTTCTGCGTACAATTTTGCAGTCGGCACTTCTCTTTTTTACGGATGCTCTTACTTTCATCTCTCTTTGATTTAATTTATTGTTCAATGAACCTGTGAGGTCCGTTGTTTAGTATCTGTATGTTATTCTCGCCTTAGTTAAATCGTAAGGGCTCATTTCAAGCTTTACTTTATCACCAGGCAACAATTTAATATAATGCATACGCATTTTTCCAGAAATGTGAGCGGTTACAATATGACCATTTTCCAATTCAACACGAAACATAGCATTTGAAAGCGCTTCAACTATACTCCCATCTTGCTCAATTGCGTTTTGTTTTGCCATTTTTTAATATAATTTAAATTAAAGGTGAATTTTAAAGAGTGCAAAAGTACGATAAACTTTTTAAAATCTCATACTTACACTTTAAATAGTTCACCCTATTACATTTAAGCTACCGCTTTTCTGTTTTTTCCTGTTTTCATTAAGCCATCGTAATGACGGTTTAATAAGTAGGAGTTTACTTGTTGCATGGTGTCGATAGCCACACCTACCATAATTAGTAGTGATGTACCACCATAGAATAATGCCCAACCTTGTTGGATCCCCATCAACTTAACTACGAATGCAGGGAAAATAGCAATAAGCGCTAAGAAGATAGAACCTGGAAAGGTAATTTGAGACATAATTCGATCTAAATATTCTGCAGTTTGACTTCCTGGCTTAATACCTGGAATAAATCCACCACTTCTTTTTAAGTCATCAGCCATTTTGTTCGTAGGAACAGTAATAGCAGTGTAGAAGTATGTGAAAATAATAATCAAGATTGCGAATACTACGTTATACCAAAGGCCAAATATATCACTAAATGTAGCTTGAACACCTTGAGCGAACTCGCTATCAGATAAACTAGCAACTGCAGATGGCACAAACATAATTGCTTGCGCAAAGATGATTGGCATTACTCCAGATGCATTTAGCTTTAATGGAATAAACTGACGAGCACCAAAAATATTCTTTTCATATCCGCCACTCGCTGTTCTTCTTGCATATTGTACTGGTATTTTACGAACAGCCATTACCAACATAATTGATAATAGAATAATCACAAACCAAATAACCAATTCAATAAGAATCATAATCAAACCTCCGTTTGATTCCATTACTCTTGAAACAAATTCTTGAGCAAACGATTGCGGCATATTTGCGATGATACCCACCATAATAAGTATGGAAATACCATTACCAACTCCTTTGTCGGTAATTTTCTCACCTAACCACATAGCGAATATTGTTCCTGTTACAAGTATAATTACAGATGAAACATAGAACATAAGGCTTTGCCCCATAACAAATGCTTCTGGTGGCACTCCCATTGCTGGAAGACCTGCAAGGTAACTCGGTGCCTGAACCAAACATATACCGATAGTTAACCATCTAGTAATTTGATTGATTTTTTTACGGCCACTTTCTCCTTCTTTCTGTAATTTCTGTAGGTATGGAACAGCAATTTGCATTAACTGTACTACAATAGAAGCTGAAATATAAGGCATAATACCTAAAGCAAAAACAGAAGCGTTGGCAAAAGCCCCTCCTGTAAATGCGTTTAGTAAACCACCAATACCGCCAGAGTCAAATTGACCTGCGAACTGTGCCAACATATCTGCATCTATCCCAGGTAATACTACTTGCGCACCAAAACGGTACACTAATAGCATTCCTAACGTAAGCAAGATGCGGTTACGAAGCTCTTCTATTTTCCAAACATTTTTTAAGGTATCGATAAATTTCATCCCTATCTTTTGTTACAATATTACTACTTCACCTCCGGCAGCTTCAATAGCTTCTTTTGCCGAGGCAGTAAACTTGTGCGCAGATACTTTCAGTTTTGCTTTTATCTCTCCTCTACCTAAAATCTTAACCATTTCATTTTTTCCAGCAAGACCTAAACCAAATAAGGTTTCAAAGTCAACGGCATCTTTTATTTTCTTGTCGTCAACCAATTGTTGTAAAGTATCGATGTTGATACCTTTATACTCCTTACGGTTGATGTTTGTAAATCCAAACTTAGGAACACGACGTTGTAATGGCATCTGACCACCTTCAAATCCAAGTTTCTTTGAATATCCTGAACGTGATTTTGCACCTTTATGTCCGCGGGTAGCAGTGCCACCTTTACCGGAACCTTGTCCGCGACCTACTCGCTTGCCTTTGTTTTTCGCCGATCCTGCGGCGGGTTGTAAGTTACTTAAATCCATTTTTTCGTGTTTCCTTATTTAGTTTCAACTGAAACTAAGTGATTAACTTTATTGATCATACCAAGTATGCTTGGCGTATCTTCGTGTTCTATGGTTTGTCCTATTTTACGTAGGCCAAGTGCTTCCATAGTTTGTTTTTGGTCTTTTGGGCGATTAATTACGCTTCTAACCTTTGTTACTTTTATTTTTGCCATCGCTTTGATATTTATCCTTTGAATACTTTTTCAAGTGAAATCCCACGTTGATCAGCGATTGTTTGGGCGCTACGCATTTGCAATAGAGCGTCAAAAGTTGCTTTAACAACGTTATGTGGGTTTGAAGATCCTTGAGATTTTGACAATACATCGTGTACTCCAACAGCTTCAAGTACCGCACGTACAGGTCCACCAGCGATAACTCCTGTACCAGGCGCAGCTGGGATAAGGTTTACGCGAGCACCACCGTACTTACCTTTTTGCTCGTGTGGAAGCGTTACTTTGTTAAGTGGAATACGAACTAAGTTTTTCTTAGCATCTTCAATAGCTTTTGCTATTGCGCTAGCAACGTCTTTGGATTTCCCAAGACCTTGTCCAACCACTCCTTTCTCATCTCCAACAACTACAATAGCTGAAAATCCGAAGGCACGACCACCTTTGGTCACCTTGGTTACACGTTGTACACCTACCAAACGGTCTTTTAAGTCAAGACCTCCTGGTTTTACTAATTCTACGTTTTTATAATCTTGATACATAATTTTACTTAGAATTTAAGGCCACCTTCTCGTGCACCTTCAGCTAATGATTTTACTCTTCCGTGGTATAGGTAACCGCCTCTGTCGAAAGCGATGGTTTCAACACCAGCTTTAACAGCTTTTTCTGCGATTAATTTCCCAACCATTTTTGCAGCTTCAACTTTATTTGTATTTGAAGCGTCTATCTCTTTATCTCTTGAAGATGCAGCGGTAATGGTTTTCCCATTTACATCGTCAATTATTTGAGCGTATATTTCTTTGTTGCTTCTGTAAACAGCCAAACGTGGACGACTTTCAGTCCCCTCAACCGTTTTTCTGATTCGCATGCGCAAACGCTCTCTTCTTTCGTATTTTGATAATGCCATAACTCTATTTGTTATGCAGATTTACCTGCTTTTCTTCTTAATTGTTCACCTACAAACTTGATACCTTTTCCTTTGTAAGGTTCTGGCTTACGGAAACTACGAATTTTTGCAGCTACCTGTCCAACTAATTGCTTGTCGTGCGAAGTTAGTTTTACAATCGGGTTCTTACCTTTATCAGATACGGTTTCCACTTTTACTTCTGGAGCGATATCCATAACGATGTTGTGTGAAAATCCTAAAGCTAAATCTAGTTTTTGTCCTTGGTTGCTCGCGCGGTAACCCACACCAACCAATTCTAATTGTTTAGTCCAACCTTTACTTACACCCTCAATCATATTATTAACTAAAGCTCTGTATAGACCGTGTCTTGCAGTGTGATCTTTAGAGTCTGAAGGGCGTTCCACTATTACGTGGTCATCTTCTACTTTCATGGTTATATCAGAGTATTCCTGAGATAACTCACCTAATTTTCCTTTTACGGTAATTACGTTGTCTTTAATATCAACTGTAACTCCTTGTGGGATTGCTACCGGGTTTTTACCTATTCTTGACATTTCTTTGTCTATTTTTTAGTAAACGTAACACAATACTTCACCTCCTACATTCTGAGCTTTAGCTTGCTGTCCTGTCATAACTCCTGAAGAAGTTGAAACAATAGCAATTCCTAATCCGTTCAGAATACGTGGAAGTTCTGTTGAACCTGCGTATTTACGTAAACCTGGTTTACTAATTCTTTGAATTTTCTTGATCACTGGCTCTTTAGTAAGCTTATCATATTTAAGAGCGATTTTGATGATACCCTGTGGAGTACTTTCGTCATCAAATTTGTAGCTCAATATGTAACCCTGATCAAAAAGGATTTTTGTAATCTCCTTTTTAAGATTTGACGCTGGAATCTCTACTACGCGATGTCCGGCTTTTGCAGCATTTCTAACTCTAGTTAGATAATCTGAAATTGGATCTATATTCATTTATTGATATTTGCGGTTGTGGTTTTTGCCCGTTAATCGAAACAAACCTTCAACCAATTTATATTAAATTTTGGAACAAATTATTGTTCTTACCAAGATGCTTTACGGACACCAGGAATAAGGCCTTGGTTAGCCAATTCACGGAATGTAACACGTGAAACTCCAAAAGTTCTCATATACCCTCTTGGTCTTCCTGTAAGTTTACAACGGTTGTGTAAACGTACTGGAGAGGCATTTTTTGGCAGTTTTTGCAAACCTTCCCAGTCACCAGCTTCTTTTAAAGCTTTGCGCTTGGCTGCATATTTTGCTACCATTTTCTGTCTCTTAACCTCACGGGCTTTCATTGATTCTTTAGCCATCTCTTAGTTCTTTTTAAAGGGTAACCCTAATTCTTGTAATAATGATTTCGCTTCTTTATCGGTTTTAGCTGAAGTAACAAATGTAATATTCATTCCTTCAATCTTCTTCACCTTATCGATATCGATTTCAGGGAAGATAATTTGCTCGGTAATTCCTAAAGAGTAATTCCCTCTTCCGTCAAAACCTGTAGCTTTAATTCCGTTAAAGTCACGTACCCTAGGCAATGCTGAAGTAACCAATCTATCAAAAAATTCGTACATGCGCTCTCCACGTAACGTAACTTTTACACCAATTGGCATACCTTTACGTAATTTGAAGTTTGCAACGTCTTTCTTAGAGATAGTTGGAACCGCTTTTTGCCCGGTTATCTTAGTAAACTCATCAACCGAATAGTCAATAAGTTTCTTATCAGCTACTGCTGCACCCACTCCGCGGGAAACAACAATACGCTCTAATTTTGGTACTTGCATGACGTTTGTGTAACCAAATTCGTCAGTAAGAGCATTGATCACTCTGCTTTTGTACTCGTCTTTAAGTCTTGGTGAATATGCCATAACTATATTGCTTGATTCGATTGTTTTGAAAACCGTACTTTTTTACCATCTTCCATTTTATATCCTACTCTTGTAGCTTTTCCAGATTTTGGATCTACTAAAGATAGGTTTGAAATATGGATAGGAGCTTCTTTCTTAACGATACCACCTTGTGGGTTAGCAGCGCTAGGCTTCTCATGTTTAGAAACCATATTTACTCCTTCTACGATTGCTTTGTTTTTGTCAAGGAATATTTTCATTACCTTACCTTCTGAACCTTTATGGTCTCCGGCAGTAACTACTACTGTATCTCCCGATTTTATTTTAAGCTTTGTCATCTTAGTTTTCATATTAAAGCACCTCTGGTGCCAATGATACTATTTTCATAAATTGCTTGTCGCGAAGTTCTCTTGCTACCGGTCCAAATACACGTGTTCCTCTCATTTCACCTTGTGGGTTTAATAAAACACATGCATTATCATCGAAACGGATGTAAGAACCATCAGGTCTTCTAATTTCCTTAACAGTACGTACTACTACTGCTGTAGAAACTGCACCTTTCTTAATGTTTCCATTAGGAGTAGCTTCTTTTACTGAAACTACTATTTTATCACCTATAGAAGCATACCTTCTTTTTGTACCGCCTAATACACGGATGCAAAGTACTTCTTTAGCACCGGTATTATCTGCGACTTTGAGTCTTGATTCTTGTTGTAACATAATTACTTCGCTCTTTCAATTATTTCTACTAATCTCCAACATTTGGTTTTACTTAAAGGTCTTGTTTCCATGATCCTTACTGTATCACCTTCATTGCAGTTGTTTGTCTCGTCGTGTGCAACGTACTTTTTCGTCTTTGTCACGAACTTTCCGTACATAGGGTGCTTTAATTTCTTAACCTCTGCAACTACAATAGACTTATCCATTTTGTTACTGGTTACCACACCGATACGTTCTTTTCTTAAATTTCTTTTAATTTCTTCCATCTTTCAGCTGTACAATTATTGCACTTCTCTATTAGTTAGTTCAGTCGCTATTCTTGCTATCACTCTTCTTTGAGATCTTAGTTGAATTGGATTTTCCAACGGTGAAATGGTGTGAGCCATTTTTAGGTCTACATAGGCTTTTTTAGTTTCAGCAAATGATTCCTGAAGTTCTGCCGTTGTTGCTTTCTTAATTTCTGATTGTTTCATCTTTCAAAAAATTATGCTTGGAAATCCCGAGACATTACAAATTTAGTTTTTACTGGAAGCTTTTGTGCTGCAAGGCGCAACGCTTCTTTAGCTGTTTCAACTGGTACACCAGATACTTCGAAAAGTATTCTACCTGGTTTTACTACAGCAGCGTAATATTCAACAGCACCCTTACCTTTACCCATACGTACTTCAAGAGGTTTTTTGGTAATTGGCTTATCTGGGAAAATCATAATCCAGATAGACCCCTCTCTTTTCATAAAACGAGTAGCAGCAATACGAGCAGCTTCAATTTGTCTAGCTGTAAGAAATTCTGATTCCAACGATTTTATACCGAAGGTTCCATACGCTAATTGATTACCACGTCCGGCATCACCTTTCATACGGCCTTTTTGATGTTTACGGTATTTTGTTCTTTTAGGTTGTAACATTTTCTTCTGTTTAAAAAATTACTTTCTGCGGCGTGCTTTGTTGCCACCGCGTCCTTGAGCACCTTTACCACCTTTTTTGCCAGTCGAAAGACCAACTAGTGGAGAAAGTTCTCGCTTTCCATATACTTCGCCTTTCATAATCCATACTTTAACACCCAATCTACCATAAGTAGTGTGTGCCTCAACTAAAGCGTAGTCAATATCGGCTCTAAAAGTTGACAATGGGATACGACCTTCTTTGTAAGATTCTGAACGAGCCATTTCTGCTCCGTTCAAACGTCCTGAAATTTGAACCTTAATACCTTCTGCATTCATACGCATTGTTGCTGCAATAGCCATTTTAATTGCACGACGGTATGAAATACGGCTTTCAATTTGGCGTGCAATACTAGCAGCTACCAAATACGCATCTAATTCAGGTCTTTTGATCTCATGAATGTTGATCTGCACCTCTTTGTCTGTAATTTTTTTAAGCTCTTCTTTTAGCTTGTCTACTTCCTGTCCACCTTTCCCGATAATAATACCAGGACGGGCAGTGGTTATAGTAACGGTTACAAGCTTAAGCGTACGCTCAATAATTACTCTACTCACACTAGCTTTACTTAAACGAGCGTGGATATATTTCCTGATCTTGTCGTCTTCGGCTAATTTGTCGCCGTAGTCGTTGCCTCCGTACCAGTTGGATTCCCAACCTCTAATGATACCTAAGCGATTTCCGATTGGATTTGTCTTCTGTCCCATTTAATTAATTGCTTTGTGTGTTATCGTTAGCTGCCAATACCAGTGTTACGTGGTTGGAGCGTTTTCTAATTCTGTGTGCACGGCCTTGTGGTGCAGGACGAAGTCTTTTTAACATCGTACCACCATCCACACGGATTTCTTTAACAAAAAGATCTGCGTCTTCAATTGAAGCATCTTCGTTCTTTTGCTGCCAGTTTGCAATAGCAGATAAAAGTAACTTCTCTAATTTACGAGAAGATTCTTTTGAACTAAATCTCAATATGTTAAGTGCTTTATCTATTTTCTCACCACGTACCAAGTCTGCCATTAAACGCATCTTTCTTGGTGAAGTGGGGCAATTGTTCAATTTAGCAAAGTATAATGTTTTCTTTGCCTCCTTGATTGCTTCTGCTCTTTCTCTTTTACGAACTCCCATGGCCTATTATTTTTTACCTTTGTTTTTAGCACCTGCATGACCACGGAATGATCTTGTAGGTGAAAATTCTCCTAGTTTATGCCCTACCATGTTTTCTGTTACATACACAGGAACAAATTGACGTCCGTTATGAACAGCAATGGTTTGACCAACAAAATCTGGAGTAATCATAGAAGCACGTGACCAAGTTTTGATAACGGTCTTCTTATTACCTTCAACATTTTGCTGAACTTTCTTGTCTAGTTTATAATGAACGTACGGTCCTTTTTTTAACGATCTTGCCATAACTTATTTCTTTCTACGTTCTAAGATATATTTATTACTTGCTTTCGTTCTAGTACGTGTTCTGTAACCTTTTGCAGGTATACCATTTCTAGAACGTGGGTGTCCTCCTGAAGCTTTACCTTCACCACCACCCATTGGGTGATCAACAGGGTTCATAACAACTGGTCTTGTACGAGGTCTTCTTCCTAACCATCTGCTTCTACCAGCTTTACCTGATACTAACAATTGATGATCGTGATTAGAAACCGCTCCAATAGTAGCTAAACAATTAGCCAATACCAATCTAGTTTCACCAGATGGTAATTTGATAGTTGCATATTTACCTTCACGAGCCATAAGCTGTGCGAAAGTACCTGCACTTCTAGCCATTACCGCGCCTTGTCCTGGACGAAGCTCGATGCAAGAAATAACTGTACCTAAAGGGATTGCCGAAAGTGGCATTGCGTTTCCAATTTCTGGAGCAACTGAGTCACCAGAAACAATATTTTGTCCAACTTGTAGTCCGCTTTGCGCAATTACATATCGCTTTTCACCATCTTGGTAATTTAAAAGCGCGATAAACGCTGTACGGTTTGGATCGTATTCAATACTAGCAACTGTAGCAGGAATTCCGGCTTTGTTGCGTTTGAAGTCGATAATTCGATATCTTCTTTTATGACCACCACCTTTGTAGCGCATGGTCATTTTTCCTTGACTGTTTCTACCACCAGATTTTTTAATCGGAGCAAGTAAAGACTTCTCCGGCTTATCGGTTGTAATGGCGTCAAAACCATTAACAACCCTAAAACGCTGACCTGGGGTGATTGGTTTTAATTTTCTTACTGACATTTTCGTCTAATTAGATCTAAGTTATCTTAGATGTTACTGTAAAAATCTATTGTATCACCTTCCGCCACCTGTACGATTGCTTTTTTGTAAGCATTCGTTTTACCAGTTTGGACACCTGTTTTTGTATAACGGGTCTTCCTATCAGGGCGGACATTTATTGTGCGAACTTTTTCAACAGAAACTCCGTAAGTGGCCTCAACCGCTTTCTTGATTTCTATCTTATTCGCCTTTGGGTTCACTACGAAACCAAAAACATTATTGTCTTCAGCATCTTTAGTAGCTTTTTCCGTAATTATAGGTTTAATTAAGATGTTCATCCTGTTTCTATTTACTTAAGTTTGTTTCAATTCCTTCCAAAGAACCTTCAAACAGCACTAAACTGTTTGCATTCATAATTTTGTATGTACTTAATTGTGAGCTAGTTACAACTTCAGTACCTTTCAAATTGCGAGAGGACAAATATACATTATTATTTAAGTCTCCCAACACAAATAAAGATTTTTTATCGTCTAGTCCTAAGTTCTTTAAAACCGACACAAAATTCTTTGTTTTAGGTGCATCAAAATTCAACTCTTCCATAACGTAGATCGCTTTGTTATTTGCCTTCATTGAAAGGGCAGATTTACGAGCTAAACGCTTAAGATTTTTGTTTAATTTGAATGAGTAGTTACGTGGACGAGGTCCAAACATTCTACCACCACCTTTAAAAACACCAGACTTGATGCTACCCGCACGAGCAGTACCAGTTCCTTTTTGTTTCTTTATCTTTCTAGTAGAACCAGCGATTTCAGCGCGTTCTTTTGATTTATGCGTTCCTTGTCTTTGATTTGCAAGGTATTGCTTTACATCAAGATAAACTGCGTGATTGTTAGGCTCTATTCCGAACACATCTGCAGAAAGTTCAACTTTTCTACCTGTGTCTTTTCCGTTAATGTCTAATACAGCTACCTTCATTATTTCTCAATCATTACATAAGAGTTTTTGTGTCCTGGGATTGCTCCTTTAACAACAAGTAAGTTCTTTTCAGCAACTACTTTTAAAACTCTTAAATTTTCTACTTTTACTCTTTCGTTGCCCATTTGTCCAGCCATACGCATTCCTTTGAATACTCTCGCAGGATATGATGCAGCTCCAATAGAACCTGGTGCACGTAAACGGTTGTGCTGACCGTGTGTAGCTTGTCCTACACCGCCAAAACCGTGACGCTTAACAACTCCTTGAAAACCTTTACCTTTAGATGTACCTACTACATCAACGTACTCTCCTTCGGTAAAAAGTTCCACAGTAAGTGTGTCACCTAATTTGTAATCTTCTTCAAAATACTTGAATTCGGCGACTTTGCGTTTTGCAACGGTTCCTGCTTTTTTTGCGTGCCCTTCAGCAGCTTTAGTAGCAGTCTTCTTGTCATCGAAACCAAGTTGAAGAGCTTCGTACCCGTCAACCTCTTTGGTTCTGACTTGGGTAACAACACAGGGTCCTGCTTCAATAACGGTACACGGAATATTCTTTCCGTTCTCGTCAAAGATGCTGGTCATCCCTATCTTTCTTCCAATTAACCCAGACATATTTATTAAATTAAAAATTATGAATTCCAAATGCAGAAGTCGATTCCTACATTCTTCCTTCGATTGTTTACTATTTATTGTTTGAAAAACAAACGGGATCAAAATAAATCCGATCCCGAATGTTACTTTGTTTTCCGTTTTTCCGTCGCTAACAAGCTCGGGACATTTTAGTGATCCTGAATTCAGAAAACTGAACTCAAAATTTTATCACACTTTAATCTCTACTTCTACACCACTTGGCAACTCTAACTTCATTAGAGCGTCAATCGTTTTTGAAGAAGAACTGTAGATATCCAAAAGTCTTTTGTAAGAACTTAATTGGAATTGCTCTCTACTCTTCTTGTTTACGTGTGGAGAACGTAATACTGTAAAGATTTTTTTATGTGTTGGTAAAGGAATTGGCCCTGTTACTACAGCTCCAGTACTCTTTACTGTCTTTACGATTTTTTCAGCAGATTTGTCCACCAAATTGTGATCGTAAGATTTTAGTTTAATTCTAATTTTTTGACTCATTGCTGAAATTATTATTCGTTAGCGGTTCCTCTTGCTGCTGCAATTACACTTTCTGATATGTTAGAAGGTGTTTCAGCATAATGTGAAAATTCCATTGTTGAAGTAGCACGACCTGATGACAATGTTCTTAATGTAGTTACATAACCAAACATTTCAGAAAGCGGCACCTCAGCCTTGATAACTTTAGCACCGGCACGGTCACCCATACTAGCGATTGTTCCACGACGACGGTTAAGGTCACCAACTATATCACCCATGTTTTCTTCAGGTGTAAGCACCTCAAGCTTCATAATAGGCTCAAGAATTACAGCTCCAGCTTTCTTAGCAACTTCTTTGAAACCAATTTTTGCAGCTAATTCAAAAGATAATGCATCAGAATCCACAGGGTGGAAAGATCCATCTTTTAAAGTAACTTTCATAGCATCAACCTCAAAGCCTGCAAGTGGTCCATTAACCATTGCTTGAGTGAAACCTTTTTCTACAGCTGGGATAAATTCTTTTGGTACGTTACCACCTTTAATAGCGTTAACAAATTCCAATCCAATTTTTCCTTCTTCAGCTGGCTCAAGTGTAAATACAATATCTGCGAATTTACCACGACCACCAGATTGCTTCTTGTAAACTTCTCTATGGTCTGCAACTTTAGTTACAGCTTCTTTGTACTCAACTTGTGGTTGACCTTGGCTTACTTCTACTTTAAATTCGCGACGTAAACGATCAACGATAACATCTAAGTGAAGCTCACCCATTCCAGAGATAATTGTTTGTCCAGAAGCTTCGTCTGTACGAACTTGGAATGTTGGATCTTCTTCAGCAAGCTTAGATAAAGCCATACCTAATTTATCAACATCCGCTTTTGTTTTTGGCTCTACCGCAACCCCGATTACTGGGTCTGGGAAATCCATACTTTCCAAAATAATTGGATGCTTTTCTGCTGTTAGTGTATCACCAGTTTTAATATCTTTAAAACCAACTCCTGCACCAATATCTCCAGCTTCAATAAAATCGATAGCATTTTGCTTGTTAGCGTGCATTTGGTAAATACGAGAAATACGCTCTTTATTACCAGTACGGTTATTTAGAACATATGATCCTGCATCTAAATGACCAGAGTAAGCACGGAAGAAAGCTAAACGACCTACGAATGGGTCAGTAGCAATTTTAAATGCCAGTGCCGCGAAAGGCTCTTCTACACTTGGCTTACGTAATTCTTCTTTTTCAGTATCAGGATTAACCCCTACGATACCTTCTTTATCCATTGGAGAAGGCAAGTAACGACATACAGCATCAATTAAGAACTGTACTCCTTTATTTTTAAATGAAGAACCACAAATCATTGGAATAATGCTCATATCCATTACAGCAGCACGAAGAGCAGCATGCACTTCATCCTCAGTAATAGAATCTTCATCTTCCATATATTTTTCTAGAAGGTTTTCGTCGTAAGCAGCAACTTCTTCAATTAGTTTACCGCGGTACATACGAACTTCCTCTTTCATATCTTCAGGAATTTCAACAACGTCGAAAGTTGATCCGAATGTTTCATCATGCCAAACAATAGCACGGTTTTTCACTAAATCAACAATTCCTTTAAAATCAATCTCTTCACCTAATGGCAATACGATAGGCACTGCATTAGAACCTAACATATCTTTAACCTGCTGGCACACGCCTAAGAAGTTAGACCCATTACGGTCCATCTTATTAACGAAACCAATACGAGGCACCTTATAGTTATCAGCAAGTCTCCAGTTTGTTTCAGATTGTGGCTCTACACCATCAACAGCACTAAACAAGAAAACCAACCCATCTAGTACACGCAATGAACGGTTTACCTCTACGGTAAAATCTACGTGACCAGGAGTATCGATTATATTAAAGTGGTATTCTTTAGTTTCTGGTAATGGTTGTGCATTTTCCATTGGAAATTTCCACTTACAAGTAGTGGCAGCAGAAGTAATTGTAATACCACGCTCTTGCTCTTGCTCCATCCAGTCCATAGTAGCAGACCCTTCGTGAGTTTCTCCTAACTTATGGTTTACCCCAGTGTAAAAAAGGATACGTTCTGTAGTTGTTGTTTTACCGGCATCAATATGCGCGGCGATTCCGATGTTTCTTGTGTATTTTAAATCTCTTCCCATTGTTTAGAATCTGAAATGTGAGAATGCCTTATTAGCTTCTGCCATTTTATGAGTATCCATGCGTTTTTTAACCGCAGCTCCTTCCTCCTTTGCAGCAGCAAGAATCTCAGCAGCTAATTTAGCAGCCATAGATTTCTCGTTTCTTTTTCTTGAATATGTAATTAACCATTTCATTGCTGTTGCAATTTTACGGTCTGGACGAATTTGCATAGGAATTTGGAAGGTTGCCCCACCAACTCTACGACTACGCACCTCTACGTGAGGCATAACATTAGAAAGAGCGTCTTTCCAAAGTTCTAACGCAGTTTTTTCGTCGTCTTGCTTCTTTTCTTCTACAATATCAATTGCATCGTAGAAAACTTTAAAAGCCACACTCTTTTTTCCATCCCACATCATGTTGTTTACAAAACGCGTAACCAACTGGTCGTTAAACCGTGGATCTGGTAAAAGGGGTCTTTTTTTGGCCTGTTTTTTTCTCATCTGTTGTTTTGTTAATTGTTAATCGTCAATGCTAATTATACAACCTAAGCTATAAAGCATCAGCTATTAACCGTTTTCATTTTACTTCTTTGGGCGTTTTGCTCCATACTTAGATCTACGTTGCGTGCGGCCTGCAACACCTGCGGTGTCTAAAGCTCCACGAACAATGTGGTATCTAACTCCTGGCAAATCTTTTACCCTTCCACCTCTAACCAATACTATCGAGTGCTCTTGGAGATTATGACCTTCGCCTGGGATGTATGCGTTAACTTCTTTACCATTTGTAAGCCTTACCCTTGCAACTTTACGCATTGCAGAGTTAGGTTTTTTAGGCGTAGTAGTATATACACGCGTACAAACACCACGACGTTGTGGGCATGAATCCAAAGCAACCGATTTACTCTTCTTGGTTATTCTGGTTCTTCCTTTACGTACTAATTGTGAAATTGTTGGCATATAAAATATGTATTATTACTGTTTAAAAATAAAACACCCCTATTTTTAGGGGATGCAAATGTAGAATAAATTTTTTACTAATCAAACCATACTAAATTAATTTTCAGCATACTTCCAATTTTTTTTCATAAAAGAGACGAAATAGGAAGTTGAAGCTTTAATTTTGAAGAATGCAAACTTAAACTTATTAAAATCACTCAACAACAATTAAATACCATATCACGTTTAAGGTTATTCAATAAAAAAAAGAAACTCAATATAAGTAAACACACTTTGCTTACCTAATTGTAAAGCCTACAAATACCCACTTAGCAGTGTTTTTATTCATGTGTAGTACAACAAAGCAACATACAGATATAAAAGAAATAACAATTTCTAAAGAAAACTAAAGTTATTCAAACACAAAGAAACTAGATTAAAAATTTGAAACAAGCTACCACACTATTTCTACTCCTTAATATATATACCTGTTGGTTCTTAGGAATAAACGCCCAGGAGCTTACACTTTCTGTAAAAACTGAAAAATCTATTTCACAAAACCTTATTGACTCGCTACAAATTCCGAAAACATTTAAAAACTATTCAGAAATTGAAAAAGAAACAGATACAATTTCACTGAAACTTCAACGAATGGGATTTATTGAAAGTGAATTTCTTCAAATAAATAAGAAAAACGATAGTAGCTATGTTGCAGCTTTTAGTCTAGGACGAAAATACAATCAAATAAAAATATATTATTCTGAAGAAAATTTCACCCGAAAAGAATTACAACGAATTTCAAACAATATTACAAATTCCTATTTTACGGTAAATTTTGAAGCCATAACAAGTTCTCTAAACAAACTAACCGCCATACGAAATCAAAAGGGAAATGCTTTTGCGCGTTTACGATTAACAGAATTTCAAATTAAAGATAACAATTTGCTCACTGCATCTCTTTTTGTAGACAACAAGGAAATAAGAACAGTCGACTCTATTATAGTAAAGGGCTATGAAAAATTTCCTGTTTCATATTTAAAACACTATGCAGGGATAAAAAAGGGCAAAGTTTTTAACAAAGTAAAACTTCTTAAACAAAACGACAATTTAAACAATCTAGGTTTTGCCTCATCCACAAAACCACCCGAAGCACTTTTTAGAAAAGACTCAACTACTGTGTATTTCTATCTAGAAAAACAAAACAACAACTTATTTGATGGAATACTTGGGTTTGCTACAGATGAGAAAACGCAAAAACTTAACTTCAATGGGTTTTTAAATCTTGAATTAAACAACAATTTGAATTACGGCGAACAATTACTCATCAATTACAAAGCTGATGGAGAAGAACAAGTGAGCTTTAGAACAAAGCTCACACTCCCCTACTTGTTCCAATCGCCTTTTGGCCTAAGCGGAGAGCTAAAAATTTTTAAAAGAGACAGTACTTTTATCACCTCCGAGCAACAAGTACGAACTACATATCAAATAAACCCCCAATCGGCTACATATATAGGATACAAAAGTTACGACTCTAGTAATCTATTAGATGAGGCTATTGCTGGCAATCCTATTGAAGATTTTAAATCTAATTTCTTTATAGCTGGCGCTTCCTACATAACCACCCAAAACAAAAAGCTTTTCCCTATAAAAAGCAAAATCACCTTAGAAGGAGGAATTGGGAATCGAAAAAAAAACAACAACAATGAAGATCAAATAGGTGTTGAAGCACTTATCAGCAACATTTTTAATTTAAACTTTAAAAACTCGATATTTATACAAAACGCCACTAACATTTTAATTAGCGATAGCTACCTAACAAATGAACTTTTCCGTTTTGGAGGCATAAATAGCATCCGGGGATTTAATGAAAATAGTATAGACGCATCATTCTTTTCCATTATTAACACCGAATATAGATATCAATTCAATGAAGAAGTATTTGTACACAGCATTATAGACTTAGGGTATTTTGAAAACCAATCTCTTACTTTAAAACAAAATCTATACAGCTTTGGTTTTGGGCTTGGCATCAACACCAACACCGGTTTGTTCAGACTAAATGTTGCAAACGGGAACACCGAAAACCAAGATTTTAATTTTTCAAACACTAAGATTCACATCAGTGTTTCGTCAAAATTTTAATAAATCCTTATAATACAAGGATTCACTTTGATAAGGAAAGTTAAAAATTGGGAGTAAATACTTGTGTAATTAACTTTTTATTGTGATTTTTGCCGTTGGCTAATTCAAATAATTTATAAAAATGAGAACAAAGTTTAGTGGAATCTTAACGCTACTACTAGCGTTAGTTGTGCAGCTTACCTTCGCACAACAAAAAACTATTACAGGTACGGTGACGGACGACACAGGTCTGCCATTGCCTGGTGCAAACGTTATAATAAAGGGTACAAGCTCTGGAACACAATCAGACTTTGATGGGTTATACTCCATCACAGCTAATGTGGGTCAAACGCTTACCTTTAGTTATGTAGGTTTTGACACCAAGGAAGTTAAAGTAGGAGCGCAAAACAGTATTAATGTTACTTTAAATCCAGGTGCAAGCCTTGAAGAAGTAGTTGTTACTGGGTATTCTACTCGAAACCAAACTGTGCAAACTTCAGCTGTTGTATCTATTTCAGCAACTGAACTTTCTCAAATGGCACCTACTACTAGCGTAGATAATATGCTACAAGGTAAAGCCGCTGGGGTGCAGGTAACTGCTGCTAACGGTAAGCCAGGACAAGGAGCTTTCGTTCGTATTCGTGGAACAGGATCTCTTGTTGCTGGTGCATCTTCTCCATTATACATAGTGGATGGCGCGCCAATTAGAGAGCAAGATCTTGCAGGTATCCCACCAGAGGATATCGAAAATATTTCGATTCTTAAAGATGCTCCAACTACAGCTAGATATGGTTCTAGAGGGGCTAACGGAGTAGTTGTAATTACTACAAAGAGCGGTAACAGAAATAGAGAAGCAAAAGTTCGCTTTAGCTCTAGATATGGTACTACTTCTAGAATTACACCAAACTTCGACATGATGAACGCTACTGAAAAGATGGCATTCGAAGCTCAAATGTATGCTATGGGTGTTGGTAACTCAACACTACCTGGTGTTGCAACAAATCCTGGGTCTCCAGAAAGAAATTTCTTATTACAAAATGAGACAGATTGGGAAGACTTAATCCTTAAGGATGGTATTATCCAAAATAATAGTGTTTCTATTTCTGGTGGTGCTGAAAAAGTAGATTACTACTTCTCTGTAACAAACGACAGAAACTCTGGTATTATTGATCAAATTGATGGTTTTGAAAGATTAGGTTCACGTTTAAACGTAAACTTTGAAGCAAAAGAATGGTTAAACGTTGGTGTAAACGTAGGTTACTCTCGCTCTATGAGTGATGAGCCACGTGACCGTAACAACGCTCAGAACCCATTCCGTGCAATGTTGGACTACAACCCATACGAAACTGAATTCTTATTAGACGAAAATGGAGCTGTTATTTTAGATGACAACGGTAACCCAACTTACAACCCAACGCGTGGTGGTTTCCCAGTAAGAGGAGCTTTATTAACTGAGCCTTCTGAGGATATTACTAACACATTACTTGGTAGTGTAGATGCAACAGTTACCTTTAACAAGAACTGGAGCTACACTTTTGCAGTTGCAGCTAACTGGAACGCAAAAAGAAGAGAGAGCTACTCAATGCCAGGAGGTATTCTAGACGTTATCTTAGAAGGTGCTGATAACCCTACAGGTAACAAGTTTGACGATCAACAACACCGTGTTGACCTTACTGTAAGTAATAGATTAAACTATCACTTCAATAGAAACAACCACGATTTTAACATCATGGGATTATACGAATACAACATGTACGAGTTTAACCGTCAGTTTGTAAGAAGTAAAGGTTTCCCTTCTCCATTATTAACTACTCAAGCTAACGCATCTACTTTGGATGACGGTTACACTAGTAGACAAAGATTAACGCTAGTATCTTACGGAGCTTTTGCCGAGTATGATTACGATGAGCGTTATTTAGTGGGTGCTACAGTACGTAGAGACGGATCTTCAAGTTTTGGTAGTGATGTAAAATACGGTACTTTCTATAGTGGAAGTCTTGGGTGGAACATAGCCAAAGAGAACTTCTTCTCTGTAGAGTCTATCGACGACCTTAAAATAAGAGCAGCTTACGGAACAGTTGGTAACAGATTAGGAATTCCTAATTATGCATCTCAAGGTACAGTAACTTTCGGTTCTTACCCTGGAGGTTCATCAACGCTTCCAAGTCAAATTGCAAACCCAGAAATTCAGTGGGAAACAACTGAAACAATCAACTTTGGGTTAGAGTTAAACATGTTTAACAAGCGTTTACGTTTTGTATCTGACTACTTTATTAGAAACACTACTGAATTATTATTCAGCATTCCTAAAGCATGGGAGTCTGGTGTTGGTTCTATTCCAGGTAACTTAGGGGAGATTCAAAACAAAGGTCTTGAAGTTGCACTACAAGGGGACATCGTACGTAATAATGATTTTAAATGGACTTTAGGAGGTAACATTATCTTCTTAGACAACGAAATCGTTTCTTTACCTGACGGGCAAGATATTTCTCCTGCTAATGCATTTAGCATTTTATTTAGAGAAGGTGCTAAAATTAACGAGCACTACTTAGTAAGATACGCAGGAGTTGATCCACAAACTGGACAAGCGCTTTACTACGGTGCAGACGATCAAAAATACACTGCTAACAACCTTCCAGAAGGTGAAAACCGTGTGTTACAAGGTAAATCTACAATGGCTGACAAAGAAGGTGGTTTCTTTACTGACTTAAACTACAAAGGTTTCGGACTACGTGCTGATTTCATCTTCAAATACGGAAACTGGATTAATAACATTGTAAGAGCACAACGTGAAGATCCAACCGACATTGACTCTAACAGATCTACAAGTGCGTTTAACTACTGGAAAAAACCAGGTGATACCGATGTACTGCCTAGCCCACGTTACGCTAACACTGACGCAGCTGTTGACTCTGACCAATACTTAGAGAAAGGTGATTATATAAGAATGAGAAACATTACTCTATCTTATACATTCCCTAATAGATTCTTAGATAAGACTCCTATCAGTAGTTTAAGAATTTATGCTCAAGGACAAAACTTATTGACATTCTCTAAATTCTGGGGAGATCCTGAAGTAGGTATTTCATCTGGTGAAACTATCTCATACGCGAATACTGTTGCTCCAGGAGAGGTTACATTATACAGTTACCCAAACACTAAGTCATACCAGTTAGGGATAGACGTAAGTTTCTAATTTTAAAAAAACAATAGCAAAAAATGAAAAAATTAATTTATAAAATAGCAGTTTTTGTTTTAGTTGTAGGAAGTTTAACTTCTTGCGATGACAAACTAGAGCAGATTCCTTTTGACGAATTTGGAACTGAAAATGCCTATACAAGTGCAAGAGATTTTGAAAATGCCGTAAGAGGTATCTACTCAACACTTACCGCTGGAACGTTTTATGGTGGAAGTGATGCAGGTGGTATGCTAGACATGCCAGATGTACTTTCAGACAACGTTACTTTAGCACAGATTGGACGTCAATCTAGAGCGAATAACCATAACTTTAGATATGAAGCGTCACAACCAGCGATGTCTGGATTGTATTCCAATGCTTACACCTTAATCTTTAGAGCTAACACTTTATTAGATAAGGCTGTAGGCTTTGAAGGTGAGAGCAAAGCGAACTTCGTTGCGGAAGCAAAGGCTTTAAGAGCACTTGCTTACTTTGACTTAGTAAGATTCTTCGGAAAAATACCAACCCAATCAGGTGATGCTAATGGAAGCTTAGGAGTTCCTTATCTAACTGAACCAGAACCAAACGCAACTCCAGCACGTGAAACTGTAGGTTTTGTATACGATCAGATTGTTGCTGACTTAGAAGAAGCTGCTGCAAACATCAATGACACTAACGGGGAAGGCCGTATGGGTAAAGATGCAGTAAACACTCTTCTTTCTAGAGTTTACTTATACATGGGAAAATGGCAAGAGTCTGTTAACGCAGCAAACAGAGTTACTGCTTCAGTAGCACCTAGAGCAGATGTTCCTGGGATATGGACAGACGAAAACGAAAGTGGATTATTATTCCACATTCCAATCGAGCCACCAGTACTTTCTAATACTATTGGTGTAATGTGGAGCCAAGGAGGATTAAATTCTATTACTCCAGAATACGTAGTTTCTTACGAATTATTCCAATTATATAGTAACGACGATATCCGTAAAGAGGCTTACCTTGCAGAAGGATCTAAAAGTGGAAGTGACTTTAACGTAATCTACAAATACTTTGGAAGACCAGGTGGAACTCAAGGGCAAGTAGACATCAAAATCTTAAGAGCTGAAGAAGCTATATTAAACAAAGCAGAAGCTTTATTTAACTTAGGACAAGAAGGACCAGCGAGAACTGCTTTAGATTTAGTAAGAACTAATCGCTACACAACGCCTCCAAGTGGAGAAACAGGAACTGCTCTTAGAGATGCTATCCGTTTAGAGCGTAGATTAGAATTTGCATTCGAATCTCATAGATTCTTCGACATTAAGCGTTGGGGTCTTGGTGTAGACCGTGAAAGTTTTGGTGATTTAGCTGATGGTTCAGGAGCTCCATCTGATGTATTGAACTTAGCTGCTGGAAGTAATAAATTCCAAATGCCAATATATCAAACTGCCATGGACTTAAATCCAAACTTAATTCAGAATCCTGGTTACTAATTTTTAAATACCAATACAAATGAAAAATATTAAAACAATAATCGCATTTTTATTTACAGCGGTACTATTAGTATCTTGTGAAACTTATGAAGATTACGACTCTGAGGCAACTGTTGTAGGTTTTACTAAAAATTCTAGTAACATTAACAGAGTACCAGAAGGTGGAACTAAAGAAGGTACAGTAACATTGTACGTATCTGATGTTTCTAACGCAGACAGAACTTTTACATTAGTAGATCTTCCTGCTGATGAATTCCCAACGGCAACAGATAACTACGAATACCCAAGTTCAGTTACTATTCCAGCTGGAGTTAGAGAAATTGAAGTTACTGTTACTGCTATTGACAACTCAATTTCACCAGACGACAGAACTTTCTTTATTCTTGCAGTACAAGAAGGTGAAGGTTATGTAACTGGAGGTCAAGTACTAATTGGTCTTAAAAACTAAGAACAAATAGGTTAGTACAAACCTTGAATTATATTAAACACCCTTTGGAGTTTCCAAAGGGTGTTTTTTTTATACAGCTATAACTATATCAATATATTAACTATGCCACACAAGTGTTTTTGAATTTAAAATCACAAGCATCAGTTTGTCAGTTAATTTATCTAATTTTACCATAAGCTAAAAAAATAATACTAAGAACTCAATGAGCGATAAGAACAATACTATTTTCGGTATATATCCAGTTAAAGAAGCTTTATCATCTAATGTTAATTTTGATAAAGTATTTATTCAAAAAGGAATTGATAGCGATAAAATTGAAGGGCTAATAAAAGATCTTGAAAAGGCGAATGTTACAATAAATATAGTTCCTTTTGAAAAGTTGAATAGATTAACTCGTGGTAATCATCAAGGGATTGTGGCAGTAACATCTCCTGTCGGATTTCACAGTTTAGAAAGTGTTGTGGAGAAAACATTGGAAAGCAATAAAACTCCCCTATTTCTAATCTTAGATCAAATAACTGATGTTAGAAATTTTGGAGCAATTTTACGTACTGCAGAATGTACAGGTGTAGATGCCGTTATAATTCAAAAATCAGGAGGTGCACCAGTTTCTGGGGATACCGTAAAAACTTCTGCTGGAGCAATATTTAAAATACCTATTTGTAAAGTAGATCATATTAAAGATGCAATCTTTTACCTACAAGGTTCAGGAATTTCCACCATTGCCGCAACTGAAAAAACTGATTCTGAAGTTTATAGCTTGGATTTAAAAAAGCCCTTAGCTATTGTAATGGGTTCTGAAGGAAAAGGAGTTTCTAAATCTGTATTAACCCTAGTAGACGAACGCGCTTCCCTCCCACTACTTGGAGAGATTAATTCCTTAAATGTTTCCGTAGCTTGTGGAGCATTTTTATATGAAGTGGTGCGCCAAAGACTATAATATAAATTTAACCTAATATAGTTTTAGTGTTCCCTTGATATTTTGTCGTCACTAATGCTATCCGAATTCTTTTTAAACGTATAAACAATTTTAACCCGTTTGGTAATTTGCTCAACGGGTTTTTCATTTTCTACAGGCTCTTCAATAACCTCTTTAGGCAGTTCAATAAAATTTCCATTTTCATCAAATTGTTTTAAAAATGGATCGTCATCGGGATTATAATCCTCTTTTTCCCATTCATATTTTTTATTCTGAATGGGATTTGTTTTAAAAATAAAGGAAAAAACAAGACCTACTAAAAAACCTGATAGATGTCCTTCCCACGAGATTTCAGGATTTACCGGAAATACATACCACAACAATCCACCATATAGAAAAACCACGGCTAGAGCTAAAGCAGTTAGCTGAAATTGTTTAGAGAAGATTCCTTTGAAAAATAGAAACGCAGCTAACATATAAACAACCCCACTGGCTCCAATATGAAGCGATTCTCTCCCTATTACCCAAGTAGCAAAACCTGTCAATAAAAGCCCAAATATTAAAACCTTCCACCGGATATTTCTATAGAAGTAAAACAAAGCTGAAGATAGAACAAACAATGGAATGGAATTGTTAAACAGGTGCTTTAAACTTCCGTGAATAAACGGACTAAATACGATGCCTCTTAGGCCCTCAATATTTCTTGGATATACACCAAATTTATTAAAGTTTACTCCAAAGCGAGATTCAAACCAAAATACAATCCATATCGACATTACAAACAGTAATGGATAACCAAAAACATCGGGCGTAAATTTTAATTGATTAGTGTTTTCCATAATTAAGAAGTAAGTTACAAAAAACAATCCCAAAATAAATTTATGATATAATGTCAGTGAATCCGATAGTATAAAATTGTAATTTTGAAGTCTATGAACGCACCACTTGCAGAACGAATACGCCCCACAACTCTCGAAGGATATTTAAGCCAACAACACTTAGTTGGTCCAAAGGGATCATTAACTTCGCAATTAAGCACAGGAATGATTCCATCGATGCTTTTTTGGGGTCCTCCAGGAACTGGAAAAACTACCTTAGCCAATATTATTGCCAATTATACAGATAGGCCTTTCTATACATTAAGCGCTATAGACAGTGGTGTAGCTGCAGTTCGTGAAGTAATTGAAAAAGCAAAAAAAAGCGATAATTTATTTTCTACAAAAAATCCAATTCTTTTTATCGATGAGATTCATCGCTTTAGCAAGTCGCAGCAAGATTCACTGTTAGGCGCCGTAGAAAAAGGATGGATAACACTTATTGGTGCTACAACAGAAAATCCAAGTTTTGAGGTAATTCCTGCATTATTGTCTAGATGTCAGGTTTACATTTTAGAATCTTTTAGCCGTGATGACATGGAAGCGCTTCTAAAAAGAGCTTTAGAAGAAGATGAAATTCTTTCAAAGAAAGACATAAAACTACAAGAAACTGAAGCTTTAATAAGACTTTCTGGCGGAGATGCACGAAAACTTTTAAACATTTTAGAGCTTGTTGTTCTATCAGAAAACACCGATAAGATTACAATTACCAACCATATAGTTATGCAAAAGGCACAAAAAAACACCGTGCTTTACGACAAAACTGGCGAGCAGCATTACGATATTATTTCGGCATTTATAAAATCAATTAGAGGAAGCGACCCTAATGCAGCAGTTTATTGGCTGGCGAGAATGATTGAAGGTGGAGAAGACATAAAATTTATAGCTAGAAGGATGGTAATTTTAGCATCCGAAGATATTGGTTTGGCAAACCCAAACGCATTACTCCTTGCAAACAGTACTTTTCAAGCAGTTAATTTAATTGGCTATCCTGAAGCTCGAATTATTTTAAGTCAATGTGCCATCTATCTAGCTACCTCTGCAAAGAGCAACGCATCATATAAAGCTATAGGTGAAGCGCAGAGTTTGGTTAGACAAACTGGCGACTTATCTGTCCCTTTATCCATTAGAAACGCTCCAACAAAGCTTATGAAGCAATTAGGCTATGGCAAGGAATATGAATATGCACACAATTATGAAGGCAATTTTGTGCCTCACGAGTTTTTACCTGAAGAAATAAAAGGCACTACCTTTTATAAACCTGGAAATAATGCAAAAGAAAACTCACTTAAAACGTATTTAAAACATCTTTGGAAGGACAAATACGACTTTTAATTTTGAAGTTTATAAACTTTTAAATAAGCTCCATCGTTAATTTTAAGATCACCAGAAGCATCAAAGGCCGCCTTTCCGGTTACACCTGAAGTATCAGTATATTCTAAATGATTGTTGTTTATAACTAAAGTACCTCTTAAAAGTAGTCCATCACTAGCTTTATTAGATTCTTCATAAAGTGAAAAACCTTTATCAGTTTTACGTAGCAAGAAGGTTTTCCCTAAATAAGTATAGTTTGAAAACTTAGCATCTGGGATGTAAATCTCTTTTGTAGTATTTGTATTCTCCTTTACTGTAGATGATACTACCTCCTCTGCTTGTATTTTATTAATAGTAACAACTTCTCTATTAACTGCAGATTTTTCACTCAAAAGAACTACATCTTTTTGCTTAACGCGAAGCGAATTAAAACTATTAAACGCTTTTCTTAATGCATCTTGATATGCTTTGTCGTATTGTTTAAACTTAGTTCTCCCTTCATGAGTTCTAAAAACCTCTTCCCCATTACAATCTCTCAAAACTACCTGGAGTTTAATGCCAATTATACTTTTTAATTTTTCAACATCAGCAAAAAGACCATCGCAACGATTTGCATTTGGAGCAAGATTTGCCATATATGCATTAAATCCATTTTTTTCTAAATAGAATTCTGTCATAGAATTCAATTTATACAAATCCTTTCCGTTTAAAAAATCGAATTGCTCTGGCACTATTACATAACTGTAATCGCTCAGTGTTTTGTTCTGAGAATTCACTGAAACACTTAAAAATAATGTTGCTAAAAAAAATAATATTCTTGTCATTAATCGTCAATAATAATGTTGAAACCTAGCTGTAAAGATACACTTTTTGCCTTTGCCAAATTACCGTATTTAAGAAGGTTGTCGGCAGCCACATAAAAATTTACCGACCCAACATCAGCAGAAACTCCTAAACCTACGTTTGAAAAAGAATAAGAATCTACGGTATAAGTAGCTTTTGCTGAAATAAACTCGTTTAGTCTTCTTTTGTAATAGAGCGTTCCTGCCAACTGTTGCCCTTTAGGTCGAAAAATAGAATAAAATTGAACTCCTACATTCTGTTTGTGTAAAACACCTTTATCCATATTCATGCAATCACAATCGTCTGAAGCAAAAAATCTTCCAAAACCAAAACTCAGGCCTGCATTAATTTTTACAGGTCTAAACTGAGTGTATTTATTGTGAATTGTATCGATTGGAATTTCACGTTCAAATTCATCCTCAATATCGTCATAATAAGGATAAGTAGATTCACCGTCACTTAATGCTGGAAAGATTAAATTAATTCCGTCGAGGGTATAATTTCCGTGGGCACGATAATTCTCTACATCTTTTCTATGAAAAATCGCCCCTACATCCAAGGCGCTAACCGTAAGTACAAAAGCATCGTTAATCTCATATGTAAAGCCCAAATCTACTCCTACCCCAATATTTCCACCAAATAAGGCTCTACCTAAAACTTCTTTAATTACTTCATTAGGACCATCAAGCTCCCGTAAGGAAGCATAACCAGAAGTTTCAACGCTTACATCGGCGTTTTCTACGGTATGCTCATAAATATTTTCCGAATTTTCATCACCAAGTCGGGTAACAAAGGTTCCAGTATTATTTACACTCCGATAACTAAACATACTCGAATAGAGCTTTAATCTAGCACCAACAGTAAGCTTTTCATTAATCTTTTTATTCATTCCAAAATGATAAACCGTCATAAAATCGCCAGTAGTGCTAACTTCACCTAAATCAAATTTATAGTCCAAATAATCAATGTTGCCTTCCCATGCCAATATTGCTAAATCTTTAGGGAAGTAACTTATAAAATCGAATTCTTGATAGATTCCTCCAGAAAAAAATATTTCATTCTTTGCTCTCCATCCAAAGTTTATCAACTCTAATTGCTGAGTAGCAGTAAAGAAATCGGTATTCTTCATTTCGAATATCTTTTTTGTGATTCTATCATTAATATTATTATTGCCATTTTTGAAAATATCATAAACCGAAACTCCTGAAGAACCACCGTTAATGTGAATTTGGGACAACAACGGAATACCATAATGTTTTTTGTGAATTACCTTACTTCCAGGGTTTAACATTAGAGATTGTGGGGTATCATCAAAACCATAGAGTATTTGCTTATTTTGAGAAATAGCCAATACTCCTACTAGGAATAACATTACAGTCAAAAAATTTCGCATAGTATTAATATTCCAAAAAATATGTGGTTTTGGATTTCATATTAAGCGTTCCTTGTAGGTTTTCGTTAGAAGATGGAATAGTTACTGAAACAACAACCTTATTAGCTAATGTAAGTTGCGATATAGCCTCCCCCTCAACAATATGTGTGAATTCAGTAATTACAGGCGTTGAAACTTCTCCTTGCTCTACGGCAGTCCCTGTTTCATAGGTAATATTGTTTTCTTCACTTAAAAACTCAAAGTCAACTTGAAAACTTCGCGGAATAGAATTTGTAAATTTGAAATAAAAATCAGCGCGTTTTAAACTCTCTTGTAAAGTGCTATCGTCCAAAAATTTAATTTCGGTTGTATCCCGCAATGTAAGAATGGGTGTACCATTAATTGTATCATAAAAGTCGCTTGCCTGCAGATTGAAATAGATTAAATCCAATTCCATTATTGGAGATAATGAAATATCTTCAGCTTGATCGAAATCGGTATCTCTAACGCACGCCGTAAAAAAAAGGCATAAAAAAAGACTGGAAATCGATATTACTAGCGTTCTTATCATAAGTTTCTTTAGGTTACTTATGCATAACGCCTTAAAAATTAAATTATTACTAGAGATAGTCCTTAATTTCAGATAGTTCCTTAACGGCAATAAAAGGTTTTTTCACTGCTTCATTTCGATAGTTATAAAACAATGTGTGCATCCCAGCATTTTGAGCTCCTAGGATATCGGCTTCAAAACTATCTCCAATCATTATGCTTTTGTCGGGAGTAACAGAAGCTTTTTCCATGGCGGTATAAAAAACAGTTGGATGAGGCTTTTTTAATCCAACCTCCTCCGATGTAGTTATAGTTAGGAAGTATTTTTTTAAACCGCTATTATCTATTTTTTTACGTTGAACCTCTTCAAAACCATTGGTTATAATATGAAGTCTATATTTTCCTGATAGATAATCTAAGGTTTCAAAGGTATTGCTAAACAAATAATTATCTCCAGGCAACTCATCTATATAACTATTCGCGAGTGAATCTATTAAATCTATAGTATAATCGAATGCTAATACATCAAATGTTTTTGACAATCTACCTCTTCTAAGTTCTTGTTTTGTTACGCGTTCTTCACGAAACATTCTCCAATACTCAAGATTAATTGGTTCGTAAACTTTTAAAAAATCGGAAAGTGGAATGTCTATTTCATGCTTTCTAAAAACGCGTTGGAATGCCAATCCAGAGTTTTTATCGAAATCCCAAAGTGTGTGGTCGAGGTCAAAAAATACATCCGTTATTTTCTTATTGAGCATATTCCTGTAGTTTTTCTGAAAATATTTTTCTCCATACCTTTTGATTATCTAAGGCAGAAAAGTCTTTGTTAGAGAAAGTCATTGTAAAAGTTCCATTAACGTCATCAACCGCTTTAAGCATTGTAGATACTGTTTTATCAATATCTGAAGCGTATTTCTTGTTAAATGCCAATGTAGTCATTGCTGACGGATGAATAATTAACGGAGTTTTAATTTCATAATCCAAATCATAAAAAAGAAAAGGGGTGCAAGTCCCTGCTCTAAACCCAACAGCGTCACGAAAAACCATAGTGAAATCTCGTTTTATTTCGAGCTCTACTAAGTATCTATATAAATCAGGAAGATTTACAAGATACTCCGAATTCATCGAACTAGTAAGTGAGCGATTTGTAATTTCTTGCATCCTTCTTTTTTCATCTTTCAACATTTCATAATTACCCAACGCATTGAACGAAAACATTAAACCCACCTCCTTATAGTCTGAAACATATTTTATAAGCATCTTAAACTTTTGCCGATGCGTGTTCATACTTTCGTTAAAAGACAAAGCGTCTCCTAGCATAAAAAAAACTGTAAGTTTAAAATTACTTCGCGTAGATTTATTCACCATCCACTTAAAAGTATCTAAAGGATCTCGCTTAAACCCTAAAATTACTTGGGTTCGTAAAATGACATCTCTAAATTTTGCTCGAAAAAAACTATCTAAATACCCCACAACTGTTCGGAATAAACCTTTTTGTTTATAGGCAAATGTTTGTGACGCTTCAATTACAGGGTGAATAACAATTTTCTTTTCGGGGAACTCCATTTTTGGAAAAGCCTCCAAAAGTTGTTCTTTAAATTTATATGCCCAGATATCGACAATTGGTTGTTGCAAAAAACCTTCTTTATACGCCAAACTTTCCGAGGCCATGAAACGTCCTAATTCATCTTTTACATGGGGGAGGTATTCTTCATAGCGAGTAATCATATAAAAACTAGCCGAAAAAATATCAAAGGGTAAAGAACTAATGTTCGAGACTGCAAAAAACCCAAAAGTATCATCCCACTTCTTAACCGTAATATCGGTAGCTTCAATCCCTTGTTGTTCTAATAGTCCGTGACTTTGGAAAAAAAGCTCATTCCCCATTGGTTTTTTCCCATATGAAATTTTAGGGCCTTGATGTGCAATAAATTCTTCAATACCTGAAGTAAACGCAATATCGATACCTAATATCCGCAAACATATATGCTTGAATATATAGGAAATTCTAGGAGTAACTTTTTGAGTGTAGATTAACAACATAGCGCGTTAAAGCATATTTTCATCGGCAAAGCTAAAATACGCTTTTTCAGTAATTATAAGGTGATCTAGGACCTTAATGTCTAAGCTTTCTCCAGCAACTTTGAGTTTTTTTGTTAATTGTATATCTGCTTGACTTGGTTTTAAAGTGCCCGAAGGATGATTATGAGCCATAATTATTCCTACAGCTCCTATTTGCAGTGCTTCCTTAAAAGCTAAACGAATATCAACCACAGTACCTGTAATTCCACCCTTACTTAATTGAACGCTTTTTATTATTTTGTTTGAATTATTTAAGTAAAGAATCCAAAACTCCTCGTGAGGAAGATCCCCAATTATTGGTTGAACATACTCAAAAACTGATTTACTTGAAGTAATCTTTTTTCTTTCCAATGCTTCACCTGTTCTTCTACGTCTACCCAATTCCATTGCAGCAGTAATTGAAACCGCTTTAGCCTCACCTATACCTTTAAACTCCGTTAAATCGGATATCGAAAGTCTTCCTAGTTCACTTAAATTATTATTTACCGAAGCAAGTATCCGCTGACTTAAAGACACAGCACTTTCGTTTCGGCTACCCGATCCAATTAATATTGCAATAAGCTCTGCATCGCTTAGTGCAATTCTACCTTTCAACAACAACTTCTCACGAGGGCGATCGTCTTCGTTCCAGTTTTTTATAGAAAATGAATGATTTTCCTCCATAATACTGTATTTAACACCTTAAAGATAGCGATGAAAAATGAGAAAGCGAAATCAAAAAACAATCATAACAAATTGACAATCAACACACAAAGAGCTTAGTCCTAAAAACTAAGTGCTGAAATAAATTTTGATAAGAATTTTCTTAATGACGATTTTAAATAAATTTCTCACATTATGATAATTTCGGTCTCACCTAGTAGTTTTTCAGTGGTATTCGCGCTATAATCTACTAAGCTTTAATTATTTAAAACAAGAATGATATATCACTTCTTAACATACATCAATGCACAGTAGAATTATGAACCGTAATTTTGTCTCAAATAATTACGTTTAACATAAAAAAATATATAATGATGAAAACAAACTGGAAATTAGACCCGACTCACTCTGAAATCGAATTCAAAGTAAAACACATGATGATTTCAACTGTAACTGGAAGTTTTAGCGAATTTGATGCTACTGCAGAAACAGAAGATGATTCTTTTAAAAATGCAGAATTCGCTTTTAATGCAAAAGTTGATTCAATTAGCACTAAAAATGAAGATAGAGACACGCATTTAAAGTCGGATGATTTTTTTAATGCGGAGCAATTCCCACAACTTACATTTAAATCTAAGTCATTTGACGGTGATAAAATGGTTGGCGACCTAACTATTAGAGATACAACCAAAGAAATCACTCTTGACGTAGACTTTAATGGTATAGCTGAAGACCCGTACGGACAAACTAAAGCTGGATTAGAGGCTACAGGAACAATAAACCGTAAGGACTTCAACTTAAGCTGGAGTGCAGTTACTGAAGCCGGTAATATTGTAGTGAGTGATAAAGTAAAATTAATCGCTAACCTTCAGTTTATCAAACAATAATAAAAATACTTTAGTTTTTATCCTAAAGGTCGGTAGATTAATGCTTCAAAATCGATTATTCGATCTGAAACTTTGTACCGACCTTTATTTATTTAATTTAAAACCTGGAAATAATGAAAACAAAAACAGTAGAATTTATAGCTAGCCCAAGAGAGCCGCATTTTGTTGGCGATGGTTTTCGCGTACATAATTTTATTCCTAGCGGTTTTCGTTTAGACATGCATCGGATGAATCCATTTATAATGTTGGATTACAATTCACCTTATAATTTCCCTCCGTCCGATAAACCAAGAGGTGTTGGTGTGCATCCACATAAAGGCTTTGAAACTGTAACTATAGCGTATAAAGGTAAAGTTGCACATCACGATAGCAGTGGCGGTGGCGGTGTAATTGGGGAAGGAGATGTACAGTGGATGACCGCAGCTAATGGAGTATTACACAAGGAATATCACGAAGAAGAATGGAGTAAAAAAGGCGGTGAATTTCAGATGGTACAACTATGGGTGAATTTACCTGCAAAGGACAAAAAATCTAACCCAAAATACCAAGCGATAAAAAATCAAGATATTGCCCGTTATAATTTACCAAATAACGCAGGAGTAATTGAAGTAATTGCAGGTGAATTTAAAGACACAAAAGGTTCTGCATCTACTTTTACTCCAGTTCATTTATTCAATGCAAGACTGAAAAAAGGGGGAAAAGCAGATTTTAGTTTTCCATCACATTACAACACTGCTTTGCTAGTATTAGAAGGTAATATAGTAGTAAATGGAGAAGAAAAAACACCAACAAATCATTTTGCATTAATGGCAAATGACGGAGAAAACTTCGAAATTGAAGCTACAGATGATGCATTAGTATTAGTTTTAAGTGGCGAACCAATAAACGAACCGATTGCAGCACAAGGTCCGTTTGTAATGAATACTAGAGAAGAATTGATTCAAGCTTTCAACGATTTTAACCTTGGTAAGTTTGGATATTTAGAAGACTAGTTTAATCTTCATTTTCTAAAATAAATATTTTAAAAACCTCAAAACCAAAAAAAAATGAAAGCAGCTATAATAGAGAGTTTAGGAGATACCCCTAAGTATAAGGATTTTCCAAATCCCAAAATAGAAAATGACGAGCAGTTATTATTGGAAGTAAAAGCGGCAGCTGTAAAAAACCTGGACAAAATTCGAGCTAGCGGCGAACACTACGCTAGTCATAAAGAAATGCCTGCTATAGTTGGAATGGATGGCGTTGGGTTTTTACAAGATAGCACTCGAGTTTATGCACAGGGTATAACTGGGATGATTGCTGAAAAAGCCTTAATTAATAAAAACAGCTATACATTAATTCCCGAAAACCTCGACTTTAATACAGCAGCGGCATTACCAAATGCTGTGTTGGGAGGTGCTATGGCGCTAAAAGTTAGAGGAGAAATAAAGCCTGGATATACTGTGCTTATAAATGGCGCTACAGGGGTAACGGGACAATTAGCAGTTCAACTTGCTAAGTACTACGGAGCCAAAACCATCATTTCCACAGGACGAAATCCTGAGAATTTAGAAAAAACAAAGCGCTTAGGAGCTGATAAAACCGTAAGCTTAAAGCAAGAGGATTCAGCCTTTATTGCCAAAATTCAAAATATCCATAAAGAAACTCCAATCGATTTAGTTATTGATTATCTATGGGGAAAGCCAATAGAATTAATAATTACTGCTTTAAAAGGTGGTGGACTTAACAATTTCACACACAAAACGCGAATTGTAACTGTAGGTTCGATGGCGGGAGAAAATATAAATTTAGCTTCAGGTATTTTAAGAAGTTCAGCTATTGAAATTTTAGGGTCAGGATTTGGAAGCCTTTCAAAAACAGATTTAGAAGGTTTTCATAAAGAAGTTCTTCCAGAAATGTTCCAGTTAGCTGCAGATGGCAAGCTAAAAATTGAATTGGTTCAAGGTGATATTAAAGACATAGAGCGTTTATGGGAACAGAAAATAGATTCAGGAAAACGCCTAGTAATTTCAATTAACCAATAGTTCTAAAGTATTAATTATATGTTATAATTCGCTAACCATCCTGTAATTGCCACAACAAAAAGCAAGAAATTTAGTAACTTGATAGACTTTTAATTTTCTTCAAAAAACTAATTAATGCTTCAAAAGCTATTTTCATAGTTTTTTGAATTCTAATCTAAAATAAACAGCATGAAAAATCAAATTCAATTACCTAGTCTTTCATATAAGGAGAATGAGCAAAAGAAGATGACCTTACATCTGTTTTTACAAATTATTGGTAAAATTCGTTTAAAAATGACTCCCAGAAAAAATCACTGGTGGTATATTACAGAATATGTAGAAACTCGTGGATTTACAACGGGTCCTATTCCTTACAATTTAGGAGCAGATCAATTTGATATATCAATTAATGTTCAAAATCATCAATTAGAGGTTAACACAAGCCAAGGAGATTATGAACACTTCCCTTTAAACGACAAACTTACAGTAGCAGATTTTTATAAAAATATAAAGGAGATACTTAATAAACTCAACATAGCAGTTTCTATAGTAGATAAGCCTTTTGATTTAAATATTGATAAACCATTCTCAAAGATTACGGAATACCATCACTACGATAAAAAGTACACTAAAGATTTATGGAGATCAATGTTATGGATAGGTAATGTGTTTAAAGAATTTAGTGGCCGTTTTTATGGCAAATCTTGTCCTGTTCAGCTTTATTGGCATTCCTTCGATTTGGTAGTTACTAGGTTTAATGGAAATGAAGCACCTCCTATGCCTTCGGAAGCGAGATTATCTGATAAAGATGCCTATTCGCATGAATGTATAAGCTTTGGCTTTTGGGCAGGCGACGAAAATGTTCCAGAACCTGCATTTTACTCTTATACTTATCCTTCCCCTGAAGGAATTGACAAGGAAGAAATATCACCTAAATCTGCCGAATGGATTGAAAGCAATGGCAGTCCTATGGCACTTCTAAAGTATGGAGCCTTGTTGAAATCAGAAAACCCAAGAAAAGATTTACTTGACTTTCTAGAGTCTACTTATCAAGCAGGAGCTAAAAAAGCTAATTGGGATATCGAGAAATTTAGAGTTCCTGAGTTAGAAAAATTATAATAAGTAATCTATACTTAAGACCACTTAAATCGAAATAAAATGACAAAAATAGTGCTTGAAGATAATGGCAAAAAGGGACGTTTTGTTATCTATGACAATAATGAAGAAGCAGGTGAAATGACTTTTACTTGGGCTGGAAAAGAAAAGTTTATTATTGACCATACAGAAGTGAATGATAAGTTTGGTGGAAAAGGATATGCCAAACAACTTGTAATGGCAGGTGTTGATTACGCTCGTGAGAACGGCTTAAAAATTATCCCACTTTGTCCATATGCAAAAATGAGATTTGATAGAGATGAAAGTTTAAGAGACGTCTTGGCTTAAACTTAAATTATAAATTCATTTAAACAAATAAATAAATTATGTCTAATACCGAATTAATTATAGAAGAACGCGCCGCCGATATTGGAAACTTTATGGTAGGACGATTATTGCCTTTCAGACAAAAACGCTCTGTAGGTCCATTTACATTTATAGACCATATGGGACCAGCAACTATGGCTAAGGACCAAAACCTTGATGTTGGACCACACCCACACATTGGTTTATCTACATTAACATACCTGTTTGAAGGATCTATTCAACATAAAGACAGTCTAGGTTCAGATATCGAAATTAAGCCTGGAGCTGTTAATTGGATGACTGCAGGTAAAGGTGTGGTTCATTCTGAAAGAACACCTGATTATTTAAGAAATACCGAAAAAACGTTACACGGACTTCAAATTTGGGTAGCCTTACCTAAGCATTTAGAACAATCAGAGCCTACTTTTTTTCATATAAAAGAAGAAGATATTCCTCAATGGAAAGAACAAGGCGCAGAGTTTAAATTAATTGCTGGTAAAGCTTTTGACAAAACCTCACCAGTTCCTGTACACAGTGAGTTGTATTTTATTGAAATAAAAAGCACGGATAAGCAGCAGATAACTATTGGAGAGGATCTTTATGGCGAGAGTGCTTTATATATCTTGGAAGGCAGTATCAATGCCGACGGTTACAATTACGAGCCTAAACAAATTCTAGTTGCCAAGGATAGTACATTGTGTTCCTTTGAAATGGAACCGAATACTACAGTCTATATTTTTGGTGGAATTCCTTTTGAGGAAGAACGATATATCCACTGGAACTTTGTGAACTCAGACAAAGATGTTATTGAAAAAGCTAAGAAAGATTGGAAAGAGCAAAATCTAGAAGCCTTTCCAAAAGTGGTGGGAGATGAAGACGATTATGTTCCACTTCCAGAACCACGCAGGTTATGAAAACTGGGAGATTAGAGGCCTTTAGCGACGGCGTATTAGCCATAATAATTACTATTATGGTTTTAGGCATGAGTGCTCCTGAAGGTTATACTTTTGATGCTTTAAAGCCTATACTACCTGTATTTCTTACTTATGTATTAAGCTTTGTATATGTAGGGATTTATTGGAATAATCACCATCATCTGTTACAAGCGGTGAATAGAGTAAACGGGAAAATTTTATGGGCCAACCTTAACTTATTGTTTTGGCTTTCGCTTTTCCCATTTGCCACAGATTGGATGGGTAAAAACCATTTTGAAGCAAATCCTACGGCAATCTACGGTGTAGTATTATTTATGGCTGCTGTAGCATTTAAAATAATGGTATATTGTGTAATCCTTAGCGAAGGTAAAAATTCGAACATAGGTAAGGTTTATAGCAAGGACAAAAGAATGAATCTGTCACTTTTATTATACTTTACAGGCGTTGTCTTTTCTTTCTTTTTCCCAATCATTAGTTTAATGATATACTTAGGAGTTGCCTTGATGTGGATAGTGCCCGACCCGAGAATTGAAAGAACTTTAAAGGATTAATACTATGGATACAAAAGAGTATACAAATGGAGAAGTAATCATTTTATGGAAAGCGGAAAAATGCATCCACTCAGGTATATGTGTAAAAACTTTACCAAAAGTTTACAATCCTAAAGAAAGGCCTTGGGTAAAACCAGAAAATGCGACATCAGAAGAGTTAATAAATCAAGTATCTAAATGCCCTTCTGGAGCTTTAAGTATAAAGCAATAAGCTAAGTTGGCAAAATAAAACTATTACTCAAATCGGTTTTAAATTGCTTTAAACTCAAGGCAGTATTAGAAAATGAAAAAGCTATACTCAAATTCAATTTTGTTTGAATTGATGTATAGCTTTTTATTTTATTAGTGACCGCGGAGGGATTCAAACCCCCAACCCTCAGAGCCGAAATCTGATGCGCTATTCAGTTGCGCCACGCGGCCATTAACAATATTTAAACACGAAATAATTTTTTCTTATAAATTCATATCAATCACAGCCGAAATCTAATGCACCCAGCCCGAACGTGTTTAATGACAGTTGCCACAAGAGACATTTAATTTAGTCATGCGGCAGAATTAAATTTATTTTTCTCCATCTTCTACCTGCAGCACTTTTCAAATATTTTTCTCTTTCTCTAGCTTCTTTTCTAGTTAAATATTCTTCCGTATGAATAATTTCCCAGGGAATATAAGCTTTTGTTGATTGAGTCTTACCAGAATTATGTTCCTTTAATCTTTTTGTACAGTCTTTAGACATTCCTACATACATCCTTTCAAATTCTTTACTATAAAGAATATATACATAATACATTTCTAACCATTTAAAGCTCGAATCCGAAATCTGATGCGCCCCGCCCGAACGTGCCTAACGACAGTTCGGCTCGGGCGGGTATTCAGTTGCGCCACGCGGCCAATTCAGTTTTCAAAAATATCTTCTTTTGAAGAATTAATAAAATCTAATTTAAGACAACCTTGATTTTACAACTATCGATATCGTTTTCCCATCTGCTTTTCCAGCCAGTTTTCCACTAGCAATGCCCATAACTTTTCCCATATCCGCCATAGAAGAAGCTCCAGTTTCTGTGATAATTTCATCTACTATTTTGCTTACTTCTTCAACACTTAGCTGCTTTGGCAAAAATTGCTCGATTACTTTAGCTTGAAGCAATTCTGGCTCAGCAAGATCTTCACGCCCTTGTTCCTTATAAATAGCAGCACTATCTTTTCTTTGTTTTACTTGCTTTTGAAGGATTTTAATTCCTTCTTCTTCAGATATTTCTTGTTTTGAACCTGTTTCAGTTTGAGCTAAAAGCAATGCTGATTTAACAGATCGCAAAGCTTCTAATGATTGAGTGTCCTTTGATTTCATTGCGGCTTTCATAGCCTCCATCACCTTATCTTGTAAACTCATTATAGTGTTTTTTTGTATGCACGAAGATACTTATTTAAGCTGAAATGTATCAGCTTATGGATTCACTTTTTTTAATCTTAAATATCATAAATCAAAAAGGTCCGAAACCAATTAAGATTTCGAACCTCTACTTTAAGTGGGGAGAAATATTCACTTAGTTAATCTACATTATCGTGTAAAAATGAGTTGTTTCTACGCAATTCAATTCCGTCATCTTCGATGTTTACCGAAGTCCTAGAAATTGTTGATTCTTCACTGGTATCATTAAGATCTATACCCATACGCTTATAAGCGGGTTGTCTTTCAATTTCATCAATACGTGAAGGACTGTTCTTAAACTTGTAATTAAACTCCTTCATTTTACGCTTGCGCTCTTCTGTACGATCGCTTAGTATCTTTGAAATAGGAGAGTTTAACGGGTCTTCTATTTCCTTGCTTTCGCTATCATTTGGAGATTGCTCAGTTACTGTTCTTTTTACAAATTCAATTTCGTTTTCCTCAATAGCTTCAGACTTATGGTTTGATGGTTTTGCGTTATTTAAGGTATTTTCAACCTCTTGATAGTCATCTAGACTATATCTTTTAATACCATCATCTGAAACTTCAGTTACAGGCACAACTTCTACGTGATCTTCAACCTCTATTTCTTCGAGATTAAAAATTGTTTTTTCTTCTCTATTATTTGTTTCTGCCGGCTTTCTTTCAACAGGTTTTATAGGAAGATCAAACATTAATATTTGATCGTCGTTGTCTTCACCTTCTGGCTTAGAATGTCTAACTTCTTCCGCTGAATTTTTTGTTGAAGCCTCAACAATAACAAATTCGTTTACATTTATTTTATCTACTTCTACTTGCTCAAACTCTTCAATTCTTTCAGCTTTTACCTCTTCGTATGATACTGGTAAATTCTTTAGAAGCTCTGAAGTATTTATATATCCTTGAAACGATGGTCTTTGTTCAATCTCATCATCGTCAAAAAGCGTGTGTTTAACCACAGGGGCTTCAGCTTTAGGCTGAGAAGTGATAGGAGTCTCTGGCAGTCTTACAGGTCCAGAAGTAGCTTTTGGTGTAAGATTTTGCTCCGCTTTTTGATCATCTCCAAGCGTGTGGATTATTTTTTTTGTTTCGGTGTTTACAATCTCATTTTGTTGTTCAACATTAAATCCTGTGGCGATTACAGTAATAGAAATTGATCCTTCTAAGCTCTCATCTTCACCAACACCCATAATAATATTGGCGCTGTGTCCAGCTTCATTTTGAATGTGATCACTGATTTCACCTATCTCATCGATAGTAATCTCGTCGGACCCAGAAACGATAAGCAACAATACGTTTTTGGCACCTTTGATTTTATTATCGTTAAGTAATGGAGAATCTAATGCTCTTCCTATGCCTTCTTTTGCTCTATTTGCACCAGATGCAGTAGAACTACCCATAATAGCTGTTCCACTATTAGAAAGAACTGTCTTAGCATCTCTAAGGTCAATGTTTTGAGTGTAGTGATGTGTAATAACCTCGGCTATACCACGAGCAGCGGTGGCCAAGACTTCATCAGCTTTAGAGAAACCAGCTTTAAAACCTAAGTTCCCATATACTTCACGAAGTTTATTATTATTAATTACCACTAATGAATCTACATTTTGACGTAGTTTTTCTACTCCAATTTGAGCTTGTTCATTTCTTGTTTTACCTTCAAATTGGAAAGGAATAGTAACTATACCCACAGTAAGTATATCCATATCCTTAGCCATTTTGGCGATAATTGGAGCGGCACCTGTTCCAGTACCTCCACCCATACCAGCAGTAATAAAAATCATCTTGGTATTTGTAGTTAGCATAGTTTTAATTTCTTCCATACTTTCTACAGCAGATTGTTCACCAACCATCGGATTTGCTCCTGCACCTAGACCTTCAGTTAAGGAAACCCCTAATTGAATTTTAATAGGCACTGGGCTATTTTCTAATGCCTGTGCATCTGTATTACATATCACGAAATCTACTCCCTTTATGCCCTGACTGAACATATGGTTAATTGCATTACTACCTCCACCACCAACGCCAATAACCTTAATCACATTTGATTGGTTTTTTGGCAAGTCGAATGAAATGTTCTCAAATTCTGTGTTGCTGCTCATATTTTTGTTTTTAATTGCAATTTTTATTTTTCTTCTTTTTCCTTTATTATTCTGCGTTATCGAGGAACTCTTTAAATTTTTCGGCCCATTTGTCAAAAATACCTCGACCACGTCTAGTGCCTTTTTTTTCTTCTTCTACTTCTTCTCTTTCAGCTTCTACTTCAGGATGCTGAACGGCTTCTTGTTTGTCAGTCTCTTTAACTTCCTCTTCAGTTGGGAATGTTCTCATCAATGATGATTTCTCCTTACTTTCAAGACTATTCATCACTAACCCTACTGCTGTTGCATACATCGGACTTGTAGTTTCAGGGTCGCTATCTCCAGCTAAATGTTCGTTTGGATATCCAATTCGTGTATCCATACCTGTAGCGTACTCTACAAGCTGTTTTATATGCTGAAGCTGAGCTCCCCCACCTGTTAGCACAATACCAGCAATTAATTTCTTCTTCTGCTCTTCGTGCCCGTAGTTTTTTATTTCAATATAGGCTTGCTCAATAATCTCCATAACTCGAGCGTGAATTATTTTTGAGAGATTTTTTAAGCTAATTTCTTTTGGTTCTCTTCCTCTTAATCCTGGGATTGAAACAATTTCATTGTCTTTATTCTCTCCAGGCCAAGCAGATCCAAATTTTATTTTAAGAAGTTCAGCTTGTTTCTCGATAATCGAACAACCTTCTTTAATATCGTCTGTGATTACATTACCTCCAAAAGGAATTACTGCCGTGTGACGAATAATTCCATCTTTAAATATCGCTAAGTCAGTTGTTCCACCTCCTATATCGATTAATGCTACCCCAGCTTCTTTTTCTTCTTGACTTAATACAGCTCTTGCTGATGCTAAGGGCTCTAGAGTGATTGCTGATAGCTCTAACCCTGCACTTTTTATACAGCGTCCAACATTTCTAATTGAAGAAACCTGCCCTACAACTACGTGAAAGTTTGCTTCTAATCGCGCTCCGTACATCCCGATAGGTTCTTTAATTTCTGCTTGTCCATCAACTTTATAATCCTGTGGTAATACGTGAAGAATTTCTTCCCCAGGAAGCATTACAAGCTTATGAACTTGGTTACATAAAGCATCAATATCTTCATCTTTAATTACCTCCTCACCATCTGGTCTAGTAATGTAATCGCTATGCTGAAGGCTTCTAATATGTTGTCCTGCGATACCAACAACAACATCCTTAATCTTCATTCCTGAAGAAGTTTCTGCATCTTGTACCGCTTGTTGAATGGATTGAATGGTTTGTGTAATGTTATTCACAACACCACGATGAACGCCAAGACTTTTTGCCTTGCCTATCCCCAACACTTCCATTTTACCATAATCATTTTTTCTACCAATCATAGCTACTATCTTGGTAGTTCCTATATCCAATCCTACAGCAATATTATCGTTTTCCATGGCCTTACTTTTTTGTGGCTATCACTTGACTATCAAATTTCAAGTTCACCTTGTTGTACCCGTATAGCGTACTATCTTTTTTTGTTTTTTTATAAAATGCTTTAAAGTTTTGAAACTTCTTTTCAATGTGTACTGGTTTCCCAAAAAATACATTAAAATTTACTTTTCTCAATTCCAGTTCAATTTCTCCATCTGCCCGTTGATGCACCCCAATAACACTCCTTTTCATAAACTCATCTTCCTTTATTTTCAGCAATAAGTCGGTAAGTTCAGAGAACTCACTTTCCGAAGCACCAGTAATTATAGGCACTCTTGCTGAATACACTTCAGATAACGGCATTACCTTTCCGTCTGAATCTAAGTAATAATCTGGTGTAGCAGACACTCTACCAATGGGTTCGCGCTGTTCTATCCTTGCGCATAACTTTCCATCAATGGTTACATACACCTGAGCATCGCGAATCATAGGATTTCCTATCAATCTATACTCCATCTCTCTCAAAGCTAAGGCTTCTTTAGATATGTCCGAAACCTTCTCGTAACTTTGTATCAACAATTTATTAACGTTATCAAAAGTGATAAAAGGGCTGTTATTATCAACAAATACAACGTCTATTTTGCTAATTTTTCTAGCTTCATTTCGCTTTTTTGTAAAGCTAAAAAGGAAGCCAATTAACCCCAGCAAAAGAATAAGTTTTATGTAAATAATACTACGCCTCATCTTTAAACTTTTGGGTTAACTTATTAACTTCAGCACCAATGTCTCCGGCACCCACCAACAATTTCACTCTACAATCCGACTGTGATAAAACTTCAGCTAAATCTGATTTTGAAACCAAGATTTTATGCTGAGAATCAATCTGATTTAATAACCATTCTGAAGTAATTCCTTCAATTGCCTCTTCTCTAGCAGGATAGATATCCAGCAACACCACTTCATCAAATTGCGATAGACTTCTCGCAAAACCTTCTGCAAAATCTCTTGTTCTAGTGAAAAGATGTGGCTGAAAAACAATCTGCTTACGATTATTTGGATACATTTCTTCAACAGCTTGATGCAAAGCGTCTATTTCAGTAGGATGATGTGCATAATCATCAATTAAAACAAGTTTATCAGTTTTAATTTTATACGAGAAACGGCGTTTTACCCCTTTAAAACTCGCAATTGCGTTTTTAAGACAAGAAACAGATGCCCCAGCTAACAATGCCATTCCCATTGCCATAATAGCATTGGTAAGATTGTGATGTCCTGGTAAATTAATTGTAAGATCTTTAATAACCTCATTTGGTGTTTTCAAATCGAATAGATATGCTCCATCCTTTACCCTTACATTTTGGGCTTCATAATCTGCAGTTTCCTGAACCGCAACAGCCATTCCATTTAAAGGCAAGCCTATCTTTATTAGAACGTTTTCTTTCTTATCAACTAGTTCAGCAAAAGTTGTAAATGCATTTTCAATTTCTGAAGCGTCTCCATAAATATCTAAATGGTCAGCATCCATCGAAGTTACGCAAGATATGTCTGGACGAAGCTGAAGGAACGATCGGTCAAATTCATCTGCTTCAACCACTGTAATTTCACTTCCTTTATAAATAAAATTGGAATTGTAATTCTCCGCGATTCCTCCCAAAAATGCTGTTATTGGCATGTTACAAGCAGCCAATAAATGTCCTAAAATTGCAGATGTTGTAGTTTTTCCGTGTGTACCTGCTACAGCTAAACAAAGTGTATTTTTGGACACCTCTCCTAAAAGCTGAGCACGTTTTACAATTTGAAACTCTTCAGAAATAAAATAGTTTAAAATTGTATTGTTCTTAGGAATTGCAGGGGTGTAAACTATTAAAACATTATGCTTTACCTTCACCTCAGATTGAAGTTCTGAAATTTCATCTGTAAAAGTTACTGGTATCCCTTCTGCAACCAATTCGTCTGTTAAGTCAGTTGAAGTTTTATCGTACCCAAAAACAGCTTTGCCTTGCATTTTGAAATACCGTGCAAGAGCACTCATCCCGATGCCGCCAATACCTACGAAATAAAAGGTCGTTATGTTTTTTAGGTTATTCATTAATTGTTGTTCTTCAATAATTTCTCAATCTCTTCAACTATTTCTATTGTGGCATTTGGTTTTGCCAATGCCAATATATTTTTTGAAAGCATTTCCTGCTTTTCTATAGAGGAAAATAAATCTGAAAATTCCTTTTCAAAATTTGTATCCAACTCATTTTCTTTAATCAAAATAGCGGCATTTTTTTCCGAAATTGCCAACGCGTTTTTTGTTTGATGGTCTTCTGCAACATTTGGCGAAGGGATAAATACAACTGGTTTTCCCACCAAGCATAATTCTGAAACCGATAGCGCTCCCGCTCTTGAAATAATAAAATCTGAAGCTGCATAAGCCAAATCCATTCTGTTTAAAAAAGTATGGACTTGTACATTTTCATTTCCTTTATTTTTATAGGTTTCTTCGTAAAATTTCCCACATTGCCAGATAACTTGTAAGTTGATTCTTTCAAAAAACGGCAATGATTTTTCAATTAATTGATTTATTCTTCTAGCACCTAAACTACCTCCTAAAACCAAAAGTGTTTTTTTGTCCCTATTCAGTTTAAAGAAAGTAAGTGCTTCTTCTCTTTTTAAAGAAATATCCAACAAATCTTGTCTTACTGGATTTCCCGTTAACTTTACTTTATCAGAAGGAAAAAATTTCTCCATTCCTTCATAAGCCACACATATTTTCTGAACTTTACTACTTAGCCATTTATTGGTAATTCCTGCGTGACTATTCTGCTCTTGAATTAAACAAGGTATATTTTGCTTTGCAGCCATTCGCAATAGCGGCGCACTTGCATAACCTCCAGTTCCAATTGCAGCATCAGGTTTAAATGTTTTTAAAATAGACTTTGATTTCATTAAACTTGAAACCAGCTTTAACGGGAAAGCTAAATTTTGCAATGAAAGACTGCGTTGCAATCCAGAAATCCAAAGACCTTTTATTTTATATCCTGCTTGTGGGACTTTTTCCATCTCCATTCTGTCCTCTGCTCCCACAAATAAAAATTCAGCGTCAGGGAAACGAGTTTTCAACTCATTTGCTATAGCAATAGCTGGGTAAATATGACCCCCAGTACCGCCTCCTGATATGATGAATTTTTTGTTTTTCAATTTTTTACTTTCTTCTTTAATACACTAACAACACTTGTTGTATTCTAAATGGTTTCACTTAAAACATCAAGTGGATTTTCTTCCTCTTCTTCTTTTGCTGGGACTTCTCTTTTTGCACTCACACTCAAAATCATTCCCAACGCCAAACATGTCATCCAAATAGAGGTTCCACCACTACTGATTAAGGGTAAGTTTTGTCCAGTTACAGGAAACAATTCGACTGCCACAGCCATATTTATCATCGCCCTGAAAATAATAGGAAAACCTACTCCAATGACTAGTAGTTTGGTAAATACCGACGGTGCTTTATGAGCCACTACCACTATTCGAAATAACAAAAACAGATATATAGCCATTAAGGTTAACCCTCCAATCAAACCAAATTCTTCAACTATAACCGCATAAATAAAATCTGATGATGATTGTGGTAAGAAATTCTTCTGAACACTTTTTCCTGGACCTAATCCAGTAATACCTCCAGAGGCAATAGCAATTTTTGCTTTTTCTATTTGATAATCTGCTTCTGTATCTTCTTTATCAGCAAAATTTTCTACCCTACTTATCCAAGTATCTACGCGGTTAGGAAATACTCCAGGAAATGCCTTGGCAGTTAGGACAAATAATGTTAAAAACAGCAACCCTGCACCAAGTATAACACCAAGATATTTTAATGGATATCCTCCTACAAAAACAAGCATAACAACCATTACAAAAAATATTGCAGTGGTAGAAAAGTTAGCAGGTAGAATTAAACCAAGAACGATAAACACTGGTCCCCAAAGGAGTAAAAGTGTTTCTTTAAAAGAAACTTCTTTATCTTTAATACGAGCCAAATACCGCGCAACATATGTCATTAACACTACCCCTGCTAAAGTTGATGTCTGAAAGCTTAGTCCAACAAATGGCAACCTAATCCATCGGCTTGCGTTTGCACCCCCTATAGTTGTACCTTGTGATAGCGTAATTACTAACAGGAATACTATAATAGGCAACCCAATTATAGAGAGCCCTCCAAAGTAATTATAGGGTATTCTATGCACTGCATACAACACAATAAAACCTAAAATTAAATGTGCTAAATGTCGCAATAGAAAAGGTAATGTATTTCCATCATTGTTATACAAATATGCAAGATTGCTACTTGCACTATAAACAGGCAGGAAAGATATAAGTGCTAGAAGCCCTACTATCCCCCAGATTGCTCTATCTCCTTTTGTATATTGGAAAATATTTATCATTTACCTTTTTCCGCTATTGGTTTATGTTTTTAATTCTTTTTTATGCCTTATTACAAGTTTCTTACAGCATCTTTAAACTGCCTTCCTCGGTCTTCGTAGTTTTCAAATAAATCGAAGCTTGCACATGCAGGAGAAAGTAGAACTGTATTATTTCTTTCGGCTACTTTATACGCAACTTGAACAGCCATTTGCATTGAATCTACTTCAACAATTGTATCTACTATATTGCCAAAAGCACTAATTATTTTTTGATTATCAACACCTAAGCAGATAATCGCTTTTACCTTTTCATTAACTAATGGAAGTAATTCGTTGTAATCATTGCCTTTATCAACACCTCCAACAATCCAAACAGTTGGATTTTCCATACTATCTAAAGCAAAATATGTAGCATTTACATTTGTTGCCTTTGAATCATTAACATACATCACATTATTGATTTTAAGCACATTTTCAAGTCTGTGTTCTACACCGTGAAACCCTTCAAGACTTTCTCTAATTGTTTGTTTACGTATTCTCAATAATGTAGCTACTGTTGATGCAGCCATTGCATTCTTTACATTGTGTTCTCCCTGTATTCCTATTGTTGCGATTGGCATAGTGAATTCTGTATTATTTATTTTAATTATTATATCGTTATCTCTTCTAAATGCTCCTTGTTTCAATTCTTTTTTTAATGAAAAAGGAAGCGGTTGTGATTTTATGGGATTCTGTGAAAGCCATTTTATGATTTCCTCATCGTCGGCATCATAAATGAAAAAATCCTGCGATGTTTGATTCAATATTATTCTGAATTTGGACTCGATATAATTTTCATATTTATAATCGTATCTATCCAAGTGATCAGGACTCAAATTGATTAATGCTGCAATGTGAGGTGAAAATGTTTCAATACCATCTAGCTGAAAACTACTTAGTTCTAATACGAAGTGATCGTATTTAGATTCTGAAACTTGTTCTGCAAAACTCTTTCCTATATTACCTCCAAGAGCAACATTTAACCCACCGTTTTTCAACACTTCATAAGTTAAACTTGCAGTTGTGGTCTTCCCATTACTTCCTGTAATTCCAACAATTGTCGCGCTTGTATATTTAGAGGCAAATTCAATTTCTGAAATCACCTTTACTTTATTTTCGCGCAACTTTCTCACTATTGAAGCAGTTTCAGGAATACCCGGACTTTTCATTACAACATCGGCAGAAAGAATTTTCTCTTCAGAATGACCTCCTTCTTCCCATTCAATCTCATTATTTAAAAGAACTTGTTTGTACTTATCTTTTATTTTTCCAAAGTCTGAAACAAACACTTCAAACTTCTGTTTCTTACCCAATATGGCCGTACCTACTCCACTTTCTCCTGCGCCAAGAATGACCAATTTTCCTTTCATGTTTACTTATATTTTCGTTAAAACGTGAAACTTCACATCTCTATCGAATTTTTAGCGTGACGATGGTTATTATCGCCAAGAATATTCCTACAATCCAAAATCGTGTTACAATTTTGCTTTCATGAAATCCTTTTATTTGATAATGGTGATGCAATGGCGACATTCTAAAAATGCGTCGACCCTCACCATATTTTTTCTTTGTGTATTTAAACCAACCTACCTGCATTACTACAGAAAGATTTTCCATTAGAAAAATTCCGCAGAGGATTGGGATTAACAACTCCTTTCTTACTGCAATTGCTATAACTGCTATAATTCCTCCAATAGTTAAACTACCAGTATCTCCCATAAATACTTGTGCAGGATAGGTGTTATACCATAAAAACCCAATAAGAGCACCAACAAAGGCAGTGATAAATATGGTCATCTCTCCCGTATTTGGGATATACATTATGTTGAGATAGTCGGAGAAAATAACGTTACCCGAAACCCAGGCAAACAATGCTAGTGTCACCCCTATTATCGCTGAAGTTCCCGCAGCAAGTCCATCTATTCCATCGGTTAAATTTGCGCCATTTGAAACTGCAGTAATTATAAAAATCACAATCGGTATAAATATCAACCACACATAGCTTTTGTAGCCCTCTCCTGCCCAACTAATTAAAGTGGCATAATCGAATTCATTTTCTTTTACAAAAGGGATAGTAGTTAACATCGACTTATCCTTTACATAAAACTGGTCTACTGGTCCTTTGGCTATAATTTCGGTTTGAGCACCTGGTGTTGTAGTGTTGTGCTGCACAACGATGTCTGGATGAAAGTACATTGTAACCCCTACAAAAAGCCCTAATCCAACCTGACCAATTACCTTGAACCTCCCTGGTAACCCTTCTTTATCATTTTTAAATTTTTTGATATAATCGTCAATAAACCCAATTACTCCCATCCAAAGTGTGGTAACAATCAAGAGGATTACATAAATATTTTCAAGTTTTGCAAATAGTAAAACAGGGATTAATGTTGCTAGAATTATTATTATTCCGCCCATCGTTGGCGTTCCTGCTTTTTCATTTTGACCTTCTAAACCTAGATCGCGGATGGACTCCCCAACTTGTTTTCTTCTTAGATAGCTAATGATCTTTTTTCCATAAACGGTTGCAATAAACAGCGATAAAATAACTGCTAAACTTGCTCGGAAGGTAATGAAGTTAAATAACCCCGCTCCTGGCAAATCGTATGTTTTGTCTAAGTATTCAAAGAGATAATAGAGCATTAGATTATTTATTTAATAGCGTTAAAACTTCTTTTACAATTTTAAAATCATCAAAATCAAAACGTTCACCATTAATCTCCTGGTAAGTTTCATGACCTTTTCCAGCAATTAAAATAATGTCGTTATCATTAGCCATTTGGCAAGCCGCTTTTATGGCTTCTTTTCTATTTGTTATAGAAATTGTTTTTTTATAATGTTCAGCAGGTACTCCTGCTTCAACTTGTTCAATAATTCTATCTGGATTTTCAGTACGAGGATTATCACTAGTAAAAACCACTTTTGTGCTTAACGTAGCGGCTATTTTCCCCATTACTGGACGCTTGGATGTATCGCGATCGCCGCCACATCCTACAACGGTTATCACTTCTTCATTTCCTGTACGAATACTATTTATTGTTTCTAATACATTCTTTAAAGCATCAGGAGTGTGCGCATAATCTACGATTGCGGTTATCTTCTTTTCTGAAATTAAATATTGAAATCTCCCATCTACACTGTCTAGAGTGCTAATTAATTGAAGGGTTTCAAGCTCTTTTAATCCTAATAACTGGGCCGTGCCGTAAATTGCAAGTAGGTTATACACATTAAAGCCTCCTATCAACTTCACCCATAATTCTTGATTGTTGATTTTAATAAGTTGACCAGAAAATTGACTTTCTAAGATTTGCGCTTTAAAGTCTGCAAATGTTTTTAAAGCGTAGGTTTGTTTCTTTGCTTTAGTATTCTGAAGCATAACTGCCCCATTTTTATCGTCAGCATTCACCAAAGCAAAAGCAGTGTTTGGTAAATTATCGAAAAACGACTTTTTTACATCGCGATATTCTGCAAAATCTTTGTGGTAATCTAGATGGTCGTGAGATAGGTTTGTGTAAACACCACCAGCAAATTTTAAAGCCTCTGTTCGTTTTTGGTGAATACCATGTGAACTCACTTCCATAAAACAGAACTCTACACCTGCATCAACCATTTTACGTAAATAACTATTTATCGTGATTGAATCTGGGGTTGTATGTGAGGTTTTATGCTCGGTATCCCCTACCATTATATTCACAGTTGAAATCAACCCAACTTCCATCCCAGCTTTTTTGAAAAGCTTGTATAAGAGTGTAGAAATTGTTGTTTTCCCATTGGTTCCCGTAATCCCAACCAGTTTTAAGTCTTCTGATGGGTTCCCATAGAAGTTCGCTGCCATAATTGCTAAGGCTTTATGCGAATCGGCCACCTGAACATAGGTAATTCCATTTACAATGTTTTCAGGTAGTGTTTCACATATAATCGCCAAAGCTCCTTGATCTGCAGCTTTTTTTATGAATTGATGCCCGTCAGAAACAGTTCCTTTTATGGCTACAAAAACATCGTTCAACGATACCTTTCTAGAATCAAATTCTAGATTACTAACAGCCACAGAAGTACTTCCAACGACACTTTCGATGGTTACTTTATATAATATGTCCTTTAAAAGAATCACGATAATTTTAAGGTTATTAATTTGCCCTTTTCTAGGGTTTCTCCTGATTTTATGGATTGACTCGTAACCGAACCGTTACCCACAACTTGCACTCTAAGCCCAAGATTTTCTAGTATAGAAACCGCATCCATCCCCGCCATTCCAGTAACATTTGGAATAGTTTTGTGTGACTTTTGAAGCTTAGCATAATATTTTTCGAAATCTTGTTCCATTTCTGGATCTGGTGTTTCTATATTTTTTACATCATCTATGTTTCTAGATTCAGTAAATATTTTTTGAGCAATTCTTTTAAAAACAGGCCCAGAAACATCAGCTCCGTAAAATCCCTTTTTAATACTCGGCTTGTGAATTATCACTATACACGAGTACTTCGGGTTTTCAACAGGGAAAAATCCAGCGAATGATGAAATATATCGAGGATTGCTATTCCAGTCTTTGTGCCAATATTCCGTACGTGCAGTTCCGGTTTTACCCGCCATTGAAAAATCTGGAGAGTACAATGATCTACCAGTACCACGCTCGACGGTATTTTTCATAATCTCCTTAATTTCATTCAAGGTCTTATCTGAACAAATTTTAGGATTAATGATTTTTGTATCGTAAGTAGTTACTTTTTCATTCCATGCACGAACCTCTTTGATAAAACGTGGTTTTACCATAACTCCATTATTAGCGATAGCATTATAAAAAGTTAAGGTCTGCAAAGGAGTTATTTCAAGATTATACCCATAGGCTATAGAAGGAAGCGCGTTCCTACTCCATTTCTTATCCCCTGGTTCCGGAATCATAGGCTCACCTTCCCCTTTAATAGCCACACCTGTTTTTTCATTTAGGTGCCAGCTCTTTAAGCGGTTTATAAATTTGTTTGGGTTCTTTGAATACCCTTCATCAATAATTGTAGCCAATCCTATATTGGAAGAAACCTCAAGAGTTCTAGCTGCAGAAATTTCACCATACCCGCCTCTTTTAGAGTCGTGAACAGGCTTGCCGTAAAATACTTTTCTACCATTTCCGGTGTCGACTACAGTACTTGTATCAACAACTTTGTCTTCCAAAGCTGCCATCAATGCCATTACTTTAAAAGTTGAGCCCGGTTCGTGAGATTCGCCAACAGCGTAGTTCAGTTTTTCGTAATAAGTACCATTAGATGCCACACCCAAGTTTGAGACAGCTTTAATCTCTCCAGTAGCCACCTCCATCACTATTACTGTTCCGTGGTCAGCCTGATAGTGCTCTAATTGCTTTAACAAAGCGTGATGTGCAATGTCTTGAATATTCACATTAATAGTAGATACAATATCGTAGCCGTCTTGTGGTTCTATTTCGTTTTCGTCAAAAATTGGCTTCCACTGACCTTTGGAGATTTTTTGTTTTAGTCTATGGCCTTCTTTTCCTGTAAGTAAATCGTTGAATGCTCCTTCAAGACCAACAGCATAATAACCTGGGCGATTATAAGCTTCATTACCTACAGTACGCTGGGCTATTTTTCCTATTGGATGCTCACGAACCGTACGTTGCTCTACTATAATCCCACCTCTATTTGGTCCTTTATTAAAAAGAGGTAGATTTCTCACCTTAATATAATCAGAATACCCAAGGTTTTTTACTACAGATACGTACCTGTTTTTATTAGCTTTAGCCTTTCTAAACTTGTTTTGATAATAAGAAACTGGTTTCCCAAACATTTTACTAAGACCTTCAGAAAGCGGCTTAATATTTTCATTAAAATCCTTATCTTCTGGAGCTAAAGCGTCAAACCGTATATCGTATTTGGGAACTGAAGTAGCTAACAAACTACCATCATCAGCATACACATTTCCTCTATTAGCAGGTATTATAAAATTTTTGGTAGTATTTTGTTTAGCGAGTTCACGATACTCATCTCCATCAACAAATTGAATATTTATCAACTTGATGCTTATGGCAAAAGCAAACAACAACATACACCCTGCAACGATGTATAGTCTGTTTAATATGTTTCTTTCGTCAAATGCCATTTTTTCTCTATCAGTATTCTTTTTTAATGTTTTATAGTATTCTTACTCCTCTTCACTAACAATTCTTATACGTTTAGGAGGAGTTGTTGAAGGCTGCAAGCCTTGATCTTCCATTGCAGCAATTATTTTACTTTCCATTCTAGTTTGCATCAACTGCATTCGCACATCTACATACTCGCTTTTCAACTCTTTTACCTGTGCATTTAAACCTGATATTTCGTGCACTTTTTTGTCTGCGTTATGTGAAGATGCAATCATTATCAGAGCTAAAAGAGAAAGAAATATGATGAAGCGCCAATTCTTTAACGCCTCGTCACTTACCAAGAATTTCCCTTTTACTATGTTATAAAAGCTTTCCTTCAAAACTTACGATTAGAGATTTATTAATTATCGAAATACCTGCTTCTACTTCCTTTTAACCCAAAATTTATTGAACCACGTCTTCTTACAACTTCTCAGCAATACGAAGTTTTGCACTTCTAGCTCTATTGTTCATTTTTATCTCCTCCTTGGTAGGAACGATAAATTTTCCAACGGCTTTAAATGGAACTTCAAAATTTCCAAACACATCTTTTTCAGGCTCACCCTCAAACAATCCATTACGGATATACCTTTTAACCAACCTATCTTCCAAAGAATGGTAACTTATTAAGCTTATACGCCCACCGGGCTTTAAAACCTCGTTGGTCTGTAATAAAAACTCCTTAAGAGCTTTTAATTCTTGATTCACTTCTATTCTAATAGCTTGATAAATCTGTGCTAGAATTTTATTTTCTTTATGTGCTGGCAAAAACCTACTCAGCACTTTTTTAAGCTGCTCGCTTGTTTTAATTTTTTCTTCTTCCCTAGCCGCAACTATCACTCTTGCCATTGCTGGTGCACTTCTTAACTCACCATAGTTTGCAAGCACATCTCGCAATTGCTCCTCTTCATATTTATTAACAACTGTATAAGCCGAGAAATTTGTTTCGCGATTCATTCGCATATCCAAATCCGCTTCAAAACGAGTTGAAAAACCTCTTTCTGCAACATCAAACTGATGTGAAGAAACCCCAAAGTCTCCAAGTATTCCATCTACTGTTCGAAATCCGTGAAACCGTAAAAATTTCTTTAGAAATCGAAAATTCTGATTTATCAACAAAAACCGCTCATCATCAATCGCATTAACCAAAGCATCTTTATCTTGATCAAATCCAATCAGCTTTCCCTCTGGCCCTAACCTGCTTAATATTTCACGAGAATGTCCGCCACCACCGAAAGTAACATCAACATAAACCCCGTCTGGCTTAATATTTAAACCATCCACAGTTTCCTTCAATAAGACTGGATTATGATAGTCCATTTTCTTCTTCAAAATTTTTACCCATTACTTCTTCGGCTAAATCAGCAAAATCTTCTGGCGAAACAGAAATAGATTCCTCGTACTTGTCTTTATCCCAAATTTCTAATTTCTCTATCGCTGAAGAAACAACCAATTCTTTATCTATTCCCGCAAAAGACATCAAGTCCCTCGGTATTAACAATCTACCTGCAGCATCAAGCTCTACCACCTTAACTCCTGCTGTAAACATTCTAATAAAATCGTTGTTTTTCCTTGTAAACCGGTTAAGCTTACTCATCTTCTTCATCATCTCCTCCCATTCTTTCATAGGATATAATTCCAAACACGGTTGAAAAACCGCTCTTTTAATCACAAACCCTTCTTGCACCACCGAAGCCAACTGCTTTTTAAGCGGCGCAGGCACCATGACACGTCCTTTTGCGTCTGCCTTACATTCGTATGAGCCTATTATATTGAGCATTACAGAAAATTCCTGTTTGTGATTTGTAGATTCAAATATATATATATTTTACCACTTTTTACCACATTATACCACATTGTTAATAAATTTTACCACATTGATGTCATTGCTTCACCAACATTTGAAAACAAAGGCTAATTTTAAGTAGAGTGTATGAAAAATTTTTGTTTACTTTTGTTTCTAATAAATTGCACCAACCAAGTATGACTAACAACTTAAAGAAAGAAGGAAAATTTTCATATTTAGAAATAGGTGAAGGGACGCCAATCATAATACTTCATGGCCTTATGGGTGGATTAAGCAATTTTGATGGAGTTGCAAATTTCTTTCCTCCGAAGGGTTACAAAATTCTTATTCCCGAATTACCCATTTACAAAATGACCTTATTGCGAACAAATGTGAAAACTTTCGCCAAGTATGTTGGTGATTTTATAGACCATTTAGGTTACGGTGAAGTTATTTTACTTGGAAACTCCTTAGGCGGGCACATAGGCTTGCTTTGCACCAAATTATATCCTGAAAAAGTTAAGGCCTTAGTTATCACTGGAAGTTCCGGTTTATACGAAAGTGCCATGGGAGAAAGTTACCCAAAACGCGGGGATTACGAGTACATAAAGAAAAAAGCTGAAAACGTATTTTATGATCCAGCGGTAGCAACAAAAGAAATTGTTGACGATGTATTTGAAACCGTAAACGACAGAAATAAGTTAATTAGAACTCTTGCCATTGCCAAAAGTGCCATTAGACACAATATGGCAAAGGATTTACCGAAAATGCATACTCCTACCTGTATTATTTGGGGAAGAAATGACAATGTTACACCTCCTGAGGTTGCTATTGAATTTGACGAACTTCTTCCAGATTCGGAACTTTTTTGGATAGATAAATGTGGGCACGCTGCTATGATGGAACACCCTGATGAGTTTAATGAAATACTTTACGCTTGGTTACAAAAACGTAAATTTTAATTGTTCCTAGTTTTATAAAAACTTATTTCTCTATAAAATCCTAAATAAAAATAAATGCACATTAAATCGGCAGAATTTGTAATGAGCAATAGCGATGTGGACAAATGTCCAAAAGATCGCTTGCCTGAATATGCATTTATTGGGCGAAGTAATGTTGGTAAGTCTTCTCTTATCAATATGTTGATGCTTCGTAAAAATTTAGCAAAAACCTCTGGACGACCAGGAAAGACTCAGCTTATCAACCACTTTTTAGTTAATAAAAATTGGTATTTAGTCGATTTACCTGGATACGGGTATGCGCGAGTTTCGAAAAGCAGCAAAAAAACATTTCAAAAATTTATTACTGATTATTTTGCTAAAAGAGAGCAAATGATTCTCGCATTTGTACTTGTAGACTGCCGTCACGAACCTCAACCTATCGATTTAGAGTTCATGACTTGGCTAGGCGAGAATGGTATTCCTTTCAATATTATTTTTACAAAAGCAGACAAATTAAAACCAATGGCATTGGAACGCAACCTAAAAGCATATACAGACAAAATGCTGGAAACTTGGGTAGAAATGCCAAAGTACTTTGTGACCTCAGCCAGTAGTTCAGTAGGAAGAGATGAGCTTTTAAATTATATAGATGAATTAAATTCAAATATAAATCGCACTGAATTTTAATCATCTTTACTTGAGGTAAAACTTCTCGTTAAAAAAGAATCTCACAGTTTATTCAACTTTTAATTGGAATAACCTCCACATCTCCATAACTTCGTTTATATTGGAACAGATTTTTGCTTTAATCTGAATCATTACCACAAATAAACCTAAGATTATGAAGAACTTACCCAGCCTTACCACAATTCTTTTTCTTCTATTTTCTTTTAAAAGCTGCGCTACATTTTCATCGGTAGGATTAGATAATCACTATATCATGGATGGAAATTCTAATTTAACATCAACAGACAATTCTACGATAAAAATTAACCACAACACTTGGAATGCACTTCTCAAAAAACACGTACAAAACAACGGATTAGTCGATTACAAAGGGTTTATAAAGGATGAAGCTAAATTAAACGACTACTTAAGAATGCTTTCTCTTAATCAACCTAATAGCACTTGGAGTAAACCTAAAATATTAGCCTATTACATTAACCTGTACAACGCTGCCACTGTTAAACTTATAATTGAAAATTATCCTGTAAAAAGCATTAAAGACATAAGTCGTCCTTGGTCTAAAAACAGAGTTTTAATAGGGAATGAAAAGATTTCCCTAAACAATATTGAACATGGAATTCTGCGAAAGATGAACGAGCCTAGAATTCATTTCGCGTTAAATTGTGCTTCTATCTCCTGCCCTAAACTTCTAAATGAAGCTTTTACTGCAGATAAAATAGAACAGCAGCTAGAACGAGTTACAAATGAATTCATCAACAGTAAAGAAAATAACATTTCGATTTCTGAAGCTATGATTTCATCTATATTTAAATGGTACAAAAAGGATTTCTTAGTTAACGAGAAGAAAGATTTAATTGGTTTTATAAACCAATATTCGAAAGTCAAGATAAATTCAAATACGACAATTACATATTTGGATTACAACTGGAATTTGAATGAAACAATCTGAAATAACTAATAAGCCATTTTATTCCGAGTTGGTATAATCACTTCAAATAGTTCAGGTTTACGAAGCTATTATTAGCAATCATCAGAAAACTATCCTAGTGGCTTTTTCATCCATAATATTCGACATTTAGTAATTTGTATATTCCCATAAATAAATCAGCATAATGCTTTCCATTATAATCCCGGTATTAAATGAAGATCAAATCATCGAAAAGTTACTTTTTCATTTAAAGGAAAATAGTTCAGGTGAAAATGATATTGAAGTAATAATAGTAGATGGTGGAAGCACGGATAATACTAGGGATTTAATTAAAGACTTCAGCAAACAAACCTCGACCCCTGAGAAGTCTCAAAACGTAAAAAAAAGAATTTCCTTTCAGCTTTTTACTTCAGAAAAAGGACGGGCTAAACAAATGAATTATGGGGCAAAACAAGCTTCTTCCGAATCCCTTTACTTTCTCCACGCCGATTCTTTCCCGCCAAAAAATTATGATACGTTTATTTTATCTGAAATAAATAAAGGCAATATTGCTGGATGTTTTAGACTGAAGTTTGACAGTAATCATTGGTGGTTAAAACTTGCTGGATGGTTAACGAGATTTAAATGGAAGGGATGCAGAGGCGGAGATCAAAGCCTTTTTATTTCTAAAAAACTTTTTAATGAAATCGGTGGATTTGATGAGAGCTATATTATTTACGAAGACAATGTTTTAATTAACGAACTATACAAAAGAAAGTCTTTCATTGTTATTCCACATTCCCTAACAACCTCTGCTAGACGTTATAAAGAATTTGGAATTTGGCGTTTGCAATATCATTTTTGGGCAATTCATTTAAAGAAATGGTTAGGTGCAAATGCAGATGGATTATATGCATACTATTCAAAAAATATTTCCAAGACACAATAACACACCATTAGGTAAATATCAGAAATACTGCAGTTTAGTTTAATATCGCATTATTTTTTTCGATATTGTAGTAAATTTTAAAGATAAACTATATGAATATTTTTGAGGCAATTAGAAAAGATCACGATATACAACGCGAACTTTGTCGCTTGGTTACTTCAACCTCTGGCGATTCAAAAGAGAGAAAGCAAAAGTGGCAAGAGTTAAAACACGAATTGCAAATTCACGCAGATGCTGAAGAACGGACTTTTTACGCACCGTTAATTCACAATGATATGATGCAAGAGCACGCACGTCATGGAATTGCTGAGCACCACGAAATGGATGAACTTATTGAAAAAATTGACGATACCGATATGGATTCACCTGCATGGCTAGTTTACGCCAAACAACTATGTGAAAAAGTTGAACATCATCTAGAAGATGAAGAACACAGCTTCTTTCAATTAGCAGGAAAAGTGTTTACCGAATCTCAAAAAACAGATATCGCAAAAGATTATTTAAAGCAAATGAAAGAGAACAGGTAAATTCAATAATTTGATGTTCTAGAACTCCCGCTAACATAAATCAAACCTAACAAGTTTTAAAAACCTGTTAGGTTATTTTGTTTTACATTCCAGATATCACCTTATCCTTAGGAAGTTTTACAGAATAAGAAAATTTCAACTTCTTAGTTTCTCCAGCTTTTAAGTTTAAACTCCAAGTAAGCTCTCCTCTATCGGTATTCACATCTGCATTAGAAGTATCAACAAGCTTGATTTCTATATCTTTTTCAGTTGATAGCGGGAACTGTTCTTTTACATCAATTTTCACCGATTCACTACGAGTGTTTTTAACAGAAATCTCATAAGTATAAACTCGTTTTTGAGAATTGCCAAAGAAAGAAGTACTCCCTTCCTCATTCACTCTTTCACGCTTTGTAACAATACGTTCGTCTCTCCCTAAACTTAAGGTTAATTTTTCTTCAGTTGAATTGGGATTAATATATGAGCTACCAGCAAAATTATTATCGATAATCAAATTCGCACTGCCTGGCAAAAGGTTAAGCTTACTCCAATTTGAAATTTTTGCAATTAAGAAAGCTGTTTCGTCCAATCGAGGTGCAGTAAGATAGGAGTATTCTGCAGGCAAGTCATATTTCTTTAATCTAACTGCCTGTGGTTTTTGATTCGAATAAATATCATAAGGTGTATTTATTACAAATGAAGTTGACAGTTGATTCTCCTCAACTACTGCCATCTCATTTCTAGTGGCTCCATCTTCCATTACTTCCACTTGTACACCAGCAATTTTACCTTGTAGTCTCTGAGGGAGCGGAGCAGCAGGTTGATAAAAACCTACCCACCACGGATTTAATTGTGGCGCATTGTTATTGCGTTTCGGATTTCCACTTGAAAAAGCCAATTTCACTTGCTTCCAATCAATTCCTGTAGCTTGTGAAACATTAGCGTTGTATACTAACTGTACAGGCTCATTTAGGTTATCTACTCTTACTTCATAAAAAGGTGTCCAAGACACATTATTCGTAAAATAATGGATGTCAAAATTTGTTTTCACAGCTCTATTAGAATTCAATCGAACAACTAATTGCCCTGCATTTTGTCCATTACCACCAGCTTCTTGTAACTGATTATTTAACTTATTAACTATCTTTTGTTGTTCTGCTTCTTTACTTTTCAAGTCCAAAATATTTGCAGAAAGGGTTTTATATTCTTCTCTGTAATATTTTATCATTGTAGCCATACTCGTCGGGGACACTCCATTTTGCCCACCAAACTTTCTATTTTCTTCCAATAATGCTAAAGTGCTTTCCTCACCTTTTCGGGAAGTTATTATTTCGTCTAAAGTGTTTTTAGCTTTGTCGTATTTACGCTTTACCTCTAAATATTGAGCGCTTTGATTTTCCCCTTTTACCAAATAATCTCTTTCAAAAGATACCGAAAGAATTGTTATTTGGCTATTATCACTTGTAATACGAATACTATTGGGATCAACATTTTGTGCAATCTGACTAATTACAAGTTCAGAACTTCCATTAGGCACAGAAAATTGACTAATTGTATGATGCATACTTGCTCCACGCCCATATATTGTTACATCTTCTAAAGAAGCTGTAGTTTCTAATGTGTTTTGTGCAAACCCTATTTGTGTTGTTATCGTCAAAACAAGAAATACTATTGGGAGTGGAAAAAGTTGTATAAGAGTTTTCATAAGCAATTTGTTTTTTATCGATATATCCAATATTTGTGCCGAGCTCGAATAACCTTAAAATTATTCCTAATTATTTGGAGTAGTATTTTTTCACCACAGTTTCGGCCGACTTGTTTTGAGGGGTAAATTGACTATCATTTTCACCACCTACTTTATCGTGTGCGATAAACCATTTCCAAAGAAAACCTCCTGCAAACCAATTTTCATCCCAAATAGATTGGTATAGCCCTTCTAATAAATTAGATTGAGCTTGAAAATTCACCGAATTCATAGACCTATCACTTTTCCAAGGTTCTTTTCCACTATAATCTACACTTCGATACCCATATTCTGTAAAAAGAATTTTTTTACCTTTTTCCTCTGAAAGGGCTTTCAACTCAATTTGCCATTTCTCAAAACCCGATTTTATTTCAGCAATAGTTGGAGTCTGACTATTAGAAACAGGGAAATACGCATCAACCCCAATATAGCCTAAAACATCCCAAAAAGGAACTCTTTTATATTCGTCCCAATTGGCTGCATAAGTAAGTTTTCCACTATAAACTACGCGAACTTCTGTAACTAATTCACGCCAGTAATCGGGCCTGTGAATTATAAAGTTTTCCAATTCGGTACCAATACAGAATATTTCAACATCTTTCCGTTCAGCTAATCGAGCATAATCTAATATGAAGTTTTTATAGGAGCTTTCTAAACTCAACCAATCTTCTTCAGAGTTCATCTTAATTCCACCCGTGAATTCTCCCCGCCAAACCCATATTTGGGGCTTTATCATTACCTTAATACCATTCTTCTGAAGTGTATTTACATATTGCTCAACACCAATTATAGTTTCTCCAAACCATTGCCTTTCTGAATTATATATTAACTCTGGATGTTCAACATTCTTGATAAATCCAAAAGGCATAATTGCAGCGTAATTAGCATTGATACTTAATAAAGGTTCGATATTTTTTTGTTTAACCGAATCGCTAGAAGACACCAAGCTTACTCCATTAATTTTTGTTATATTTTCTATTTTCGACTCTTCGTGTTTTGCTAAATCTTTCTTTTGCACACAACTAACAAACTGTGTAAAAAGCATAATGTAAATTAAAAAAGTGTATCGTTTTATCATAGTATCTTCTGTAGCCTATGAAATTAAGTTAATAATTCAAAAACTAAAAAATAAATCTACACTTTTAAATATGCTCTAATTGTAATTGTGTAGTTTTATAAATAATCGAATAAGATTATAATCAAACTATGGAGCACGTTGTTATTATAGGTAATGGAATAGCAGGAATCACTGCTGCTAGGCATATTCGAAAGCTTTCAGACAAAAAGATAACTATACTATCTGCAGAAACAGAGTATTTCTTTTCTCGCACGGCATTGATGTATGTGTATATGGGGCATATGCGATGTCAAGACATAGAGCCTTACGAAAGTTGGTTTTGGGAAAAAAATCGATTAGAACTCAAAAAAGCCTATGTAGAAAGAGTAGATACAGACAACAAAACTTTATTCTTTAAAGAAGGTGGTTCTATTAGTTACGACAAATTAATTATAGCTAGTGGATCTGTTACAAATACCTTTGGTTGGGAGGGTTTAGATTTAAATGGTGTTCAAGGTTTAGTAAACAAGCAAGACTTAGAAACTTTAGAAAAAAATGCTCCCAATAATAAGGCATGTCCTCACGCAGTGATAATTGGCGGTGGATTAATTGGTGTTGAATTGGCCGAAATGCTTCGCACTAGGGATATAAAAGTTACAATGCTAGTTCGAGAGGAAGGCTTTTGGGCAAATGTGCTTCCATTGCCAGAAGCAGAAATGATTTCACAACATATAATCTCACATGGTGTAAACCTAAAACACCTCAGCAATCTCGAAAAAATTATTGGTGATGCAGATGGAAATGTTAAGGCTGTAATCACAAAAGAAGGGGAAGAAATCCCTTGTTCTATTGTGGGAATAACCACTGGAGTAAAACCTAATATTTCGTTTTTGAAAAATTCAAAAATTGAAACTGACAGGGGTATTTTAGTCAACAGAAAATTAGAAACAAACATTAAAGATGTTTACGCTATAGGAGATTGTGCTCAACAACGAGAACCCATTGGTCTTCGACCTGCAATTGAAGCGGTTTGGTATACAGGTAGAATGATGGGAGAAGCTCTTGCTCAAACTATTTGTGGTAATCATTTTGAATACAACCCGGGAAATTGGTTTAACAGTGCTAAATTTTTCGACATAGAGTATCAAACTTACGGATGGGTATTTTCAGAAGAAAGACGAAAGGATTACGAGGAGCAGTTTCACTGGAAATGCAGAAGCAATTTACGAGCTGTAACTGTATCTTATCATAAAGAAACTCGAGAATTTTTAGGAATAAATACTTTTGGAATTAGAATGCGACACGAAGTTTTTGATAGGTGGTTAAATGAAAAACGCGGTGTTGAATATGTTATAAAAAATCTTAGCCAGGCTAATTTTGATCCCGAATTTTTCAGTAGATATGAAAAAGAAATTGCGAATGAATTTTCATCAATTACCCAATTAGCTACATCTTAATAAAATTATGAGTACAGTTCAAAGAAATATGTCCCTTACAGGAGAACCGCCAAAAACCATAAACGGTCAACAAAAAATCGCATCTGCTATTGGGTTGATTGGCTTATTGATTTTGGCATTAGCTCTTTTTAATGTGGATTTTCCCAATAAATCGGTTTGGCTAACAGCTTCCCTAACTGCAATTGGAGGAGGAACTATTTGGTTTTCTATTGCGGCGTATAGCAATAAGCACGAAGGCATAAAAAACGACGGTATATATTTTAAGTCGTTAACCTCAAAAGGTTTTTGGGGATGGATTTTAGGGATTTCCCTAACTTTATTCTATGTATTACTCTATTGGTTTCCACAATATCTAGGATATGTGCAAGGTGGAGATAACAAAGGTGTTGTTGCTCTTTTTGATCCATTAAGCAAATTTTTAAATGGTGGACCTGCAAGCCAATGGTTTCTATATGGCACACTTTATACCTTGGCAATTTTAGCCTTCGGAATAAAATTTATTTTAAAATACAGACATAATAAATACGAAAAGTTAAGAACATACTCTGTAATGTTTTTTCAGTTAGGGTTTGCCTTTATTATACCTGAATTAATGCAACGCCTAAATAGCGAAACCTTTTCATTACCGTATTACGACTTAAAGAATATTTGGCCTCTAAACCACTATAACTTCGAACAATATAGAGTTGATGATTTTATTTCTGCAGGTAATATCGGAATTGGACTATTAATATTTGGTATTGCTTCCATATTTATAATCACTCCTATCCTAACGTATAAATACGGAAAGCGTTGGTATTGTTCATGGGTTTGTGGTTGTGGTGGTCTTGCTGAAACCGCTGGAGATCCTTTCCGTCATTTAAGTGATAAAACGCAGGTGGCTTGGAAAGTTGAAAGATGGGTAATTCACAGTGTATTAGTTTTTGTAGTATTAATGACCACAGCAGTTGTGCACTCTTATTTAGGTGACGATACTTCCAAATATTGGCTTACAAAAGATGTTTTCCTCATAAGTGTCGGTGTATTTTTAACCTTGGTTTTTACAGGGGTTTGGGTTTTTAAAAGAGAAGAAATTCAAAAAGACGCTCGCATTGGGTCTATAGCATACTTTGTAATTATCATCACCTTGATAGCCCTGCATTTCACGACTGGAAAAACTTTATTCCTTTTTGATGCTGAAACGCTGCGTTCAACTTATGGATTTCTTATTGGTGCTGTTTTTAGCGGGGTAATTGGCGTTGGCTTCTACCCTATTTTTGGCAGTCGAGTTTGGTGTCGCTTTGGTTGTCCTATGGCAGCGATATTAGGATTTCAACAACGTTTATTTTCAAGATTTAGAATTACTACCAATGGAGGCCAATGTATTAGTTGCGGAAATTGTTCTACATATTGCGAAATGGGAATAGACGTTCGCGCTTATGCCCAAAAAGGAGAAAACATTGTTCGCTCTAGCTGTGTAGGCTGTGGAATATGTTCGGCTGTTTGCCCTCGTGGTGTTTTAAAACTTGAAAACGGACCATTAGAAAAAAGAATTAATCCTAATGAAATACTACTAGGAAATGATTTAGACCTAATGAACTATGTAAACAAATAATCCATATTTAGTCTTAGATTCCTACTAGGTTTGTATCCACATTCAAGTGATTGTCAGATATTTTTCTGAAATTCGCAATTTTAAAATTCTAAAGCATTTAATGTCCAACAACATCAAAGTAATTATTCCGGCCTTCAATGAAGAAGACGCTATTGCTAAAGTAATTGCGGAAATTCCAGAAATTGTTTCAGAAGTAGTTGTTGTAAATAATAATTCTACAGACAATACTGCAAAAGTTGCTGAGGACTCAGGCGCCACAGTATTACTAGAACCAAAAGCGGGATATGGTTATGCATGCTTAAAAGGAATGGAATATATTGCTAATCTAGAAAAAGCTAAACAACCAGATATTATCGTTTTTCTAGATGGTGACTATAGCGATTACCCTTCAGAATTAACTAGAATTGTAGCACCTATTATCGAAGATGATGTAGATTTTGTTGTAGGCGCTAGAGTAAAAGAACTTATGGAAAATGGTTCTATGACCTTACCTCAACGCTTCGGAAATGCTCTTGCAACCAGGCTTATGAAGCTTTTCTTCAATTCAACTTTTACAGATTTAGGGCCCTTTAGGGCTATTAAATACGATAAGTTACTAGCTTTGCAAATGGAGGATAAAACCTACGGATGGACAGTTGAAATGCAACTTAAAGCATTGAAAAAGAAGTACACTTATGTTGAAATCCCTGTTAAATATAGAAATCGAATAGGTGTCTCAAAAGTTTCAGGTACGGTAAAAGGTGCTATATTTGCAGGCGTAAAAATTCTAACCTGGATTTTTAAATACAGTTTCAAAAAATGATTCTTGAATCAATAATCATTGCAATATATTCCATTGCCCTTCTCCTCATTTTCATGTACGCGTTGGCGCAACTTAACTTGCTATTCAATTATCTTAACGCAAGAAAAAAACATAAAGAATCTCCTACGTTCAATTTTTCAAACGCCGAGGAAATCCCTTTTGTAACCATTCAGCTTCCAGTTTATAATGAGCTGTATGTTATGAAACGCCTACTAGACAATATTGCTCTTATAGACTATCCTCCCGACAAATTAGAGATTCAAGTTTTAGACGATAGTACAGATGAATCTTTTGAAACAACCGCCAAACACATTCTCGAACTAAAAAAAACAGGTCTCAATATTCAGCATATTTCTCGCGAAAATAGAGTTGGATTTAAAGCTGGAGCGTTGAAAGAAGGTTTAAATATTGCAAAAGGTGAGTATATAGCCATATTTGATGCAGATTTTCTTCCACAAAAAGATTGGTTAAAAAAGACAATCCCTTACTTTAAAGATCCTGAAATTGGCGTGGTTCAAACTCGCTGGGGACATATAAATCGAGATTATTCTATTCTTACTCGTGTTCAGGCTTTTGCTTTAGATGCACACTTTACTCTTGAGCAAGTAGGCAGAAACAGTAAAGGTCACTTTATCAACTTTAATGGTACCGCTGGTGTTTGGCGAAAAGAATGTATTCTTGATGCGGGAAATTGGGAAGGTGATACACTAACTGAAGATTTAGACCTTAGCTACCGCGCACAACTAAAAAAATGGAAATTTAAATATCTGGAAGATGTAGAAACACCTGCCGAGCTTCCCGTAGTAATTAGTGCTGCACGTTCGCAACAATTCAGGTGGAATAAAGGAGGGGCTGAAAACTTCCAAAAAATGGCTAAGCGAGTTTTAAAGAGTGATAACATTTCAAATAAAACAAAAGTTCACAGTTTATTGCATTTGCTAAATAGCACTATGTTTTTAAACATTTTGATAGTTGCTATCTTAAGCATTCCGATGCTTTACATTAAGAATGAGTACGAGCATCTAAAGGTATATTTCTATGTAATGAGCTTTTTTGTAATAAGCACCATCATATTTTTTGTGTGTTACTGGTTTACTTTTAAAAGCATTTATGGCGGTGGATTTAAGCGATTTTTGAAGTACACAGCGATGTTTTTTACTTTTTTCTCAATAGCCATGGGCTTTTCCGCACATAATTCTATCGCTGTTTTAGAAGGACATTTCGGTAAAAAAAGTGACTTTATTCGAACACCAAAATTCAATATTAGCAATTTGAAAGAGGGATGGAAGGGAAATAAATATATTGCTAAAAATATATCTCCAAATGTAATTATTGAAGGTGTATTAATGATCTATTTCGCCTTTGGAATGTACAGTGCTTTTATTGTAGGAGACCAGGGCGGCGACTTCGGACTTTTCCCTTTTCACCTAATGCTATTTCTAGGATTCGGATTTGTATTTTTTAAATCATTAACATCGAAGGCATAAGGTATAAACGTATATCGGAAAGAAATTGGACTTAAAACTTTCACTATCACGAAAAGTCCTAAGTCCTACATCTTATCTTTTATTAAATTTTTTCTACATACCCCTTAACCTCCTGAAAATCCAAACCGCCATAATTCCCACTACTCATTAAGAGTAAGCTTGTGTTCTCGTAATCCTGAGAGAAAAGATAAGTCTTGAAATCCGCCGGATTTGTGAAAACGACTAAATCCTTACGATCGAAAGCCCCTTCAATCTGTTCCCTTTTTATTGCCTCCAACTTTTTTATCATTACAGCGTGAGGTGAATAGAAAACTACCGCACTATCTGCTGCATCTAGCGCTCCTTTATATTCCTTTAAAAACTCTGGATTAAGACTACTATAGGTGTGTAATTCTAAACAAGCAATCAATTTTCTATCTGGGTATTGATTTTTTACTGCTTGAGTTGTAGCCTTTACCTTGCTAGGGGAATGCGCATAATCTTTGTAAGCAACAGCAGTAGCTGTTTCAGCTATCTTTTCTAAACGCTTGCTTGCGCCTTTAAATGTCGCAATGGCTTCGTAAAAGCCTTTTGCATCTATTCCCATTAATTGACAAACGCCTCTTGCGCCTGCTAAGTTGTTTAAATTGTGCTTTCCAAAGATTTCAACAGCCAACGAGCCTTCTGATGTATTTAGAATTGTTGTTCCGCCTTGAACCTTATAATCAGGTGTTTTATAAGGATATTTCTTAATTGTATTAATTGTCGCTTCAACTACGCGTTTTACCTCGGCATCTTCTTCATTGTAAACTATAGCGCCGTCTGCTGTGATTTCATTTAAAAATATTTCAAACTGCTCTACATAGTTTTCGTAAGTTGGAAATACATTGATGTGGTCCCAAGCAATTCCACTTAACAGGGCTATATTCGGTTTGTAAAGGTGAAACTTTGGTCTTCGATCTATAGGTGAAGAGAGATATTCATCTCCTTCTATTACCATAAATTCATTATCATGAGTGATTTTAACCATAGTGTCAAACCCCTCTAATTGCGCTCCAACCATATAATCAACATCTTTTTCGTGGTAATTCATCACGTGTAAAATCATAGAAGTAATCGTGGTTTTACCGTGAGAGCCTCCAATTACAACACGTGTTTTATTCTTAGATTGTTCGTATAAAAACTCCGGATAACTGAAGATTTTTAATCCGAGTTCCTTTGCCTTTAAAAGCTCAGGGTTATCTGCTTTAGCGTGCATTCCGAGGATTACAGCGTCTATATCTGAAGTTATCTTTTCTGGAAACCAACCTACATTTTCTGGCAACAATCCTTTCGCTTTCAATCTACTTTTTGAAGGTTCGAAAATTTCATCATCACTTCCAGTTACGTTTTCTCCTTTTTGATTTAATGCCAATGCTAAATTGTGCATTGCACTACCGCCAATGGCTATAAAGTGTATTCTCATACTTAAGTTGAATAATTTATGAGTTTAAAGTTTAAGTGTAAAGATACTTTTTCTAATTCTGAATTCTTAATTCACAATTCAGAATTATAGTGCGAGAATGATTGATTTCTCTTTAAGAGCCTCTTTAAAATCTACTTGTACTAGCAATGCTTTATTTATCCAAGTAAGTGCAATTTCCTTTTCCCGTAGGTTTTTATAAATCTGAGCCAATCGATAGTAAGCCCATTTCTTAGATATATTATCTTTTATTGAATGATTAGCTAAAAACTCACTTAAAGAATCTATTCCAATTTGTGAATCAAGATTATACTGCGCCGAAATCTCTCCTATTCGGTAATTTAAATGATTGTGTTTATGTATTCGTATAGAGGTAGAAGCAATTTCTATAGCTTTTTGGGGATAATCATTTTTTTCATATAGATTTATAAGTTTTTCATAGGTATGAGGTGATCCTCCTACTTCAATTGCCTTTTTATAATTGTATTCTGCATCCTCAATCTTTTTATAAAATTCAGCAATATGCCCCAAAGCTAGGTAGCCATCCACTTTTGAAATCGCTTCTAACTCACTTGCATAAGAAATGGCTTTTTTCTCACTTCCACCAAAGAAAACTGGCAATTGTATATAAAGTTCTATCAACGCCCAACGCGCTTCTATATGTTGCCGGTTTAATTCAATAGCACGTTCAAGATGATATTTTATTTCTGATAGATATGTTACCGCCCGAAGCCGACTAACAGTCATTGCTTTCATTCCTAAAGCACCACCGTATTTAAAATGATAATTAGCGTTGGATTCATCATCTGCTACCAAATCTTTATAATAAGAAAGTGCTGTATCCCACTCCTTACTATAACCAGCTATATCTCCTAAGTATTCTCGAGTTTTTATATGACTAGGATGTAATTTTAGATATTCTTCAAAAATAGGCTTTGCCTTGATGAAATTTTCTTGTTTGAAATATTCTTCAGCCTGTTTGTAATTGGTTTGGGCGTTTATAAATACAGGAAATAATATAAAGAAAATGAAAAACAGTAAAAACATCCGTCCCCTTACTTCCCCTCCCCTCACATTTAAGAATTTATAACTTTTATTATAATTTAAAATTTGCAATTTGTACTTTCTTCTTGGAATTTGGAATTTGGAATTTGGAATTTGGGAGTTAGGATTTGTTATTTTTTAGAAGGTGGATATTTCCTCAAAATTTTCTGAATAACCGATAAGTAGTAGGCTTCTTTTCCCTCTGGCTTTGACCTCTCTTTCATTTCACCCTCTGCAACAGCTTGCCACACCAAGTCATCTTTAACAACATCAATAAAGTCCATTGTAAGTCTTTGGTTTACTACTTTTCCGCCAATAGGAATTCCACCACTTACGCCTACACCAACATTACGTCCGCTACCGCCAACGCCAATACCGATAGTATTTCGTGAATTCGAAATGTTTTCACGCGCATAAAAATTAATGTACAATTGAGGCGTTTCACTTTTCACGAATCCTCGTTGATGCATAAGACTATCCGTAATCTGAATAATACGTTTATCATCCAATTCATTTAGACCTGAGTCTATTGTAGGGAAGTAATTATAGGAAGTGTATTTTGTGAAGTCTGCCTGCTTATCATAATCTACCGCTACAGAAGCTCCACAAGAAGTTAAAACTGTTGTGACTAAAAGTATCCAGAAGTATTTCATTGCGTTTTCTTTTCAATAAAAATACGCAAAAAAGAAAGTTTGTGATTCGCTAGCTTGTTCTTTAACAGTTTGTTTCAATGCTAAATTGAATTAATATTAAAAATAGCCGATCATTTTCTTACTTCGGCTCCGCTCGCCAAACTAGAATTGCTGAGTTATAATTAGATTTCTAAAAAATATTAGGTAAGCTTGGTGGCTGGAATTAATTAAGCATTTTCCATAGTTTATCCTTCAACTCAGTAAGCCCTTGTTGTGCAACTGCTGAGATAAATAAATATGGAATTCCCTTAAACTCTTTATCCAGAACCTTTTTCATTTCAGCTTTAAGTTCGTCGTCTAGCATATCGCTTTTGCTAATTGCCAAAAGACGTTCTTTATCTAAAAGTTGTGGATTGTAACGGCGTAATTCATCAACAAGAATATCGTACTGCTCTTTAATATCCGGCGCATCGGCTGGAATTAAAAACAGCAAAGTAGAGTTTCTCTCAATATGACGTAAAAATCGATGCCCAATACCTTTTCCTTCTGCTGCACCTTCAATAATACCTGGAATATCTGCAACTACAAATGTTTGGAAGTCGCGGTATTCTACAATACCTAGGTTTGGTTTTAAGGTTGTAAACTCGTAGTTGGCAATTTTCGGCTTAGCAGCAGTAATTACTGAGAGTAAAGTTGACTTTCCTGCATTAGGAAAACCTACTAAACCTACATCAGCAAGAATTTTTAGCTCAATAATGATATCTACCTCTTCTCCTTCTTCACCTGGTTGAGCGTATCTTGGAGTTTGATTTGTAGACGATTTAAAGTGTGCATTTCCAAGACCGCCACGACCGCCTTTTGCTACAACTTTTTCTTCGCCATCTTCAAGGAGTTCGAAGAGAATTTCTTCAGTTTCCTTATCGCGAACAACTGTTCCTATCGGAACTTCAATATACACATCTGCACCATCGGCACCTGTACTGGTTTGCTTACTACCAGCTTGCCCGTGTTCTGCTCTAAAGTGTCGTTTAAATTTAAGATGATATAGCGTCCAAAGGTTTTTATTGGCTTTTACAATTACGTGTCCACCACGACCACCATCCCCTCCATCGGGGCCTCCTTTAGGAATATACTTTTCCCGTCGCATGTGTTTACTGCCTTGCCCTCCCTTTCCGGAAGTAACATGAACTTTAACGTAATCTACAAAATTGCCTTCAGTCACTTTATTTTTCTGTTTGTTGTTTGTTCTTTATTATTGGACAATCCAATATATAAACTACAAAGTATCAATTACTTTACTTAATCTTTCAGTTATTTCTTCAATACTTCCTTCACCATTAACACCGTAATACATTCCTCTCTTCTCGTAATAATCTTTTAAGATAGCGGTTTCATTGTAGTAAACCTTAATGCGATTACGGATAATACTTTCATCAGCATCATCTGCACGACCACTAGTTTTTCCTCTTTCTAAAAGACGTTGAACTAAAACCTCATCATCAACTTCCAAAGCTACCATTGCATTTATTTGAGAATCTTTATCATCCATTAGATGTCCTAAAGCCTCTGCTTGAGCTTCAGTTCTTGGGAAACCGTCAAATATAAAGCCGTTAGAACCGCAGTTTTTATCAACTTCATTACTTAACATATCAATGGTAATTTCATCTGGCACTAACTTTCCTTTAGACATGAACGACTTGGCTAAATCACCAAGTTCTGTTTTGTTTTTAATATTGTATCTAAATACATCTCCAGTTGAAATATGAACTAGATTATACTTTTCTTTTAGAAAATTAGCTTGAGTACCTTTTCCTGCTCCTGGAGGGCCAAATAAAATAATATTGGTCATGGGTGTTTTTTAATGGTTGTAAAAAATGAAGTTGCAAATTTACGAAATTTCAGGCAGTTGCGGTTATGACCATAAAGAAATATAATTACATCAAGTTTCCATCTTAGAGGCAAAAACAACAAAAAAACAGTGTAAACACCTAATTACAAATTGATTAAATAAAATAAAAATAAAAAAACTATCCTAATGCAGCTAGCATTAAAAGACGATTTTAGTGAATTTTTTAGAAAATTAAGCGTAAAATTAAAGCGAAATCCTCTTATTTATGAAGTTGGAAACATACTTTTTAAGCTAACACTCTGACAATGTTGACTGTGGTTGATGTAGTTTTAAAATTTTTGACAGCTCAATAATAGGTTGTTAAAAGTTATCGTCTTCAGTTTATACCTAAAAAAACCTAGCAACTTGACTAAAACTAGTCAGATATATTTTTAATGTACGCTGAAGGTGTGCTACCGGTAATTTCTTTAAATGCGGTAGTAAAACTACTTTGTGAGACAAATCCGCTTTCCTCTGCCAAATAGCTTATTTTGTAAGATCGATATTTTGCATCGGAATTAAGCTTATCTACTATATATTGAATCCTTAACGAATTGATATACGCATTGAAACTTTTATTCTTAGATGCATTTATTATAGAAGACAAGTAACGCGTGTTGGTGCCCAATTGTTTGGCTAAGCTTGCGATACGTAACTGTTTATCTAAATAAAGTTTAGAGTTTTCAAATTTTCGAAGTTTTTCTAAAATTTCTTCCTCCGTTTTATCCGAGATTACAGTGCCTTTTGAATTATCAATATCAACACTTTTATCAGCCCTAATTCTGGTGTAGTATTTATTCCCGAAATAGATTAATAACAATAAACAAAGTAATCCGATGGAAACATATAACTGTCTATTTCTTACAATTATTTTATATGCAGCCTCTGTTTGCTTTTTACGATACAATCCTTCTATTAAGGCAACCTTTGCTTTACGAGTACTTTGTTGAGTTTTGAAAAAATGATTTTGAAGTCTTTTTTCATAAAACAATAAGCTATCTTCATTTCCTTTATTACTCCAGTATTTAATCGCTTCGTTTAATAAAACAGGCTCAAGTTCAACATCAAATAAATTAACAACCACTTTTGGGTTTTCTACACTATCTGTATGAATCAGGTTTAAATACGTTCTTGAAGCCTGACTTAAAGGCTTAACATTAAAATCTTGAATTACTTTATTAAAATAGAGGCTAGAAGAGTCATTTTGGTGCGGGTAATACAATTTTGCAATTTGAAACTGAATAAAAGGCTTTCTTTCATCCTTTTCATCCATTTTATCAAGTATCTCTTTTAAACCTGATATTTTATTTTCTGTTTGTTGGGCTTTTAAATACTTAACTTTAAGTAACGCTAAATCAACCGCATATTTTTTCTTTATGTTAGAATTCAGGTTGTTGTAACTTTTTAATGCTTTCTCATAAACAGTGTTACCTTCTCCCTCTAAGTTAAGATCTTTATAAAGAGTAGCTAGCTCACGCCAATATTCAAATTGTAAATCCGTACTTGGGGAATTAGCGATACTGCTTTCAATTTTTTGTGAAATTGCAACTGCTTCTTCATACTCACCAAGCAACCTATTTATTTGTAATTTCTTGATTTCAATAGCAACAGATTCTTCCTTATTGGTGTTTTTAAGTAAGTAATCGTAGAGTTTAAGTGATTTATAAGGATCGTTAAATCGACTTTCGATTGCTTCAATAAATAACTTTTCTTCTTCCGAATTTTGTGCTTTAAGAAGCTGAGCGCCTAAAACCACAAATAATACGCTAAAAAAAAGATTAAGTTTCATAAAACCTCATTGTTCTGAAGTACAAAACTACATCATTTTACTAACCTTATAGATTCGTATTTTAATAAAAAAAACTCCTCAACTATTTAATAATTGAGGAGTAGTACAAACAAAAGAAAGAAATCACCAATAATCCTAAATTACTTTTTTATGAACTTCAACTGCTTTAAAGTTCCATTATTCAAAGTAACCTTAGCAATATATAAACCACTAGTTAAACTAGAAACATTTATGGAGCCCTGAGTATCTTTCATAGGTTCATTCATTAAAAGATTCCCTGAAATATTGTAAATCTGAATAGATTCTATTGAGACTCCTGCATTAACATTTAACATTTCGGATGTTGGATTAGGATATAATGAAAACTGTGTTACCTCATTGTTTTCAACACCCAAAATAGATTCAAATGGAAGTCTGTAAAAGTCCGTCTGCATTTGGTAATTGCCTGTTTCGTACTGAACAGTCATTTTATTAAATGCACCATTTCCATCGGTAAGAAAGTTAGACCCGATAACGTTTCCTATACCTGTATCACCTCTAAATTCTACTAGCTTATCTTCATTGCTCTTTGAAACCACTAAATTGTTGAAATTAGAACCATCTGTGGCCATTTGCTTATAGATGTACATGAAGTATAACTCACTATCATCTACAAATAAATTAGGAATAAGAGCAAACCTCGTTAATATAGGTTGGAAAAGAACTACATCTTCAGGTAAAAGAAATCTATGCCTTTTAAAAAGCGAACCATCTCTCTCATACTCATTTACAACTCCAAAAATATTTCCATTTTCTTCATCTGGTTCGCCTAATCCAACTAGATAGTTATAAGAATACCCTTTTTGAATTCTATTGAAATCAGCAGAAATTTGATCACCATTGTGATTTGCATCCAAAATCAACTCGAAAGACCAGCTTTCTATATTAAAAAACCCAAGGTTAGTAGCCATGCCATCAGCTCCCATCAAAAAGCCTAACTGATTGTCATGACCATCAACACTATTAATCTCCATAAAACTGTCAATAACGTATTCATTAAGCTCGTGAATCATTTCACCATCTTCGTTTGCAACCATATATGTATTCCACTCATTATCCGCAATCATATCGTAATAAGTTATACCATAAACTACCTCTAACTTACTATCCGAATTAAAAATATCACTCGAAATATCATAGGTTTGGTCTCTATAGAATACTCCAAATTGACCCATTGGGATTACAAATTGTCCTGCATCTGGATACCTTGTGTCGATGTCTAAATACATTGTTTTCACCTCTTCTAAATTAAAATCTAATAACTTAATAACTAGATTATTATCTGGAAATACCTCTAAGGTTGCATTATCCATAAACAAATGCTTATAATGTGCCAAAGCAACATATTCTACACCGTCAATAGTTATAAAGTTGAAAGGAGAACCCATTAAAAAGTTTATCAATTCTGAATTATAAACATAGCTATTATCTAACTCCCAAGTAGCAGCATTAAAAGCTTTAATAGTTACATCACTATCATCGGCCATATAAGTAAATACCTTATGATTACCAGCAGCATCAATTTTAGTTTCAGCTGAATATCCGTCAAGCTGTTGCAATATTTCACCTTCGTTATTTACTACCCAAACTTCCCAAACTTGATCGTCTGGACCTGGATCTACACCTTCAAAATAATGAAGGAAAATCATAAATTCGTTATTGCTATCAGCGTTAAAAAAGTTTGATGAATAATGATTTACCACCTCTATTTGATTTGCCGATTCTGGCACTTCAATAGTAAAATCATCAACTATTTCGATATCATCATTATAAGTTTTTACCGTGTAGATATTCCCAATTCGTTCTGAGGAATAAAGTATTTCACCGCCGTTCTCAACTTTGTTAATCACCCCCCATCTAAGCACATCTATTTGTGCATAAGGCTCGAATTCTGAAGTTGTGCGATTTGAACTATTTGCAACGGCTCCACCCTGCGAATCATTTTTAAAAGGAGAAGTTACAATTTCTGGCCTATTAAATTCCGTTAGGTTATAATGCTTAAAAGCTCGAATTTCTTTTTTGCGCATTTCAATAGTGTGACCATTGGAAGTTGAAGATTGTGGAATTTGCGCAATTGCTGCTACTGAAATTAACATCAGCAATACAAGTGTAGTTTTAAATTTCATTAGAAATAATTTTATGTGAAGTAAAATTTGAAGAGAACAAAACAACTAAAAAGATACCTCAACAAAAAATTGAAAACCACTGAATTTAACGAAAATTACGTAAATTCATCAAGACAAAAACAAATTCAAAAAACTAATAACCAACACTTTATATTCACATTAAAAGATTTTAGACAAATTAGAAGAATTCTTTGAAAACTGCACAAGAATACACGATTGAAAAAGGTAACACACGTTGAATGTTTAGAATTTTAAAGGTTAGCATCGTTATTTATTTTTAACCCAATTCCACAGTTGCCAAGCTGAAATCATCATTGCAATTACCAAAAGCCCATATAGAATGTAATCTAAAAACTTTAAACTTTTATCTGTTTCAAGAGGCTGCTCTTCGACAAACTGAAATACATTTTCAAATTGTCTATCCTCGAGTTTCTCAATTTCTTTAGCTGAGCTACTATATTTTTTTCGATATAATTCATATTTGTTTTTGTCGCCTAAAGCCAAATAATTCTCTTTCAAAAGAAGGTATAATTCTGATTTAATTTTTGGATTTTGTGTAGTATCGATAATATTTAGAATTTGCACCACACTATCTTTTGCTGCAACAAAATTTCCTTCTCGAGTAGATACTTTAGCAAGACCAATATTAGCCTTATGCATATATTCTTCTAGGTCGTTTTGAACAGCAATAAAATAAGCCTTTTGAAAATTTGTTTTCGCTAGTTTTAAATCGTTGAGTTCTAGCAAGCAATTTCCTTTCTCTAGAAATACTAAAGCCAGATTGTTAAGCGAAACAGAGTTTTCTGGAATTGTTTGATAAGAAGCTATGGATAAATTGTAATTTTTGATAGCGTATTCACAATCTATCTCATCTTTATACCCATTCCCTTTTATTGCGTAGATATTACCACGAGAAACCGCCATTGCTTCTTTAGACAGATTAGAGCTTTCTATAAGCTCTTCTGCTCTATCCAAATATTCTCTAGAAATAGCATTTAAATGAGATAATTGATATTGTTCTGCCAATAATCCTAAAGCCCATATTTTATATTGAGTATTACCCGAACTTTCTGCCAATTCCCAAGTTTTTGAAGCATATTTCAAAGATTTTCCATTTTGATTGAGAGCTGTATAACCGTTAACCATAGTCACCAGAGCATAAATCTTTGTTTCCAATAGTTCTGCTTTTTGGTAAACCATTGTACTTAAAGCCACAGCTTTTTGAGCATCTTGATAAACACTTAAATTTGCCTCTTCAAGTTCTTTAGCAAATTCTTTTTGGGATTGGGCACTACATAATTGTGGCACAAATAAGCAAGAAAAAAGCCATATTATGGTTAAAATAAAAAGTGATTTATAAGAATGCATGCCTATTTGCAATTTAGGGAATTGGGGATTTACAAATATAATCTATACATTTTTGTATAACGATTAGTATCACCCTCGATTTTGAAGCTTTTGCCACTCCGTTTTTGTCAAGGTATAGAAATTGTGAAGCACTTCTTCATAGAAAAATTCATTTCGTTTAATAAGTCCCGATTTTGCCAAGATAAAATTTGAAGCAGAATGATTTACGTCTGCGATTCCTACAATCTCATCAAAACCTAAATTTTGAAATCCGTGATTTAATGAGGCTATAGCCGCTTCTGAAGCATATCCTTGGCCCCAATATTTTTTCAGAAATCGATATCCTAAATCATAGTAATTAGTCTTGTCGTTTACCACATCGGTAATTAACCTAAATCCACTCCACCCGATAAAAGCTCCACTTTCTTTTTCAACTACTGCCCATCTGCCTATTCCGTTGTCACGGTATTGCTGTTGTATATTATTAATTATTTTTGTTGCTTCCTCCATGGTAGAAATCGGTTTATTTCCTAGAAAAACATGAACATCTGGATCTGAATCCATAGCGAACATCGCCTGAACATCGGAATCCATTATATCGCGCATAAGTAAGCGCTCTGTCTCTAAGTGTATTGTCATATTATTATATCTAATGAAGAAAAAAGCTTTAACTCAAGAAATGACTTTTAAATTCCTAAGTAAAAAACTAATTCTATAAACTAAATCCTAACTGTCAATTTCCATTAAGCCTGCTTTCCACCTTTAAAGCGCAACTGTCTAAAACTTATCTTATCGAAAGTTAGTCCACCTACAATTAGAAAGAGTCCGATGATAGTTGGAAACCTAATAGGTTCTTCCAACACAAAATAAATTACTACTAAGGATAAAAAGGGTACTAAGTAAACAAGATTACTCACTTTGGCTGCAGTGATAGATTTTTTAAGTGCGATAGACCATATTACGAAAGTAATCCCCATTTCAAATAAGCCGACATATACCGCACCTCCAAATGATTTGATATCTACAAATACTATTTCTGAAGTGAGTAATAAGGCGATGAGGATATAAATAAATCCGAAGAAAAAGTTTAGGAACAACTTACTTAGCTCATCGCGTTCGTCTTTAATATTAAAAATCCAAAACAGAGCCCAGATTACTGCAGAAGCAAGACCGAATAACACGCCTTGCCCATTGGTAAACGACAAGTTAATTAAGTTCCCGCCAGTGGCAATAATAAGCACACCTATAAAACTTATGCCAATTGCAACTAAGTTTTTTAAACCTATTTTTTGTTTGAGTAAAGGCACAGCTAATAAGCTAAGCATTATCGGCCAAGTATAATTAAGTGCTTGTGCCTCTTGGGCAGGCAAAAGCTCATAAGCTTTAAACAAAACGATATAATACAAAAACGGATTTATAGCACCGTAAAAAGCCGATCTTAAAAAAGCTTTTGAAGGGAGTTTGGCGAGGTTACCAAATTTCTTGGTTACAAGCATAAGGATACTCAGGGTTAATAATGCTGTGGCCGATGACCAAAATAACAACTGTAAAAAGCTATAGCTCTGTAGCGCTATTTTCATACTAGTTGCAACCGTACTCCACAACAGCACCGCTATACCTGCATAAATATATGCCTGTTTCTGATTTTTCATTTAAAACCTTATTTGGATGTTTAAAAGTATGATTTTTTTTTAGTCGTGACCGACTAAGATTTAAAATAGCTCCGTTAAAGAATATAAGACGCAGAACTTGTTCCAAATAAATTAATAGTTAAATCATATTCATTTAATAGATTTTTGTAGTTTTTTAGGCCTCTAAGCGAGCTGTTTTTCAATGAAAATGATAAAATCGCGGTTTTGATTCGTACTATAAATTTTTTAGATAAATGGAAGGTTCATCTGAATAATCGTCAAAATCAAAACAACATCTTATACGGACGTTCAATTTTCTCCTGCAATTCTTGAATACTCATCAATCTAACTTTTCTTAAAAATTCTTTTCCTTCAAAAAACACTAATAATGTGGGAGCCGAAAAAACTCCCAACTCTCCAGAAATACCAGGGGATTTATCTATTTCTACGTGAATGAATTTTACTGCGGGGAAATCTTCAGAAAACAACTCTTCTACTTTTGGCCTTAGCGCATGGCAAACTCCACAATTAGGCGCAGAAAAGTAAACCGCAACTGCAGCTTCAGTTTCTACCAAATTATTTAATGTTTCTACATCCATATTTTATGAATTTATTGTTTTCAATTAGAATTACAGACTTTAAGGGTAAGTTCCATTACCAAGTCTTACTCGTTAGATTGCATTTAGTCTTAAGTCCTAAAGCAAAGCAATCTTATGTCTGAGCGACGATAGATTGTCTTTAAATCAAAACCTTAATTTTTAAGAATTTTCATTGTTAGCCTTGTTCATTCTCACAAAGTTATAAACTCCTTTTCCTTCCGCTATCAATTTTTCATTTTGAAACGCTTTCATTCTAGCTACAAGAATTCTATTTCCAAATCTTATTATTTTACCTTCTACCATAATAGCTTCGGGTTCTGCACCTCTAAGATAATCCACTCTTAAATCGATAGTAGAAATTTTATCTTGTAGTGAAGTAAAGTGCATAGCACCAATTACACCGCCCACAGAATCCATAACGGTAGCAATAACGCCTCCGTGCCATCTGTTATTTCTAAAATCGCCTACCAATTCTTTTCTAAATGGAACGCTAATTCTCACAAAATTCTTTTCGAGCAAGTCTATTTTCAATCCCAAAAACTTATGCATTGGGATACTTTTTTCAAAGGTGGTTTTAATAAGTTCTGTATTATCGAGGAGCATATTTTTGAGTTATTTTCTAAAATCAACTTTTACAAATCACGTGATTTTATAAAGGCTGACATTATATTCTTAATTCCTTCAAATGTAAAAATAAACCTGCAGAACAAATGCCAAATAAATACAAATGAATTTTATGAATTATTATTATTGAAATCAATCAATGTAGAATCTAAATAACCAATTAGCAAATCTATAATGCAAAGTCCAGTCAAAGTATCGAAATAACTATCTTTGCAAATTATAAAAAACCAATAATCAATATGAACTACTTCTCCACCAACTTCACCCTCGGCATTCTTGGCGGCGGACAATTGGGAAAAATGATGTTATACGAAACCCGAAAGTGGGACATTCGCACTCACGTTCTCGACCCAAGCAATGAAGCTCCCTCCAAAATAGCGACAGATTACTTTCAACAAGGTGATTTAATGGACTTTGAAACCGTTTATAACTTCGGAAAAAAAGTAGATGTACTTACTTTTGAAATTGAAGGTGTAAATGTGGAAGCTTTAGAAAAGCTGGAAAACGAAGGTGTGAAAGTTTATCCTAGTGCCGCAACCTTGCGAAATATTCAGGATAAAGGAGTGCAGAAGCAGTTTTATAAGGAACATAAAATCCCTACTTCTCCTTTCAAAATTTACAAGGATAAAAATGAGCTAAATGAAGCCATTGTAAGAAAGGAGCTGCATTTCCCATTTGTATGGAAAAGTTGTACTGGCGGTTATGATGGAAAAGGCGTAAGCGTTATTAGAAATGCTGAAGATATTATCCCGCTATCTTCTGATGCTTGTATAGCTGAAAAGCTAATTCCATTTAAAAATGAACTTGCTGTAATTGTTGCAAGAAATCCTTCAGGGGAAGTAAAAACGTATCCAGTTGTTGAAATGGAGTTTCATCCAGAAGCCAATCAAGTAGAATACGTGATATGTCCCGCGAGAATAGACGAAGCTGTTGCCAATAAAGCAAGAGCTTTAGCTGAAAAAGTATCGGAGTCGTTTAAGCACGTCGGACTTTTGGCTGTAGAAATGTTTCAAACCGAAGACGATGAAGTTTTAGTAAACGAAGTAGCGCCAAGACCACACAATAGCGGTCATTACAGCATTGAATCTAGCTACACCAACCAATTTGAACAACAGATTAGAGCTATTTTAGACTTACCTTTAGGTAATACCGATAGCAAAGTAGGTGGAATTATGGTTAATTTAGTTGGTTCAGAAGGACATACAGGTCAGGTTGTCTATAAAAACATAGAAAAAATACTAGCGATGGAAGGAGTAACGCCTCACATTTACGGTAAAAAAGAAACGCGTCCATTTAGAAAGATGGGCCACGTAACCATAGTAAATAAAGATCTCGACAAAGCACGAAAAATAGCGGAAGAAGTTAAGAAAACAATTGAGGTTGTTAGTGAGTAAATTATAGATCTCTCATGCACTCCAGCAAATAAATAATATTAATTAAAAATCACTTTGTCCCCTCGAGCGCAGTCGAGAGGTCAATACTAAGCAAGATTCGTCTTAATAAGTAGGTCTCGACTGCGCTCGACCTGACACAGAACTAAAAAACATGAGCAAAGTAGCAATAATAATGGGAAGTACTAGCGATCTGCCAGTGATGCAGGACGCTGTAGATATTTTAAAAGAATTCAACATTGAAGTGGAAGTAGATATAGTTTCTGCTCACCGCACACCAGAAAAGCTTTTTGATTACGGTAAAAATGCTCATACCCGCGGAATTTCGGTAATTATTGCTGGTGCTGGAGGCGCTGCCCATCTACCTGGAATGATTGCTTCACTTTCACCTTTACCAGTTATCGGTGTTCCAGTGAAATCTAGTAACTCAATCGATGGTTGGGATAGCGTATTGTCTATTTTACAAATGCCAGGCGGTGTTCCTGTAGCTACAGTTGCACTTAATGGCGCTAAAAATGCAGGTATTTTAGCCGCACAAATCATTGGATCGTCAGATAAATCTGTTTTGGATAAAATTTTAGCCTACAAAGAAAGCCTTAAAGTAAAAGTAGAAGAAGGCGCGAAAGAAGTTCGTAGTGGTAAGTGATGAGTGGTGAGTGGTGAGTGGCTAAAATTAATTAATCGATTTTGACTCACCTTTTTTGAGTCGAAAAATCTAACGTCTAAAATCTAAAAACTTTCAATGAATCCTTTATTACAATCTTATAACACAGCCCCATTTTCAAAGATTGAAAACAAGCATTTTCTTCCTGCAATTACAAAGTTAATTGAAGAAACAAAAGCTGAAATTGATGCTATAACTTCAAATTCTGACGCTCCTACTTTTGAAAACACAATTGAAGCATTAGAATTTAGTGGTGAAAAGTTAGACCGAGCTACAAGTATTTTCTTCAACCTAAACAGTGCAGAAACAAACGATGAAATTCAGAAATTAGCACAGGAAATCTCCCCTATGCTAACCGAATTCGGCAATGATATGTTGTTGAATGAAGCCCTTTTTGAAAGAGTAAAAGCTGTATATAATCAAAAGGACACATTAGACCTTAATGAAGAACAACAAATGTTGCTCGATAAAAAGTACAAAGGTTTTTCAAGAAATGGAGCCAATCTTTCAGAAGAAAAGAAAAAAAAACTTAGAAAAATAGACACCGAACTTTCTAAGTTAAAACTCACTTTTGGAGAAAATGTACTAGCAGAAACTAACAAGTTTGAACTTCATATTACCGATGAAAAGGATTTAAGTGGTTTACCTGAAGGGGTAATTGAAGCTGCTTCTCAAACTGCAGAAGAAAAAGGAAAAGAAGGTTGGGTTTTCACTTTGGACTACCCTAGCTATGTTCCATTTTTAACCTATGCCGACAATCGTGAATTGCGTAAAAAAATGGCAATTGCATTTGGTGCAAAAGGGTTTAATAATGACGAATTTGACAATCAGAAAAATGTACTTCAGATTGCTCAATTACGTTATAAAAGGGCAAATTTATTGGGGTATAAAAGTCACGCACAATTTGTTCTTGAAGAGCGAATGGCAGAAACTCCTGAAAAAGTAAAGTCTTTTTTAAACGAATTACTGGAAAAAGCAAAACCTGCAGCTAAAAAAGAATTTGATGAATTAACCGCTTTCGCAAAAGAACTAGATGGAATAGATCATCTCGAAAAATGGGATGGCGCTTATTATTCAGAAAAGTTGAAACAAAAACTTTTCAACCTTGACGACGAAAAGCTAAAACCATACTTCGAATTAAAAAATGTAATAAACGGAGTTTTTACCGTTACACAAAAGCTGTATGGACTACACTTTAAAGAAGTTCAAAATATAGACAAATATCATCCAGAGGTAAAAACTTACGAGGTAAAAGATGACGAAGGAGAATTAGTTGCACTATTTTATGCAGACTTCCATCCACGTGCAGGCAAGCGCAATGGAGCTTGGATGACTTCGTATAAACCTCAGCAAACAAAAAACGGTACAAACGATAGGCCTCATGTTTCTAACGTTTGTAATTTCACCAAGCCTACTGCCAGTAAACCTTCACTTCTTACATTTAACGAAGTAACCACCCTCTTCCACGAGTTTGGTCACGCCTTACACGGTATGCTTGCAAACACCCAATACCCTAGCCTATCAGGAACTAGTGTTTATTGGGATTTTGTAGAATTACCAAGTCAGATTTTAGAGAATTGGTGCTACGAAAAAGAGACTTTAGAACTCTTTGCTACACATTACAAAACCGGAGAGGTAATCCCGATGGAGTATGTGGAGAAAATAAAAGAATCAGCTACTTTCCTTGAAGGGATGGCAACACTTCGCCAATTGAGCTTCGGAATGTTAGATATGGCTTGGCACAGCCAAGACCCAAGTGGAATTAACGAAGTAAAAGCCTTTGAGTTTGCTGCATTTGAAGACACTCAGTTATATCCGGATGTAAAAGAAAATTGTATGAGCACTTCGTTCTCACATATTTTTCAAGGCGGTTATTCGGCAGGATATTACAGTTATAAATGGGCGGAAGTGTTAGATGCAGATGCATTTGCATATTTCCAACAAGAAGGGATTTTTAGTAAAAAAGTAGCTGATAAGTTTAAAAACTTCGTGCTTTCACAAGGAGGAACTATGGACCCAATGGAATTATACATTAAATTCCGCGGACAGAAACCAGACCCAGAAGCGTTATTAAAGCGTGCTGGATTGTTGAAGTAAAAACTTAAGCGAAATTAATTAACGACGAACCCAAGTTTGATAGGTGAAAGCATATTTATGCTTTTCATCTATCTCATGACGGGTTTCCGATTCCAATTTCCATTCGTCGGTAGAAAATTCAGGGAAAAATGTATCGGCATTAGCAAAAGTTCCGTGAACACGAGTTAGCTCAATTTTGTCAGCAAGGGACAATCCTATTTTATAAATTTCACCGCCACCAATAATAAAGGGTTGAGAGTCATTTTTTGCGATTTCTAATGCTTCTTCCAAACTTTGCACACTCACTGCACCCAACTTCTCATAATTTTTATCACGTGTAATTACAACATTAGTTCTATTGGGAAGCGGCTTGTCTAAAGATTCAAATGTTTTACGCCCCATAATTACGTGATGACCACTGGTAAGCTTCTTAAAACGTTTAAAATCGTCAGGCAGGTGCCAAATCATTCCATTTTTTGCTCCTAATTCGTTGTTTTCGGCCGCGGCAGCAATCATTGTTATCATTGTACGTCTGGAGGTAATAGGTTGTCTGCTTCGTTTTTTTTTGTGAAATCGTCAGTTTTTGGCAATTGCAATTCGCTATCAACTTGCTTTTGAAGTTCTGCAATTTTCTCTGCTTGTCTTGCTTTTAACTTTTCAAGTTGTCTGTCTTCCCATTCCTTATCCATAAATTTATTCATCACAAAAACATTGAAAAGATGAATCAAAAAGATAAAAGTCCAAATTAAAATTGCCCATATAAACCAATCTTTTATCAATGTTTCGTTACCATAACCCAATACAGGATTTATAATAATAAGGATAATTGAACCTACTAAAAACAAAATAAAGTGACGCATTAAGTTCTTTTTCTGCTTAATTCGTCTACGTGCATATTCGTATTGCTCACGCTGTTCGGCGTCTATTCTGTCTGTTTTTTTAGTTTTTGAGAACATAGTTAGTTACTTTCGTTACACAATCACGATAACTTTCTGTAAAAATACCTAAATTTCGCAGTAATGGCATAATTCATATGAAAGAAATAAGAAAACACTTTCCCAGCCTTAACACCACAGTGTATCTCGATACCGCTGCAAATGGTTTAATTCCGAAACCTGTGATAGACTGGAGACGAATTCAGGATGATGATCTGCTAAACAATCCTGTAGCTTTTCGTGCGAATCATCAAGAAATTATTGCAGACACAAAGAATGAGATTTCACGATTCTTTGGAGCTTCGCTTAATACAATTGCTTTAATCCCAAATTTCTCATTTGGGATAAATAGTGTTTTGGAAGGCCTTCCTAAAAATCAGAAAATACTATTATTAAATAATGATTACCCTTCAGTAAATTGGCCTGTTGAAAGTAGAGAGTTCAATGTGTGTTATGCTGAAATAGATGAAAATCTTGAAAAAAACATTGAAACATCCATTGAAAAGCACAAACCTGAAGTGTTTATTTTCAGTATTGTACAGTGGCTAAGTGGAATTAAAATAGATTTCAACTTCTTAAAACAACTAAAAAATAAATACCCGAACTTACTGTTAATAGCTGATGGCACGCAGTATCTAGGTACAGAAGTTTTCAATTTTGAAGATAGTCCTATTGATGTATTAGCCACAAGTTGTTATAAGTGGCTTACATCTGGATTCGGAAATGGAATATTATTTATTAAAGAAACTGCTCAACACCGAATATCGCCTAAAACTATAGGATTTAACTCTGCAGCTACGTTTGAAAGTTCAGCCTCAGACACTGCTTTTATAAAACATTTTGAGCCTGGCCATCAAGACACTTTAAATTATGGAAGTATAGCACAAGCCATTAAGTTTCAAGAACAATTTGGCCGAGATGTGTTGTATCAACAGATAAAGTCAATTTCGGAACTAGCCAAAGAAAGCTTTACCGAACTTGGATTACTCTCAAACAAAACACTAGGTCGTCGAAACCACTCTTCTATTTTCAACTTACAATGCGATAAGGATGTTTTTAAAAGACTAAGAGAAAACAATATTGCGTGTTCTTTACGAGGAAACGGTATAAGAGTAGGGTTTCATTATTACAACACTAAAGAGGATTTAGAACATTTACTTCAAGTTCTTAAGCAAGGCTAGATCAACTTTTCATTATAAAAAAACATAAGTTTCTATTAAGTAGTGGAAAACACTGTGCAACTACTTTCCCATTAAGAAGGAAAGCAGTACTTTTGCACCCTCAAAATAAATTACTTAAAAAATTATCATGAATAAGACATTCGACGTACTAATAGAAATTCCAAAAGGAAGCCGTAACAAATATGAATACGACTTTGAGTTAAAGAAAATTCGTTTCGACCGTATGCTTTTTAGCAGTATGATGTATCCTGCCGATTATGGTTTTATTCCAGAGACATACGCAAAAGATGGTGATCCTTTGGACGTACTAGTGTTAGGTCATGAGCCTACATTCCCTATGTGTGTGATGGAAGTAAAGGCTATTGGAGTTTTCCATATGGCTGATGAAAAAGGACAAGATGAAAAAATTATCTGTGTACCTGTATCAGACCCAATCTGGAGCCAGTTAAACGATTTAGAAGACCTTAACCCTCACTTGAAAAAAGAAATTGAGCATTTCTTTAAAGTATATAAGGATCTTGAAAAGAAACGTGTAGATGTAGGTGGATGGGGCGATGCTGCTGAAGCAAAAGAAATTTACGAGCAATGCATTAAGCGTTACGAAGAGACTCCTGAAGTACACGGAAAATTCAGTATCTAAGAGACTCTCTTAAGCAAACAATACATTTCATATTAAGGACGTAAAACTCAAGACTATAAGGTCTTTTGTTTTTACGTCCTTTTCCTTTTTAGGCACATTTTCAAGAAACTTCAATTTCAACTTTCCATCACTTCCAGCAATTATACAAATACATAACTTTAACAGTATCAGTGAAAAAACCATAATTTTTCCATTTTATTTTTGATTTTTATACCACAAAAATAGCTGTTTTATATCCCAATCCATTTTCCTATTTTTGAGAGTAACATAATAACAACCAACCTTAAACTAAATTTTTTATGGAATCATTGATGATTTATGCGCCTATAGTTATGGCGTTATTAGGCCTTTTATTTATGGCCGTAAAACGTTCTTGGGTAATGAAACAAAACCCTGGAGATGGTAAAATGAAAGAAATAAGCGACCACATTTACGAGGGTGCTTTAGCTTTCTTAAATGCCGAATATAGATTACTCGCTGTCTTTGTTATAATAGTAAGTATCGCTTTGGCAGTTGTTTCATTCGTTGTTCCTACTACAGATATATTAATTGTTGTAGCCTTTATTTTTGGAGCTGTGTTTTCTGCTTTAGCCGGGAATATGGGAATGAAAATAGCCACAAAAACAAACGTTCGTACTACCCAAGCAGCTAAAACAAGTTTACCTAATGCGCTTAAAATATCTTTCGGCGGTGGTACAGTAATGGGACTTGGAGTTGCAGGTCTAGCGGTATTAGGACTTACCGCATTTTTCATCTTCTTCTTCCATTACTTTATGGGAGGTGTTTGGACGAACACTATGGATATGACAATTGTTCTTGAAACATTAGCTGGATTCTCTCTAGGAGCTGAATCTATCGCATTGTTTGCAAGAGTTGGTGGTGGTATTTACACAAAAGCTGCCGATGTTGGCGCCGACCTTGTTGGTAAAGTAGAAGCTGGAATCCCAGAAGATGATCCACGTAACCCAGCCACAATTGCTGATAACGTAGGTGATAACGTAGGTGACGTTGCAGGTATGGGTGCCGATTTATTTGGTAGCTATGTAGCAACAGTTCTTGCTGCTATGGTTTTAGGAAACTACGTAATAAAAGATATGGGTGGAGCTATCACCGATGCATTTGGTGGTATAGGACCAATTTTACTTCCAATGGCAATTGCAGGAGTTGGAATTATCATTTCGGTTATAGGTACTATGCTAGTGAAAATAAAAAGCAATGACGCTAAGGAAGCTCAAGTTATGGGTGCCTTAAATATTGGAAACTGGGTTTCTATTATTCTTGTTGCTGTTTCGTGCTATGTTCTAGTGTTATGGATGCTTCCTGAAACTATGAATATGAGTTTCTTCGGAGAAGGACTTCAAGAAATTTCTTCAATGAGAGTATTTTATGCCACACTAGTTGGTTTAGTTGTAGGAGCAGTGATTTCATCCATTACTGAATATTACACAGGATTGGGAAAGAAACCTATTCTAAAAATAGTACAACAATCCTCAACTGGTGCAGGAACTAATATTATTGCAGGTTTAGCAACGGGAATGATTTCAACATTTCCTTCTGTAATACTTTTCGCAGGAGCAATTTGGGCTTCTTATGCATTTGCTGGTTTTTACGGAGTTGCCCTAGCTGCTTCGGCAATGATGGCTACTACCGCAATGCAGTTAGCAATTGATGCTTTTGGTCCTATTAGTGACAACGCAGGAGGTATTGCCGAAATGAGCGAGCAAGACCCTATTGTTAGAGAGCGTACCGATATTCTAGACTCAGTAGGAAATACCACTGCTGCAACCGGAAAAGGGTTTGCAATTGCTTCGGCAGCACTTACATCTTTAGCGCTATTTGCAGCCTATGTAACTTTTACAGGAATTGATGGTATTAACATCTTTAAAGCACCTGTGCTAGCGATGCTTTTTGTGGGAGGTATGATTCCAGTTGTTTTTTCGGCTTTAGCAATGAATGCAGTTGGAAAAGCAGCAATGCAAATGGTAAATGAAGTAAGACGTCAGTTTAGAGAAATTCCAGGAATTATGGAAGGTACTGGAAAACCTGAATACGACAAATGTGTGGCTATTTCAACCAAGGCTTCTTTAAGAGAAATGCTATTACCTGGTATTATGACTATTGGTTTCCCTATTGCAATTGCTTTTATTCCGATGATCTTTGGAATGAACAATATGGCGATTGCAGAAATGCTTGGTGGATATATGGCTGGAGTAACCGTAAGCGGTGTACTTTGGGCAATCTTCCAAAACAACGCTGGTGGAGCTTGGGACAATGCTAAAAAATCTTTTGAAGCAGGCGTTATGATTGACGGTAAAATGACTTACAAAGGTAGTGACGCCCATAAAGCTGCTGTAACTGGTGATACTGTAGGTGATCCATTCAAAGATACTTCAGGACCTTCTATGAATATTTTAATAAAACTAACTTGTTTAATCGGACTGGTTATCGCACCAATTCTAGGAAACCACGACAACAATGTTATTACCGCTGAAACATCGACAGAAGAGGTTTACATTATAGATGCTGAAGGCAACAAAACTGTATTAACCGATAAGCAAATAAAGTATATTGAAACAGGAAAAACCATCACTGAAGGTGACAACTTAAGAAACAAAACTGAAACGATGGTTGAGTGGTTGAAAAACGACAACAACGACCAGGTTACAGCAAATGTTACAATTACAAGAACTGTTGACGGGATAGAAAGCATAGAAACTAAAACTTTTACAGGTACTGAAGAAGAAGTTCGTTCACAATTAAAAGATGTAGATGGAATGAAAATAAAAGTGAAAGACAAAGAGTAAACCGTAACATATCATAATTAAAACGGATAATATTTTTAAAGCCTGCTAAGTTTATACGTCTTGCAGGCTTTTTTTACTCAAGCAATATTAATTTTATATTTCTGAAATCTATTTTCGGAATCCCTGATTAACTTTTATTACTTTAGTACTTATATGAATTACGAGGACATTATAACTTTAGCCATTGGGTTTGGATTAGGAATGCTTGTTGGTCTTCAACGCCAAAAAAGCGATCACGAAATGGCAGGGGTTAGAACATTTACACTCATTTCGCTAATGGGTGTTGTTTCAGCCTTTTTAGCTCGAGATTTTAACAATCCATTTATTCTTCCTGTTTTAGGAATCTGTCTTACAGCCTTATTAGTAACAGCCAATGTTATTAAGCTAAAAAAGTCTAATGAAACAGATATAGGGCAAACCACAGAGGTAGCAGCGCTACTTATGTTTGCTGTTGGAGCTTATTTAGTAATGGGTGATCGGGTAATTGCCGTTATCGTGGGCGGTTCTATAGCTATTCTACTTTACTTAAAAGAACACCTACATGGTTTTATAGAAAAACTAGAAGAAAAAGACCTTGCCGCTATAATGACTTTTGCGGGAATTTCCCTCGTAATCCTCCCTCTCCTACCCGATAAAACTTTTGGCCCTCTAGATGTTTTAAACCCAAGAAATATCTGGTTAATGGTAACCTTAATTGTAGGGATAAGTGTAATAGGCTATTTCATCTATAAATTTGTTGGTAAGAAAGTCGGCATAATCTCTAATGGAATCTTAGGAGGACTAATTAGCAGCACAGCCACAACTGTTAGTTACGCGCGAAAAACTAAAGAGACAAAATCCATTAACAAACTAGCAGCATTTGTTATTTCAGCAGCCTCTGCAGTTGCGATGGTAAGAGTATTAGTAGAAGTTGGTGTAGTTGTCCCAGAAAAATTTTCAGAACTTTTCCTACCACTTATTGCTGTATTCGTTGTTATGGCTATTATTTGTGTAGGTCTGTTTTATATCATCAGTAAAAACGGTGGAGATGATAAAATGCCTGAACCTGAAAATCCAGCACAGTTTAAAAGTGCCTTGATTTTTGGATTGCTATATGGTGCTATTCTTTTAGCTGTGGCATTCACTAAACAAGAATTTGGAAATGATGCGCTCTATGTGGTGGCTATAATTAGTGGACTTACTGATGTTGACGCGATAACATTATCTTTATCTCAAATGATGAAATCTGGAGGATTAAACACCTCTACTGGTTGGCGTTTAATATTGTTAGCTTCACTTTCTAACTTAGCTTTTAAAGGAGTTATGGCAGCAGTTTTAGGCACACGTCAATTGGCAAAATGGATAGGAATTTCCTTTGGAATCACAATTGCTTTTGGTTTAACCATAATGTGGTTATGGCCTGATACTTGGCATTTTTAAAAAAGACTATGTTTAAAAAAGACCCGATTCAGATTGTTACTTTTCGCAGTTATGGCACTGCTAACCACCTTTATGCCAAGGGTCGATCTATTCAAGATGAGGATATAGACCTAAACCAAACAGGTTTATTCAACTTATTAAGAAATAGTTGGAAGCGATTTATTACCGACAAAGTAACGAATGCCAAACTCACACTCACACTCCCTGACAATAGAACAATTTCAACTGTAACGGACAGCCAAGGTTATTTCTTAATTGATGAAACCATAGAAAATCTACTTCCCTTAACAGATGAAGAAGGTTGGATGCAATTTTCAATTTCTTTTACCGAAAATAAAAGCGGAAGAAAAATACAACAAGACAACAAGTTTAAAGGTGAAATTCTTATTCCAAAAAACACAGCGAAATACGGAGTAATTAGTGATATTGATGACACCATTCTTCACACTGGACTTACCTCTCGATTAAAATGGGCTGTAATAAAAAACACATTTTTTAAAAGTGCTGATAAGCGAATTCCGTTAAAAGGTGCCGCAGATTTTTACCAAAAATTACACGACGGAAAATCTGGAAATGATTGTAACCCTATTTTTTACGTAAGTCATAGTCCTTGGAATTTATACAATTATTTAGAAGTTTTTCTAGAGGTCAACAACTTCCATAAAGGGCCTATTCTACTGCGAGATTTTGTAAATCCTTTCGCTAAAAAATACAAAGCTGAGAAACCTCAAAAGCAAACTGAAATTATTAATATCTTAAAAACTTACCCCAAATTGCCATTTATATTAATAGGTGATAGCGGACAACACGACCCTGATATCTACCAAGAAATCACCGAGTCATATCCTGGGCGAATTTTAGCTATCTATTTAAGAGATGTAAATCGCAGGAAGAAAATGGAACGTGTAAAAAACCTTTATAAAAATTACACAAGAGTGCCTGTACTTTTAGTGGACGACACCGAAGCCGCAATTAATCACGCAAAAGATCAAGGGTTTATATAAATCTTAATTTTAAAATAAGCCGTGTAGTTCAGCATCGATTTTATTAATCACCTCTCCAAGATGTTCCTGATTATCTACAAAGTCTAAATCATCAACATCTAATATAATAAGATTTCCCTTATCATAACCGTGAATCCAGGCTTCATAGCGCTCGTTTAACCGGCTTAAATAATCTATGCTAATTGAATTTTCATAATCACGACCGCGTTTGTGAATTTGTTTCACAAGGTTTGGAATACTACTACGCAGATATATCAATAAATCTGGCCCTTCGGTAACACTCTCCATAAGTTCAAAAAGCGATCTGTAATTTTCGTAATCACGATTAGTCATTAAGCCCATCGCGTGAAGGTTGGGTGCAAAAATATATGCATCCTCATAAATAGTTCTATCTTGAATTACACTCTTTCCCTTTTCACGAATATCTAATATTTGGCGAAAACGACTATTCAAAAAGTAGATTTGAAGATTAAAAGACCAACGCTCCATCTGATTGTAAAAATCATCTAAATACGGATTGTCTTCCACATCTTCATAATGGGGTTGCCACTTGTAATGTTTTGACAATAACCTTGTAAGCGTAGTTTTACCTGAACCTATATTTCCTGCAATTGCAACGTGCATATTATTTAATTCTTTGGGATAGTTAGTGAAAAGATGTGCAAATATTTGCCGTCATAAATATAAAGCAAATCATTAGTAAGCTGCAAGTCTTTAATATTCATTTCTGCCACATCTAACTTTACGGTTTCTCGTGGTTTATCACCATTCCTTTTTGCAAAATCGGGAATGTAATAAAGCGTATTCTCCTTTAGTGCAATCAAGTTTTCATTTTGTTGAACGATTTTTTCATATTCTTCTGAAGGAGCTTCATTGAGAATACTTCCGTATATATTAAAAGCGCGTAATTTCTTTTCGGTTAAAGTGAAACAATAATTAAAGTTACTCGCCTGAGACACTAGTTTTCCAGGAAAAGGTTGTGATACCACAGTTTGCAATTTAGAACCGTAATTGTACAGTTCAAGTTGCTGCGTATCTACATTAAAAACCCACAAACTATTACTACCTGCATTTGTAGCAGTACTAACATTCAAAAATTGCGGCAAATTATTAAAACTAATTCTTTGAATTTCACTTAACTTATTATCGAGTAAAACCACTGTATTGGTGTCTTGAAAAAACACAACAACTTTTAAAGGGTTTATAATATCAACTGAAGTAATTCTCCCCAACTGAAGATCGTTGAACTTAAAATTCCCATCAGCTCCCCTCTTGTTTAGAACACGATCTTTAATAAAATAGGTATTCTTGTAGTTGTCTACTCCAATAAACCTATCAGCACCTAACGGAGTCTTACTCTCTAAGTTTAAACTTTGAGCAATACTAAATTGACCAATTAGTAAAAAGAATATTAGAAGTGGTTTCATAAAGTTGGCAAGTTACAAAATGTGGTGATACCCTAAAACGTAAAATTATGTAACACATTATACATTCACTCGTCTTAGTATTAGTGAACTATAGTTTGTTGTATTTAAATATATTATTTTTAAGCAATTTACTTCATGTTCATTAACTTTAAACTTACCCTTAATTACAATTTTATGATACGATATATTTTAATTTTTCTCCTTTTATTTTCGGTTTCTTTAAACGCACAAAGTATAAGTGGGCAAGCTTTTTACGAATCTAAAACAACTGTAGACTTAGATGAAATGGGAGCTGGCAGACGCGAAATGACTGAGGAAATGAAAAAAATGGTTTCTCAGATGATGAAAAGCGCATTAGAGAAAACCTACATCCTCACTTTTACAAAAGACGAATCTATTTATAAAGAAGAAGAAAAACTTGATGCAACACCAATTAACCCAGGCTTCAGAATGATGATGAATAGCTTTACTCCTGGAAGTCAATACAAAAACCTAAAAACAGGACAAATTGTAGAGGAAAATGAATTCTTTGGAAAACAATTTTTAGTGACAGACTCTATAAAATCGTTGGATTGGCAGATGACGAAGGATACTAAGCAAATAGGACAGTACACCGTATTTAAAGCTATTGCCATGAAAAAAGTTGACCCAACCGATTTTAGTATGGCTCGTCCAAAACGCGACAGAAAAGGTAAAGATGAAAAGGAAAATACTGAAGTTGAAAAAGATTCTACAAATTTTGACGACCCAATGGATATGATTGAAATTCCTGAAGAAATCGAGGTTACTGCTTGGTTTACACCACAAATCCCTGTAAGTAATGGCCCTGGAGAGTTTGGAGGATTACCTGGCTTAATTATGGAGTTGAACGTTTATAGAACCACATTGCTATGTTCAAAAGTTGTAATAAACCCAAAATCTGCCGAAAAAATTGAAGCTCCTAAAAAAGGAAAGAAAGTAACTCGTGAAGAATACATCAAAATTGTACAGGAAAAAACTGAAGAGTTGCGTGAAAATTTCCAAAACAGAGGTGGAAGACGTGGCGGTGGATTCTAGGAGAAAACGTAATTGAAATCGAAATCGAAATTGAAAATCTGTTTCACGCGGAGAGCGCAAAATTTTTCGCAGAGCACTTATAGAGATAACGATTTCTCTGCGTTCTAAGCGATAAACACTGCGGCCTCTGCGAGAAAAAACAAGCAAAATTGAACTTTAGAATTATTAAAATTACTGTCGAAAACAGTATAAAACCAACCAATGAACAAAATCTTCACCTTCATTTTAATAATGCTCTCCATTTCACTTTCAGCGCAAAGCATCAAAGTAAAAGGAACCATTAAAGATAGCCTTGGCAATCCCTTGGAATTTGCCAATGTAATTGCTAGTGTTAAAACTACAGGTGAAACAGAGTCCTATGGAATTACAAATCATCAAGGTCGCTACCAACTCGATCTTCCAAAAGGAAATACTTACACTTTAACCGCAAGTTTTTTAGGTTATGAAACCAAAAAACAAACAGTTTCCGTTCCCACTGAATCTGATAATATCGATTTAAACTTCATTTTAAATCCGCAGGAAAATCAATTAGACGATGTAGAAATTGTTTACGAAATGCCTGTAACAGTAAAAGGTGATACCATTGTTTACAACGCAGATAGTTTTACCAATGGCAATGAACGCAAGCTTGGTGATGTAATGAAAAAACTTCCTGGAGTGGAGGTTAATGACGATGGTGAAATTCAGGTAGAAGGGAAAACGGTTAGCAAAGTAATGGTGGAAGGGAAAGATTTCTTTGACGGCGACAGCAAGCTCGCTACTAAAAACATTCCAGCCGATGCAGTAGACAAAGTAGAAGTACTTCGAAATTACAATGAAGTGGACCAAATGCGTGGACTTGGGAACGATCGAGATAATGTTGCGATTAACATAAAATTAAAAGAAGGAAAGAAAAACTTTTGGTTTGGAGAAGTCACTGCAGGTGCAGGAATTGCTGATGAATACGGTGAAGATAGCGGCCGTTATTTGGTTCATCCAAAATTATTTTACTACAGTCCCAAATACAGTATTAACCTAATTACCGATTTTAATAATATTGGAGAAGTTCCTTTTACCTTTCGCGACTACTTCAATTTTACGGGCGGTTTTAAAAATTTCAACCGAGGAGGTGGAACTAGTTTTAGAATTAGCGATAGCGACTTAGGTTTTGCTGTTTCTCAAAACGACAGAGCTAAAGCTATAGACGCCAAGTTTGTAGCTGGAAACTTCAGTTATGCTGTAAATGATAAATTAGACATCAGTGGTTTCGGGATTCTAAGTGACAATAAAACGAATATTGTAAATAATAGCATCAGCCAGTACATTCTTACTGGAATTACCGAAAATACAAATACCAATAACGATCAACGCAATCAATTGGCTATGCTAAAACTGAGTAGTGTTTATAAACCTAATACAAATTTTCAGATGGATTATGACGCCTTGGTAAAAACTTCAAAACAAACGCAAGACGACGCAACGCTTTCAATAGTTGGCGGTAACCAAAATGATATTTCTGAAGCAAAAGAAAACAAGCCTTTCTCAATAAATCAAAACGCGAATGCTTATTTCACTTTAAATGATAAAAACATATTTGCTGCAGAAGTTCAACATTTATATCAAAATGAAGATCCATTTTATCAAGCAGTTCAGGATTCAATTCCATTTCGAGGGGTATTTACTACTATTAATCCCCTAGACCCTTTTAATAGTGATGCCGATACATTCAATCCTTTGGAACATTCGGAACGCTTCAACATTAACCAAAACAAAACTGTAAAAAGTCATAAGCTCGATGCAAAAATTGATTATTACTATGTTTTGAACAATGTCAGCAACCTCAACTTCACCCTTGGAACCACTTATAGCAATCAGAAATTTAACTCAGATATTTTTCAAATTTTAGATAATGGAAATCAAAATAATTTCACTGAAAACGATTTCAATAACGATGTAAACTATACTTTCTCAGATGTATTTTTCGGACTTCATTATAAATTAAAATCGGGGAAGTTTATTTTCACACCTGGGCTTACACTTCATAATTACAACTTGAAAAACGAGCAATTAGGAACAACCTCAACTCAAAATGACTGGATGGTATTACCAGATGTAAATGTTGTTTTAGAACTTAAGAAAAGTGAGAATATACGTTTTAACTATGCGATCACTTCAGAATATAGCGATGTGAATAATTACGCACAGGCCTACGTTTTTAATAATTACAATAGACTTTTCCGCGGAAATAGAGAGCTAGAAAACTCATTATCGCATAGTTACAATTTAACTTATTTTAGCTTCAATCTTTTTAATTACACAAATATTGGTGGGAATTTAAGCTATACTCGACGTATTGATGCTATAAAAACCAGCACTCAACTAGCAGGAATTAATCAAGTAAGTAGCCCAGTTAATTTTGATAGTAATTTTCCAGATGAAACTTTTTCAGCCGTTGGTAGGTTTAGCAAAAGAATAAAGAAAATTCAATTTAAATTGGATGCTGCATTATTCTTAACCAAAACAAATAACACCATCAACAATGGAATTCAAGAAAGTCAGAGTTTTACTCAAAATTACAACATAAGTGCGTTGAGTAATTTTAAGAGTTTTCCAAATTTTGAAGTTGGTTATCGTTTCATTAAAAACGATTATGACAATGGAGGAATTGAACAAACATTCTTCACCAACAAACCTTATGCAAATGTAAACCTCCGATTTTCAAAAGACTTCAACTTTTTTGCGGAATGGGATTACTACAATTACACCAACGATGCTAAAACTATTGAAAACAGTTATTCGTTTTTTAATGCTAATTTATATTACAAACACGGTGAAAGCCCTTGGGAGTTTTCTGTACAAGCAACAAATATTTTAGACACAAAATCTATTAATAATGATAGCTTTAATGATCAATTCAATACAACTTCGCAGTATTTTGTAATGCCTAGAATTGTTATGCTTGTAATTAAATACGATTTGTAATAATTAATTTTCAGTTAAACTAAAGGTTACAATTATTAACTGACACCCAATTTTTATATCTTTCCTGTAAAAATTATTTCTATGCGAAACATTCTCCTCGGTATTATCATTGCTTTTGTTATAATATTTAGTGTGCGATATTGTGATGACCGAAAGGACAATCGCGAAACCCTGCAAGCTAATACTGCACTTATTGAGAAGGAATTAAAAAATGTGGGCAAACTTATTGTAACCGAAGGAAGTTACGCTCAAGTTTTTAGTTATAATGCTAGTAGAGATTTAATGTACGGCCTATTCGACGCTCGTAAAAAAGCATTGATTGTAGTAAATGCTAAAGCTAGCATAGCCTACGATTTAAGCAAAATAACATCTGAAGTTAACGAAGCGACAAAAACTGTTACTATCACGAGTATTCCCGAGCCTGAGTTATCAATAAATCCAAATATCGAATACTATGATGTAACTCAAGATTATTTAAATCAATTTACAGCTTCGGATTACAACAAAATAAAACAACGTGTAGAGAAATCGCTACGTAAGAAAATTGAAGCTTCAGAATTGCGAACGAATGCTGAAAACAGATTAATTTCTGAACTTTCGAAAATTTACATTCTTACCAATTCAATGGGGTGGACTTTGAAATACAATCAAACAGTAGTTGAAGAGGAAGAGGACCTACAACGAATCAAACTCTGACGAAATCCAATAAGAAAACGAAATTGAAATCGAAACCTGTCCGAAGGAGGGTTGAAACTGGCCACAGGAGATTGAGATCAAAATTGAATAACGATTATTAACTCCCTTACGCGCCATTGTATATCCCTGATTAGTGTTGACCGTTATTTATTAATTTAGATTATCAAAAATAGTCATCAATTTTCTTTCTTGAGGCCTCAAGAAAGAAAATTGATTTATGAACTTCTCAGGGCTCATTCTGT
>NZ_VDMC01000005.1 GCF_006346335.1 Aequorivita sinensis
TGCAAAGATAAAAGCATTTAGGGCACAATTTAGAGGAGTGAAAAACGTAGAATTCTTTCTGTATAGATTAACAACGATTTTTGCATAAACACAACAATTGTTCTTGATCCTAAACTTCTCGTCCTGTTCTAAAAGTCAAGTTCAAAAAAAAAGACCCCACATTTAAAGTGAAGTCTTCGTACTTAGTAGCGGGAACAGGACTCGAACCTGTGACCTTCGGGTTATGAGCCCGACGAGCTACCTACTGCTCTATCCCGCGATATGGGTTTTCAATATTTCATCTTTAGCTTTTAGCTTTCGGTTCATAATGCCGACTGAAATATTGGACTGCAAAGATACAAACCTTTTACTAGTTTGCAAATAAAATTCCGAAGAAAATTAAAGTATTTTATAACCGCTTAATAAATAGCTGATTTCGAATGGTGCTGACGAATAAAATCAGGAATAAAAATAAAAGAGAGGGTTTATCGTGAAGCTAAAAGCGTCCCAATACACCCACTGCTCCCCAACAGCAGGTGTAATCGGTAGCTTAATTATGGTAAAAAACCAAAATCTAAACATTAACGAGTTAAAATCTTATCAACTATATAATGACATTGCAAATATAGAGTCAATATTTTATTGATTTCGACCTAATGTATAAACGTATCTAAAAATTGGATAAACGTAGAATCAGAGAAAAAGAGTGACAGTTGTCCCAAACTCTGTATGTTCTATTTTGAGAGCAGAATCTAGATTATAATTTAAAAAGTGTAACCGTTCTTTTATAAGTGAAATACCTTTTGAAGTACGTTGTGTAGGTTTAAATACCTTTTTACTCCCTATTCCATTATCTGTAATTACACATTTTAGTTTATTGTCGTGAATTTGATTAATTATAAGCGATAGTGTCGGATTTTTTATAATGTTAGGAAATGCGTGAACAAAAGCATTTTCTAAGAAAGGTTGCAGTATTAAATTTGGAATTTCTGTATCACAAATATCAATTTTCGGATCCACTATAAAGTTTATAGAAATACGATTTTGGTGACGCTCATTCTCTATCTCACAATAAGTTTTTAGATAGTCTAATTCCTCTTTTAAGCTTATAAACGTACGACTAGAATTGTTTAAATTGGCTCTTACCAATTTTGAAAACTTAACCAAATAGGTCGAAGCCTTTTCATTTTCACCTATAACTACTAAATGTTGAATACTGTTTAAAGCATTGAATATAAAATGCGGGTTCATTTGCGCTAATAAGGCTTCAGCTTTTAGTCTTTCAATGCGTTTATTAGTTGCAATTTCTTTTGCTGTTATTATTTGATGTTGTTTTCTTTTACGATTAAAATAAAGAGAAGTGACAAAGACTAGTGCAGTAGCCACCAATAACCTAAACCACCACTGTTCATAAAACGGGGGATTAATCGTAAATTCTAAAACAGATTTTTCAAACCACTGTCCAGTATATGTGTCATTAACTCGAACCCTTAGGTTATATTCTGCAGGCTCTAAAAAACTCAAATTAATCTCCGGCAAATCCAATTTTGTCCACTCTGAGTTATCTTTCATTTTATAATAAAACTCTAGCTTATTTGGGTATGGGTGAGAATTGGTTGAAATACTAATTTCAAGATTATTTTGTTTTGAATTTAAGACAAAAGGCTCTTTCCCATATCCATAAACAGTATCATTAACCTTAATTTGTTCTACAAATAAATTATTAATCCTGTTTCTAGAATTAACCAGGCTTTTCATATTCACTTGATACTCTCCTCCATCAGAACCAAGATACAGCACATCATTATGCACATTTATAGCATGAATATTCTTTGTTATACCCTGATCTTCATTAATAAATATTTGCTTTTCATCGTTGTGAAAAAGAACCCCTCCCTCTGTTACAATTATTAGCCAATCCTTGTAGGAATCTAATAACAAAATCGAATTTCCTTTAATCTCGGATCTATCAATCTTTTTTATTACTTCAAATCCCTTCTTAAAATCTACTATAAATACATCTCCAAATTCATTCCCTATAGCTACATAATCATTAAAAATGGCATGGTGTCTTAGTTTTTTTTCTTTCCAAATCCCAGTATCTAAAAACGACTTAAAAGTTTTATCATAAGAAAAAAGACCGCTAAAAACTGAAAGAAAATAAGTGGTTGAATCTCTTCTAAATGTTCCAACAATATTTGTAGGAGTACTGGGAAATTCTTCGTCATAATATCTATACTTTAACGGATATTCACGTTCATACACTCTTGCCCCACGATATGGATTAGTCTCAATTAAGTTATTATCTGATGTAAAATCAAACTCTAGCGTATGTAAAGGCAAGTACGATTCAAAAGCTCCATCTGGACGAAATTTATACAACCCAATATTTGTGTTAATCCAAACGTGAGTCTGTGATTTTTTAATAGTGTAAAAAATGATATCAGTTTCAGGAGTATCATAATTTAACTCATAAAAAAAATCTTCGTGTTTAGGCAAGTTGTTTTTATTAGCTTTCACAAAGGCAACTTCCTGTTGTTTAAAAAAGCTAGCATCGTAATATTTGTTTGCTATATCTACACCATCATCGTATAAACTAATTTTGTTTTGATTAAAATGATCTATTGCAATGGTTTTTTTATGACTAGAAGGATAATATTGAACCATTGGGTTTATGGATATCTGAAATAGTCCATTGTCTAAAGTTCCTGCGTACAATAACTCTAAAATTGGATTGTACTCAAGCACAACAAGATTTTTACTATCTATTCCATGAACCTCTTCATAAGAATTTCCATCTTCAGAGAACTTTAATAAACCTCCGTTTTCTTCAAAAACTCCCCAGGCAGCACCATAAACAGTTTTATCATTAGTAACAGCATAATCCCAAATTATAGGAAAGCCGTCTCTTTTCTTACCCACAGGTACTTTTTTGTTCAGCAAATCGGTTATAGCAAATACAGAAACAGCTCCCTTATTACTAGCAAACAAGGAGTCACCAATTCTCTCTGAATCGTAAATAAATTTATGATCACTTATTTTTTCTAGAAAGTACTCGTCATTTTCATTTAAAATTTTATAGATCCCAGTATTATAGGTAGTAGTAAACACCGTATTATTAAACTCGAAGAATCCCGAAATACGCATTAAGGAACTTTCCTCATGGTTTAATGAAGCAACTACAGATTTTTCAGCAATATTAATTACGGAAACCCCACCACTTGTACCTACATATAGAAAGTTTCCGAATACATTTAAGTGAGTAATATGGTTATTATTTAACCCTTGATCGGTGTTAATAATTGTAAAATTGGAGCCGTCGAAATGCGCAATTCCATTCCCATAACTTCCTACCCAAATATCTCTATTTGCATCTTCGGTTATTGCCCATATATTATTAAGCGGTAATCCGTCCTCCTCAAAATAGGTAGATATTTTGTTATTGTGTTTTCTTACTAAACCATTATCTGTACCAACCCATAAAACACCATTTTTAGAAAGATGTAGACTTCTTACGGTATTATGGGGTAAAAAGTTTTTTGTAGAAAAATGCGTAACCGGAGGTGTTTGCGCATTACACACTAATAAATTCGTTATCAAATAAATGATAAATAAGCTATACTTTTTCAAGAACTCTATTTAAAAAATCATTTTCACGCCTATAGGAGACTTCGAGCGTGCTTCCATCGGTTAGTTTTACGGTTTTTTCTTTTTTATCATAGCTCATAACTGCTGCAAGGGCTACTATATAACTTTTATGAGTCCTAAAAAACAATGATTGTGGCAAGCGTTTCTCTACAGTCCTTAACGATTGAGAAACAACTATTTTTTTATCTCCCGCAATATGCACCTCACTGTAATTTCCATCGGCTTTGATAAAGAGAATATCATTTACATATGTTAACTCAAAACCTGTAAGAGTATTGAAAAATATTCTTTTCTTACCTTCTTCTGCTTGATCAACGTAACTTTTAAGTAAGGCAATTTGCTCTTTCAGAGCATTAGAATTTGATTTCTCAACAAGGTATCTCTGCATGGTTTCATATAAAACCGACTCGTCTATAGGTTTTAAAATATAATCGAATGCACTATATTTAAAAGCTTGTATTGCATACCTATCATAGGCTGTTGTAAAAATAACATCGAATGTGGGGGTGGAGAAATAATTAAATAAGGCAAACCCGTTTTCTTCAGGCATATGAATGTCTAAAAAAACGAGGTCTATTGAGTTATTAACAATTAAACTACATGCTTCTTTTATAGATTGAGCCGTGCCTACTACTGTTATAACATTAGAAAATTCTTTCTCAATCAATACTTTAAGCAATGAATTTGCATGTGGTTCATCGTCTACGAGGATAACATTTATCATAAACTAAATTTATATAAGCGAAATATCTTTTACAAATATTCTTAAAGAAATTGGTACTTTCCTTATCTTTAGAGAAATGAATAAGACCTTAAAATACACAATATACGTCATTCTTACATTTGGCGCTATAGTAATAGCATCAAATAATTATATAAATCACTTTCTGAAAAATAAACTTCAAAATTTTATTGAAGAGCGATTACCAGAAAATATGATTAGGGCTTATGAAAGTATTACGGTTGAAACTATTAGCGGTTCTCTCTCTATAACCAACGCGTCACTTATAATCCACAATAAAAAAGACAGTGTACAACACACTTTTATAAATGTTGAAAAGCTCAATATTTCTGACATCAGCTACTGGGATTATTTATTTAATGATGAAATTCACGTTGAATCTATTTCTTTGGAAAACCCCATTATAGCCTACTACCAAGATAGGCAGTTACCTGTAACAGATACAGTGCGAAAACCCGTTGCCAAAATTTACAAACCAATACTTATAGATCAAGTTAAAATCAACAACACCAAATTTGTGATTTTTGAAGATGGAAAAGATTCTACAAAAGTTTACACAAATGGTTTAAGTGTAAAAGTTAACGCAATACGGATAGACAATAAAACAGTAACTCGTAAAATACCGCTTGATTACAAAAGTTTAGAAGCAAAAAGCGACACAGCATTTGTAAAAGTTAGTCCTTACGAAAACTTAACAGTAGAAGATTTTTTAGTTAAAAATCGCAAGGCAACTTTTAATAATATTAAGCTTAAAACAAAATATTCTAAAAGAGAGCTCTCAAGAATAATTCATAAAGAACGTGATCATTTTGACCTATCATTAAAATCATTGTCAATTGATAATTTTGATTTTGGGTTTAACAACAATGACTTTTTTGCTAAAAGCAAACTTATCACACTCAATGCCCCATTTTTAGAAGTTTTTAGGGACAAATTGGTTGCAGACGATTTTAAGGTTAAGCCGCTCTATAGTAAGATGCTTCGCGATTTACCTTTTGAGCTAACTGTGGATTCGGTTAACATCAAAAATGCAAATATTAAATACGAAGAAAGGCAGCATATTAAAAATATGGGAGGTTCTATCAACTTCAAAAACTTAAATGCAGCAATTTCAAATGTTAGTAATACATACAAAAGTCCGGTAAAAACTAATTTAAACATTTCCGCAGATTTTATGGACAATACCCCTTTTACAGCAGAATGGAGTTTTGATGTTCAGAATCCGGAAGATAGATTTTTATTTAAAGCACAAGTAGGGTCATTAGTAGCTGATAAGATGAACAGCTTTACCGAACCTAATTTAAATGTGCGTTTGAAAGGTCAGACCCATAAAACTTATTTTACTATTGATGGGAATAGTGAAACTTCAACTACCGATTTAAAAATTAATTATTCAAATTTTTCTGTTACAGTGCTTAAAAAAGATGGCAGCACAAAAAACAAATTTCTATCTGCTGTAGCTAATATTTTTGTTTCTACCAACAGTAATAAAACCAATGACAATTACCGTGAAGGCGTTGCAGAAGCAACTCGAGATAAAACAAAATCCATTTTTAATTTTTTATGGATTAGTTTAAAGAATGCTCTAGCCAAAGCAATGACAGGGAGTGGCAAGAAATAGCTCCAAGTTTATTGTGATATACTTACAGCGGTAAACTCAATTAACGCTCCATCTTCAAAACTAACTTCCAATTCTAAGGGATTGCAGCAAATTTCACAGTCCTCTATATATTTTTGATGCCTCACGGAAGTATCTAGCAACATCGAAATGCTTTCCCAGCAATGTGGGCATTGAAAAAAATGTTCGTACATAATTGGGGATTTTTAGGATTATATATCACTCGTTATTTTAAAAGATCATTTTCTGCTAACTCCTTCTCTATCGTTTCTTTTACGAATTTATAACCCGCATTTTTTGCGTAGAAAAAGTTTGCTAAAAACGAAAGAAACCTATTTTTAAGTAGATATTTTACAATTAAGCCTATCCTCTTTTTAATCTTAGACTTATAGCGATTTTCAAATTCTGAAAATGACATTTTTGGGAAGGGTAGGTCTTGAATATCTGCATCTTCACCGTAGGTTTCGGCATCAAATTTATTATTAAAACTTCTAAGCACTCGCATATCTGGAATTATTGGAAATAGCTTATCACCATTTACATCCATGGGAGGTACTGAAAACTCAAACCTCTCTTTAATTTCTGCACTGGGCTTAATACTTAAGCGTGTCTCGATTTCTTCGGAAGGTATTGCAAAATAATACCTTAAAAATGCTTGACAATTTTTTCTACCTAGTTGGAAGTCATGCGCCCGAAAATCACGACTTAGAAACCCTGCGAAACCACCAATAGGAGCAGAGGCTAAATCATTTTTACTTCTAACCCATTCTCCATTTTTCTTAATCTTTCTTACAGGTTCTATTAAAAATTTTGTTCGGTCGCTTAAATCTAAAGCATCTAAAATTCCTTCTTGATTAAACATTACCTGATTTCGAAGTGACCTTAGAAGACCTTTTGCAATACTCGAAATACTTTTCCCACTTTTAGAAACGTCTTTATCCTTATTGGGGAATGGGTCTATCATAATTACCCCATATCTGCAAGTTTCAATACTTTTGGGATTCTTTTCTTTAAGTACTTTCAAGGCAATCCCGTATGGTTCGTTATTTATAACTCCACCATCAACAGAATTAAAAGTGTAGATATCTCCTTCTGGCAACAAGGGCTCTATCCCTTTCGACTGATTGAATAAATATTTAGGATATCGTTTAATATATTCTGACGATATGGCCACCTCTCTAGACCGTAAACCAATCGGGAATGCTGCAGTACTTAGCGTTGCCTCTTTTAAATATTGAAGATGTTTTTTCTTTGAAATATCAAGCACATAATACAACTCATCTTCACTTACAGGAATGCCCGATTTGTATTTATCATTTTTCAGTTTATACCTAAAAAAACCACCGTGGTTTGTAATAACCGTTCCTTTTGAAGAGTCTCTACTGCCGTCAAAATTCACCAAAAAATTTATGCCGCGTAAATTGGTTGTCGTTAAAATAACATCTAAACTATCGGAAGCGTATTTAGGAATTTCTCGCTGTTCTCGTATTCTTATTGCTTCATCTGCAATATCATCTATAGCTTTAGTATTTAACAACGAACGAACTTCTCCAAATTCTTTTAAGTCATTATCTCCTAAAAGTTTGTCTATAGTGCTACTTTCTTTAGTATCCGCCATTTCTACCCAACTTCTATAAAAGATATTATCTATACCATTTGGGTTATCTTTATTTATGCTTTTGTAGTTTTTATCGGCTAAAGCAAGTAATGTGAGCGAACCAGATATACCACCCGCTGAAGATCCGCTCATTACGTCAATTTCAACTTGATGCATAGGTATGGAATGGTCGTAATCTGGGTGATTAATACCACGACTTCTATTTATAACTTTCGCTTTTTCCCAAAGCTCAAGTGTTTCTAATAAATAATCTATTACACCAGCAGTATATGCCCCGGCCGATACAGCACCCGCCATTGTGAGGCATAATTTGAATGTTTTCTCATTTTCCATAAGCTCGTGATTATTAAATAACTCGCTAACAAACAACAAGTTAAAACAATTAATCCAAAGAACTTATGAGTTATGCGATTTTTACGATAGGGATTCTACGGTTTCTTGAAGCACTTCCCACTCTTCCATCAATTTTTTAAGCGACTTTTTCTTCTCTTGATACTTGTCGAAAAAGTGAGGCTTAGCAATAGTTTCTTCGTAATTTATAAGTAATTCGGTATCTATAGCTGCAATTTCTTTTTCTAAGGATGTTATTTTAGATTCAACATTACTTAATTTGTTTTTTGCAGATTTTAATTTTTTTTGAATTTCGTATTCTTCACCTGCAGTTCGTTTTTCTTTAACTTCTGTAACGATCGTTTTCTTTTCGGCTTCACGTAGGTTTTCGAGGTTTCTTTGTTCTAAGAAAAAATCAATATCGCCTAGGTATTCTTTGATGTGTTGATCTTTAAATTCGTAAACCTTATTGGTTAGACCTTGTAAAAAGTCACGATCGTGAGAAACTAAAATTAAAGTCCCTTCAAAGTTCTTTAAAGCGTCCTTTAATACGTTTTTAGATTTAATATCAAGGTGGTTTGTAGGCTCATCCATTACCAAAACATTAAAAGGCTGTAGCATTAATTTGGCAAGGGCTAAGCGGTTTCGCTCTCCTCCACTTAATACACGCACATACTTTTCTACTTCGTCTCCTCTAAAAAGGAAAGAGCCCAAAATATCTCGAACTTTACTTCGGTTTTTCTCGTTTGCAGCATCAATCATTGTATCTAGTACAGTTTTGGTACCGTCTAAATAATCAGCTTGATTTTGAGCGAAATATCCTATCTGTACATTATGACCTAAATTAAGTTTTCCACCGTATTCGATTTCTCCTACAATAATTTTTGCAAGAGTAGATTTCCCTTGACCGTTTTGACCTACAAAAGCTATTTTGCTGTCTCTTTCTACTAATAAATCAATATCGTTGAGAACCCTCTTCTCTCCATAGTTTTTTGTAATTCCCTCCGCTTCTATTACTACTTTCCCCGGGGTAACCGATATTGGAAAATGTAACGTCATTACACTATTATCATCTTCATCTACTTCTATGCGGTCTATCTTGTCTAACTTTTTAATAAGCGATTGCGCCATAGTAGCTTTACTGGCTTTGGCTCTGAACTTATCAATTAGTTTTTCTGTTTGCTCAATTTGCTTTTGCTGATTTTTCTGAGAAGCTAATTGCTGTTCTCGTAATTCATTGCGAAGAACTAAATATTGAGTGTACGGTTTATTAAAATCGTAAATCTTTCCAAGTGAAATTTCTATTGTACGATTTGTAACATTATCCAAAAACATTTTATCGTGCGATACAATCACTACTGCCCCAGCATATCCCTTTAAAAAATCTTCTAACCATAAAATAGATTCAATATCTAGGTGGTTTGTAGGCTCGTCTAACAGCAGTATATCGTTATTTTGAAGTAGTAGTTTTGCTAATTCAATACGCATTCTCCATCCACCAGAGAAGGTTTCTGTTAGCTTCCCAAAATCTTCACGTTGGAAACCTAATCCTTGTAAAATACGTTCTGTTTCCCCTTGATAATTGTACCCACCATGTATTTCATATTGATGTTGAATATCATTCAAATCTACCATTAACTGGTGATAGCCATCACTCTCGTAATCTGTGCGTTCAGCTAATTGGGTGTTAATTTGTTCTAATCGCTTTTCTAACTTTTTAATTTCAGTAAAAGCTTCATATGATTCTTCAAGAACTGTACGACCTTTTTCAAAGTCGATATCTTGCTTTAAAAAGCCTATCGAGACTTCTTTGTCAGTTGCAATCTGTCCTGTATCATATTCTTGTTCACCTGCGATAATCTTTAGTAGTGTAGATTTTCCTGCACCGTTCTTCCCAACTAAACCAACTCGATCGCCAGGCTTCAATTGAAAGGTTATTTTTTCGAACAAATAGTCTCCTTGAAAGGAAACAGAAAGATTATGAATGTTTATCATTATGTCAAAAGTGAATTAAGATATCAGGATTGTAAAATACCACTGGTAATTGTTGCAAAGATGCTTAAATTTGCGGTTCTAAAAAAACACTCATGCAATTCTTAAAAGGTTCTAAGCTTTACAGTATTTTCACAAGCACATGTCCTGTTTGTCATAAAGGTGATATGTATATTGAAAACAATCCCTACAAAGTTATGAAGATTATGAAAATGCACGAGCACTGTAGCCATTGTGGTAAAAAGTTTAAAATAGAACCATCTTTCTTTTTTGGAGCAATGTATGTAAGTTATGCTGTTGGAGTTGCAATTGCGGTAGCTGCATTTATTATAGCATATTTTTTTATTGGACTAGATAGAAATTATGCCTTTTTATCTATCATTATAAGTTTAGCTGTTTTATTCCCAGTTATAGTAAGAGTGTCTAGAAATATTTGGATTAACCTCTTCGTGGATTACGATAAATCCGCCGCTGAGACAAATAATGTAAATGAATAATTATACTTTCCAATTTTTAGCCCGTCCAATATAAATTTCTTTAGTTAAAGGCTCCCCATCCTCTAAATGTTTATACAATATTTCTGAAAGTAATGGCGCCATTATAAACCCTCTCGATCCAAGCCCGTTAAAAAATACTAGGTTTGGATTTTCTTCTAAACTTCCAAGTAGCGGTCTGTGATCTTTTGTAGTTGGTCTAACACCAGCTTCCTGACTTATTACCTCAAAGGGGCAATTAATAAACGATTTTAGTTTTGATAGTATTTCATCTTTAGCTTCTCCGGTTGGGTTTAAACTATAATCATCCCGCCCATAGGTTGAACCAACTTTGTATTTATCATCTCCCAAAGGAATTACATAGACAGGTCCTTTCAAAAGAGATTTAACTTTTAAATCTGAAGCTTTAATAACAATGTACTCTCCTTTATTTCCTATTAATGATTTCTTTAGGAAAAAGGGGTTATCGACTACTTTTGAGCCTTCTGCAAAAATGATTTTTTTGGCCAAGATGTTTTTATAAACAACGCAATTATCTTTTTGATGAAGTTGTTCGTATTCAAAATTTTCTGTAATTAATTTTTCTTTGCTTTTTAAATATTCACGATATCCAGAAAGCAAACCTTCCGTATGAATTTGAGCGGTTCCTAATACCTCTCCAAAACCCAAAGGAGCTTCTATAGCTGGATTATTATTTTTAATAAAAGTAGAAGACAGGAATCCATCCAATTCTTTTTTATCACTAGCTACAGTCCAATTATTTTGTTCTTCAATACTTTTAAAAATACGTTTAATCGATTTTTCTTCAAAGAAATCAGTTTGTATTTTCTTTGACAGCGATTTGTAAAAATTAAAAGCATATGGATGAAATTTAGAGACGTTCCAAGTAGCTGTAAAGCGTTTTAATACAGTTGGATTAAAAACACCTCCAGATTTTGCCGTAGAACCCTCTACGCCACTATCTATAAGCATAAAGCTTTTGCCGTGTCGAAGAAGTTGTTCAGAAATACAAATTCCTGCAATTCCTAACCCTACTACTATATAATCTTTTTCAACCATTACCTTTTACGGATTTATTTAAAATCTTGAATACCTATTAAATAATAAACCCTTCAAATTCCATATTGGAAAATGAAGGGTTTTATTAAGACTTGATAATTATAGAATTAATAATTCCACATATCTAATTCAATATTTCGAATTTGTTCTTTAATTCTATCAGATTCCATTAACTGCATAAGTGCATTATCGTTAATATAATCTTTAACATCTCTATCACCTTGAATATTATCTTCTCTATAGATTACGGCACTAAAGCGTCTAGAGTTTAACAAATGATCAAAAGTTATAGGTTGAGAGGTATTACTTCTATTAAAAGTTCTAGCATTGTGAAGTACTTCACGAGCGCCAGGGAACCATACCCAAAACAGTTCAACTTTTGAATCTAGCCCATCGTCTGGAAATGCTTTAGAGCGCGCCTCATTTGCTACAGGACAAAGTCCTAACAAACGGTATTTAAGTTCACCTTGACGCTTATCAACATACCAGTAACCTCTAATTCGCCACTCTTCTATATCTCCTGCATCCAAGTTAAAACGACGCACGTACTGTGGATCTACTACACCTTCAGCATTGTATTGCTCAATACCTAAATCGGTAGTATCACTGTAAACTAAAGAAGTTTCTAAATCGTCTAACGTTCTTTTTTCAGTAAAATATGAATCTGCATATACAGCATCAATTTTACCATTTTTAATGTTTTTTACTAAAACATCGTAAAGAGAACGTCTGTCTGATCCAATGTTGTTTGTATCTATAGGATAGTACAATGGGAAGTTTACTCTCTCGTTAAGATCAATAATCTCCCAAGTAGTTTTAGCCCACAGTACATCGCGACTATCTGTATAGCCATAAGGCAACGGACCATCATTATCGTAAGTGATTTGGGCTTCGGTCTTTAGGCCTATTTCCTCTGGAGTTTTGGCGTTTAGAATATTCAACTGTGCGTGAGCACTAGCTGCCATTCCAAGACCTAAAACACATAAAACAACATTTCTCAAAGTCATAAAACTTATTATTTAATTTTTAATTTGTCAATTCGATAATTACTGGAGCGGTTTTCTTAAGCATTACACCACTTCCAGAAACTTTTGCATTAATATCGAAAATCTGAACAGTTTCACCTCTTCCAGCTTTTCTAATTGCACTTACAGCAGCACCATTCAACTTAGTACCATTTACACGTACAGTTGGTTGACCTGGCACTTTTAAACTAAAGCCTGAAACATTTAGATTAATGTCAAAATCGAAGTCTTCTAATACTGCAGATACAGATGAAATCTCTAATCCTTGACGTTGCATTCTCACTAACCCAGTTTCACCTCTAATAGCTCCAACTGGCGCAGGAATATCTTTAATTCTAAACTCAGCAGGCGTTTTAACACCTGTTCCATCAGGTAAAGTACCACTAGCAGTAATTGTTACTGTTCTTCCAGATCCTGGACGCATAACGTATTTACTACCTGAAACTTTAGATAGACCTGGAGCAGAAGCATTAACTTTATTATCTGGAATACCAGGAATAGAAACCGTCATCGGGTTGTCTACACCACGATACACTACATTCATTTTATCAGCTGCAATCACAGCAGAATTAGGTTTTGAAATTGTTGAGAATCCTAAGTTAACAGGAACCTTAGTTTCTTTACCGTCTTCTAAGAAGATTAAATCTCCTTCAATTTTATGGTCACCTGGAGAACCTGCAGTAATATTAAGCATTACTTTACCATTTTGGATAGAGTATTGATCTGCACTTAATGGCTTACCATCTAATGTAAGTTTAACTTCGTTAGGCTTAGTATTTGGATCTTTACGACCTAATACAATACCTCCATCAAACTTCTCACCTGCATAATATGCAGTTTTACTAGTTTCTAACAGTGTGTTGTATTGAGAAAAAGACAATGCTGCAGCTTGTTGTCCTGCCAACATATTTGATAAAATCTCGTTCTCAGTGGTTTTGATATCACTCTGCATCTGAGTTAACTTAGTTCTAGAAGCTACCATTGGGAAACCTTCATAGTGGTAGTTTAACCATGGTAATGTAACTCCGTCGCCACGTTTTACAGGATCAGTTGCAAATTTTTTAGAAACATCAGCTGCTATACTAGCATATCTTTTGTTTTCTCCAATAACTGAAAGAATACTATTCTTATAGTTGTTTATTTGGTCTAAAAATTCTTGTCCAGCTTTTGTATACTTGTCGCCATTGAAAAGTTTTTGATCTAAAAAGTCTGATCTGTCTTGCATTTCATAGCTTTCAGCATCTTCAGGTTTAATAGTGCTCATCATTTCACTTTTAAGACCTTCTAAGTATGAATCAAACTCATCAGATATTTGACTAATCTGTTCAGCTTTTGCCTTTACTTCACCATATTGCTCTGGTTGTTCAACAGCTTTTGATGCTAAGTTCTCCATAAAAGCATTGTTACGTGCTTCTGCTGCAGTATTAGACTCTGTTAAACGTTCATTTAATAATCCAAAAGCCGAAAGCACTTCTTTTGACATGTTCAACGCCATCATCGCGATGAATATCAAATACATCATGTTAATCATTCGTTGCCTTGGGGATAGTTTTCCTCCTGCCATTTTTATTCTATTTAAAGATTAATAATTAAGGTGAAAACCTATTAGTTTTTTGTTGACATAGCAGAAAGCATACCTCCGTAAACACCGTTTAAAGATGATAGGTTAGTTGCTAAGTTCTGCATTTGCTGTTTTAGCTGTTCAGCATTTTCAGCAATTTCTTTATTTGCGTCTGTTTGACGGCTTGTTGATTCTATCTGTACTTTATAAAGACTGTTTAATGAATCCATTTGAGCAGCAGCAAGTGCCATTTCTTCACTGTATTTTTTAGTAGAGCTCATTGCTTCAGCAGTTGGAGCGATACCTTTTGCAGCACCTTCAAAAGAACGGATGCTAGAAGACAAACTACTCATTAATTCTGAATCGATTTTTGCTTCTTTTAGCATATCATCTAATTTCTTAGACAACATTCCCTGAGTTTCTTCTGGTTGTTCGCTAATAGCTCTTCTACCAGATGTTCCAGCGGCACCACCTGCTAATTCAGGATATACTAAAGACCAATCCAATTCATCATCAACTGGTTCAAAAGCAGATATAGCAAAAATAATTGCCTCAGTAACCAAACCAATAGTTAATAATAAGTTACCTCCAATACCAGCAATTTCAAAGTGGGTAATTTTGAAAAGCGCACCTATAATTACAACTGATGCACCAAGCCCGTAGGCCATGTTAAATAGTTTTTTGGATGATTTTGATTTTGCCATAATACTTAAGATTTAGTTGAGGGTTTTTGTTAATAATTGTGTTAGTTGTTATGTTTAGTTAGCGAGCATCGCCAAAATTTTGATTTAATACTACGTCTGTACCCATATAATCCTGTACAGTTCTGAATCCAATATAACTACGTGCAGAATCTGCATATTCGTAATCTCTAGTACTCACTTGTAGGAAGTATGCTACATCTTTCCAAGAACCACCACGAACAACTTTACGCATGTTTTTTGGGTCGTTCACGTTAGGATTCATTGTAGAGCTAAAGTCATAAGAAGAAGGGTCGTAAGAAGAAGCTACCCACTCCGCAACGTTTCCAGCCATATTATATAAGTTGAAATCATTAGCTTCATAAGCATCTGCTTCTACAGTATAAAGTGCTTGGTCTGCAGCGTAATCACCTCGTAAAGGCTTAAAGTTAGCCATAAAGCAACCTCTATCATTTTTAGTGTAAGGTCCTCCCCAAGGGTATGTAGCTGATTCTAGACCTCCTCTAGCCGCATATTCCCATTCAGCTTCACCAGGAAGACGGAATGAATTTACGTGGTTTTTCTTTTTAGATTTTTGATATGCATTTTTATACAAAGTTCTCCAAGCACAGAAAGCTTTTGCTTGCTTCCAGTTTACACCAACTACAGGGTAGTTTCCATATGCTTCGTGCCAGAAATAATCGTTGTGCATTGGCTCATTGTAAGAATAGTTAAAATCACGAATCCAAACAGTTGTATCAGGATAGATATTTAATTCTTCTTTTATAATAAAATCTTTTCTTCTCTTACTTCTATCTCTAGCAGCTGCTTCAATATCCATATAAGTATATTGGAAGTTAAGCTTACTTACATCGATAGTACGTTGTCCGTTGTATGCTTCCTCTGAAGGAATATACATTGTATCCATTACTTCACTATAGAATTCATCAGGATATTTGGCGGTATCCCAAATAAGATCTACTTTATTGTTGATTTTTCTACCTGCATAGAAATCCTCTCCCATCCCAAAGTAGTTATCGTACATATACTGGTCGTACGGAGTCATTTCTTCATTTTCTTGGTCTAAAAATGCAAATTCTCCAATTCCACCATCACCTGGAGTTGCTCCCATTTCATCTGCCATAATAGCTAAACGAAGGCGAACTGTAGAATCGCGTACCCAGTTTACAAATTGTCTGTACTCTGAATTAGTAATTTCAGTTTCATCCATATAAAAAGAACGAACAGTTACAGTTTTCGGCGGTGCATCATTAACGGCAACAAAATCATCATCACTTTTTCCCATGATGAAAGACCCACCTGGAACAAGTGTCATACCGTGAGGTTTTAGTGGATACCATTTTTTACCTTTTACCCCAACCAATTCTCCTCTATCTCCGGAGTTACAACTGAATAAAAAGGCAACGATCGCAGTTAATGCAATAAATTTCTTCATAGGTATTTTGGTTAAATTTCAATTTTAAAGGGCGTAAACCTATTTATAAAATTTTTAATAAACAATTTTTTTTTACAAAACCCTCTATAATCTATAATGTGTTGATTAATTATACTTCATTTTTATGGCGGGCTTTCAACCACCTTTCCGGAATCTCCTGATTACACGCACTCAAATAATCGCTGTAAGTGCAAGGTAATAACGTTTGGCTTTTTAATTTATTATTAACATTTGAAATAAATGGTAAAACAATCCACCATCTCTCTGTTTTATTACTCTTTTTGAACTCCAATATTTCATCGTCTATCGGCACTTTATAGGAGGTGTAAAGTCTCTCATTATCAAAGTCATCATCTGCAATTCTGAAGTTAAAACCTTCAACAAAATACCACAATACTTGCGCTATAAGCATTGCACTACTTTTTCCATAAACAGCATTACTTAACTCGTAAACTCCAAATGATTTAACTTTATTACTAATTCCTGCATAACGAGCTATCGTACAAATCTCTCGACCATCAAATCCGTTAGGACTCTCATTAGTTTTATAACTTAATTCTGAGTTTTTTATTGCAGTTACATCCAAAGCCACCATATCTGCATCTCTTAATATTGGCTCAATCACAGTTGTATCTGCACAAACCTCGCCCAATCTATAAGCGTCAAAATACAACTTATCCATTAAAGCTATCTCCTGCGGAGCGTTAAAAAATGATTGATACCCTAACACGCTATAATTAAATAGATTATAAGGCTTATCCACCACCATTTTCCCAACGTATGATTTATTTGATATTGGAAGATCGGCATTACCAAGATCAAAACGATTGTCTATATTAACAACATTCACCATAGCTCCAAGATTATCATACGCGCGATATTGCGCATAAGCCATATCTTGACTTCCACCCAAAATTAGTGGAACTATCTTTTTTAGCAAAAGTGCAGCAACAACCTCCTTAACGGCAAATCTTGAATCTTCAACAGAATTTCCTTTTTCAATATCTCCAAGGTCAATTATTCTGTGCTTCCAATTTCCTGGATACAACGAATAAAAGGCTTTTCGATAGTCATCAAAATACAGTTCTTCACCAATGTAATTAACATCCGCACGATTTTCTTTAACACCAAAAATCGCAAACGTAACGTTTTTTAAATCAGGTAAATCGCCAACTTCGGCGTGTACTTCTATTTGCTTCCCTAACGTTCCTAGCGGCAGTAATTCTCTGTCCGCTAAAACCTTCTTAGAAACAGGGGTTAAAAATTCAATCATTATTTTTTCTTGGCTGAAGCTTTTTTCTTAGTTGTAGTTTTTTTCTTGGCAGCTGCTTTCTTTTTAGGAGCTTTTTTTGCTAGCATTTCCTGAGCTTCTTCTAACGTTATTTTATCGGCTTCAGTCCCTTTTGGCAATTCCACCTTTACTTTTCCTTTAATAACATTAAAACGCCCCCAACGAGCTTTCTCGATTCTAATTTTCTCTTCTGGCCACTCGTTGATTAGCTTATCAATCTCCTTTTGCTTTTTATCTTCAATTAACTGAACGATATCTTTATCAGTAAGATTATCGAAATCATACTTTTTATTCACATTGATAAACATCCCGTTCCATTTAATATATGGGCCAAAACGACCTACACCTTTTTGAACCGGTAAGTCTTCATAGGTATAAATTGGAGCATCTGCTTTTTTCTTCTCTTCAATAAGCTCTTTTGCAAAAGCCATATCAACGTCTAATGGATCCATTCCTTTTGGGAGAGATATAAACGTTTTACCAAAGCGAACATAAGGACCAAAACGACCATTGTTAACCTCAACTTCCTCATTATCGTAAACACCCAAGGTTTTTGGAAGTTTAAAAAGATCCATCACCTCTTCAAAGGTAACCAAATGCAATTGTTGGTCTGGACGTAAACTTGCAAATTTTTTATCTTCATCATCAGGAGCACCAATTTGAGCCATCGGACCATATTTACCCAAACGAACTAATACAGTACGCCCGCTTTCTGGGTCCTCCCCTAGAATACGCTCTCCACTTTCACGATCGGCATTTTTCTCAACATCTTCTACGCGTGGGTGAAACTTTTCATAGAACTCCTTCATCATTTTCGTCCACTCCTCTTTCCCTTCGGCAATGTCATCAAAGTCTTGCTCTACTTTAGCAGTAAAGTTATAGTCTAAGATATTTTCAAAATGCTCTACCAAAAAGTCATTTACTATCATTCCAATATCAGTTGGAACAAGCTTGCCTTTATCTGAACCTACTGTTTCAGTTAAGGTTTTATCTTTAATATTTTCTTTTTCAAGAGTAAGCTGAAGGTATTTACGTTCAACCCCTTCTACAGTACCTTTTTCAACGTAGTTTCTACTAATAATAGTTGAAATAGTTGGCGCATAGGTAGAAGGTCTCCCAATACCAAGCTCTTCTAATTGCTTAACTAACGAAGCTTCTGTAAAACGATATGGGGCACGAGTAAATCGCTCTGTTGCTGTTATGTAATTATTTTCAAGCGAATCGCCTTCTTTCATATTAGGCAACATACCATCTTGCTCTTCCTCTTCAAAGTCGGTTCCTTCCAAATAAACTTTTAGGAAACCATCAAACTTTATCATTTCACCATTTGCAGTAAAATTCTCTGATACTTTTTCTTTGGAAAGCACATCAATCTTAACATTGGTTCGCTCTAATTGCGCATTACTCATTTGTGAAGCCAAAGTCCTTTTCCAAATCAAATCGTATAAACGTGCTTGATCGTGATCTCCAGTGATAGTATGTTGACTCATATCGGTAGGGCGAATAGCTTCGTGAGCTTCCTGAGCTCCTTTGCTTTTCCCTTTATAATCACGAGGATTACTATACTCTTTCCCGTAAGATTTAATAATTTCTTTTTGAGCTGCGTTTTTAGCGTCATTAGAAAGGTTAACACTATCGGTACGCATATAGGTTATAAGTCCAGCTTCATAAAGACGTTGAGCTATTGTCATTGTTTTTCCAACTGAAAAATACAATTTACGCGCTGCCTCCTGCTGTAATGTTGAAGTAGTAAAAGGAGCTGCAGGCGATTTGCTTGCAGGCTTTTTAGTTAAATCTGAAATTTTATAATTAGCTCCTAAATTCTTTCTAAGAAATTCACGAGCTTCAGCTTCAGTTTCAAAGTTTTTTGGAAGTTTTGCTTTAAACTTACTACCGTCTAGTGTGGTAAATTCAGCATCAATTCTATACGATCCTACAGGATTAAATGATTCAATCTCACGCTCACGCTCAACAATCAAACGCACGGCAACCGATTGCACACGACCTGCAGAAAGTCCACCTTTCACTTTTTTCCAAAGCACTGGTGAAAGCTCATATCCTACCAAGCGATCTAAAACGCGTCGCGCTTGTTGAGCGTTTACCAAATCGTAATTAATTTGGCGTGGGTTTTCTATTGCATTTAAAATTGCTGACTTTGTAATTTCATGAAAAACAATTCGCTTAGTCTTGTCTTTATCTAGTTTCAACTCCTCAGCTAAATGCCAAGCAATTGCTTCTCCTTCACGATCCTCATCACTTGCTAGCCAAACCATTTCAGCTTTTTTAGAAAGTGCTTTCAACTCCGCCACCAACTTTTTCTTATCGCTACTTACTATATATTTAGGTGTGAAATCCCCTTCCACATCTACTCCTAATTCCTTAGAAGGAAGATCTGCAATGTGCCCAAAACTCGAGGACACTTTGAAGTCTTTCCCAAGAAATTTTTCGATGGTTTTTGCTTTTGCAGGGGACTCAACGATCACTAAATTCTTTGCCATATCCTATTTTATTTAAGACTGCAAAAGTATATGATTTTTTTAATACGAAAGATTTTGCTTGTAATAATTGAATACAATCCACATTATTTCAGCTTAAAACACATAATTATCAACAGTGATTTGTGAAAGAAAATTACGGCAATAAATTCAGCCAACAAGCACTAACAAACGAAAACTTCATAACTATACCTATATATTTATTCCTTCTTTTAAATCTCAAATAAAATTATATAAAAAGCAATCTGCCACTTTGTCACCGCAAGCATTTAATTGTATCTTTGCAGGAATTACATTATGGACTGTTTTGTATTGAAGTTTGATTTTTTATGGAAAAGACAATAGACGAAAAAGCACAAGGGAACACCTTAATTTTAGAAGCAAAAAAGGAGAATTCTAAAAAATTATATTTAGAAAGTTACGGCTGCGCTATGAATTTTAGCGACAGTGAAATTGTAGCATCTATCCTTGCTGATCAGGGGTACAACACCACAAATTTGATGGAAGAAGCAGATTTGGTCTTAGTGAACACCTGTTCAATTCGCGACAAAGCAGAGCAAACTATCCGTAAGCGATTAGAAAAATACAATGCAGTAAAACGCAGTAGTAATCCGAAAATGAAAGTTGGTGTGCTAGGTTGTATGGCCGAGCGTTTGAAGGAAAAACTTCTTGAAGAAGAAAAAATTGTTGATCTGGTTGTTGGTCCAGATGCATACAAAGACATTCCAAACCTTTTACAAGAAGTAGAAGAAGGACGAGAAGCTGTAAACGTTATTCTTTCAAAAGAAGAAACCTATGGCGATATCTCCCCTGTACGTTTAGGAGGAAATGGAATTACCGCATTTGTAAGTATTACTCGTGGTTGCGACAATATGTGTACTTTTTGTGTAGTGCCATTTACCCGCGGACGAGAACGCAGTCGTGATCCTCACAGTATTTTAAATGAAATTAATGATCTAGCCGAAAAAGGATATAAAGAAATAACCCTTCTAGGTCAAAACGTAGATAGCTATTTATGGTATGGTGGCGGTCTGAAGAAAGACTTTAAAAATGCATCAGAAATGCAAAAAGCTACCGCTACAGATTTTGCTCAACTATTAGATTTAGTTGCTACTGCGCAACCTAAAATGAGAATTCGCTTCTCAACAAGTAATCCGCAAGATATGGGTGAAGATGTACTACACGTTGTAGCAAAACACAATAATATCTGTAACCATATTCACCTTCCAGTACAAAGTGGAAGCACTCGAATTCTAAAAGAAATGAATCGTCAGCACACTCGTGAAGAGTACATGAAGCTAATTGACAAAATCTTGGAAATTATTCCAGATTGTATCATTTCTCAGGATATGATTATTGGGTTTCCAACTGAAACTGAAGAAGATCATCAAGATACGTTAAGCTTAATGGAATATGTTAAGTACGGCTTTGGTTATATGTATAAATATTCTGAAAGACCTGGAACATTAGCAGCTCGTAAATTGGAAGACGATGTTCCTGAAGAAATAAAGAGTAGAAGATTGACAGAAGTAGTAAATCTCCAACAAAAACATAGCGCTTTTCGCACAGAATCTTTTTTAGGTAAAACAGTAACAGTTTTAATTGAAAAGGAATCGAAAAAAAATGCAGATGAATGGAGCGGAAGAACGGAACATAATAATGTTGCTGTTTTCCCTAAGGAAAATTATAAACCTGGAGATTTTGTAAAGGTTAAAGTAACGGATTGTACTACTGCAACACTTATTGGCGAAGCTATAGGACTTGCTTAGGACTAATAAATCAAAAAACGTGTTTTAGTTCAATTTGCTGTAATTTTATAATTGTTAGGAAAATCTAATAACGATAAATCACAGTCTAAAGAGCTGAATAAAGATAAAGATTTAAGTCTTAGTATTGATGCTAACAAGTTACATAATGACGATAGCAGAAAATTTTTCTGAAGACTTTTTTCATAGCATATCTAATAAGCGTCGTAGTTAAAAAGAGCAGTTTTCTTAGTGAAGAATTAACTTACGAGTAAAATTAAATATAAAATAGAATACTGCTTAGGAATATTTTGGGGTTATAAGGCCTCATAACAGGCAAAGTTGAATGACATAAAATTAATATGGAAAGCAGCATACAAGCAACAAAACAACGATTCGGAATAATAGGTAACGACCCAAAACTAAACCGCGCCGTAGAGAAAGCAATTCAGGTTGCACCAACGGATATTTCGGTATTGGTTACTGGTGAAAGCGGGGTTGGAAAAGAAAGTATCCCGAAAATTATACATTCACTTTCTCACAGAAAGCACGGAAAATATATTGCAGTAAACTGTGGTGCAATCCCTGAAGGCACGATTGACAGTGAACTTTTTGGTCACGAAAAAGGTGCATTTACGGGAGCAACTACAACTAGAAGTGGATATTTTGAAGTAGCCGATGGCGGGACTATCTTTCTTGATGAAGTTGGAGAACTTCCATTACCAACGCAAGTACGACTGTTAAGAGTGTTGGAAAACGGAGAGTTTTTAAAAGTTGGATCTTCATCTACGCAAAAAACCGATGTCCGTATTGTTGCCGCTACCAATGTGAAGATGATTGAAGCCATTGAAAAAGGAAAATTCCGTGAAGATCTTTACTATCGATTAAGTACAGTTGAAATAAACTTACCTCCGCTTCGCGAACGGAAGCAAGACATACATTTGTTATTTAGAAAATTTGCTTCAGATTTTGCTCAGAAATACAAGATGCCTACAATTCGTCTGGATGATAACGCAATCGAATTATTATTGAAGTACCGATGGAGTGGAAATATTCGTCAACTTCGAAATGTTGCTGAGCAGATTTCAGTTTTAGAGCAGAATAGAGAAATTTCCTATGATACTTTAAAGCATTATTTACCAGATATGGGAAGTAATCTTCCTGCAATAGTTAATGCTAAAAAATCTGAAAGCGATTTCAGTAGTGAGCGCGAAATACTTTACAAAGTGCTTTTTGATATGAAACGCGATGTAAATGATCTTAAAAAACTAACTTTGGAATTAATGAAAAGCGGAAACGCTGCCAAAGTTAAAGAAGAACAATCATCCTTAATCAACAAAATATATTCAGACGAAACGGAAGCTGAAGAAGAGTTAGCTTCTATTATTGAAGAAGAGAATATCGCTACGGAAGCCGACGTTGAAGTATTTAGCATCCCTGAACACGCTTCAGAACCAGAAAAAAAGGATAAATACGAATATGCCGAAGATATTGAAGAGGAAGAAAACCTATCACTTCAGCAAAAGGAATTAGAGCTTATTAAAAAATCACTCGAGAAGTATGGCGGAAAACGAAAAGACGCTGCGGAAGAGTTAGGAATTTCCGAAAGAACACTTTATCGAAAGATTAAACAGTATAATTTATAATTGGTCGTTGGTCGCTTGTAGAAACATTATTTTAATTTAGATGTCAAGAATATTTTCAGTTTTAGTTTTTTTAGTTGTGGCTATTTCGCTACAAAGTTGTGGTCCTTATTCATTCACAGGTGCCGATATAAACTATAACACCACAAAAACAGTTCAAGTAAGTTATTTTCAAAATAATGCACCTATTGTAGAGCCAGGAATAAACCGTGATTTCACACAAAAATTACAAGATTTATTATTAAATCAGACCAGTTTAGACCTTGTGAATAACAATGGGGATTTAGTGTATGAAGGTGAAATCACACAATATTACATCTCACCTATTACGGCAACATCAAATAGTACAGCGGCGCAAAATAGATTGACTATTTCGGTGAGTGTGAGATTCTACAACACAAAGGAACCTTTAAAAGATTTTGAACAATCTTTTAGTTTCTACTATGATTATGACGGTCAGACACAATTAACAGGATCGAAATTAGATGCTGCCATCGATATAATTTTTGAAAGAATAACACAAGATATATTTAATAAGTCGCTCGCAAATTGGTAAACCTAAAATTTTGAATATTTCGAACTATACATATCTACTTGCAAATCCTCAGAACTTAACTTCTGAGGATCTTGCTGCTTTAGATTTATTAATTAGACAATATCCTTATTTTCAAAGTGCTCGTGCTTTACAATTAAAAGGTTTAAAAAACCAAGACAGCTTTCTTTACAACGATGCTTTAAAGTTAACGGCCGCACACACTACCGATAGAGATATTCTTTTTGAATATATAACTTCAGAGAAGTTTATACAAAATGAAATTTCACAAACTATTCTTCAGCACGATGATTCTGTAAACGAAATAAAGGTTGTTTCAGAAAACATCAACGATGAAGTTAAAGAGGAAAACGAACGTCTTTTAAAAGCTGAAATTAAAAAAGCTGAGGATATTCTAAATCCAGAATTATTCCAAAGAAAAGCTCAAGACTTAATTGAAAAAAGTAAAGAAAAGGAAGAAAGTCCTGAAGAAGTATTACAAACCGATAAGCCTTTAGAATTTACAAAAAGTGACACTCATTCTTTTTCAGAATGGCTAAAATTGACAAAAGCAAAGCCTATTGAGCGAAAAGAGGCTCCTTCAGAAATAGATTCTAAAAACGAGAAAGAAGCTGATTCTCTAACAGAATCAAACACTGAAGAAACTATAAATCAGGAAGAAAAAGAAAGAAAACTTCAACTTATTGATAAATTTATTCAGGAACGACCAAAAATAATTCCTTCTGCGGAATCAGAAAAAACTTCACTTTCCGGAGCAAGTAATTCTGAAAACCCTAGCAATAAAGCATTTATTACAGATTTTTCACAGAGTTCAGATTCTTTAATGACCGAAACTTTGGCTAAAGTTTATTTACAACAAAAGAATTATAAAAAGGCAATTCAAGCATATAAAATATTAATTTTGAAAAATCCCGAAAAAAGTGGTTTCTTTGCAGACCAAATTCGAGCGATAGAAAAATTGACTAATACAGAATAATCATGAGCACGTTTACAATATTCCTAATTTTAATAATGATAGTGGCCTTTTTATTGGTCGTAGTTATAATGGTACAAAACCCAAAAGGTGGTGGACTTTCATCTTCCTTTGGAGGTGGCGGTGGTGCACAAATTGGTGGTGTACAGAAAACAAGTGACTTTTTAGATAAAAGTACTTGGACGCTTGCAACAATTATGTTGGCCTTGATTTTGTTTTCGAACATCTTTATCATGGGTAGCAACACTATGCAATCAAAAACTTTTGACGAAAGTGCTCTTCCAGCAGTTCCAACTACAGAAGTACCTGCACCAACAACTACAGAATAATTTTTGTTAAATATATATTGTAAAATGCCACCTCATAGAGAGGTGGCATTTTTTTATTATTATAATCGTATCTTTATTAGTAAAGAAAACCACAATGAAGGTTAGAAGCATCATTCTACTCGTAATATCTAGCGTCTTACTCCTTTCCTGTTACGGAGACGGAACGGGTTTAAAAAGAACGTGCGAAAATTTATATGGTTTAGATCCGAAAAAAGACTTGATTCTTACCACTCAAGATCAAGTAGATCAAGTTTTCACTCAAACTCACGTATCAGGAAACGTTTATATTGGCCAGTGTCCGGACAAAAATTCTTCGAGAATTACAAATCTTAACGGATTACGAAATTTGACAAAGATTGATGGCAGCTTATTAATTTTTGAAACAGATATTTCGGTAATAGATGGATTAGATAACCTTCAAGAAATTGGAGGTGTTTTAAGTATTTATATGAATTCTTCTTTAAAGGAAATAAAAAATTTAAATGCCCTTAAAACTGTCAATGAATTGAATGTTTTCGGGAATGATAAATTATTACACATTAATGGTTTTAATAGCCTAACGAGTTGCAACACAACCCTCACCATTAATGTAAATGCCAACTTAGAAACAATTGAAGGTTTTAATAACCTAACTTATATAGGCGAAGATTTATCCATTATGTCGAGTAATAAACTTGTAAAAGTACAGGGCTTTGAATCATTAACCCAGGTAGGGAAAAATCTTCTGTTCGGAAGCAACATCCTTATAAACAATGTAGAAGCATTCAACAACCTTGAAACTATTGGAGGAGACCTAGATTTTCGGTACAATTGGAGCTTAGAAGGTCTAGACATTTTTCAGAATCTAAAAACCATTCAAGGACGTTTGATCATTGAAAACCACAAAGAGCTAGAATCTATTTATGGTTTAAGCAATTTAACTTTTGTTGGAAATCAATTATATATTGGAGAAAATTCTAAACTATCAGATTATTGTGGTCTAACGCCCTTAATGCAAACAGAAGGAGGACTCCAAGAAGGTGATAGCGGCCCACCATACAACGTTCCATATTTCGTAATTGTCAATAATTTATACAATCCTACGCGTCAAGATTTACGTGACGGGAATTGTTCTCAATAAAAAACACGGATCTCATATTACCAAAAATGCCAGTCTCTGACAAGCTGGCATTTTTGTATTATATAATGTCAGTTTATAGGCAGTGGCATAGTTTCTGCCAATAAGGAATCACAACATAAAAACATAAGTTTAACAACTATAAAAAATAATAAAAAATGGCATTAAAAATTCAACCACTTGCAGACCGTGTATTGGTTCAGCCAGAAGAAGCAGAAACTAAAACCGCATCTGGACTTTACATTCCAGATTCAGCAAAAGAAAAACCGCAACAAGGAAAAGTAGTAGCTGTTGGTAAAGGAAAAGAAGATCACAAAATGACAGTTAAAGTTGGTGATACTGTTCTTTACGGAAAATACGCCGGAAGTGAATTAAAATTTGATGGCAAAGATTATATGATTATGCGCGAGGACGATATACTCGCTATTATCTAACGATAAAAACTCACAAATTCCAATAAAAAAATCCCAAGTTCCAAAGTATCTATTTTGAATTTGGAGCTTGAAATTTAGAATTTAAAAAATATTAACCCGACGATTCCTGATTATGACGGAATCACAAAATAAAAAGTTTATGGCAAAAGATATAAAATTTGATATTGAAGCTCGCGACGCTATTAAACGCGGAGTTGATGCATTGGCAAACGCAGTAAAAGTAACATTAGGACCAAAAGGTCGTAACGTAATTATTAGCAAATCCTTTGGTGCTCCACAAGTAACTAAAGATGGTGTTACTGTTGCAAAAGAAGTAGAATTAGAAGACGCTCTTGAAAATATGGGCGCGCAAATGGTAAAAGAAGTTGCTTCTAAAACCAATGATCTTGCTGGTGACGGTACAACTACTGCTACTGTTCTTGCTCAAGCAATCGTTAAAGAAGGGCTTAAAAACGTAGCTGCTGGTGCTAATCCAATGGATTTAAAGCGCGGAATCGATAAAGCTGTTGAAGCTATTGTTGCAAACCTTGAAAAGCAAACTACTAAGGTTGGTAATTCATCTGAAATGATAAAGCAAGTTGCTTCTATTTCAGCAAACAACGACGATGTTATTGGTGATTTAATTGCTAAAGCATTCGGAAAAGTTGGGAAAGAAGGTGTTATCACTGTAGAAGAAGCAAAAGGTACTGAGACTTATGTTGATGTAGTTGAAGGAATGCAGTTTGACCGTGGATATCTTTCTCCATACTTCGTAACAGATACTGAAAAAATGCAAACAGAATTGGAGAATCCAATGATTTTGCTATACGATAAGAAAATCTCTTCAATGAAAGATTTACTTCCAGTTCTTGAGCCAGTGGCACAGCAAGGGAGATCTCTTTTAATTATTGCTGAAGATGTTGATGGAGAAGCTTTAGCTACTTTGGTAGTAAATAAACTTCGTGGTTCATTAAAAATCGCTGCTGTTAAAGCTCCAGGTTTTGGTGACAGAAGAAAAGCAATGTTAGAAGATATCGCAATCTTAACTGGTGGTACTGTAATTTCTGAAGAGCGTGGTTTCACTTTAGAAAACACAACTATCGATATGCTTGGTTCTGCAGAAAATGTAACTATTGATAAAGACAATACAACTATCGTAAATGGTGCAGGTGAAACTGACAACATTAAAGGTCGAGTAAACCAGATTAAAGCACAGATTGAATCTACAACTAGTGACTACGATAAAGAAAAATTACAGGAGCGACTAGCTAAATTAGCTGGTGGAGTTGCTGTTCTTTATGTAGGTGCCGCTTCTGAAGTAGAAATGAAAGAGAAGAAAGACCGTGTTGATGATGCACTTCACGCAACTCGTGCAGCTGTGGAAGAAGGTATCGTTGCTGGTGGTGGTGTTGCTTTAGTTAGAGCTATAGAGGTTCTTAAAAAGATAACTACAGATTCACTTGACGAAACAACTGGTGTAAATATTGTAGCTAGAGCTATCGAAGCTCCTTTACGTACTATCGTTGAAAACGCAGGTGGTGAAGGTTCAGTTGTAATCAACAAAGTATTAGAAGGCAAGAAAAACTTCGGTTACGATGCTAAGAGCGATTCTTATGTAGATATGATTAAAGCTGGAATTATCGACCCTAAGAAAGTAACACGTGTAGCACTTGAAAACGCTGCTTCTGTTGCTGGAATGATTCTAACTACTGAATGTGCTTTAGTAGATATTAAAGATGAAAATGCCGGTGGCGGAATGCCAGGAGGTATGGGTGGCGGAATGCCAGGTATGATGTAAAAATCAGTGCCTAGTATTCAGCACAAAGTAAATTAGTAAGCCTCACAGGTATCAAAGACCTGTGAGGCTTCTTCATTTTTATAAATTTTTCAAAATCAGAAAAAGCAAACTAGTATGAGGCAATTAAAATTAAAATCATTTTAATTTTAAACATATCGTTACATTTGGGTATCCTAAAGATAAAAATTAGTTAGAACCATAAATCGACTTACAACCGACTTGAATATCATTAAAACTTATAAAAACCCAATTCTCGTTGCTTTAGTATCGATTGTACTTTACTTAGGTTTTGCTTATAATTTGGAGCGCAGTGAGTTCATAAAACTCATATGTCTTTATGCTGCGCTATTTATCACTTCTTATCTATTTATAGAAAAATATCTCTCACGACACCAATTGCGTTTTTGGGTTTTAGCGAGTATTGGAATTATTTTTAGATTAGCTTTTATTGTTTCAATTCCGAATCTTTCGCAAGACTTTTATCGATTTTTATGGGATGGCAGATTGTTAATCCAAGGATTTAGTCCGTATTTATTTACACCCACCAATTCATCTGCATTTGCCGTAACAATAGCACAAGCACAGGAGCTAATTGAAGGAATGGGTGCGCTTAATGCAAGTCACTTCAGTAATTACCCTCCAGTTAATCAGTTGTTCTTCGCAATTGCTGGGCTGTTTGCCGGAAAGAGTATTTTAGGGTCGGTTATAGTTCTTCGAATGGTAATTATTTTGGCAGATGTAGGTATTCTCTACTTCGGAAAAATGGTGTTAGAGCAATTAAACCTTCCTGTGAAAAATATTTTCTGGTATTTCTTGAGCCCTTTTATAATTATTGAACTTACAGGAAATCTACATTTTGAAGGAGTGATGCTTTTCTTTTTTGTGTGGGCCTTATTTTTACTATTTAAGAAAAAGTGGTTTTGGGCGGCGGTTTTAATCGGTCTTTCTATTTCGGTGAAACTGTTACCGTTATTGTTTTTGCCTTTGTTTTTTAGATGGTTTTTAAATAAAGAGGTTTCGACTGCGCTCAACCTGACGTCTCTTTTAAAGTTTTATAGCATAATAGGAGCAACAATTTTAATAACTTTTCTACCTTTTCTCTCCTCAGATTTCATTCAAAACTTCGCAGCTACCATCGGACTTTGGTTTCAAAACTTTGAGTTTAATGCAAGCGTTTATTACATAATTCGATGGATTGGATTTCAAGTTGTAGGATGGAATATTATTGAAACTGTTGGAAAAATACTGCCAATGATAGTTGTGCTTTTCATCCTTGGTCTTTCATTCCTTAAAAAGAATAGTACACCTCAACAGTTAATTACGTCAATGCTATTCGCGGTATCTTTTTACTTCCTATTATCTACAACTGTTCATCCGTGGTATGTTGCCACTCCGCTTATTCTTTCAGTTTTTACAAATTATAAATTTCCTCTTGTATGGAGTTTGGTGGTTTTCCTAAGTTATTCAGCGTATGGAAAAGAAGGATTTGATGAAAACTTATGGTTGGTAGCTTTAGAATATTTTATAGTTATTGGAATTGCTGCATGGGAATTTACTCGTTGCAAAAAGTATAGAGAAAAGGAAAAATTCCTAAACTACTGAGTGAAAAAGCAATCTAAAAATTACTCTTTTCACATCAATCCTATTAGACTAAGATCGTTAGTGGAGGTAAGGCTTGTTTCCCAATAGTTTGACAGGTAGATTAGATTACTGAAGCATGGTTTCGAGTTTTTAAACCTCAAGGAGGAGCATTATAACAAGGTCCTACACACATATTGAAAATATTATAAGCACTCTTTATTCTTAGCTAAAAAGAATTTTCTATATTTTAATTTCACACTAATGTTTTCATATAATTATCTGAAAAAGAAACAGTTAAAAAGTTGGAAAACCGAATAAAAAAGTATAAATTTATACTTATTTTAATGTAAATTCATACTATTATGAAAAAGCAATATAAAACCCCCGATAAGACAAACTACGTCAAGGAGGCCCCTACTTATTTTTACGATGGGAATCTAGCCATTCCCTTAGTCGATATGACTTCCTTTCAGAAAATGCAGATAGTTCGGGATGGGGTTACCAAAACCTATTTAACCAAGCTCAAAGAAGAAACTTCTTTAGATTACGATGCTTTAGCCCAAGCATTGTCCGTAACGCGCTCCACGCTTATCAATAAGAAAGGTGATCAAAAGTTTAGCGACCATATTAGCGAGCGAATTATTGCTGTGGCAGAAATCTATTCATTCGGCTACGTGGTGTTTGAAGACAAAGACAATTTCAATCAATGGATGTTTTCTTCAAATCAAGCCCTTGCAGGATCAAAACCTTTTGAGCTTATGGACAATCAATTTGGTCGTGAGGAAGTTCGAAACCTGATTGGCCGTATTGCCCACGGCGTATTTTCATAATTATGAAGGTCTATAGAATTACAAAAACAAAATACGCCGAAGATCTAAGCGGTACAGGAGCAAAACTCTACGGGGGAAGATGGAATCATATTGATTCCGCTTGTATCTATACTGCCGAAAGTCGCGCTTTGTCTGTTTTGGAGTATGCTGTTAATATCAATATAGACTTCATTCCTCGTGCCCTTAGTTTATGTGTTTTTGAAATTGACGAAAGCCAAGTTTATTCATTTAAACAAGAGGATTTACCAGGAAACTGGAGAGCAACGCCTGCACCAAAATCAACTAAGGATTATGGGACACAATTCTTAAAGAGCAACAAGCCTATCTTAAAAATTCCGTCCATAATAATTCCTGAAGAATTTAATTATATAATAAATCCTCAAGTAGCTGGTTTGAGTTTCAAATTAGTTGAAATAAAGGACTTCGTCTTTGATTTACGAATAAAGAAAAAGTAATTGCCTGACTATTTTAGAAAGTTTATAATTATTTTTTTACACGCTCTAATCGGTAGAAATCTTTTCTTCTATCTTTTAAATTTCTAACCGCTCCAAAAGTATGAAGCTCACGAAGTAAGTCAATATCTACATCGGCAACCAATATCATTTCGGTATTTGGAGTTGCTTCAGCTTTAATTCCATTACTTGGGAAGGCGAAGTCACAAGGAGTGAATACAGCACTTTGAGCGTACTGTATGTCCATATTGTGCACTTTTGGAAGGTTACCCACGCTTCCTGCTATAGCCACGTAACATTCGTTCTCAATTGCCCTAGCTTGAGCACATAATCTAACACGTGAATATCCATTTTGAGTATCGGTTAGGAAAGGAACAAAAAGAATGTCCATGCCTTCATCAGAAAGTAATCGCGAAAGCTCAGGAAATTCAGAATCGTAGCAGATAAGCACCCCTATTTTTCCACAATCGGTATCAAATGTTTTTAAGGAATTTCCATTGGACATCCCCCACACACGTTCTTCATCAGGTGTAACGTGAATTTTTTCAAAACGTTCCACACTTCCATCACGACGACATAAATATCCTACATTGTATAACTTACCGCGAACTATTTCGGGCATGCTTCCCGTAATAATATTTATGTTATAGGAAATTGAAAGTTGCGAAAGCTTTTCGGTTATTTTTTTAGTGTATTTTGCTAGTTCTCGAATTGCATCAGGTTCGCTTAAATGGTTGTATTCTGCCATAAGCGGAGCATTGAAGAACTCTGGAAACATTGCAAAGTCGCAGCGATATCCTGCAACACTGTCTATAAAATATTCCGCTTGATGCATCAATTCCTCCATTCCGGAATAGCTTCGCATTTGCCACTGAATAAGACCAAGACGGACAACACTTTTTATAGCTGTAGGTGTTGGTTTTTTTTCAGGTTTGGTATAATAAATATTATCCCATTCCATTAAAACGGCAAATTCACCTGAAGCTTTATCACCTTCTAAATACCCTTTTAAAACACGCACAGGGTGAAAGTCATTAGAAATCTGAAAGTTTAAAACTGGATCATCAATTTGCTTGCGTTTAACTTTTTCGATGTATTGTTTTGGAGAAAGTTTATCGGCGTGCAGGTGGTAATTTGGCATTCTACCTCCAAACACAATGCTCTTTAACTCTAGGTTTTCACAAAGTTCTTTTCGGTAATCATACAATCTTCTTCCGAGACGAAGCCCACGAAAATCGGGACGGATAAAAACATCAATCCCATAAAGCACATCACCTTCGGGATCGTGTATTTTAAAAGTTGGATCACCAGTTACATCTTTATACGTATGCTTCTCCCCTAGTTTATCGAAATCTACAATAATAGAAAGCGCACAACCAGCAATTTGACCATCAGCCATAATTAATACTTGACCTTCTGGAAAAACATCTATTAGGTTACCTATTTCGTTGATTTTCCAATAGCTATTAGGCATTCCTCCATAAGATTGAATAGTTGCCTTTTTTAGTGCTTCGTAGTCTTTTAGGGTTAAAAACTTAAGCTCGATATTTTCAATCTTTTTTGGTTCCATGGTTTATGTGGTTACTTCTATTAAAGCAATTTCAATTAGGGTATATAATATAAATGTTAGAGAGCAAAAACCGCAGCCAATTCCCTATTTTTAATTAGGAACTGTAAACTGCGGATTGTTCTTTGAATGCATTAAAGTATTTAATGAACGTTACTTTTTACATATCTAAGATATACGCAAAAACTAAAGGAGCAACAATAGTAGCGTCACTCTCAATAATGAATTTAGGTGTATCTATGTCTAATTTACCCCAAGTAATTTTTTCGTTAGGCACAGCTCCTGAGTAACTACCAAAGCTTGTAGTTGAATCACTTATTTGGCAGAAATAACTCCAGAAAGGAGTATCAGTACGTTCCATATCTTGGTATAACATCGGTACTACACAAATTGGGAAATCTCCTGAAATACCTCCTCCAATTTGGAAGAAACCTATTCCGTTTTTAGAATTTTCAGTGTACCAATCTGCAAGGAAAGTCATATACTCAATTCCACTTTTCATAGTAGAAGCTTGTAATTCTCCTTTCAACACATAACTAGCAAAAATATTTCCCATTGTACTATCTTCCCATCCTGGGCAGATAATTGGAAGGTTTTTTTCAGCAGCAGCGTACATCCAAGAATCTTTTAAGTCAATTTCATAATGTTCTTCCATTACTCCACTTAAAAGTAGCTTGTACATATATTCGTGTGGTAGGTAGCGTTCGCCATTAGCTTCAGCATCTTTCCAAATTTTTACTATATGCTTTTGAATTCTTCTAAAAGCTTCTTCTTCAGGAATACAAGTATCAGTTACTCGGTTCAAACCTTTTTCAAGTAAATCCCATTCGTCCTGCGGTGTTAAATCGCGGTAATTAGGTACTCTTTTGTAGTGGCTATGCGCCACAAGGTTCATTATATCTTCTTCAAGGTTTGCACCTGTACAAGAGATAATTTGAACTTTATCTTGACGGATCATTTCAGCAAATATCTTTCCTATTTCGGCTGTACTCATCGCACCAGCCATAGATACAAGCATTTTTGAGCCGTTCTTTAATTGTGCTTCATATCCTTTAGCTGCATCTACAAGCGCTGCTGAATTGAAGTGTAAATAATATTTTTCAATAAATTGAGAAATCGCTCCTTTGTTAGTACTCATCTTCTTCTGTGTTAAATTTTGAATTTCCTTTTTTGCCCGAATCAGTCGGAATTGAGATATTAAAATTGTTTTCGTAATCGTCGCCTTCTTCTACTCCTTCGAATTTATACGATAACATTTTGTAATAAAGTTTGGCCGCTACAAAGTCTGAAGATTTTTCGTCTTCTTTCGGACAAAGTTCAACGATATCAAAACCTACTACGTTTTTCTCCTCAAAAACTTGTTTTAAGAAATCAAGTGTTTCATACCACAACAATCCTCCTGGTTCTGGAGTTCCCGTTGAAGGTAAAATTGAAGGGTCAAAAGCATCAAGATCGAAAGTAATAAAAACGTTTTCACCTAAAGCTTCAATTACTTTATCTATCCAGTATTCGTCTTTTACCATATCGTGGGCGAAGAAAACTTTTTCCTCATCCATAACTCTTGTTTCAGCAATATCCATACTGCGGATACCTACCTGAACTAGATTGGTATTTTGACTTGCTTCGTAAACTGCACAAGCGTGATTGCATTTTGTTCCTTCGTACTCTTTACGTAAATCGGCGTGCGCATCTATATGAAGCACCGTAAGATTATCAAAACATTCATTAAATGCACGGATTGAACCAATAGAGATACTGTGCTCTCCTCCAAATAAAGTAACAAACTTGTTGCGTTTAATATAATCTTTTGTGGTTTTATGCACTGCATCAACCATAGCTTCCGGAGAAGAATTTTCGGTTATTGCATCAGCTAAATAAACGCCCTGTTTGTAAACCTCCGATTGGGTTTCAATGTCGTAAAGCTCCATATTTTCTGAAGCATCCAAAAAGGCATCTGGACCTTTGTCCGCACCTTTTTGCCAAGTACTAGTTCCATCGTAAGGAACTGGAATTAATACAATTTTTGATGTTTCAAGTGCCGCATATTGTTGCGGGATACCTGCGTACGTTTTAGTGCTCATAACCTAAAATGTTTAGCAATTGCTCGCTTGTTTGTTGTTCTGAAAAAAGTTTAGTTGTAATATTATTATTTTCGTCTCTATCAATCAAAATATGTTTTGGCTGAGGAATCAAGCAATGTTGAAGTCCACCAAATCCACCTATAGTTTCTTGATATGCTCCTGTATTAAAGAAACCGATATACAACGGTTTTTCTTTTTTAAATTTCGGCAAATAAATTGCTGCCATATTCTGTTCACTATTGTAATAGTCATCACTATCGCAAGTCAACCCACCTAAAAGCACTCTTTCATACTCATCGTTCCAACGATTTAAAGGTAGCATAATAAACTTCTTGCTAATAGCCCAGGTATCAGGCAATGTAGTAATAAATGAGGAGTTTATCATATTCCACTTCTCACGGTCGTTTTGTTGCTTCTGGTACAGAATTTCATAAACAGCACCTCCACTTTCACCAACTGTAAAACTTCCGAATTCGGTGAAAATATTTGGAACTGGCACATCTGCTTCAGCGCATGTAATGCTTATCTGATTGATAATCTCGTCAACCATATATTGATAATCGTACTCAAAGTGTAAAGAGTTTTTTATAGGGAACCCGCCTCCAATGTTTAAACTATCAAGTGAAGGACACATTTTTTTAAGACGTACATAAACCTTTAAACACTTTACCAATTCGTTCCAATAGTAGGCTGTATCACGAATACCCGTATTAATGAAGAAGTGAAGCATTTTGAGATCCACCTTATCATTATTTTTAATTTGGTTTTCGTAAAAAGGGATGATGTTTTTATATCCAATACCTAAACGAGAAGTGTAAAACTCGAATTTCGGTTCTTCTTCTGAAGCAATTCTAATTCCCACCTGAAAGTGATCGTTTATGCTATCTGAAAGCAAATCAATCTCTTCATAATTATCGATAATTGGAATACAGTTTTCATGACCTTCGTTAATAAGACGCGCTATATTATCAATATATTTCTCACGTTTAAAACCGTTGCAAATTACATAGGTTTTATCTGTAAGTTTACCTGTTTTTTTAAGACTCTCAACAATATTTATATCAAAAGCTGATGATGTTTCGATGTGAATATCATTCTTTAGCGCTTCATCTAAAACGTGTTTGAAGTGCGAGCTTTTAGTACAGTAGCAATAACTGTAATTGCCTTTGTAATTATGCTTTTCAATAGCTGTATTAAACCATTTCTTCGCCAAATTTATATTTTCCGAAATTTTGGGTAGGTATGTAAATTTAAGTGGTGCACCATACTTTTGCACCAACTCCATCATATCTACGCCGTGAAATTCAATTCCGTTTTCTCCTAAGCGAAATTCTTCCTGAGGAAAATAATAAGTTTGATTTATTAAATCTATATATTTAGTATTCATTTTTTTTCTTTCAAAGTGTAAATTAAAAATCTCTATAGACTAATCCTCTTAAAAGATTAGATATAACAAAAAATTAACTTGTAAATTATATACGAATAGGCAAATACTTTAAAATAAGGACTTTGCCTTTAACCTGCAGATAAGCAGTTTTAGGAAGTATGAGTATATTGTTCATTTAGGATATCTGCTTTTGAAAACATCAAAAACCAACCATTAAAGATAATATCATTCGTGTTTGAAATACAAATGTGCGAAAAAAAATCAATATTTTTTAAAATTGGCAAAAAATTCACTTTAGTTAGCCATACTAAACATATTCAGCTCTTTACTAGTAAGTGTTCTCCAACGTCCGCGTGGTAAATCTTTCTTAGTAAGGGGGCCCAATGTAACACAGTCTACACGCATTACATCATAACCTAAATGTTCAAAAATTGTTCTGATTACGCTATTTCCAGTATGCTTGATTTTTAAGCCAACTTCACTTTTAGGTGAATTATCTACATAGCTAATTTCTTCAACTGCAATTTCTTTCCCTTCAATAGTCAAACCATCTTTAATTTTTTTAAGATGTTCAGCTTTTAAGTTTTTGTCTAGTGCTATGTGAAACAATCTAGAAATTCCTTTTTTCGAGAATTTCTGCACAAACTCTTCGTCATTAGTGAAAAGTAACAATCCAGTTGCATTTCTTCCTAAACGACCAAATGGTTTTATTTTTGCAGTGGTAGCATTAGCCACAAGATCCATTACCGTCATACCTTTTGCATTGCTATCTGTTGTAGCAAAACCTTTAGGCTTGTTTAGTAAAATATAAGTATTAGGTTCAGGGTTTAAACGACGTCCATCAAAACGAACATCGTCATTTAATTGAACCTTGTAACCCATTTCATTAATAATCTTACCATTTACAGTCACTAAACCAGTGGCAATAAATGTGTCTGCTTCTCTTCTAGAGCAAACTCCACTATTTGCAATGTATTTATTCAAGCGAATTCCATCTTCTGGATTGCTTTTCTTAACTTGTTTTGGCGCCACTTCTCTTCTACCAATTTCTTTTCCGCTTTTATCGAATTTTAATTTTGGTTTTGAAACTGGGTCTTGCTGACGTCCTGTCTTTTTTGACGGAGCTTCAGTTTTTAAGGGAGCATTACCTCTTGCATTACTTCTATTGCGTTGGTTGTTACCTCCACGCCCTGAAGCTTTTCCTCTATTCGTATTGTCTTGTCTGCTCATATTATAAATTTTTGCAAAGGTAATGAATTTAAGTAGGCAGAAGCATTTTCATTTTATACTTAAATCTCATATAATAAAACCCCGCAGATGCTGGATTTTAGTTAATTATTTGTTTTAAAACGTTTAAATAGTCTGCTCTATTTTTCACAAAATCCATCTCAGAGATATCAATTATCTTAATATTTTCGGAATGTTGATTTTTTATAAACTCTAAGTAACTTTCATTCAACTTCTGAAGATATGAAGCCTTGATACTTTGCTCGTATTTTCTACCTCTTTTTTTAATATTTTCTAATAACCGCTCTGTATTTTGATACAGATAAACATATACATCTGGTTTTGGTACCTCTTTGTGCATTACGTGAAATAGCTTTTTATAAAGCGTGTATTCTTCTTCAGGTAACGTAATACTAGCAAAAATCAAAGATTTGTTTACGTCGTAATCTGCAATTACAGATTCTTTAAAAAGATCGTATTGAGTAATGTCATCCACCAATTGTTGGTATCTATCTGCCAAAAAAGACATCTCTAATGGAAACGCATAACGAGCAGCATCTTCATAAAATTTCGGAAGAAAAGGATTGTCTTTAAATCGTTCTAAAATCAACTTAGCATTAAAGTCATCTGCTATTTTAGTAGCTAAACTTGTTTTTCCTGCTCCAATATTCCCTTCAATTGTAATATAACTGTATTTTGAAATATTATAATTACTCATAGGATTCACAAGCCATTTCGATTGTTTGTGCAGCTCGCTATTATCTTCAGTTTCAGCTAATATTTCTCCTATATTTTTTTTAGAAATAGGATGAATTAATTCAGAGTTTAAATCATTTAACGGCTGAAGAACAAACTTGCGCTTTTCCATTTCGGAATGGGGCACGGTAAGTTTTTCAGTAATAATAATCATGTCGTCTATAAGGATAACATCAATATCTATAGGACGTGAACTATACCCTTCTGAATTATTTCTTATCCTTCCAATTTTCTTTTCAATACCTAATACAGACTTAAGAACTTTTTGCGGTTTTTGGTTTGTATTTATCCAAACTGCACAGTTTAAAAATGGATCGCCATCAAAACCCATTGCGGGGGTTTCGTAAACTGAAGAAATTTTTATTACAGATCCAATTTCTTCAAAAATAAGGTCAACAGCATTTTGAAGATATTCAAAACGGTTACCCATATTACTGCCGAGAGATAAAAAGACGTTATGCGAGGGTTGAAGTGATTTCAAGTGTTAACATTTAAGACGAAATTAAGGAAAAGAAAAAGACTACCAAGTAAATTTGCGCGCAGATATAATTTTTCCTTAATAGCACTTTTTAATAAGTTGTTTTAAAAGGAATTATAAAAAATAAATTTTTCAATTTTCTTATGAAAAAAGCACTCAAAATTTTTGGAATCATTTTAGGTTTAATTTTAATCTTACTGATTGCCGCGCCTTTTATTTTTAAAGGAAGTCTTGAAAAAATACTAAAAAACAACATCGACCAAAATATAAACGCAAACGTAAGCTGGGAAGAACTCGAATTAAGCCTATTTAGTAGCTTTCCAGATGCTTCTCTTATAGTAAAAAACTTTTCAGTTGTTAACAGAGCGCCTTTTGAAGGAGACACTCTGGCTAGCGGTAAAAGCTTATCGCTAGATATGGGCATTATGCAACTTTTTAAGTCTGAAAACATCAAGATTGACGCTTTAAAACTTGAGGGTACATTTCTGAATATTAAGATTGACTCCCTAGGCAACACCAATTATGATATTGCTATCAAGGACGATGCCCCAATACTTAATGAAGAAGAAACAAGTAGCGGATTTACTTTTGAGTTGGAGAAATATGAAATAGAAAACTCACGGATTAATTACTTTGATGAATCCTCAAAAATTTATTTAACGCTATCAAACATTCAACATGAAGGTAGTGGTGATCTTTCTGTAGAAGTTGGACAACTAGACACCTATACAGAAGCCATGGCTTCTTTTAAGATGGAAGATACTGAGTATTTGTCCAACAATAGAATTTCACTTGATGCTATTTTCAACTTAGATCTAGTAAATCAGAAATACACCTTTCTAGAAAACGAAGCCAAAATCAACGAGCTACCGCTAACTTTTGAAGGTTATGTAAAACTAAATGAAGACAACAACGAAGTTGATATTACTTTTAAAACACCTTCATCCGATTTTAAAAACTTCTTAGCGGTAATTCCTGAAACGTATGTGAAGCAAATAAGCGATGTAAAAACGACAGGAAACTTTACTGTAAATGGAGTGATTAAAGGCATTGTAGATAGTATTCATATCCCTACAATGGATATAAAAATAGCAAGTAAAAACGCATCATTTAAATATCCCCATTTACCTAAAACGGTTGAAAACATTACCATTGATGCACAGTTAAAAAACGAGACTGGACTACTAAAAGATACGTTTTTAAACATTCCAGATCTAACTTTTAAAATCGACGGCGAACCTTTTAGAATGAATGGAAGCATTAAAAACATAACCGAAAATCCATTTGTTAATTTAGAAATGCAAGGGACGCTGAACTTGGCAAACATAGAAAAGGTATTACCTGTAGAAATAGAACAAAACCTCAGCGGAATTTTTAAAGCCGATGTTGTTGCAAATTTCGATATGGAATCTGTTGAAAAAGAGCAATACCAAAAAATAGACGCTCGCGGAAATGCTAGCCTATCTAATTTTAATTATGATGCCGGATTTAAAAAAGACTTAAAAATTTCGGATGCTAAGCTTGCCCTACAACCTGGAGTTTTCACTTTAAAAGAACTAAATGCAACCTCAGGACAGACAGATATTAAAGCTTTTGGAAATATTAAAAACTTAATTCCATTTTTAGTGAGCAACCAAGAGTTAAAAGGAAACTTTGACGTTACATCAAACACTTTTAACGTGAATGACTTTATGGTTGCTGAAACGTCATTCACAGAATCAAAATCTGGTGAAAAAGGAGAAACATCTAAGAAAGTTAGAAATGAAGAAGCCATTAAAATCCCAGGATTTCTTGATGCTACTTTAAACTTTAAAGCTAACAAAGTTATATACGATAACTTAGAACTTAAAAACGCTAAAGGTGTAGCCTCCATTAAGAATGAAGCAATTACAATTAGCAATTTCACTTCTGATATTTTCGGTGGAAATATTGCTCTTGATGGTAATGTCTCTACCAAAACTGACGTTCCAACCTTCGCTATGAAACTGGATCTAAGTAAAATTGATATAGAGGAATCATTTGAAAAACTCGAAATGTTTCAATATCTAATGCCAATAGCAAAAGCATTACAAGGAACCCTAAACACCAAATTTGAATTTAATGGTAAGTTAACCTCTGATCTTTCTCCTATACTTTCTAGTCTCGGCGGAACTGCATTAGCTCAAGTATTAACGGCAGAAGTTAATTCCGAAAACACGCCGCTTTTATCAGCGCTTAGTGATAAAATAGCTTTTTTAAACCTTGATAAATTAAATCTACAGAATCTAACAACCAATTTAGTTTTTAAAGATGGAGATATTGTAATTAAGCCGTTTAACTTCGACGTTAAAGGAATTGATGTGGCTGTTTCAGGAACCCACGGCTTAGATAAATCGATAGACTACAATGTAACGATGGATGTTCCTGCTAAATATTTAGGTGGTGAAATCACCAAACTCCTTCAAAAACTAGATCCAAAAGAAGCAAACCAAATGAGTGTTGCGCTTCCTATAGGTTTAAAAGGAACATTTAATAAACCCCAAGTTTCATTAAATGCTGAAAACGCTATCAATAAGCTTACTCAAGAACTTATAGCGAAGCAAAAGGATAAACTTATCAACCAAGGAACAGATATTCTTAGTGGTATTCTTGGTGGAGGAACCATAACTGATTCTACTTCAACAAATACCCAAAAACAAGATACCATTCAACAGAATACACAGCAGCAAAATACCCAACAACAAAACACCAAGGTTATTAAAGATATTTTGGGTGGGATTTTAGGTGGCAAGAAAAAGAAACAAGACACTATTAAAGCTGGAAATTAATATAAAATCGCAGCTAATAGCATTTCTTTGTTTGGTCAACTAATTTACAGTTATTGAAACCACATATCCTTCGTTACTACGAACATTAAAAACGGTATTATCTTCAAATATGAGGTATTGTCCTTTTATGCCTTTTAAGGTTCCTTCGTAGAATGGAGTTTTGTCAAGGTTAAGCGATTTTGGTTTTTCTGGATATTTAATAACTGGAAACTGTAAATTGGTTTCAGAATTGTTTTCAAGGTAATAATCCATTGCTTGGGCAGGAATATATTGTTTTAACTTCTCACGCCATTCTACTAAATCTTCATCTTTAATATCGTTTTTCAGCATATTACGCCAATTGGTTTTATCGCTTACGTGATCTTTTAAAGCAATCTCGGTAATCCCTGCTAAATATCTGTTAGGCACTTCTACAATTTCAATAGCTTCGTGTGCTCCTTGATCTATCCAACGTGTTGGCACTTGTGTTTTACGGGTAACTCCTACTTTAACGCTACTACTGTTTGCCAAATAAACAATATGAGGTTGAAGTTGCACTTTTTTCTCATAATCAAGGTCGCGATCTTCAATTCCTAAATGCGCTGTACTTTTCTCTGGATTAATGATCCAATCTGCAGCTTGGGGTATTTCAAAAAAGCAATCATAACAAAATCCTTGACGGTAAATTTTCTTTTGAAGTTCACAATTTAAACATTGATGGTAGAGGAAATTGATCGAAATCTTCTTGTCCAATAATTGATTCACATTTATAAAGTCGTTTTTAAAAATGAGGTAATACTGAATTGGCGTTCCGATTTCAGTTTGCATTTTTGTAAGTACTCCTTCGTAATTCATTTATTTTATAGTATTTAGGTTGAAAATTTTCCTTGCAAAAGACTTAAAAAACATCTCTTCTAAAAAAGGAAACTCATAATTATAAAATCATTATTTTTATAGCATAAAGATAGCAGAAAATTATGCCAATCCCGATTGTAAACTCCATTGCTTCTTGGTTTCTTAAAAAGAGGTTTCATCAGATAGATCTATTTCTAAAATATCCTATTGAGGTTCAAGGAGAATTGCTTTTCAATTTACTTTACAAAGCGAAAAATACTGAAATTGGACAAGAATATGGTTTTGCTTCTATTAAAACCTATCGAGAATTTGCAGATAGAATTCCCATAACTACTTACGAAGAAAATGAAGTAAGAATTGAGCGTGCTCGAAAAGGCGAAAGCAATATATTTTGGCCTACTCCAATTAAATGGTTCGCAAAATCTAGTGGTACTACCAATGCAAAAAGTAAATTTATTCCCGTTACCCACGATTCGCTTGAAGACTGCCATTATGCAGCCAGCAAAGATTTGTTGTGTATGTACCTCAACAATAATCCAAACGCACAGTTATTCTTAGGGAAAAGTTTACGCCTTGGTGGAAGTAAACAGCTTTATGAAGAAAACGGAACTGTATTTGGTGATTTATCTGCGATACTTATAGATAATATGCCATTTTGGGCAGAGTTCAGCAGTACTCCGAGTAATGAGGTTTCGCTTATGGGCGATTGGGAAACTAAAATGCAGGCCATTGTAAATGAAACTATAAAAGAAAATGTCACAAGCCTCGCAGGAGTACCCTCTTGGATGTTGGTATTATTAAATAACGTAATAGAAACAACAGGCAAAGGAAACTTATTCGAGGTTTGGCCTAATTTAGAAGTGTATTTTCACGGTGGAGTAAACTTCGATCCTTACGTAGATCAATACAATAAATTACTACCTAAAAGTGATTTTAGATATTACGAAATCTATAACGCTTCAGAAGGTTTTTTCGCCATTCAAGATAGAAACGACAGCAAAGAGTTATTGCTAATGCTCGATTACGGAATTTTCTATGAGTTCATTCCTATGGATAATTATGGGACTAGTGATGAAAAAGTTATTCCATTAAGTGAAGTTGAAGAAGGGAAAAATTATGCTGTAATAATCACAACCAATTCTGGACTTTGGCGATATAAAATAGGTGATACTGTTCGCTTTACTTCAACAGAACCTTATAGAATAAAAGTAACAGGCCGCACCAAACACCACATTAACGCCTTTGGGGAAGAGTTGATTATCGAAAACGCCGAAACTGCATTACGCAAGGCTTCTCAACTTACAAACGCTGAAATTGTTGATTATACCGCAGCGCCAGTTTTTATGGATGGTAAAGAAAAGGGTGCTCACGAATGGATTATTGAGTTTAAATCACCGCCTCACGACTTAGAAGTTTTTACAAAACTTCTAGACACAGCTTTACAAGAAGTAAATAGTGATTATGAGGCAAAACGCTATAACAACACCACCTTAAACCCTCCAAAGATTCATTACGGAAGGGAAAATTTATTTTATGATTGGCTGAAAGACAAAAACAAACTTGGAGGGCAGCATAAAGTCCCTCGACTATCCAATACTAGAAATATGCTAGAAGAATTATTAGCACTCAATGAGTAAAAACCTCTTCATTTTTAGCTAACAAAAAAAGCCTCAGGATATCCTGAGGCTTTTTAAAGTAAATTAAATTTCTCTATGAAACTGCCTTCAACTTCTTAAGGGTTGACTTATTAAGTTTTTCATCGGCATAATCTCTAGTTACTTTCACTAATTTTTCATCAGTACCTGGCATTTCATACATTGCATCGGTAAGAACTGCTTCACAAAGCGAACGTAGTCCTCTAGCTCCAAGCTTATATTCAATTGCTTGTTCCACGATAAAGTCTAGTGCTTCTTCAGTCACTTCAAAATCTATTCCGTCCATTTCAAACAGTTTTTTGTACTGCTTAATAATAGCGTTTTTAGGTTCCGTAAGAATTGCACGAAGCGTTTCTTTATCTAATGGATTCATATATGTTAAAACAGGAAGACGACCAATAATTTCTGGAATCAACCCAAAGTCTTTCAAATCTTTAGGGATAATATAGCGAAGCATATTATCCTTTTCAATTTCAGTTTCCTTTAGGGTAGCAGTAAAACCAACGGCCTGCATATTCAATCTTTTAGAAATATGACGTTCAATTCCATCAAAAGCTCCTCCGGCTATAAAGAGAATATTTTCGGTGTTTACTTCAATAAACTTTTGATCTGGGTGCTTTCTACCACCTTTAGGCGGAACATTAACCGTAGTACCTTCTAAGAGCTTTAGTAGAGCTTGTTGAACACCTTCACCACTTACATCACGTGTAATCGAAGGGTTATCGCTCTTACGTGCAATTTTATCGATTTCATCAATAAAAACGATACCTTTTTCAGCTTTCTCTAGGTTATAATCTGCAGCTTGAAGCAAACGAGTTAAAATACCTTCAACATCTTCACCTACATATCCAGCTTCAGTTAAAACCGTAGCATCCACAATAGCTAGTGGAACGTTCAACATTTTTGCAATTGTTTTTGCAATTAGTGTTTTCCCTGTTCCTGTTTGCCCAACAATAACGATATTACTTTTCTGAATTTCGATATCGTCATCGCTCTTTGGCTGAAGTAAACGTTTGTAGTGGTTATACACCGCTACAGACATAACTTTCTTTGTGAAATCTTGTCCAATCACATACTCATCTAAGAATGCTTTAATGAGCTTTGGCTTTTTCAGCATAAGGTCTTTAGACAATTCTGAGTTATCAGAATGCAAAGCCTCCTCAACAACAATCCCGTGCGCTTGCTCTATACAACGGTCGCAAATGTGGGCATCCAATCCTGCAATTAGCAGTTTGGTTTCCGACTTTTTACGGCCGCAAAAAGAACATTCTAAATCTTCTTTCGACATAATATTTTTTTTTCAAAAATCTTTACTTAATCTCTTGTCAATATTTCATCAATCATACCGTATTCAACAGCTTTATCTGCTTTCATCCAGTAATCACGATCACTATCTTCGTAAACTTTCTCATAAGTTTGACCAGAGTGTTTTGCTATAATTTTATAAAGTTCCTCTTTAAGAGTCACAATTTCGCGAGCAGTAATTTCGATATCACTTGCTTGACCTTGAGCACCACCTAAAGGTTGGTGAATCATAACACGTGAATGCGTTAAACCACTACGCTTTCCTTTTTCACCAGCACATAAAAGTACTGCTGCCATAGAAGCTGCCATTCCTGTGCAAATAGTAGCTACATCTGGTTTAATAAATTGCATAGTATCATAAATTCCAAGTCCCGCATAAACACTTCCTCCTGGAGAGTTTATATAAATTTGAATATCGCGAGAAGCATCTGCACTAGCAAGAAACAATAACTGAGCCTGTACAATATTTGCAACTTGATCGTTAATTCCGGTACCTAGAAAAATAATACGGTCCATCATTAAACGTGAAAAAACGTCCATTGCCACTGCATTCATTTGGCGTTCTTCAATAATATTTGGTGTCAAGTTTGTTGGATACATACTACTTATAATCTTGTCGTAGTACATATTACTAATACCCTGATCTTTTATAGCAAACTTTCTAAATTCGTCACTGTAATTCATAAATGTTAATTCTTTATTTAGGTAAGAAATTCAACTTAAAGAGCATATTTGGATTCCCGTCTTAATAGGAATTAAAAAGGCGTTAAATTAAAATAATTCAACGCCTAAAGATAACTATTTCTTCGCTAAATTAAGCGTAGGCTTCCTTAATGAATTCGTCGAAGGTAATCTCTTTGACTTTTAATTTTGCATTCTCCTTAAAGAAGTCTAACAATTTAGCTGTGTTTAATTGTTCACTTAAACGCTCAACCTCTTCTCTATTAGAAAGAATACGTGCAGTAATAGATTCAACTTCTTCGTCAGTTGGGTTAGTTTGTCCGAACTGAGCCATTTGAGCTTTAATCATATTTTTTGAATGGTCTTTCAACTCATCAAAAGTTACTTGCAAATTGTTTTCAGCACGAAGTTTACCTTCAATTAACTGATAACGAAGTCCTTTTTCACTTCTTTCGTATTCAGCTTTTGCTTCTTCTTCAGAAAGTCTTTTCTCACCAGTCATTGCGATCCAGCGCTGTAAAAATTCTTTTGGAAGATCAAATTTTGTGTTTTCAATTAAAGATTCTACTACATCATTTAAAAGCTTTTGATCGCTTTGTTGTGCAAACTGCCCTTCAGCATCTTCTTTAATTTTCGCTTTTAATTCATCTTCTGAAGTAACCTTACCTTCACCAAAAAGCTTGTCGAAAAGCTCTTGGTTCAATTCAGCCATTTCACGCTCATTTACTTCTTCAATTTTTAAAGAAACTTCGATATCTAAACCGTGAGCGTCATCGTGATCAACACCCAAATGCTTTTGGTTATCGTGGTCATCAGCAAACATACCTTTAGTTTTTAATGTAACGGTATCGCCAACTTTTGCACCAATAAGAGCATCTAATTGTTTTTTTCCTTTAATATCTTCTGTTGAAAAAGTAGATTTTTTCTCAATTTCTTTTTCAGTTGAAATAAATGTTCCAGTGATTTCATCACCTTTTTCTACTTCATTTTTAGATATTAGTTTTCCGTATTGTTTGCGGATAGTTTTTACTTGATTGTCAAGCATCTTATCGTCTGCAACAATTTTGTAATGAACTATTTCTTTCCCTTTTACATCAACATCAAATTGTGGAGCAAGACCTAATTCAAACTCAAACTTATAGTCTTCAGCATCCCAATCGATTTCTGATTCATTCTTAGGAAGTGGATTACCTAATACATCCAATTTTTCCTCTGTAAGGTATTTTTGAAGTGCATCTTGTAAAACTTTATTCACTTCTTCAACCAAGACAGCTTTACCATATTGCTTTTTAACCATTCCCATTGGGATATGACCTTTTCTAAAGCCAGGTATGTTAGCGGTTTTTCTATAGTTTTTTAAAACCTTTTCTACGTTGTCTGAATAGTCTTCTTTCGAAACCTCTACTGTAAGAACAGCATTCAGCTTATCAATGTCTTTTTTTGTAATGTTCATCTTTTCTCTTCTGAAATTCGGGATGCAAAAGTACGGCTTTTTACAAAACTCAACAAACATTTACAAATTGTTGTTGATTTAAAGTGAAATAACCCACCTTTTCTTGTTTAAGATTAAGAAAAACAAGGTATCCTAATCAGATCTGAAAAGAGTAAAAAAATATATTTATAGAGGAGTTATTAATCTTCGGGTAGTAGTGAAAATAAAATTGACTGAAAAACGGAAAGCAATAAACTAAAGAGTAAAGCCCACCAAATAGTAGTTACATCGAAACTATCGACAAAATAACCTGCAAGTAAAATAATAATAGCATTGATTATTAACAGGAACAGGCCAAAAGTGACAATTGTTATAGGAAGAGTTAAGACCACTAAAATTGGCTTTACAATTAATCTTAACAATGCGATAACAATAGCAACAATTACGGCTGAATCATAACCTTCTACAGCTACACCAGGAAGGATTTTTGCCAAAACCACCACGGCTAAAGCAGTAAGCAACAATTTTACAATTAATTTCATAAAAGGTGTTTTTAGTTAATTTAAGCTTTAGTAAATATAATAAAAAAAACCGCTCTCATTTGAGAGCGGTTTTAACCAATTAAATAAATTGATAAATTTAATTATTTGCAAGCGTAATCGTAGGGTAATACCCTATTTGTACCGTTGGTATCGTAGCGTCGTACGCATCGTTTATTGCCTGAATCATCATATTTGCTGTATAAGCATATCCTCTAGCAGTTGGGTGAACACCATCTAAAGAGAAAGCACCTCCAGTTACAAACTGAGAAGTTAATACACCTCCATCATAAGGAATTCCACCATCCGATAATCTTGCTAACGCAGTTTTTGCATCTACAAAAGCAAGTCCTTTTGCACTAGCTAACCCTTGAATTGTAGCATTATATGAATTTGTTGCAGCTGTAATTCTATCTTGTTCAGACTTAGCTAATACAAATTGATCTGCCAATGGAATACTTACTCCTACAACACCTTGTGGGTTGTTTGGATCTGGAGTAGAACCTAATACAGAAGATGCTGTTAAAACAACAAGGTCGTCTGAGTTTACTTGACGTAATTGGCCTAACAAAGCAGCTGTTGGAGCTGGTAAGTTAAATGGAGGCCCTTGTAAAATAGCTGTAATATCTGTTAAATCTTTATCTGTGGTAATTGGAAAGTTCTGTCCTGCAGAGAAGTTTATCATACGCATTGCAGCTTCTTCAGCCGAGATAATACCCATACCTGCTAAGCCTGGTAAAATTTGAGTATTATATCCTGCGAAATTAGCATTCACTGCAGCAGCTGTAGCAGCATCTAATGGAATAGCGTTAGTAGGAACAGTAGTAAAATATGGGATAGAAGTTACTTCAGGAATATTTACCAATACTCCTTTTGCTCCACCAGCTGTTAATGCCTCTACTTGTGCGTTGTAAACTGAAGCGAAAACGTTTGGATCTGTTATATCGTTACTACCATATGTAGAAGGATCAATATTTCCTGTTTGATCGACTCCTGAACCTCCAGAAGTTGCGTAGCTTAGAATATCATTATTTCCAATCCAAAGACTAAAAAAAGTAGGGCTTTGAGCAGCCGCATCCTCAATAACTTTCACATTTTCACTACTTGCGAAACGTGCAAAATATGGATTAGCAGTTCCAACTGGCACTCCTGCAACATTTCCATACCCTGGCGTTACCAAGTGAAAACTTTTTGCTCCAGGTACTCCCATATTATTGAAAGGCCCACTTAATTTGTTTGTAATATCTGTAGTTGGAGTTCCATCTAAACGAACTGGAGATGGATTACCATCTGCACCAACAGCTAAAACAAGTCTGTTTTCAGCAATTTGGTTTCCACCTAATAACAATCCACCAATATTATCATTCATTAATGGTTGAGTAAAATCTCCACCGCCAACAAATTCGAATTGCTGTGCCATTATATTTGGGTAACTATTGTTTTGACCAGTAATATATAATGCGCCATCTGCATAACCAGCTGTCAAAGAGTTTCCAACTGCTACAAACTTTGATAAGTTAGCAGAACCACTACTATAAAACCCACCATCGGTTACAGGGCTGTCAAATTCTGGCTCACAGCTTACAAGACCTATTGTCAACGCTGCGAATGTATATTTTAATAAGTTTTTCATCTTTCTGAATTTTTCAAATTATAGTTTATAAGTAACTCCTAGACCAGGAACAAAAGCATTGGTTTTATATGCTCCAGCAAAAGGAACAGCTACACCATTTTCTAAGTAATGATCGTATGAAGCATCAATTTCTTTAAAGTGTGAGAAAAGGAAAGATGCATCAATTTGTAGGTTCTCACCAATATTCACTGTTAACCCTGCAGTAAAGTTGTTACTATCACCACGAGGTGTTTCTGGCGCGAAGTAACCTGGCTGAACCGGAGTTTCATCAAAGTAGTATCCTGCTCTTAGCGTAAACATTTTTGTTGCTTCGTATTGTAATCCAAAACGATAAGCAGAAGAGTTCTTGTAGTTACGTGGGTTATAAGAATCTGGAATTGCTGGATTAGCAAAGTCAATATCTAAAGACTCGTATACATTCCAATATGTACGATTGTAATCGAAAGCGAATAACCAGTTTTCTGCAAATTTATAAGACATACCAACCATCAATTCTGCTGGTAGAGGCATTGCAGCATCAATCTTAGTATCTTCAAAAGGAGTTAATGGAGAATTTGGAATATTTTCAAAAGTTGCATCTCCACCTTCTGCTTCTAGAATCATTTCAGAACGGTAAGTTGCACCTATTCTTAAATTATCAGTAAAATTAAAAGTTGTACTCGCTACCCATCCCCAAGCAGTTACACCACTTGCGTCAATTGTTACATTCGAACGATTTCCATCAAGATCGGTAAGTGTACGGTTTAAGTTTCTGTTAAAATTTACAGATCCATTTACATATATTGGTCCACCACCAACACTTAATTTTTCATTTATTTTGAACGAAACTGTTGGCTGAACATATATTGCTTGTAGATCTATATTGTTTACAAGATGAGAACCAACCCAGTCTTTATCATATTCTACAGAACTTCCATAAGGTGTATATACCCCAAGACCAAATGCCAACCAATCTGTTGCTTGATATGATGCATAAAAATAAAACGGCGTTCCTAATAAACTTTTAGTTTGGTCACTCGCTCCTGTAGTTTCATTTTGATAGGATATGTTTGCTAATACCCCGTGTGCACCAGCAGAAATGCTAAGTTTATTTTCTAAATACACTAATGCAGAAGGGTTAAAAAACACAGATTCACTGCTATTTATAACTGCAACACCCGTGTGGCCCATTGCAAGGGACTTATTACCCTGTAGACTTACACGGTACCCGCCCGCATAAGTTACCGCAGTTGCGAGTGCAAATACAGCAAGTACTAATACTTTTTTCATAATTTTTTAATTCTTTAGAGTTAATTTGTGAGGTTATTGGTAAGTTCAAAATGGTTTTTATTATGCATGCATAACAACCGTACTTACAATATTATAAAAAATTCATAACATTATCATAAAATTCTTCAGGATTTTCTGCATGAAGCCAATGACCTGCATTTGAAATAGGCTGAATTCTGGCTTTTGGAAAGTGTTTTTTAATCAAAACTTCATCCATAGGCTCAATGTAACCGCTCTTTTCGCCACTTAAAAACAAAGTTTCACCTTGGTAAATGGAATCTTCAGCAAGTGCAACACCAATAGCTTCAACTTTATCTGTTAATACTGGAAGATTTATACGAAGACCATATTCTTTTTTATCTTTTCGATACAGGTTCTTAAGAAGAAACAGTCTTGTGCCTTCATCTTTAATGTATGTTGCCAATATATCTTCCGCATCACTACGAGATTTAATTTTTGAAAAATCTAATTCTGAAAGAGCTTTTAAAATATCTTGATGATGAGAAGGATAAAATTTTGGACCTATATCTGCAACAATTAGTTTTAAAACCATTTCGGGATAACTTACTGCAAATTGCATAGCAACTTTTCCACCCATTGAATGACCTAATAATATGATTTGCTTCAAATTGTGTTCATCGCAGTATTTCTTTAAATCATCCGCCATTATTTCATAGGAAAATTCATTGTGATGAAAACTTCTACCGTGATTTCGTTGATCAACCAAGTGAACTTCATATCCATCTTCTGCCCATCTAGAACCAAGTGTTTTCCAATTATCGCTCATACCGAGAAAGCCGTGGAGTATCACGAAAGCTTGTCCGGAACCGAGAATTTGAGAATGTAAAATCATGTGAAATTTTATTTATTATTTAAGTCTTTGTAAATATCCGGCAATAACTTTTTCTATCCCATCGTATAGCGCCTCACTTATTAGAGCGTGGCCTATACTCACCTCTAAAAGGTTAGGAATGTTTTCTTTAAAGAATTGAATGTTATCTAATGAAAGATCGTGCCCCGCATTAATTCCCAAGCCTAATTGGCTTGCAAGAACTGCACATTCGGTATACGGCTTTATAGCATCTTTGTTTCCTAGTGCATACTGATCTGCAAATTCTTCAGTGTACAATTCAATTCTGTCTGTTCCCGTTTCGGCTGCCCCTTCAATCATTTTTAATGTGGGATCAACAAAGATTGAGGTGCGAATTCCATTATTCTTAAATTCTGAAATAATTTCTTTTAAATAATCTTTATGTTTAACCGTATCCCATCCAGCATTAGAAGTTATAGCGTCTACCGCATCTGGTACAAGGGTAACTTGGGTAGGTTTAATTTCTAATACCATTTTTGTGAAGTTATCCATAGGATTTCCTTCAATATTATATTCTGTAGTAACTATAGATTTTAAATCGTAAGCATCTTGATACCGAATATGACGTTCATCCGGCCGTGGATGAATAGTGATTCCTTGAGCTCCAAACTTCTGAATATCCTCTGCCATCTTTAATAAGTTTGGCACATTACCACCTCGTGCATTACGAAGAGTAGCTATTTTATTTATATTAACGCTTAACTTTGTCATTGAATAAATTGTTGTTTTGTAATAATAATTAAAACCTATTAAACCCGAAAATAAACTCAATCAGATTCAACAAATGCATTTTTAACAAAAATACAAACCTTAAGGACGGAAAGGAACTTATATTTTAAGTAATTTGCATTTTAAATAAATATCTAATGGAGACCATAAATTATATTATCAACGATATTGAACCATTCGACATTTCAGCTAATATTAAAGACGTGCAAACCGTTTTTAACCAGCTAACTTATTCGCACGTACCTGTTGAAAAAGACGGGGAATTTATAGGTTGTGTATCCGAAAATGACGCATATTGTTTTGATAATACAAAACTCCTTAGCGACTATCAATACGCTTTAGAACCTTTCCACGTGCTAGAAGACACTAATTGGCTTGACGTTTTAGAGGCTTTTGCATTACACAATAGCAATGTAATGCCGGTTTTAGGCATAGACAATAAGTACCTTGGTTATTTCGAATTAGGTGATATAATGAGCCTTTTTAACAATACTCCTTTTTTAAATGAAACAGGGGGCATCATTGTAGTTGAAAAAGGCATTCAAGATTATTCTTTTAGCGAGGCTTGTCAGATAGTAGAATCTAATGGCACTAGAATTTTTGGGATATTTATTTCAAAAATCACAGAAAACACTGTTCAGCTTACAGTAAAAGTTGGTCATACCGCAATGAATAGCATCGTTCAAACTTTTAGACGATACAAATACAACATCATAAGTCAACACGAAGAAGATAAATTTGTGGAAGACTTGAAAGAACGTTCCAAGTATCTAGACAAGTATTTAAACATCTAAAATAATAACCATACCTGAACAAATTTAATTTTTAATACAGCACTCCAATCTTCTAAACCAATTAAATGAAAATAGGAATTTACGGACAGTTTTATCACAAAAATTCAGAAATATACATTCAGATGTTACTGGATGCACTTCAAAAAAAGGCTGCGAAAGTTCTGATAGAGGAAAATTTCCTTGAAATTATTAACCAAAATCAAGAAATCACTAAAAACTTTTCAGAGTGTTCAACCTTTACAAAACTTGATTCTAGTTTCGATCTATTTTTCAGTATTGGAGGTGACGGCACCATTTTGAAAGCGGTGACATTTGTTGGGGATTTAGGTATTCCAATTGTTGGAATCAACACTGGGCGACTAGGTTTTTTGGCGACTATCCAAAAGGAAACCATTACTGAAAGTCTCAATCAAATATTAGAAGGAGAATATATTATTTCTGAACGCAGCCTTCTAACGGTAGAAACTAAACCCGAGAGCGAAGAAGTACCCACACTTAATTTTGCACTAAATGAAGTTGCGGTAAATAGACGCAACACAACTTCAATGATAAAAGTTGAGACCTTGGTAAACGATAAATACCTTACCTCCTATTGGTCTGACGGATTGATTGTTGCTACACCAACCGGATCTACCGGTTACTCCTTAAGTTGTGGAGGTCCCGTTATAGACCCTGATTCAAAAAATATGATTCTAACTCCCATTGCCCCACACAATTTAAATGCAAGGCCTTTAGTAATTGCAGATTCCAACACAGTTACTCTAAAAGTTTATGGACGTGAAGAAACTTTTTTAATGTCTATGGATTCCAGGATTGCTACTTTAAAAAATGAAACGAAGATTATTATAAAAAAAGCTGATTTCACTATTAAACTAGTTCAATTAAACGATGACAGCTTTATTAAAACCCTTCGAAAAAAATTGTTATGGGGCGAAGACAAGAGAAATTAAACAATAAATCAAACTAAAACTTGTTAATCATTTAAGACAATTTGGCTTCAGTCTATTTCAAGCCAAGTTTATTGTTATATTTGCAAACTTTTAAACTATATGAAGCATTTTGCAACTGCATTTTTACTACTCTTAGCTGTGTATAGCGCACAGTCTCAAACCTATGAAGTAGGTGTTATGTTGGGCGGCGCCAACTATATTGGCGATGTTGGTAAAACAAATTATATAAATCCAAATGCAATTGCAGCAGGTGGGATATTTAAATGGAATAGAGGTCCAAGACACTCATTTAGGGGCTCTCTTCTTTATGCTAAAATTAAAGGAGACGATATTGATAGCGGCTATAGCAACAGAGAACAGCGCGGATATTCATTTGAAAATTCAATCAAAGAATTATCGATAGGGTTAGAATTTAACTTTTGGGACTTTGATGTTCATAGTGGTAAAAAAGTTCACACCCCCTATTTATACACTGGTTTTACTTCGTTTTTATATGATTCATCAGGAGCTTTAGATAGGAGAGATGGCAATACAAAAGAGGAAAAAGTACAAACAGGGATAGATTTTGCAATCCCTATGGTAATAGGATACAAAGCAAAGCTATCTCACAGCACAATGATAGGCTTTGAAATTGGAGCTCGTTATACCCTCACAGACAACTTAGACGGAAGTAGTGATTGGAAGAAAGGAGAACCTCGAAGAGCAGGTGATTTTGGAAACATCAATAATGATGATTGGTATGTGTTCAGTGGCATAACGTTTACATTTGCTTTTGGAAGACTACCCTGCTATTGCAATTTTTAAAACAACAATGGATTCTAAAAACAGCATAGACAAAAACAGATTACCAAAACACCTTGCCATTATCATGGACGGGAATGGTCGTTGGGCTAAACAAAAAGGTCTTTTACGTTCCATTGGGCATGAAAACGGATCGAAAGCTGTTCGCGAAATTGTAGAAGGATGTGCAGAAATCGGAATTGACTACTTAACTCTTTACGCCTTTTCTACCGAAAATTGGAAAAGACCTAAAATTGAGGTAGAATTATTGATGAAACTCTTAGTTTCATCCTTAAGAAAAGAAATTAAAACACTTAATGATAACGACATTAAGTTAAATGCTATCGGCAATTTAAATGCATTACCTAAAAAAGCTCATAAAGAACTTTTGGATGTAATTGAAAAAACAAAAGATAATAAAAGGATGACACTAACTCTTGCATTAAGCTATGGTTCAAGAGAAGAAATAACAAAAACAATTAAAGAGATTAGTCTTAAAGTTAAAAATAACCTAATTTCGCCGGACGATATTGACGAAACGGTAATTAATAATCATCTTTACACCCAAAATTTACCAGATGTAGACTTGTTGATCCGCACCAGTGGAGAACAGCGTATCAGTAATTTTCTGCTTTGGCAAATAGCTTATGCCGAATTATATTTTACTGAAACGCTTTGGCCGGATTATACTAAAAACCATCTTTTTGAAGCAATATTAAATTATCAAAACAGAGAAAGAAGATTTGGAAAAACCAGTGAACAACTTAAATAAAAGTTCCCTATTGCATACATACAGAAAATCTTATTGTATTTTTTTATTTACAATACTTTCCGTTTTTACACTACAGGCACAGCAAAAAGAACTTGACAGCGGCATAAAATACACTATTAATGAAATAGTAGTAACAGGCGCTCAAAACTTTAACGAACAAACCGTTATAGCTTTTACAGGCTTAAAAAAAGGGGATCGCATTTATATCCCTGGTGAAAAACTTAGCCAAGTTACTAAGAAACTTTGGGAACAAAACCTTTTTAGCGACATTGCTTTCTATGTGACTAATATCAATGGAGATGAAGTAGATTTAGAGCTATACATTGTAGAGCTACCTAAACTTAACGAAGTTACTATTGAAGGTGACGGAATTCGCAAAGCCAAGAAGAAAGAAATAATTAAGGATAACAACCTTGGCGCTGGCGCTAAAATTACTGAAAATCTTATTTCTACAACCACCAACTACATTACCAATAAGTATAAAAAAGATGGCTTTTTAAATACTGATGTAACTATCACCACCACTCCTGTTAAGGATTCAAGTGGGGTGGAGATTTCTAAAAACATGAAAATCGCGGTAGACAAAGGAAACCGTGTAAAAGTAACCAAAATAAACTTTGAGGGTAATGAGCAGTTTTCAAATGGAAAATTGCGCAGAGCGATGAAAAAAACAAAGCGTAAAAACTTTTTGCGTTTTTGGAAAAGATCTAAATACACCGAAGAAGGTATTGAAGAAGATAAAGAGTCTATCTTAAAGAAATACAAGTCTAATGGTTATCGTGATGCACGTATCGTTAAAGATTCGTTGCGCATCCTAAATGATAAAAATGTTGCATTAGACATCAAACTTGAAGAAGGAGACAAATACTATTTTGGTGATATTGATTTTATAGGAAATAGCGTTTTTACAGATTCTCAATTACGTCAAGTTTTAGGTATTAAGAAAGGAGATGTTTACAATGGCATCCTACTTCAAGAACGTATTGCAGACGACAGCTCTCCTGATGCTGAAGATATGACTAACCTATATCAAAACAACGGTTATCTTGCTGCAAGAATTAACCCTGTAGAAGTTGCTGTAAGAAATGACACCATCGATTTTGAAATAAGAATCATGGAGCGTAACTTATTCTATTTCGACCACGTTACAGTGGTAGGAAACGACCGTACCAATGACCATGTTATCTACAGAGAGCTTAGAACCCGTCCAGGTCAAAAATATAGCAAACGAGATGTAGTACGTACTATTCGCGAACTTGGACAATTAGGATTCTTTGATCCAGAACAACTTTCACCTAATTTCAAAAAAGTAGATGAAAGCAACGGTTTAGTAGACCTTGAATACTCTGTGGTTGAAAAAGGAAGTAGCCAAGTTGAGCTACAAGGTGGTTATGGTGGTGGAGGTTTTGTTGGAACCTTAGGGCTTTCTTTCAACAACTTCTCACTTAGAAACATTTTTAATCTAGACAGCTACAAACCACTTCCAATGGGAGACGGTCAAAAGCTTTCATTAAGAGCACAAGCAAGTAGCTATTACCAAACCTATAGCGTTTCACTTACCGAACCATGGCTTGGTGGTAAAAAACCAGTTCAGTTCTCTGCTTCGTTCTCACATACAATTCAAAATTTCTACGACTATAGAAATAGAAGAGCCGATACAGACAGAAGCTTTACAATTACTGGTGGTTCTCTTGGATTAGCTAAGAAGGTTAAATGGCCAGATGATTATTTTGTGTGGTCTAATGCTCTTAGTTTTCAACATTACAACTTAAATAATTACAATACTGGATTGTTTACATTCGGTGATGGGTACTCAAATAACTTAGCCTATACTATAGGGATAAGCAGAAACAATACCGCTACAAACCCGATATATCCAACTTCTGGATCGGACTTCAGCATTACTGCTAAACTTACCCCTCCATATTCAGCATTTAACAGTGTAGATTACGGTGCTTTAAAAGATGAAAGAGCTAGATTATTGGAAACATTACCAGACGATCCTAACTTTGTAAATGCAAATCAGAGAATTTCTGAAATTGATCAAGAACGTTTTAAGTGGTTAGAATACTATAAAGTTAAATTTAAAGGAACTTGGTACACACGTTTATACGATAAGCTTGTGCTTCGTACAAACACTGAATTAGGATTCTTAGGCGCATACAACCAAGACCGTGGTGTTCCTCCTTTCGAAAGATTCTTTGTTGGTGGTGATGGTCTAGGAGCTTATAGCTTGGATGGTCGTGAAGTAATTCAAATGAGAGGATATCCAAACCAAGGACTTTCTGATCCTGATGGAAATACGATTTACAATAAATTTTCGTTAGAGGTAAGATATCCTGTAACTTTGGCACAAATGGCGTCGATTTACGTATTAGCTTTTGCTGAAGGTGGAGCTTCATACGATGGCTTTAGAAATTACAATCCATTCGAACTCAAGCGTTCAGCTGGAGCAGGATTACGTATATTTATGCCAGCATTCGGACTCTTAGGTATCGATTTCGGATATGGATTTGATCCAGCGTTAGGAGGCACCGAAAAAAATGGATGGGAGACACATTTTATCATCGGACAACAATTTTAAAAAAACTGGCACGATATTTTCTTAACCTACAACCAAACAACTATGAAGACAAAAAAAATACTCTTTTTTACTATTGCCCTTTTTTGCTTTACCTTCATGGCAGAAGCACAACGAGGTGTTCGTATAGGATATATTGACATGGAATACATTCTAGAGAGTGTTCCAGAATATAAAGAAGCGTCAATTCAATTAGAAGGAAAAGTTCAACGTTGGAAGCAAGACATCGAAAAAAGGCAAAAAGATATCGATCAGATGAAATTGAATCTTGCCAATGAAAGAGTGTTACTAACACAAGAATTAATTGAAGAACGAGAAGAAGAAATAAAAATTAAGGAAGATGAAATGCTTCAGTACCAGCAAGACCGATTTGGCCCTAATGGTGACTTAATGATTCAGCGCAGACAATTAGTTCAGCCAATTCAAGATCAAGTATTCAATATTGTTCAAGAAATTGCAGAAGGTAAGAAATACGACTTTATTTTTGACAAGTCTGCAGATGTAGTAATGTTGTTTGCAGCAAAAAGAAATGACATTAGCGACTTAGTAATCAGAAGCATCGAACGTGCTGGTAGAAGAACGCAAGCTTTAGATAAAAAAGAAAAGCGTGAAATAGAACGCAAAGAAAAACTTTCTTTAGAAGAGGAAGGAGCACTTTCAGAAAGAGAAGAAGAAATTCAAAAGAAACAGGAAGAGCGCGAGGCTATTATCGAGGCTAAGAAAACAGAGCGTGAGCAAATGATGGAAGATCGCAAAAGAGAACGCGATTCTATTAGAGATGCAAAAAGAGCTGAAATGGAAGCTCGCAGACAAAAAATGATTGAAGAAAGAGAACGCAGAAGAGATTCTATATTAAATGCTCGAAAAAATAGAAACAACTAAAACCCTGGAAACAGTGGTGAGGAATAGGAAGTAAATAAATGAGTTGTTAAATCTCACTAAACCTTTAACAGAATAACCAAATCAATTTAATTAAAATAACACTTAAATTTAATACACTTACGATGAAAAAAATGAAAACCTTATTAATGGCAGTTGCACTAATGATAGGAGCTACTAGTTTCGTAAACGCTCAAGTAAAAATTGCTCATATTAATGCACAAGAACTTATTGAGTCAATGCCAGACTATAAAGCTGCTCAAAATCAGTTAGACAAAGTTCAAAAGACTTACGATACTGAAATTAAAGCAATGGTGAAAGAATGGGAAACTAAAATGAAGCAATACGATGCTGAAGCTTCATCAAAAACCGACGAAGAAAACCAAAAGAGATTCCAAGAGGTTCAAGCAATGCAAGAAAACATTCAAGCATACAGACAACAAGCATTACAAGATTTAGATAAGAAAAGAGCTGATACATTTAAGCCAGTTCTTGAAAAAGCTCAATCTACAATCCAAAGAGTTGCTAAATCTCTAGGATACCAATATGTATTGGATTCTACAATGGGAGGTGGTGTAATTCTTGCCGATGGTAAAGACCTTATGGCTGATGTGAAAAAAGAATTAGGAATGTAATTCTTTTTTAGATTATACTTTTTAAAAAAACTGCCCCTCAAAAGGGCAGTTTTTTTATGCAATATTTTTAATGGAATTGGCTACTTTTACGATATGAATAAAAACAGTCCAATAGGAATTTTTGATTCTGGAGTGGGTGGCACTTCTATATGGAAAGAAGTAGAAAAGCTACTTCCTTTCGAGCACACCATTTACCTTGCTGATAGCATAAACGCTCCTTATGGCGATAAGTCTGCTGACGACATTATCGCACTCAGTATTAAAAATGTAGATAAGCTACTTAGTTTAAAATGCAAGATTATAATTGTAGCCTGTAATACAGCAACTACAAATGCAATTTCAGTCCTTAGAAATAAATACGATATTCCAATTATCGGAATAGAACCTGCAATAAAACCTGCAGCATTACAAACCAACTCAAAGAGTATTGGCATTCTAGCTACAAAAGGGACGCTTAGCAGCGCACTTTTCAGCAAAACCACCAAAGAGTTCACTAAAGATATTAACGTTGTTGAAATCATAGGAGAAGGACTCGTTACGTTAATTGAAAAAGGAAATTTAGACGGTCCAGAAATGATGGCTCTTTTAAAGAAGCATATTCAACCTATGATTGATGCCAATGTAGATTATTTGGTTTTAGGATGTAGCCACTACCCTTATATTATCCCTCAATTAAAAATGATTTTACCAGACAACGTTAAAATTATTGATTCAGGGGAAGCAGTGGCCAAACAAACAAAAACGATACTACAGAGCTTGGATTTACTTCGTGAAGAAACTTCTGCTCCAACTCTTCAATTCTATACTAATGCCAAAACAAGAACTTTAGAATTTCTATTAGAAGAATATTCTAAAATCATTACTATAGAAAAAAAAGACTTTTAGAAAGTTATTTAAACCAAGAAGAATACATCACGTAATTTTCGGCAATACGTTCAACTTCGCCTTTTGTAAGTTCTGGACTAATATCCTTAATTTTTTTTGCTGGGATTCCAGCGTAAATACTGCCACTTTCAACTACAGTGTTTTTAGAAACAACAGCTCCCGCAGCTATGATGGTATTACTCTCAACAATACAATCGTCCATAACAATACTCCCCATCCCAATTAGCACGTTATCGTGTACCGTACAACCGTGCACGATAGCATTATGACCTATGGAAACATTATTACCAATGGTTGTAGGTGAGGTTTTGTAGGTAGCGTGAATTACTGCTCCATCCTGAACATTTACCCTATTTCCCATTTTAATATAATTCACATCTCCGCGAATAACTGCATTAAACCATACACTACACTCATCACCCATAACTACATCGCCAACTATAGTAGCATTTTCAGCTATAAAACAATTTTCAGGTATTTCAGGATGTTTTCCGTTTACTGATTTTATGATCATAAGAATATATTAAGAAAGTAAAGTTCAAATCTATTAATAAAACAAAGCCTAATACAAATTTAAGTATTAGGCCTTATTGTAAAATATAAAAACTGTATCAATTAGTTAATCGCAGGGCAATTACATTCATACGGCGCTGGTCTTCCACCTAAAAAGTCGAAACCTAAAGTAATTTGATGAAATCCTCCACTTTGATATTTAACATTCCCAGATTGATATGAATAAGTATAAGCAAACATAAAGTTGTTAAAGTCTATCCCTAAAACTGGAGTAAAATATTGAAGTTTTTGATTTTCAATTTTTGTACCATCTAAGTATTCTGCACCGTCTAAAGTTCTTCTGTACGATATCCCTCCCCAAAGTTTTCCAAAATCCATTTTGCGATAGGCTTTCATATTTACATCAACAGTTTTTTCACCTGTACGTTCAGCCCATTGGAATAGAAATGAAGGTTCGTAACTCCAATCGGAATCAAACTTTCCAATTGCGTAAGCCATAGAAGCTAAGTATTTACGCTGGTTGTTCGATTCAAATTCTTCACTGTAAATATTTCTATTTCTAAAAATGATGTTTTTAACAGTAAGGTGACTTGAGAAATTTAAAAAATTATAAGAAAACCCTGCGTCTACATTAAAGTAAGTACTACTCTGAATAATTCCACCAATAACAGGATCGAAGTCGGATAAATCAAAGCTTGTTTCATCCAATCTACCTTGAGTAATTCCCGCACTTAATCCAAAAGATAATTGATTTAAATCAACTTCAGTTCTGGAAAACATAATATGATGCGCATAAGTTACATAGCCCCCGGTTTGCGAATGGTATCCATTTTTATCGTTATACAGAATTAATCCAAGACCAGATTGTTCTCCTACTCGAGCATTAACACTCAATGTTTGCAAATTTGGTGCTTCCTTTTGATCAAACCATTGCTTTCTAGCCGTTAGTCTAATCTTGTTATAATTTGCTGCACCCGCCATGGATGGATGAATAAGATATAGATTATCTGCAAAATAGTCTGAGTACACCGGAATTCCATCTTGTGAATAACCACAGAAAGAAACTATTAGTAGCAGTAAAATGGGGAATTGTTTAAATTTCATGTGCATAAAATATTTGATAATGCGTAAGATAAATTGCCTGTTCTAATCTTCGGTAATTTACTATTTTTTGTTAAACACTTTATATTTTCTATTAACGTTTTAAAGTAAAATGTCCTTTAAATTCTTTTAATTGATCGTCTTCTTTATATTCAACTCTAAACCAATAGTCACTAGATGGTAATGGTGTTCCATTATATGTTCCATCCCAACCTTGTTCTGTAGGGCTTAATTGCTTCAATAATTTTCCGAAGCGATCAAAGATATATATTTTTGCCGTTGGGTCACTTGCACCAATGCCATAAATATTCCAAGTATCGTGATAACCATCTTCATTTGGAGTAAAATACTGAGGATAATCTATTACACTTACTTCAAAAGTAACAGATCCGCAACCATTCACATCCTTAATAGTTATTAAGTGAACTCCAGGACTTACATTTTCAAATATATTGCTAGTTTGAAATGGTCCATTATCGAGTTGATATTGATACTCTCCAATACCAGTAGCGAGCACTTCTATTATATGATTTCCTGCAAAAGCTCCATTACTTAAAACAGCCTCATAAGTAAGCGGTGGAGATGATAAAGTAACCGTTGTACTTGCTGTGGTTTCACAGCCTGTAGCAATTTCAATAATTGTAACTGTATACACCCCTTCTTCCAAAGCAGTTATAGAAGGTCCGGTTTCTCCAGGCACTAGTACTCCATTTAAATCCCACATAAATGAATACAGGTTAGGGTCTAAACCAGTATCAATTACAGGAGGCGACACACTTCCCTCTTCCTCAGGAATCGGATTGCCATTTTCATCAACACATAATCTATATTCATCATCAAAAACAATAGTTGGCAAATAATTCACTTTCAAAATCATTTCAACTACTGCATAACATTTCGGAATAAAAGTATTGCTTTCATTAGTAACCCTTACATAAATACGTTGTGGATTTATGATGTTTACATAAGGGAATTCAATTGCACCTTCTCCACTTTCGGCACCTTCAATTGTTTCATAGAAGGTTAATTGGAAATTAGCAGGATCTTGACCATCTAAAATTTCATTGTGAAGATCTTGCACTTGTGGATCTGTTAAATCGTATAAATCAAATTCTGTAAAACCATCACTTGGAGGAAGGTTGTCACAAACTACAAATGGTTGAGCTGGTGTATTTGCAAGTGCCTCTCGATTCACCTGAAGTTCGAAAGATTGATTGCCACCTACATAACATCCTGTTTCTGTGTTGAGAATACCTGTGTAAATAATCTGTGGGTTTATAGCATTGTTATTCGCATCTCTATTTTGATAAGTAGTAGTGTTTACAATTGCATTTGTTTGATTTTCTGCATCTACTATATCTGTATAAAAACTTACTTCAAAAATAGATAAAGACTGACCATTTAATATTTCATCAACCTTAGAATTTAAATTGAAAATACCAATTCCGCTATCATTCGAGATACAAACTACATAGGGAGAAACCTCAGCCGTATCATCAGGAATTGGGTTTACGATTAGTTCCAATTCTACTATTTCAAAACATAGTGAAGTAGGATTGGTTGTACGAACGTAAATTGTTTGTGGATTACTTATGTTTTGATAAGCTGTTGTTTCCGCCTCTGGAATAGCATCGGTTTCTGAAACCGCATTTTCATAACTTAAATAATAATCTAACGTCCAAGTGGTGTTTCCATTCAGAATTTGATTATTGCGAGAAGTAAGGTCGAAAAGTTCTGTTTCATCATATGGTCCCGGAGGAATAATCAAGTTGTTATCGCAAAGCACTATAGGGTCTGGTGTAACAGGTTCTGGATTGCTTTTAACTCTTATGGTTAATGTTGTAAAAGACAAACATCCGCTATCACTATCTTCTACTCTTACATAAAGCACTTGAGGATTAATAGCATTACCTGAAGTGTCAACATTTACATAAGCTGTATCTGGATTTATAGGGTTAATATTATCCTGAGCATCTTCTTCTGTAATAAAGTAAGAAACTCCATGTGTAAGTACTCCCCCTGTAATTTCACTATTTTTAACTGTAAGGTCAAAAGTTGTTATTCCGTCGTTTGCCTCACCTAAGTCATCACATAAAGACAATGGTGTTGGGTCTATTATTTGCACTCCATCTTGAACTACAAGATCAAATTCGCCTAGCTTATAGCATTCCGTGACATTATCACTTAACCGAACCCATATTGTCTGTGGGTTGCTTGTGTTTGTATAAGATTCTGGTTGAGCTATAACATCTGTTCCTAAGGCTGCTGAAGCTTCCGATTCATGATACGTCAAAGTAAAATCACTGGTCGACTGACTGCCAAAAATTAGATCTTCCTGAACAGTAAGATCAAAAACAGCAAAATTATCATCGCCACAAAGTATTAAATCTGGTAAATCTTGAGGAACAATTGGCGTTGGATTAACGATAAGCTCTAAGGTAGTAACATCAAAACATCCTGTCCCGTCTGGTTCATCTTCAAAGGCTACTCTTACAAATATCGTTTGATTGTAAGCTATAATATTTTCATAAGGACTTTGTAATGGAAAATTACCTGTATTTGCATCCTGTAGTGTTTCGTGATAGCTAACATTAAGAAGTGTATTACCTCCGCTAATTTCATCACTCTTACTTTCTAAATCAAAATCGGAAACTATTCCATCGTTATCCATATCGCAAACAACTAATGGTGTTGGCTCTACAGGAACAGGAAGTGGGTTTACTATTAGATTAAACGAAAGCTCTGCCATACAATCCTGCTGATTTGAAATAGAAACAAATATTTCGTGGGGATTGCTTGTGTTTTGAAACGCTGTAGGGTTATCAATAGGAATATTATTCGCTAAATCGTTTGCATCTTTATAGTACGTTACTGTTAATGTTGCATCATTATTAGTTATCAAAGGCGTATTCAATGTTAAGTCGAATGTAGATACCTCATCATTTGATGTACTTCCATTAACTTCATCATCGCAAAGTTCAAGATCTTCTGCCGTTCCCGAACCAGGGAATTCTCCAACTTCTAAATCAAAAGAAGAAACTCTGTAGCAACCAGTATTTAAATTTTCTAAGCGCACATATATAGTTTGTCCCATGCTAGAAAACTCATTTGCTTGCGTAATTTGATTAATACCGGTTATGGCATCTGATTCAACTTCATAATAAGAAATTGGCGCAAAATCGGTAGGATTTTGAATTCCATAAACTGAAGAATTTTGAATTGTTAAATCAAAAATTCCAAATCCATCACCGTTTAAATCACAAACGATATATGGATCTAAAAAGTTAGCATCTGGCGCATCTGGCAATGGAATAACAATAAGTTGCAGTTGCACAATGGCATAGCATTCAGATTCATTCTTCTCAACTCTTGCCCATACAGAATCATTAAAGGCAACAACGTTTGTATATAGGAAAGGAGCTACAATTTCACCTGCACCCCCTACTTCAGCTTCTGCTTCGGTTGGGTAATATTTTACCGTTACGTCCAACTCTCCATTCATTATTTGGTTTGTACGCAAACTAAGGTCGAATTCTGCAAATCCATCACCTTCATCACAAAGTTCAAGTGGATCAGGAACAGCTGGAGTTGGCAACGGGTCTACCACTAATGTTAAAGTAACAAGGCTTTTACATTCAAAAGTATTTGCAACTCTTGCCACAATAGTCTGTGCATTTGTAATATTTTGATAAGCGGTTGGGTTAGCTATTGGATTATCGGCAGCTTCATCTGCAAAAGTTTCAAACCAGGTAACAACTAAATTAGGAATGCCTCCTGTTATCTCGTTATTTTTTGAAGTTAAATCGAAAGTACTTATTTGGTCAGTAGTTGTACTTCCATTTACAGTATCATCACATAAATGATAATCGACTGGTTCATTTCCTACGGGACTTGGCTCTACAATTAACTCCAACTCAACAATTGTATAACATCCCTGTCCTCCATTATTTGGAGTAGTGTTAGCTGCTGAACCAACTCCAAGAAAATAGATAATCTGGGTATTTGGAACTATATTTTGATAAGCAGTGGGGTTTGCAATTGCTTGAGAGAAATCTGGATTTTCTAATGCTGAAATTCCAGCATCTATAGCATCTTGTTCTGATGCATAGTAGTAAATGTCGTATTGCAACGGATCAAGTCCGTTAAGTATTTCGTCTTGTTTAGTTGTTAAATTAAAAATTTCAAAACCATCGTTATTATCATCGCATATACGATACACTGAAGGTTCGTTTAGCATAGGGCTGTCACGTACTTCAAGCTTTAACAAAACAGTTGTGTAACAAGTTGAATTCGGACTCTCTATTCTTGCATATACCTCGTCGTTATATGGAATAATATTCTCGAACGGTTCTGGTAAAACCCCTTCGTTGGTTTGTGCATCTGATAAGGTATAATGATATGTAACTGTTAAAGTAGGATCTCCCCCTGTAATATCTTCGTCTGCATTATGGAGAAAAAAGTCTGTAAAACCATTGCTATCACTATCACATGCAACTAATGGATCAGGGTTTTCATTTACTACCTGAAGTGAATCAACAGTGATTTCAACAGAGGTAGTTAAAAAACAGTCTGGATTTATAACTGTCTCAATCCTAGCAAAAATCGTTTCGCCTGGAACAGAAACTGGATAAACAATTGGAAGTGGATTAGCTCTTGTTTGAGCTTCATTTAAAGTGTTGTGATATGTAATATTAAATTCTGAAGCATTTTGACCGTCCAAAACAAATGCATCAAACTCTAATGGTAAATTTACATCCTCACTACCATTTTCATCTTGATCGCATAAAGCCATTGATGGAAGTACGCCTACGCTAATTGGAGTATAATAAATCTCAAATTGTTCAAGGTCGTAACACATTTCCTGTGCTCTGTCATGAATACGCACATAGATTGTTTGTGGTGATGGCCCCACCATAGGGTAAGCCCCTGGTGTTGTAATTGTATTTATGTTATTTTCACTATCTGAATATGTTTCAAAATACTTAACCTCAAAAACAGTTGAGTTTTGCCCACCTAAAACATTTACGTCATTCTGAGTAAGGTCGAAAAAATTTGTTTGGGTTCCATTATCGCACCTAAAAAGATCTAATGGTTCATGGGCGACAGCTTGCGGATTGATTGTGACAATAAATGCGGGTGATTCTTCCACAAAACAAGCGGCTTTATTACCACTTACAGTGTAAACCCCAGACTGGGTTACATTTATTGTAGGCGTATTGCCACCATATGGATTTCCATCAAGAAACCAGTTATAGGTGTCTAAATCATTAAAATTAGCCGTTAATGTTTCTGTTTGACCTTCGCAGCTTTCGTTATTTCCTGTTATAAATAAACCCTGTGCTGCTAGATCTACTGTTTGCTCAAATTCATTATTTTCTTCATTAGTTTCTAAAACAATCCCCACCCCTGTTCCGTTGTCATCAACAACCGCTTTTAGCGTAAATATTTGAGGTGTACCTACTGGAATATTAAGGTTAATCGTTCCGCTTTCACTGCCATCAATTGGAAGTTCAATATTTGTTTGTGTTTGCCCTAACAAAACTGCATCGGCATAAAATGCTATAGGAGTACCAGCTGGCAATGCTGCAGTACTGTTAATATTGTATACGGTATAGTCTACTTCTATAGTACTATCTGCACAAAGCACCCCAAGATTATCAATAGTTATGGTAGCATCTGGAAGTTCTGAATTTACGCTAGTAATGATATTATTTACCATTATCCAGTCTTGGTCTGATGTAAGTTTAATTTCAATAGTACTATCACCAGGCTCAACGATTCCTACTAAATCGTAAAAATCCAGGTCCATATTATAATTTTGGGCATTTCCAGGAGCACCAATATAGGAGTTGGTTCCGTTAAACGCATTATTTGAAGGGTTTAATGGCGGATCGGATATTAGTTGTCCATTGATGTATAAACTTTCTTGATTATCGATAAACCTATCACCTTCCCAAGCAAGAAATCCAATTTTTGATAATTCATCTGAAGCTACAGAAATATCAGTAAGTGTTATTTCAATTGGATTCTCAAATTCGTTAACACCTTCAAGTCCGTCAAAAAGACTAATCTGATTTAATAAAATATCTGGATCGGTAGGGTCTTCATAAATTATATAGATGGCCCACCCTCCAAAGTTAGTACCACTACCCGAACCATTGGGAGGCGAACAGTAGTCAGACAGAATATTCATTACATCCAATCCAGAGAATGTATAAACTCCATTCCCATTAGCTAACAATAAATTTGTAACATCTGCATAAGCTGCAAAATATGGTAGGTTTCTAAAAGTATGTGAAAAAGTTCTTTCAGCAGTTATTGCTGTTCCATTGATATCAACTTGGAAATCTCCCGGGCCAATTGAAGACCAGTATAGATGAGCGGAAACTAGGCTTTGGGTTGCAGATAAATTTAATGTTGCGCTGCTTTCTGAAAGCATATCACACTAAGAACCACCGTTTTCAGCAGCATTTAAAGTATTACCTATAGCTGTAAAATCGTAACGCCCATTAAACTGTTGAAATAATCCTATTGGATTCTGTTGAGAAAATACTAATAGAGGTATTAGAAAAAGTAAAGAGAGTATTAATTTTTTCATAATTCGGTGTTAAGATACCAAATATATTGAATGTTCTGATTTCCTTTTTATAATTTCGCAAATTATTCCTAAAACTCTCCCCTTTTTATTATGGAAATCGCCAAAACATCTAATCCTAGTATAGTAAAATTTGTGTCTGATTCTTTTCTTACTAAAGCATCAAGTTATGAATTCAAAAATATTGATGAAGCTAAAAACAGCGTTTTGGCACAACAACTTTTTTACCTTCCCTTTGTGAAAACAGTTTATATTTCTCAAAACTTTGTTGCCATTGAAAAATACAATATTGTAGAGTGGGAAGATGTTCAAGAAGAGGTAGCAGAATCTATTTCAGAATATATCAAGTCTGGGAAATCTGTTGTTACAGAAGCTGAAGTTGTGGCTCCAAAAAAACTTCCTGTTAGTATTTATGCAGAAAGCACACCAAACCCAACGGTTATGAAGTTTGTTGCCAATAAAACATTAGCGGAAGGTACTTTTGAATTTAAAAGTGTTGAAGATGCTATTCTTTCACCACTGGCACAAGCGTTATTTAACTTTCCATTTGTAAAAGAAGTTTTTATTAGCAACAATTATGTTTCAGTTACGAAACACAATATGATTGATTGGGAAGAAATTTCTATGGAAATTAGAGAGTTTCTTCGTCAATATGTTCAAGACGACAAACCTATTGTGAAAGATGAAATTACCAAGGCTTCAAATATTTCGAACAATATTGGTTCGGCAGATTCTTCTCTAGAAAAAGAAGACAAAAATTATTCGGATATAGAAAAAGAAATCATATCTATCTTAGACGAATATGTTAAACCTGCTGTAGCCAGAGACGGTGGAAATATTATGTTCGACTCCTTTAACGAGAGTTCTAAAACCGTTAAGGTAGTACTTCAAGGAGCTTGTAGCGGATGTCCTTCATCAACCATCACTTTAAAAAATGGAATTGAAACCATGCTTAAAGAATTAATGAAAGGACAGGTGGAAAGTGTAGTTGCAATTAACGGATAATCTTTACTTTCTGAATTACTTGATAGCAATTTTATAATTTATTTAGTTCATTCTCAACTTTTAAGATCAAGGTTTAACTTAATTTTCAGACTAATAATTCTTAATAACTGTATCTTAGTGTTTTATTAATTATCCCACCTTGTTATTCAACGAGATGAGAACAAAAACTAAGTAATTATGGCAGTATTAAAAGTAATTGAAATTCTTGCTAGCTCTAAAGAAAGCTGGGAAGATGCTACAAGAAATGCAGTAAAAGAAGCTTCAAAGAGTGTAAAAAACATCCGTTCTGTTTATGTTCAAGAAAACAGTTGCGTTGTAGAAAATGGGGATGTAACTCAATTCCGTGTTAACGTAAAGATTACTTTCGAAGTTAAATAAATACTTCAGAAAATATTAAAAATACGCTTTTGAGCTTTCAAAAGCGTATTTTTGTTTTATAAACTTCTGTAATGAAGCTATTTTCTTCTATTTTAATTCTAGGTATTCTACTTGCCTGTAATACTTCTAAAAAAGACACTTTGGACACACATCTCTTTACAAACGATTTAATTCACGAAACTAGCCCTTACCTGCTTCAGCATGCTCATAACCCTGTAAATTGGAAACCGTATAATGATGCAGCATTGCAACAGGCCAAAAAAGAAAAAAAACTCATCATAATTAGTATTGGATATGCCGCCTGCCATTGGTGTCACGTTATGGAACATGAAAGTTTTGAAGATATTGAGGTTGCAGAGGTTATGAACAAAAATTATATCTCGATTAAAGTAGATCGAGAGGAACGACCAGATGTAGATCAAACATATATAAATGCAGTTCAACTTATGACTGGAAGTGCGGGTTGGCCATTAAATGTTATAACGCTTCCAGATGGTCGACCTGTTTGGGGCGGAACTTATTTTCGTAAAAGTGATTGGATAAATGCTCTAGAGCAAATTCAGGAGGTGTACAAAATAGAACCTGAAAAAATTATTGCTTATGCTAACAGGTTAGAACAGGGTATTAAAAGCATGGATCTAATTGAGTTAAATACTGAAGATGTAGATTTAACTCAGTTTCCAACAGCAGACATTATTAAAAATTTTTCAGAGAGATTTGATACTAAAAATGGTGGATTTCGAGGAGCTCCGAAATTTATGATGCCTAACAATTTTGAATTTTTATTACGACAAGCTGTTGAGAGTAACGATGAAACCTTATTGAACTACGTTACTTTATCATTAGATAAAATGGCATACGGTGGGCTTTACGATCAATTAGGAGGTGGATTTTCACGTTATAGTACAGATGAAAAATGGCACGTACCTCACTTTGAAAAGATGCTGTACGACAATGCCCAGCTTGTAAGCCTATATAGCAATGCCTATCTAGTTACTAAAAAGCCACTTTACAAAGAAGTGGTTGAAGAAACGCTAGATTTTATCGCCTTAGACCTCACCAATAAAGAAGGAGGATTTTATTCATCCTTAGATGCAGACAGTAACAATAAAGACGGAAAATTAGAAGAAGGAGCTTTTTACGTTTTCACTCAAGAGGAATTAGAAGATTTGCTAGAAGACGATTTTAAAATTTTTAGAGAGTATTACAATGTAAATAGCTATGGGAAGTGGGAACACAATAATTATGTTTTAATAAGAAAGAAAACAAATTCAGAAATTGAAAAAGAGTTTAATATTTGTCATGAAGCATTACAACAGAAAAAGAAAAGCTGGAAGCAAACCCTTTTAAACTATCGAAACAATAGACCAAAACCAAGACTGGATGACAAAACACTTACTTCTTGGAATGCCATGATGCTAAAGGGGTATATAGATGCTTACAAAACATTCAACAATCAAGAGTATTTAGATATCGCTCTTAGGAATGCTGAGTTTCTTGCTAAAAATCAACATCAGAAAAACGGCACATTATTTCATAATTATAAAGATGGGAAAAGCACAATTAACGGCTTTCTGGAAGATTACGCTTTTACAATTGAAGCTTTTATAAGTTTATACCAAGTTACCTTGGATGAAAAGTGGCTTAACATATCAAAAGAAATGACAGATTATTCAATCTTAAACTTTTTTGACGAGGAAAAACATATGTTTTATTTTACATCAAAAGAAGACCCAGTCATTGTTAGTAGAAATTTTGAATATCGAGACAATGTCATTCCTGCTTCGAATTCAGTTATGGCAAAGAATTTGTACAAACTTTCAAAGTATTTTGATGAGCCTCGTTTTAATGAAATTTCTAAGCAGATGCTAAAAAATGTATTAGCAGAAGTAGAAAATTACCCTAGCGGGTTTTCTAATTGGTTAGATTTGCTTTCTAATTTTCAAAATAACTTTTTTGAAATAGTTGTTGTTGGAGACAGTGCATCTGAAAAAATTCAGGAATTCTACAGTCACTATCTGCCCAACACAATTTTAGCTGCAAGCAATGTAGAAAACATTGCTCCTCTATTTAAAAATAGGTTCGTCAAGGATGAAACACTTATTTATATTTGCGAAAATAATACGTGCAAGATTCCAGTTAAGGATTCCGAAATTGCAATTAAATCATTAAACTAAAAATTAAAAAACAGTAAAACATTTATGGAAAAATTTAAGGACATTAATATTTATATCGAAGAATATGGTCAAAAATTAATTGACTTTCTACCGAGTTTAATCGGGGCTATTTTACTTCTGTTTATAGGAATGTGGGTTATAAGACTTATAAATAAGGTAGTTAGAAAGTTTTTTGACAAAAAAGATTATGATCCTACTTTAGAAAACTTTATCGCTAGTTTAATTAACTGGGCCCTTAAAATTGTTTTATTTGTTCTTGTAGTTACCCAGTTAGGAGTAGAATCTGCTTCGCTAGTCGCTATAATTGGTGCTGCTGGTCTTGCTGTTGGTTTAGCATTACAAGGATCATTAGCAAACTTTGCTGGGGGCATTCTAATTTTATTGATGAAACCCTTTAAGGTTGGAGACTTTATTAGCGCTCAAGGTATTGATGGTACTGTAAAAGACATTAATATATTTAACACTAAGCTTACCACTTTTGGAAACCAACTCGCTATAATCCCTAACGGAAAGTTAAGTAACGACAATATAGTTAATTATACTTCTGAAGGTATTAGAAGAGAAAACTTAACCTTTGGTATAGGTTATGACGATAATATTAAAGAGGCAAAAGATATTTTGCTTAACTTAGTAAACGAACAAGAGGCTGTATTACAACTTGAAGATAAAGCACCTATGATTGTAGTTGCCGAATTAGGTGATAGTTCAGTTAATTTAAGTCTACGTTATTGGGCTAAAAATGAAGATTTCTGGAATTTAAGATGGTTAATTTTAGAAGAAGGAAAGTCTAGATTAGAAGCAGCTGGAATTTCAATTCCATTCCCACAACGAGATGTTCACCATTTTAATTTGGAAACACTTAACACTAATAAATCTTAATATAATAAATCATGAAAAAAATATTGTTAATAGGACTAATTGCCCTTACTGCAAGTCCTTTATTTGCACAACGCGCAAGCACTAGTTTCGATATGTATGCTACTACTATAGATATAAATCAAAAAGCATTGGCTTTTGGATTAACTGAAGCCGAGTTTGAGTCTATAGTAGATGACGCTTATACAAATCCTAATTTCTTAGAGGGCTCTATTTTCCAAGGGGAAGATTTAATGAAGTCTAAAGTTCTTATGCGTTATAATGCTTTCGCCGATGAAATAGAAATTAAAAAACACGCTACCGACAAAAATTATGGAGCCTTAATTAAAGACCCAGAAGTATTTGTAAAAATTGGTAGAGACATTTATCTATTCGTGCCTTACCAGGGTAGTAATGAAAAAGGTGGTTATTTTAATGTGCTAAGCGACGGAAAAAACTATGATCTTTACAAAAAAGTGACATCAAAGTTTAACGAAGCAAAAAAAGCACGTAATAATTACCAAACAGACACTAAACCTTCATTTTCAAAAAATGTGAAGTATTATTTAGTAGAAGATGGAACCTTCCTAGAAATGCCGAGCAACAAGTCTAGAATTCTTAAAATGATGGATAAGAAAAAGACTGAAATGAAAGCTTTTATCAAGGAAAACAAATTAGACCTTGACAAAGAAGCTGATTTAATAAAAGCTGTTCAACATTTCGATTCTCTTTTATAAATCGAAATTAATTTAAAAGAAATTCTTTTAAATAATAAGGTTCAAAATAGGCGACGCTTTCAGTGTCGCCTATTTTATATTTAGCCTCTGCCAAACTAGCCATTTCAGCTGATGAAGGATGTGTTATTTTATGAAACTCTGCATTGTTATGATTACAAATTGCTTCAAATTTTGCTGAACCATCACCAATGAAAACTGTTTTTTTCTCATTTAGAAATTCAGCGAAAGAATTTTCATCGATAATTTCCGCTTTAGTATCTTTTATTTGCTTTTTCTCAGCGTTAAAAACAGCAGAGTAAACCTCCATTCTTCTAGCATCTAGCAAAGGAATAATAAAGCAGTCTTCGCACTTAACTTGCTGTGCCAATACTTCCAAGGTAAGTGTAGATATTAAAGGTATATCTAGCGCGAAGCACAGGCCTTTAGCTGCAGAAACACCAATTCGCAAGCCTGTGTAAGACCCAGGGCCTTTACTAACGGCAATTGCGTCTAAATTAGATTTTTCAATATTTGCCTCATTTATAACTTCATCAATAAAAACGTGAAGTTTTTCGGCATGCGAATATTTTAGATTGTTTTCTTCCCTTATAGCTTTTACTTCACCATCTATTGAAAGTGCAACAGAACAATTAGTTGTAGCCGTTTCTATGCAGAGAATTATTGCCATTTTTTAGTTATTCTTTGAATTTGAACTAACCTCAACTTTATCACCTTGCTTTAGTAATTTAGTTACAGTAGTATATGGACCAGTAATAACAGTTTCACCCTCTTTTAAACCAGAAAGAATCTCAATATTTGATTCATCCTGAATACCTGTTTTTACAACTCTTAACTTAGCCTCATCCCCTTCTTTCACATAAACCGCTTCAAACTTTTCGGTATTCGATTTTACTTCACTAGTCTTTGGTTTTCTAGTATCTGATGTATCAGTTTTAACAACAATTGAACTAATTGGAACTCCAATTACATTTCGTTTCTTATTTGTGATAATATCTACTGTAGCAGTCATTCCAGGACGGAACGGAGAATAGCTTTCTGGCTTTCCTTCAGTTAGATCCTTATATGATTCTGGAAGAATACTAACTTTAACTTTAAAATTAGTTACCTGATCGGCTGTTAAAGCATTTTCAGCACTATTTGCAATTGCAGTAACCACACCTTTAAACTCTCTTTTTAAATACGCATCAACTTCAACCATAGTTGAGTCACCAACCGATACTTTTACAATGTCGTTTTCGTTTACATCAACCTCAACTTCCATTTTCTGTAAGTTTGCAACACGAACAATTTCTGTACCTGCCATTTGAGCTGTACCCACTACTCTTTCCCCTAGTTCTACAGACAACTTTGAAATTGTTCCGCTCATTGGAGCATAAATTGTCGTTCTTGAAAGGTTATCTACCGATTGTTTAACGTTGGCAGCAGCACTTTGTACACTGTAATAAGCAGCTTTCACATTAGCTTTAGCCATATCGAAATCTGTAACAGATTTATCCCATTCAGACTTAGAAATCACGCCTTTTTCAAAAAGCGTCTTATTTCTTTCATAGGTTAATTGGGCATTCATTTTACTAGCTTCGGCTTGTGCTAATTGCGCTCTTACATTCTGAAGTCCAGCTTGGGATTGGCTTACCGCAGCTTGAATAAGGTCTGGGTTAATTTTAACCAAAAGATCTCCTTTTTCAACCGTTTGACCTTCTTTAATAGGAAGCTCAATAATTTCACCAGAAACCTCTGAAGAAAGTGCCACTTCCACTTCAGGTTGAATTTTCCCAGTTGCAGCAACAGTTTCAGTGATGTCTAATAATTCTATTTGAGTTATTTCAACCTCTTTGAAATCGCCTGATTTTCCAAACCAGCCAGCTTTTTTCCCGAAAATCAATAAAACTATAAGCAGGACAACCGCTACAACAATCCAAATAAGTGTTTTTTTCTTCATATTTAAAATTTTAATTCACTTGCTGGAACGCCAAAATACAATTCCAAAACTTTTAATTTAAAAATATACTCAAATTTAGTTCTGTTTTCTTCAATTTTAGCATTGTCATATCTCAGTTTCGACTGACTAAAATCGAAAGCATTGGTTAAACCAACATCATAACGATCTTTTGCATATTGATATGCTAATTCTTGCGATTCCATTGCAACTGTAGCAGCTTCATAAGCTTTTAATGCACCATTCGCATCTACATAGGCTTGGTAAACATTAGATTCAAGATCAAGCTGTGCCTGCTCTAATTGATATTCAGTATTCTTTAAATTTACTTTACTTCTCATTACCCCACTACGTGCTGCAAATCCATTGAATATAGGGATATTTAGCTGTAAACCATAACCTATTCCATCGTTCAAATACAACTGCTCCACGAAATCGCGTTCAAGCGGGTCATTATCTGCATAACGTGTATTATAACCAAAAAAAGCTGAAAGCGTAGGGTAGTAACTTCCTCTAGAAATCTGTAAATCCTTTTCGGCAAGCTCTACATTTTTTTGAGCAATTTTTACTTCAGAGCGTGTTTCTTTCGCACTTTTAATAATTTCTGAAACATCTTTATCTGCAATTCCGCCATCGATAATATTGTATTCTTCTTCGGCTATATCAAAACTAGAGTAATCCTTAATCAATAATAATTGCGCTAAACTAATTAGTGAAATTTTTACGTTGTTTTCCGAAATAGCAATTCTTTGTTTTTCACCGGCATCAGTTGCTTTTATTTCTAAAAGATCTCCACGAGGAAGCACTCCCGCATCTACAAGGTCATTAGTCCTTTGTAACTGTTGAAGGGTAACTTCATTTTGCGATTTTATAACTTCTAAGTTTGCCTTATTTAATAATACCTGCAAATATGAGTTTGCTACAGCCAAAGCAATATCATCTTTCATTTTGTCTAAACGATACTGTGCTGCAAGTTCTGAAAGTTTCGCTCGTTGTAATTGACGTACGTTCCTTAAACCATCAAAAAGTGTATATCCTACATTAATAGCTCCAGAGGCAGAACCAAGAGTTGTATTTTCTAATTGATTAGTTGTTGGGTTTAAACTAAGTCCTGTGTTTTTTGATGCTGAAGCATTGGCATTTAAACTAGGTAAAAAATTACCAATAGCTTGTAATTTATCAGCTTCGGTAAACTCTAAGTCTAACTGACTTTGTTTTACTGAAATATTATTTTCTAAGGCGTGGTTTACACATTCCTGAAGTGTCCATTGTTTGGTTTGAGCATTTAAGGAAATGCTACAAATCAATAAAAGAAATGGGATTACTATCTTTTTCATAAATTTTTCTATTACTGAATAAGTCTTTTGTATTGCTATTGCGTTACAAAAATTATGAAATTTAAATTTTTATAAGTTTTTAGTACGTAATAATTTGAAGCAAAGGTATCCTATAGTTATACAATGCATTTTCCCTTTACTATTTTATCTATCTGCAGGTTTTAATTGATTCCATACTTTAATAGCATCATCTTCGGAAACGCCACTTTTTACTTCTACATCTATACCATCACTTATACCTAACTCAACATCTTTTCTTTCAAACTTTTGGTCTCCAACCATAATTTCTACAAAAGGTTTTTGTGTTTTTGGATCGTATTGAACCAAAGCTTCCTTTATGGTCAGAACATTTTCAGCTTTAGCTAAGATTATTGAAGCGTTAGCACTTAATCCAGCACGAATAAATACTTTGGAGGTATCTAAGCTTTTCATTGTAGCTTTTATCTCAAACTGAATAGCTCCATTTTCATCTACACCTTTTGGTGCGATATAATCTAATTCCGCATTGAAAAGTTCATCTGGAAGTGCTCCAACTGTAATTTCAAGAGGTAGACCTTCTTTTATTTTTCCAACTTCACTTTCATCTACTTTACCTTCAAAAATCATTTTATCAACATCGGCTATGGTTGCAATAGTTGTCCCGTCGTTAAAGTTATTCGATTCAATTACTTGATTTCCCGTTTTTACAGGAACATCTAAAATCATCCCAGATACCGTAGCTCGAATTTCAGTATTAGCCAAGGCTCCCATTCCTGTAGTGGTTCCAGTTCTGATGATGTCGTAATTTTGATTTGCAGCCGTTAAGCCCACTTGTTCTTGCTTTAATCTCTGTTGAGCTTGATTGTATGCTAATTGAGCGTTATCAAATTCATTTGCAGAAATCACTCCTTTTTCAAACAGTTCCTTTTGACGATTGTAGATGTTTTTCTGATTTTCAAAAGCAAGGCGAGCCGTTTCTACTTGAGTACGAACATTGTTTATATTGCTTTTTGCACTATTAAGTGACGAAACATTCGGTACAACTTTCACCTTTGCAATTAAATCGCCAGATTTAACCACTTCACCGGCTTCAACAAATATTTGATCTATAATTCCCGAAATATTAGGTTTTATTAATACCTCCTCCTTGGGAACTATGCTTCCTGTTGCGACAGTCTTTTTTAAAATAGTGCCTATTGCGGGTTTTTCAGTTTCGTAAACCACCGGATCTTCAATATTTTTACTATACAGCCAATACATTGAAGCCAAAAACAATATCGCTATTGTGGCAAGGATGATTATGGTTTTTGATTTTTTCATTGGTATCGATGTTGATTTAATTTCATATTTTATTTTTTACTCCTAATAATGGCAAGTGTTTTAATTTGTGATACATCATAGCCATTGAAATACACTGCTTTAATTCATCTCTAGGAATTTCTTCAACTTTATTATTTGTTATTAATTTCATTTTTAAAGTTCTATTCCGTTCTTAAGGCTTCTACAGGTTTTATTTTTATTGCATTTTGAGCAGGGATTAAACCAGCTAAAAGCCCAGATACAATCAAAATCGTTAAAGCGATAAACACTACACCTATATTCACTGATGGGTTTATAAACATCATTTCTGAAGTATCCATACCATCGAGTTGATAATTCACAAACCAAAGTACTGCAGTTGCTAAAACAATGCCTGCCATTCCTGAAACAATGGTTAAAAATATCGACTCTAATAAAATTTGAGCACGTATACTCCAAGGAGTTGCCCCCAAAGCTCTACGGATACCTATTTCTTTTGTGCGTTCTTTTACTACAATTAGCATTATATTACTAATACCAATAATACCAGATAGCAACACTAATATACCCACAAAATAGGCTACAAAATTTAGAGCAGAAAACAAGCCTGTTAACTTAGTGTATTCTTGAAAAAGATCGAAATTTCCTACTGCGCGATCGTCTTTGGGGTTAATGGTGTGACGAGTTTTGATAACATCAAAAATTTGTTCTTTCAAGTTTGTAATTGAGTACCCATCTTTCGCGGTTATCGCCATCCAACCTACAATATCTCCCATATTAAACGCTTGTGAAAAAGCTGTAAATGGTACATAAATTTCCTTTTGCATCTCTTCTGGGTCGCCGTTACTTCCTTTCTTTTTATAGGTTCCTACAACCATAAAGTTCACTCCGTTAATCTTAATGTACGAACCGATAACTTCTTCACCTGAATCATATAAGGCACTTTTCACCCCACTTCCTATAATTGCGATTTTTCGTTTTTCCTGAATGTCTGAATAATTGATGAATCTACCTGATGTAATATCCATAGGTTGCTGTTGGATAATTTCAGGATAGTCTCCATAAACATTAAATGCTCCTGTTTGAAGACCTCTTACTACGTTATTACTTCCTCTAAAGCCACCTAATTGATTTCGAGGAGAAACAAATTGTAAACCTTCTACACTTTGCTTTATCGCTGGAACATCGTCGGTTTTAAAATTATAGCGTCGTCCTTTAGGCAAACCTTTATAGGGCTGAGAAGCAGTTTGGGTCCACATAAACATTGAGTTTGTAGCCATCCCATTAAATCCCTGCCTTATACCGTTTTCTAAGCCGTTTCCAGCCGCAAGAAGAATTACTAAGATGAAGATACCCCAAAGCACACCAAAAGCGGTCATAACTGTCCTAAACCAATTGCTACTTAAAGCCTCGATGATCTCTGTCCAACTATCCTTGCTTAATATTTTACTCATCTCGCAAAGCTTCTATGGGTTTAATATTTGCTGCTCGGTATGCTGGAAAAAAGCCTGCAATTGCACCCGCAATTACAAGAATTATCACAGTTGTTATCGCTACTGAAAAATCTACTGAAGGGTTTTTAATATAGTCCATCTCAATAAAGGGTCCGACTATCTGAAGGAGAAACAAACTAAATATAAGCCCTATGAAACCTGCGATTGCTGTTACAAATATGGACTCATGTAGAATCATTCCTATAATCGACCAAGGTTCTGCACCAATTGCTTTTCGGATGCCTATTTCTTTTGTACGCTCTTTTACGATAATTAGCATAATGTTACTCACTCCTACAACTCCAGCAATAATGGTACAAATTCCAACACCCCAGAAAAACCAGCGTATCATTTTATTCAAGTCGTAGAACTTTTTAGCGTTTTCTAAGGAATTGTTCACGTTTACAGCCCTATCATCAGTTGGAGCAATTGTATGCTTAGTTTTTAAATCGGCTTCTAATTGCGCAGAAAAAGCTTCCGAAGCCGCTAAAGCATCTTCATAGCTATCGTGTTTTTCTAAGGTAAAAGCTAAGGACCGAAGTTTATCTCCAGCGTTATATACACGTTGTGCCGTTGAAATGGGAATAAATATTCGGGTTTCTTCGCGTTCCCCTCCTGGGTCACTATAAACACCTACTACTTTAAATTTTATTCCAGCAACATCGATGTATTCACCCAAAGCATCTTTTCCTTTAAAAAGGTCGAGATACACTTGGTTTCCTATTACAGCATGTTTTTCGTAGTTATTTACATCTCCTTGATTTATATATCTACCAACAACAAGAGTTTCATTTTCTAAAAATTGATAATCCCCGTGAACTCCTTCTACTCGATAGCTCCCGCTTTCTTTTTTAAAGGTTGTTAATTGTCCCCATCTACTGTAAACACCGGATTTGTATTCAATATTATCTTCATTTTTATTTACTGCTAGGTCATAGTCACGATTATCCATTTCTATTCTTCGACCTGGATTTAAACCTTTATATTCAACTGAAGTTACATTTGTCCATACACTAATCCTATTGGTAGCATCACTTTCAAATTGCTGCTGTACTCCATTTTGCATTCCTTGACCAATTCCGAGGAGAATAACCAAAATAAAAATACCCGAAGCTACAGATAAACCCGTAAGAAAGGTTCGCAATTTATTTTTTCGAATTGCCTCAAAGATCTCCTGCCAGCGTTCCAGATTAAACATAATTGTTGGTTTTTGCGCGTACCTGTGTAACAATGGAGTCGTCTATAATTAAGCCATCTTTTAGATTTACAATTCGCTTAGTCATATGCGCTATGTCATCTTCATGAGTGACTATCAGAATAGTTTTTCCTTCATCGTTGATACCTTGAATGAGCTCCATTACTTCGTAAGAAGTTTTAGTATCCAAAGCACCTGTTGGTTCATCTGCTAGTAGCACTTTTGGATCGCTTGCTAAAGCTCTAGCTATCGCCACACGTTGTTTTTGACCACCAGAAAGTTCATTTGGTAAATGTGTAGCCCAATCTGCCAACCCTACTTTCTCTAGGTAATGCATCGCTTTTTCAACTCGAATATTTCGTTTTACACCTTGGTAATAAAGAGGCATTGCTACATTGTCTAATGCAGATTTGTAATTGATAAGATTAAAAGATTGAAAAATAAAACCAAGAAATTTGTTTCGGTAACGAGCAGCTACCCTTTCATTTAGGTTTTTTATAAGAGTACCATCAAGTGTGTAAGTTCCTTCATCTGCTTCATCTAAGATACCCAGAATATTGAGCAATGTAGACTTCCCTGAACCGGAAGAGCCCATTATAGAAACCATTTCACCTTCAGAAACTGTAAAGTTGATGCCTTTTAAAACATGGAGTGAATTTTTCCCCATGTGATATGATTTGTGAAGGTTTTTAATTTCTATCATTTTGAAAATATATTGAATTACAAAACTTGAAAATCGTTATTAAAATAACGAATATCATGTTAAGACTTAAATCAATTAAGACTTTCGGTCCTTAATTAGACATTAAAAACCGCTCCTTGTTACAATAGAAATTAAAAAAACTAAGCTTTATCTTGAGTACGCGCTTTTTTACGACTTCTATAGATTACATAGCCCACCCCTCCAACTAATAGGTAAGGAAAGATCATTAGGTAAACAATACCATTGTTTATGCCTTTTGCAGCTCCCCCACCGTCTTCAGTTTCTAAAACTGCTCGACACATGGAGCATTGCGCTTCGGCAGGAAGAACAACTATAAAAACAAGTATTAATATTAATAGAACCTTTAGTTTCATTTTTTTATTCAATTAAATCCACAGTGTTTAATAATATGGAGATATCATTAGATAAACTATAACCCCACTAACAGCTACATAAAGCCATAATGGATAGGTAATACGCGCAATTTTTCGATGTTTATAAAACTCCCCAGAAAGTGCGCGAACAAATGTAATCAACACAAAAGGTATAACGATAATTGAGAGCAATATATGCGTTATAAGTATAAAATAATAAACATACTTAATCACTCCCTCGCCGCCATAAACTGTAGAGTCTGACGTCATGTGATAAGCCACATACATTAGCAAAAACAATACTGAGCAACCAATTGCTGTTTTCATTAAGCGTTCGTGAGCTTTTCTATTACCTTTTCTTACCTGATATACTGCAGCAACCAAAAGTATAGCTGTAAAAGCATTTATAGTTGCATAAATAGGAGGCAAAAAGCCTAATCTTTCAACACCCGGAATTTTAACTGTAAACAAAACAGCAACTGCTATAGGAATCGCAATAGATAAAATCCAAATCCAAACGTTATACTTATTTTTCTTCACTGTATTATTCATTATTTACAAAAGTGCTTTAATATCTTCTTTTAACATTTGTATTTGCTTATCCTCTAATCCATCGTAATAAATAATAGGATTGTCAAATTCATCTATACGAGAACGGATATTCCCATCTTGATCGATTAATGCAAAATATCCAGAGTGCTCAAAGCCGCCTTCTGCTTCTGAACCTTTACCTACATACAGATTAAACCCTTCGTTAGCAAGTTTAAAAATATCGTCTTTATCACCTGTTAGCAAATGCCACTGAAGCTTGGTAATACCAGTATTCTGGGCATAAGTTTTAAGTACTTCTGGAGTGTCGTGTTCAGGGTCGATTGTAAACGAGGCGATACCCACTTTAGGATTACCTAAAAATTCATTTTGAATTTTTATCATATTCTCATTCATTATTGGGCAAATACTTGGACAAGTTGTGAAGAAAAACTCTACAACATAAACCTTCCCTTCATAATCTTTGTTGGTAATGGTTTTTCCATTTTGATCTGTGAATTCAAAACTTGGAACAGGTCCTATGGTTGCAAGCTCTGGTTTGGACAAAGTCTCTACAATTTTTGGTACGGCCCAAATTCCAAAAATTAAAATAATAAAAGAAATACCTATGTATGAATAATTTTTTTTCACTTGTAAAATATTTAATGACTGGTTCTATTAAAACAGCTTTATTATTAAATTAAATCTCTCTATCTACATCGTATTTTTTTAAAGCTCTTCTGTATTCAGCTAAAAGAACTTTAACGTCGTCGCTCATTTTATTATTGATTTCTGCAATAATACTAGAATCGAAACCATACATAACTCCTACTTCCTCATCTTCCTTACGACCACGTAGACTACCTTCTTTATCAACTATAAATACAAATGGAGTAGACAAATTTGAATCTAATGATAAATTAGATTGTAACGAATTAAATACATTATGGATGCTCTCCTTAGTACCAAAGGCAAAAAACCATGAATCCAATGGTGCAATTTGTTCTAATTTTTCACTAACGTTTCGAGCTTGATCTTCTGTACCTTCCGGCAAAAGAATCACAAATTGAAATTCGTTGAAGCTGTGATTTTTGGTGTATATTTTATGAGCTAGGTTATAAGCGTAGGCTCTATGAACTTCTAAATCACTTCCAAAAAAGCCTAAAACTGTAATCCTTCCTTTTAGTTGGACAGGCTCACCATCAAGAGTTTTAAATCCATCTAGTTCTTGAACAGATTCGGTTAAAATTGGCAATGGCTTAAAGTAATTAGTACTCATTGCAAAAAAGATGTAAACCGTAATTGGCAATATAAACAGTATGCCGAGGACCAAATATTTTTTCATTCTGAACAATTTATCACTCCTACAAGTAACGCTGTAGATGAGACTACAAAAATACAGGGTAAAAGGAGGTAAAACAATGTTTTAGCTGTTAATTTTTAAGCATAAAAAAGCCCTCGAAAAGAGGGCTTTAATTTATCTTAAAAGGTTCAATTAGAAATTAAATTTAATAAAACCGTTTTTATATACTTCGTAGATATAATCTCCTTCAATTAAGATTAGGACGATTATATAAGCAATCAAAAATACTCCTGTCCAGACTACTGCTCGACGTAAGCCTACTGTTTCATCACGCATGTGCATAAAGTCCCATGTAATGTAATAAGCTTTAACTATTGTAAGAATTATAAAGATCCAGTTAAGCAAGTTCATTGCTAAAAACTTATTCCCAACTAAAGCCTCAGGGCGTAAAATACCAAGTGCAACTTCAATTATTGTAACGATAGAAAGTAAGATAAATACTCCCCATATTTTGGATACATTAGATTTGAACTTTAATGCTCCTCTAAATATTTCTAATTTATGTTCGTGTGCCATTGTTAAACTTTAATAATTTTATACAAGATAAAAGAATGTAAATACAAATACCCATACTAAATCCACAAAGTGCCAGTATAGACCTACTTTTTCAACCATTTCATAATGTCCTCGACGTTCGTAAGTACCGATTACAACATTGAAGAAAACAATTAGATTTAATAATACTCCAATAGAAACGTGGAATCCGTGGAAACCTGTAATAAAGAAGAAGAAATCAGCAAATAATGGGTGCCCGTATTCGTTGTGACGAAGGTTCGCCCCTTCAACAACTAAGTTACCATCATTAACTAATTTAGTAATAGATTCTTCTCTAGACAAAACAATATGCTGTCCATTTTCATCTTTATTTGGTAGTCTTATAAGTAGATTTTCATTAGCTAAAAATCCTTCTTTAACTTGTTCAAATGAAACTGAAGTTTTGTATTCAGGTTCACTCTTGTACCATATACCGCTTTCATTTGTATGCTCTACTCTACTATCAGTTTGAGCAGCAGCAAAATCGGCTAGTGCTACACGCTTTCCATCTGTATCCAAGAATTGAAGAATCTGACGTCCATTAGTTTCAACAGCTCCATAATCACCTTTGATGAATGTTTTCCACTCCCAAGCTTGTGAGCCTAAGAACACAAAACCACCAATTAAGGTTAAGAACATGTACAAAATAACTTTTTTCTGTTGCATTTTCTGACCTGCATCTACAGCTAACACCATAGTTACAGAAGAAAAAATCAGAATAAAAGTCATAAACGCCACATAGTACATTGGCGCTTCTACTCCGTGTAGAAAAGGAAAGTGGGTAAATACCTCATCGGCGATTGGCCATGCATCAATAAATTTGAAACGGGACATTCCATAAGAGGCCAAGAAACCTGCAAATGTCAATGAATCTGATAGTATAAAAAACCACATCATCATTTTGCCATAACTGGCCTTTAGCGGGTTATTTCCGCCTCCCCAGGTTTTTCCTTCAGTACCTGTTTTTACAACAGTTGCTTCCATAAAAAGAATTTGGTTTTTAAATAGGGTTCAAAAATACGTTTAATTTTTATTTAACGAAATATAAAAACAAAAAGAGGTAAATCCACACAACATCTATAAAGTGCCAAAATGTTGCAGCTAGCTCAACACCAAGGGTTTTCCCGTTTTGATATTTTAGTTTATAATGATTATAAATTACAATTAAAAGACTTACTAAGCCTGCAAAAACGTGTGCTACGTGAAGCAATACCACTAAATAAATAAAAGAGGTAGTAATATTACTTGTTGGTCCTGTAAAATTATATCCACTATCGATTATTTCAGAAAAGCCTACAAATTGAAATACAATGAACAAAATCCCTAAAATTAGCGTTGAAACTAAAAGGATCATACCCATACTGTGTTTCTCTTTTTTAATCACTTTAAGCGCCAAGTGAATTGTAAAACTACTTACAAGAATCAAAGCAAGACTTATGTAAAATGCTGGTGGAATTTCAAAATTTGAAATCCAATCCGGTCTTTCTTTACTTACTACATAAGCACTGGTAAGACCAGCAAAACTCATTGTTAAACTAATGATACCAAACCAAAGCATATTCTTTTTTGCTCTGTTTACCTTAATCTCGTCACTAACCTCTGTTAAACTCATCATATTTTTTATTAATACTGAAATCAGTATATGGCAATCATTTATTATAAAATGAAATTATTTCTTTCTACTTACCTCAAAAACTTATCTGCAACAAATATTATCTGTAATAAAGTAATATAGCTAACACTTGCTAGCATAAGTTGTTTTGCAGCTTTTGATGTTTTTTCTTTATAAAGTCTTATTGCATAGTACAATAGACCAATTCCTAAAATCCCTATAATTACACCAGATACTGTAGTTAAATAAAGTTTTCCAGTGATTCCGAATGCAGGTATTAACGATGCAAAAACCGTCCATAAAGTATACAACACAACCTGAGTTGCTGTTCCTTTATCGCGTTTTCCGTTTGGAAGCATAAAGAAGCCTCCTTTTTTATAGTCGTCGAATAAAAACCATCCAATAGCCCAGAAATGTGGAAACTGCCAAAAGAATTGGATCATAAATAATGTCCCTGGTTCTATACCAAATTCTCCACTTGCTGCAACCCATCCCAACATAAAAGGTATTGCCCCTGGAAAAGCACCAACAAAAACCGACAATGGTGTTTTAGTTTTTAAAGGCGTGTACAAACTAACATACATAAATATAGACACGGCCCCAAACATGGCCGTAATCGGGTTTATAGAATACAGCAAACCTATACCTGCAATTGTAAGTACGATAGCCAATATAAATGCAGACTGCACACTCATCTGTCCAGCTGGAAGTGGCCTGTTTTTAGTGCGATCCATTAGCTTGTCTAAATCACGCTCGATAATCTGGTTGTAAACGTTAGAAGCACCAACCATACAATAACCACCTAAACACAAAAGAAATAACACAAAGAAGTCTATAGAATCTGCGCCTAAAAGATAACCCGCAACAGATGAAAAAACCACACTTACAGAAAGTCGCAGTTTCGTAATCTCAGTAAAATTCCTGATTACGGACTGAAAAGATGATTGGGAATGTGTAACAGACAAACTCATTTTTTTTAAGGCTGCGCAAAGATACGCTTCCTGTAATTTTTCCACAATTTATTCTTGATAAGAAATGCTTTATTTCAGCTTTTTTAGTAATTTGAACTAATTTTCAAACTAAAAAAATATGTTATCAAAAATAATTTTAAGCGCCACTTTTTTATTTTCGGTATTTACAGCCCACGCTCAAAGCGATACAGGTCAAGAAATAAACACTAAGATGCTGAAGGTCAGCAACAATATATATATGCTTGAAGGCAAAGGAGGGAATATTGGTTTAAGTTTTGGTGATGACGGGATATTTATGATAGACGACCAATATGCTGAAGGTGTTGAACAAATTCAAAACGACATTAAAAAAATAAGCGATAAACCTGTTCGTTTTTTAATCAACACACACTTTCACGGAGACCATACGGGTGGAAATGTTGCTATGGCGGAAACTGGAACAGTAATTTTCTCACACGAAAACGTCCGTTCTCGACTTCAGGACATCATGGAAGCAGAAAAAAAGAAAACTCCAAAAGAGTCGCTACCAGTAATTACATTTTCAGACGACCTTACTTTTTACTTCAACGGTGAAAAAATTTATGTTTTCCACGTTCACAATGCGCATACCGACGGCGATGCTATGGTATATTTCACCAAAAGCAATGTACTACATGCAGGCGATGTGTTTTTCAATGGGAAATATCCTTTTATCGATACCAATAACGGAGGAAGTATTAAGGGGTATATGTCTGCTATAAACAAAGCACTTCTTGTAATTAACGAAGACACTAAAATAATTCCAGGCCATGGCAATATAGCAAGCTATTCCGATTTTAAAGATTTTCAGGAGATGCTAAGCATATCCTATAGAAAAGTAGCTAAACAATATCTACTAAGTAAAACCGAAGTAGAAGTATTAGCTGATACCAGTTTAACTCAGATGTATGACGATAAAGGCTATGGCGATGGTTTTATCAATAGAGAGCGTTTTTTAAAAATGTTATATGCGGAATTTGCTAAAGAAAATGCTGGTTCTGAAAGCAACAATGAAAAAAATACTAAAGCTCGTGAAAAAATAGAGGAAATGAAGAAAAAGCACGCTGCGAAAGGCAAAAATTAATTTCTAATTTTCCTAAATTTATTTCTCCTTAAAAGTCGTAATACCAGTTAAATAAATCGGTACGGATTCCGAAGTTTATCCAACTTGTTTGATTTTCATAAACAGTTTCAGTATTAACCATCGGATTAAAATCTCTGTAAATAAAACTACCGTAAATCTTTAAGTTGGTTGCGGGATTTATAACATATCCTGCTTGTAATTCGGCGTGAAAGAAATCTGTTGTATTTCCTTGAGCCAAAGTGTTACCATTTTCTGAAACACGATCGTCTTCTGTACCATAGATATCACTTCCATAGAACTTAGAATCCTCGTCAGTGTTAAATTCAAATCCTCGTTTAGCGACTATAAATTTAGCATCACCATATAGTCTTCCTTTCTGATAACGAGCAATTGCAATAAACTCAGAGAAATTTGCTCCTAAAGTATGCGCCAAGGATTGGTTGTTGTGTCCGTAATTAAGTATAACTGAATTATGCGAATAGGTATAAGGACGAACTCTGTTATATTCAGTTTGCAAGTAAAGGTTTTTCAAACCAAAAGCATCGTAATACTTCAGTCCTAATTGATAGCCAGTTTTGTTTTTATAACTTCCATTTCCACCAAACACATCACTACTCGAAAACTCATCTATGATAAACTGTCCATAAGCGTTTATACGATCGTTCACTTTGTATTTCGCACTTAAGCCTATAAGTGCATTTCCACCACGAGACCCAGTAGAGAACTCTATTGCTCGATAAAAAATTATTGGGTTTAAATAATTTACATCAAAACCTCTATCGTTATCATTTTGCCAAACTACTGATTCGAATAGACCTATGTTTAAACGTTTGGTAATATTATAGCTTAAATAGTGATTAGCGATATATTTTGTCCTAAACGAACCACTTTCAGTAACCTCTGGACGTACATCGCGAAGCGACATCCAAGTGTTGGTATATTTCAATTTCCAAAATGTAGTATTTATCTTGAAGAACGGATACGGACTTGAATTATCACTAGTAAGCAATGAACGATAGCCATCTCCTAAAAAAAATTTTCCATGTCCTAATTGAACATTAAAATACTTTGAAGGAGTATAAGAGATATGCCCAGTTGCAATAGGATAATCGTAAGAATCTGTTTTGAAACCTTTTGCTATTCCTCTACCGGGGATGATTGCAGGATTCCCTCCCGCAGGACGAATGGATTCCGCATATCTATTGAAGTAGTCTGCAAAACGACCTTGACTTTCATAAATTACTCCGAAGAAACCTAACTTTTTACCAATCGCTCCTTGAGTATAAACCAAACGAGTATTATTATACGTATCAATATCGGCGTCAAAATCTTTTCCTGCTTGTAAATCAACTCCAACATCTAATGTAATCCAATAATCTTTACCCTTAATTGTAACTAAGTGTTCATCCCAAAACTTCCGACCGAACCATGACTTTTTGTTTTTAGACAACAATTTATTGGCCGCTTCAAAATCGTAATACTTATTTACTTCACTGTATATATATGGCTTTTGTGCTGTGTGACTATTTAATCCAACTCGATTTATAGCAGCATCGAACAAGCTATAGTTATGATGAGAAAGCGGAATATTTATATTGCTTGTATACTCTTCATTATTATAAGGAAGGTTTTTTATATCGTCGTATTCATTTATTAATGCAACTCTAGAATCGTTTTCCTCAATAGCTTTAGAAGTAATTATATTTTCACCAGGTGCAATTAACGGAATAGCAATAGGAAGCGTAAATTGTACATAGGTTGGCGCCCCATTATAAGTTGCTGGACTTACTTGAGGAAGCATTTCAAAAACACGACGTGCTTCATCCTTTAACTCCTCGTAAATACCATCTACATACAAAACCTTAAACTTTCCCTCTTTGGTAACTTCAAATAGCACATTTACATTACCCTTATAATTTTCCTGTACCACTTTTTCAGGTACTTCAAAATTCTTAAAAATGAAGGATTGCAGCGTAGTCTTAAAGCAGCTTTCTAAAGCATTAACATCCACTTGTACACATTCTTCAAAAACCGGATATTTCTCATAATTTGCTAAGGTAACTTGAGCAAAAGACACTATTGAAAAACAAAATGTAATAAGAAAAATAACCTGCTTCATAGGAGTTTATATATTTTAAACCGAAAGATACATTTTTTTTAGAATGAGAAGAATAAAAAAAGGCTCCCATTAAAAATGAGAGCCTTATAAATCTAATAATAACTGATTAATTAATTTTAAACACTATAGGCACAGTGTACAAAACATCTACATATTTATCGCCCTGCTTACCAGGTTTCATCATTGGCAAATTAGCAATAACTCGCTGTGCTTCGTTTTTCAATTTTACATTATGAGAATTGGCTTTAACATCGGTAATGTACCCTTTTGAATCGATTTTGAAGTTCACATAAATTCTATGTGTTTCATTTTTATTCAAATCTTCTAAAAGCTCTTTTCTAAAATTTTTATTGATGAAAGAATTGATTTTAGAAGACATACAATCTACCTTTTCAGTATTTGTACTCAATACTTCGCAACCAGGAAAAACCGGCACAAACTCAACATTTAAAATATTCTTGGGACCTTCAGCTACCGGTTCTGAAGGGGTGCTTACTGAAGTTTTTGGCTCTTCAATAACTGGGAGATCAGTTTCAGCTATTGGAGTTTCAACTTCTGTTGAAGTATCTGGCTTAACCTCAAAAGATGTTGTTTTTACAACTTTTTTAATTGGAACTCGCTTTTCTTTAACTTTTTCAACTGGAGCTTCAGGCTTTGGAATATCTACATCAATTACATAATCAATAATAGGAGGTTCGTTTAAGCCATCAAAAGTATCAGGCTCAACCACAGATGCAGTAGCTTTAAAATTGGTTTGCATCACTATGAAAACGATTAGCAAACTCGCAATTACACCTATTTGGAAAAACAAACTTGAATTCCACTTGATGCTTATAGCGCGCTTATCATCTCTTTTGTTTTGAGTACTTTTTGCGGTTGTTTTCATAATAATAGTTTTTAAGGGTTACATTATTATGAAATACAACTGTTATGCCAAAAAGAAAAAGCCTCGTATTTGCTAGTGCAAACCGAGGCTTTTAATGTTATGTAATTTCAATTATTGAATATCGAAAACAATAGGTAGTGAGTATAATACCCCAACTGGTTTCCCACGTTGTTTACCCGGAGTCATATCAGGTAGAGATCTTACAACACTCACTGCTTCTTTTTCCAATCTTGGATGCGGAGCACGAGCACGTACATCAATTACCTTCCCACTTTTGTCAATTTTAAACTGAACTGCGATACGTTGTCTTCCTTCCAAACCTAAATCTGAAGCTAGATTAGTATCGAATTTCTTGTTGATAAAGGCGCTAATTTTAGAAGACATACACTTTTTCTTAGCGTCATTTCCTCTTTCGTTTTCACACCCAGGATAAACCGGTACATTTTCGATAACTGCGAAAGGTACATCAGCAATCTCTTCTTCTACTACCTCTTCTACAATCTCCTTAACCTCAACAATTTTTTCATCTTGTTTCACTTCAGTCGATTCGATTACAGTTTCTTCCTCTTCCACTTCGTCTTCCATAACCTCAATAACTTCTGGAGCAGGTGGCGGCGGTGGCGGCGGTGGCGGTGGTGTCAATTGTTGGGTAATTGGAATTTCTTCTTCCAATTCATCACCTACATCAAGAAGACCGTAGTCTAGATCTGATTTATCATAGGTTTTCCATTCTATTGCTTGCCACGCAAGAAATAACATCGCTATCATTCCAATTTGGAAAAAAAGTGTGCTTCTGCGGCCTACATCAACTTTTGGGTTTTTTTTTGTTTCCATTATAGTGGGTTTAACTTGGTGCTAAAATATATAAATTATCGTTCAATTTAAAACTTATTATAAATTTTAAGAATGAAACTTTTCTTTAAACATCTTAAACACTAAAATTCCTAATAAAGCACCTAGTAAATCTGCTAAAAAGTCGAAGACATCGCCAGATCGAGAAACAGGTGACAGTTCTTGAAGTACTTCAATTATTATGCCATAAAACATTAAAATCACAAGCAAAACTGTGATAGTTACGGCACTTAGATTATGTTTCTTATGTTTATAAAAATACCATTGCCAAAGATAAATTAGGACAAAAAATATGATTCCGTGAACCCATTTATCAATATGTGGGATATTTATTTTTGATACTTTTTCATTAGGCACAAGCAAGTAAGTAGGTAGAAAAAAAAGTGCTGTTACTGCACAGCTATAAACTACAGCTACAAACAATAAAATCTTACGCTCCAATTACTTCTTTATAAGCATCAGCATCTAACAAATTTTCAATCTCTGAAGCATCACTAAACTTCATTTTAATCATCCAGCCTTCGCCATAAGGATCTGTATTTACCTTCTCTGGCTCGCTTTCAAGGCTTTCATTAAACTCAACAATCTCACCTGATAGCGGCAAGAACAAGTCTGATACTGTTTTAACCGCTTCTACAGATCCAAAGATTTCATCTTTATCAAGTGTATCACCTACGGTTTCGATGTCTACATAAACGATATCACCAAGCTCACTTTGAGCGAAATCTGTAACGCCTATTATTGCAACATCTCCTTCAATTTTAACCCATTCGTGGTCTTTAGTGTACTTTAATTCTGATGGTAAATTCATAGTAATTATTTTTTAAAATTAGTTTCCAAAGTTATATCGCAGGGTAAAGCCACTGCGGATTGTTGTTTGAGGAAATGCAGTTGAGATTGCATACTTCGAGAAAGTATGGTCGTAATAGAATAAAGCCGTTAAGTTTTTACTCAACGCATAATCCATAGTCAATTGAGCTCCGTACATAGTTTGTCCTGCTGTGGTTTGACTATTCTCAATATCTAGATATCTTATTATTGTAACATTATCTCTTCTTGTAAGGTCTATCTTAAAGTTAAGATCACTACTCATAACAGATTTCTTTCCTCCAAAATTGGTTGCAATTCGCAAATCTTTAATTCGGTAACCTAGGCCCACAGTATATTCATTTCCTCTAATTTCGGTAAGCAGGTTGTTGGCAAAACTTAATGCTAGCGCTCGGTCTTTTCGTACCTCTGCTAAAATTTTAACCGAATTCTTCATCTCAAAATCCATTCTAATTAACGGAGAAAACTGTTCGGTTAAGTTAACATTAGTTAATAATGTTTTCACTTTAAAATTACCCGATTGATCTACAGCTTCAGGATCTGCGTGGTTGTAATCTAAATTAGATTGGAATTGGTTTACAGTATACCCAGCTCTATATCCATGAGCTAATGAGAAACGCTTGAAGTTTTTCTTAAACCAAGGCAACCTCATTAATCCAGTATATTTAATATCCCAGTTTGGAAGTGGCACATCCCTAAAGATACCCGTACTTTCTTTACCTGCTTTATTTCCTTTATAAGCTGCAAGGAAGGCTGGCAACAATACGTCCTGACTATTTCTTCCGAAACCTACCGGAAAACCATCTTCCGTTCTAGGAATTGGGCCTCCTTGATAATGTTCTTCCGCAAGTCTGTTTGCAATAATCAAACGGTTATTTCTGAAATCTTCAAACGCAGCAGAATTGGTTTCATCACTAGCAGAAAATGCTGTTTTAATCAACATAGTTGAAATGTTGAAGTTACCAAATGTATTAGGCGTTAAAGAGTTATAAAGCCCATTTTCAACAATGTAGTTTTCAGAATAGTTTTCAGAATATACTCTACTACCATTTACATCAATCGTTAAATCAGTGAATGGTGTTAAGTTAGCCTGAATGTCTAACTGGCGGCTAGTAGTTTCGGTATACTGTTCATTAAATTCAGGGTACAGTGTTAACCAACCTTTACGAGCTGCCAATTCGCGAATTTCATTTTGACTTCCAAACACAAATCCCGTAGTAGGTTTTAAGGTTCCAATAAATCCAACTGAAGGCGTATATCCTGGTAAGTAAATACCATTGTTTTCTTTATAGCTAAGTTGAATTTTCTTTAATGAAGTTGCAAGTCCGATTAAGGTGTTTACAGCTTTATCTCCAGTATTTAAACCTCCTTCACCAGCTCCTGCTGTACCTCTACCCATTACATTAGGGTTTTCAGTTGCAGCTAAACCTAGTCTGCCAGACTTTTCATCTTTACTGTTCTTACCATCTAACCCAGTTCTGCCACCTCTTTCACCAGCTCTTCCTGTTTTAATATCTCCCTCGCCAGTTTCAGTTCTTCGCTGTTTACTTTTCTTTATTTTGGTTAAACCAATATATCTGTAAAAGCCAGTCATATCAACACTCGAGTTGATTTGATGTGTGCTTGCATTCTGAATTGAATTCCCTAAATCATAGTTATTAGTTGAACCATCAGTTAGCGTTACCGGTATATTATTGAATAAGTTACTACTAGCTTGCCACTGATAATCTCCAGTATATGAATAAGTCGCTCTTATAAATTTCAAAAATGGAAACTTATTAAACGGCAAGTCGTAATTCACTTGAAGTGACTGGAAGTGTTGATTAGGATTTCCTACATCGAAGAAACCATCCCACACTCCTACATTATTATTAACGTTACCATCATCATCAAGATAATTGTTTACAATCATGTTGTTGGTTGATGTGAAGTTGAATCGTAATGACTTAGTCAAATTATGATTAATAGTGTACTGCCAATCAAATAAGAAGTTACGCTGGTACAATGTAGGCAATCCAATATTCCCTTCGATAAAGTTAATATCTCTAAATTTTTGCTCGTTATACTGACGCGTAATATTTGAACCAACTGAAATATTAGTCGGCAAGTAATTAAAGTTTAAGTCTTTTAAGAACTGCCAATATTTACCTCTAAAAATTGAGTCGTTCTTTTTAAATGGCTCTATTGGTTTAGCTTCAAAATTGTAATTGTAAGTTGCACCAACTCTTACATTTTGTTCAACAGCATCTTCAACTTCAAAATCGTGGTGATCTGTTTGATTGTATGAGAATGATCCTGTAAAGTTTTCTATGTCGTAAACTTTAGGCTTAGCCTCACCAGTACGTTCTTTACGAACACCTATAAAGTTAACACTTTGACGTTTTGTATAGTCTACAGCTTGCTCCTTAATTCTATCGTGTTCAGCATCACTTACTGCATTATCCAGTCTTGTTTGAAGTTCGATATCTTGGAATTCAGGGTCGTATTGTGGAGTGATAAGCTCTTCAGATCTTCCATAGTTAAATGGCAATTGCACACCCCATTTTTTAGGCAACAACTGTCCTAAGTTAACATTGGTAACAACGTCGTATTGTTGTACGTCTTCTTTACTACGTTGGTTTGGACCTTGCTCTAATGAACCAAATCCAACGGTACTTCTTCTACCTGAAGCACTTACTGTTGCGAAGTCGGCAATATTAGCGTCAAGCGCTACTACCGCAGCCCAACCTCCTTGGTTTTCTAATTCTGAAAGGCGTAATTCATTAAACCACACTTCTCCACTAATATCATTAGTAGTACTATTTTTAACACCCAACATTATAGTTCGAACATTTCCGAAACTTGGATTTCCTTTAATTCCAATGGTCAATTCATTTTCACCACCAGATAAATCTCCACCTAATTCAGACTCGGTGTAATAAACTACTTCAGTAGAGTTTGCTGGAGTAAGGGTTTTTACTTGTTGCAGCAATTCCAATGGTAAATTCAATCGGTTTGCCAATGGCCAAATATCTTCGGGATTTCTCGCGCCAAAACTTGTTGGATTCAACGGAATTTGAACCTCGTAATAGTTGTCGGTTAAATCGTTACCCAATCTAATGAACGCCAATAAATCGCCATTAGTAAGTTCGGTTTCATTTTGAAGCGACTCCGCGTGAATAAACATTTCAAGATTTTTATATTGACGCATATCCACATCAAAATTCTTGTAAACTGCGCGACCGTCATTCGGTTCTAATCCACTAACACGAAGTGAAAGCGATTGTTCGTTTTGACGAATAATATCGTTGTTATTGTTTAACTGCTCACGTTCAAGTCCCGGAGGTAATCGATAAGGAATTGGCTCGCGGTTTTCGTTTTCTTCAATACTTACTGTTGTTACTTCAAAAAGTGTATTGTCCAAAATTGGATCTTCCATAGTAACATCATCCAATGTTTTATCGAAACGCTTATAATCTCCGCGCACTAATTCTAAAGTACCAAATCTTAAAACTGTGTTTTCTGCGAATTGAGACATAAACATTCTCATAAAGCGGATAGAACGGAAATCTGTAATTCCGTTAATAGCTTGGTCAGGCTCACTGATTGGAATTTTAAATTGAACCCAACGCACTGGAATCACACTATTGTTTTCAGTAGTAACTTCTAATTCTTTTACATCAGATACATAGTTATTGTTATCTCTATTCATTCCTGGAAACATAGGAACGTTATATTCGAAATAACTATTTACTGTGTTCATTGTATTATCTCTGTTGATGTCTTCAACATCAGGCTGCGCAGTACTACCTCTATTAGTATCAGTTACTTCTACTGGAGAGTTACCCTGAGTACCATTGTATCTCAAATATCTATCTAAGATATTTCCTTCTGCTTGAAGGAAGTATTGATAATCATCGTTTGCTGGATCTGCTAAGCCGGCAAATTGTGGAAATTCTGCAGCTTCTTCGGCATTGTTTAATCCATCTAATCCTATATCTTGATTAATCCGCTCCTGTCCCTCGGTATTGAAGGTGTAAACTAAAGATTGATTTGAAGGTACTTTACCCCAAGCTGTTGAAGTAGTATTTCCGGTTGAACCATCCTTAGGAAGTCCATTTTCATACTGCTTTCTTCCATCTTTAAGAATATCTTCCGAAATATTCCCAAGGTTAAAGTTTAGCATTCCACCAGGGTTGGTATTGTTTTCCTCATAAATAAACGGGTCCATCACCCAGAATTGAATATACTCTACATTTGAGCGCTCAAAATCTGTGGTTGTAAGTGGTCTCATTATACCTCCAAAATTATCTTCTGGATTAGGAAGTTCATTTGTTCCGTTTGCTGCTGGGTTGTAATTATACTCTCCACGGCGTGAAGGGTAGTAAGCTAAATCTAAGGTGAAAAGTGCTTGTGTTTGTCCTTGTATAATATCTTGATTGGGGAATATTTCATCTCTAAATACTCTTCTTGAGAATGGCGAAGAAAGGTCTTCATCATTAATTCCGTTTGGACGTTGTGTACTATAAAAAATAGGATCAATGGTATACCACGCTAACTTAGCACGCTTGAAGTTATAAGACAAATCATTATTTATAACTTCTCCTCCAAATCCTACCGGAGTACTTGCTAAGAACCAACTTGAAGGACTACTAATATCATTTGCTGTTTGTGAAGACTCAAAATCATCTACATAAACAGTTGTTTTCCCACCAAAGTCAGAAACTTTTGGAGCTCCAGGGCTTAAGTAAGCAAATTCACCTCGTAACGAAACGTTTGACTCAACATCAGTATCGATGTTTGGTAGGTGATTAACCATTCTTGTTAAGAAAGGTACTTCGGTAGAATAAGTTGCATTTATACCATATACAGTGTTGTTGATAGGTTCTACACCATACGATGATTTTTGAGTTAGCGGACGCTCATTTAAGTTTAAATACGTAGCACCAATCATAAATTTATCACTGAATTTATGCTCAACATTTAAACCTGTAAATCGCTTACTTTGTTGACCAAAAAGTGAATTGTTTTCAGTGCTAATAGAAATTGGCGTTTTGCTGTTTAACAAACTTGGGTCTATAATTTTAACTCTACCTAATTGATAGTTTACTGTATAATCTACACCCTCAACTAAAGTACGACCACCAGCGGTAACAGTAACGGAACCTTGAGGAATGTTAAATGCCCCAATAGGAATACCATCTGCACCTGTAGATTTATAACTACCTTTTAGTTGGAATTTATTTTTCTCACTTTCTAATTGTTCAGCTCTAGTTTTTGTAGAAGTATAAAGCGATCTAAAAACGTATTTATGCTGGTTTGCATTATACGTTTCGGGAATATCGTAGCTTGCAGGAGGAACTCCTGTAGTTGGTGTTTGATTTAATTGATCGAATAAGTGCTTACCGAAAGGCTCAACAGTAGGGAATATAATTCGACCATTTTGTGAATCTACGGTAATTCCATCTAAGAAATCAAAGAAACCATCCCCTCCATTTTGAGGATCGTTGTTAAAGTTAAGTCTATCTAAATTAAATACTCTAAGAAGAATTTCATCTTTTACATCTTCAGGAAGTTGTGCATAAGGATGACCAGGAGATGCTTGAGCTTCAGTAATGAAGTTTACAGGAGAAGGATCTGTATAGAAAATATTTAATTTAAAATCTTCCTTTTCAAGTTGGTAAGCTCCAATTGGATAGATGTTTTTCATCATCAAATCCCAAATTGGTTCGGTTACACTAGTAATATTACTCTTTAGAAGTTTTACTACCAGGTTTTGCGCCATTCCTACTTCATTGTTTCCTCCCGGAGGATTGCTGCCTCCTAATTCTCTTGGCCCTCCATTCGCTTCAACCCCGTCGCTAGAAAACTCTCCAACTTGGTAAACCTTTCCGTTTGCAGTAAATTGATAAGAAACCGCAAGAACTTCATCGTTTGATAAACTTTGATTTAACGAGATATACCCTAATTCAGCGTTTAATTTGTACTCGCTCTGGTCTAGTCTTCTCGCATTCTCAAGCGTAGCATAATCGATACCTTCACTTACTTGAACTCCAGAAAAACCTTGCCCTACAGTAGCAACGTCTCGAATAGCTGGGGTTAGTAAAGAAGATGCTCCACCATTTATTCCAAATGGGTTAAAATCGTTGTTCGCGTTATCTGGATATGCATTTCTTCCTACATTAATAAATCCTCCTGGAGGAGTGTTTAAACCAATGTTTAAAGGATCTGATTCCCCAATATCCTGAATTGCAACAATATTTCTTACGTTTTCAGTACGAGAGGTACGGTTTGTAACCCATACTTCCATACGCGTTACTTGTACATTGCTATTTACAAATGGATATTGCGCCAATGCACGATCGTAGTTATCTCTAAAATAATGCGCTAAGAAGAAGTGACGGTTTTCGTCGTAATCTAGTGCATATAGTTCAAAATCGGTGACCGTAGCTCCACCTTCGGCAGTTACAGTTCGCGATTCAGATTTTTGTTCAGAAAACACCCCGGTTATGGTTGTTTTACCAAATTGTAGTTGTGTTTTTACACCAAAAAGACTTTGCGCTCCTTGAATTAAAGAACTGTTAAGCGGCATACTAACATTACCAACTTCAATTTTTTGAATAATATCGTCTTCTGTTGGGGTATATTCAAGTTTTATTTGGTTTTGGAAGTCGAAAGTACTTTGCGTATCGTAGTTTGCGTTTACCTGAAGTCTTGTTCCAACTTTCGCTAAAAGGCTTAAACTGATTCGCTGGTCAAAATCAAAAGAAAAATTTGTTCGGTTTCTCGGTGAAAAAGATGGGTTATCTTGCTTTGTATACAAAACACCAAGATCCATTTCAACAGAACCTTGAGGAATTACTTCAATTGAGGTACCTCCAAAAACAGTTTCAAAGAAGTTTGAATTCACATAAAACGTAGGAAGTAAGTTTTTCTGTTCTTCTTCAGAACCTTCTTTTCGTCCATCAGCAGCGTCGATTTTCTGCTTGAAGTACGATTTCATCTGCTCCTTTTGAATTAAATCTTGATATTCTTTAGGCGTAAGAATAGTTGGATAATTTATATTAAAACCGCCAAGAGTTTGCGAATAGATATACCTGTCGGTAATAGGGTCGTATGTGTATAAATCCTGGATGCTGGTTGGGTTTGGAAGTATCATATTCCCCATTTCATTACCAACTGCGGTTGAATCTTGTGCTAGCGAAGAGTTGCTAACCAAAATGAAACTTAACACTGCTAAAAGCTTGAAAAAGCTACCCTTGTAAACGTAATTTTTTGCCTTCAAATTTTATAAATTTTTTAAAGCTTGTTTAATAATCAATTCTACCGAAGCCTGTGGAGTTTCCTTAATAATGGCATCCACCACCTTTTCAGCCTTTTTTCGAATAAAACCTAGCGTCTCCAAAGCAGATAACGCTTCATTTTTATTCGTATTGCTTGTACCGGCAGAATTTCCTGACAAACCGTACACTTTTAAAATTTTATCTTTTAAATCCAACACTACTCGCTGAGCTGTCTTGGCTCCAATTCCTTTTACCGACTGTATAACTGCAATATCATTCTGTGCGATAGCATCAATAACTTGATCTGGGGATAATGACGAAAGCATAGATCTAGCCGTACTTGCTCCCACTCCTGATACGCTAATTAACAATCTAAATATTTCTCGTTCTGCAACACTGGTAAAACCATAAAGAATATGGGCATCTTCACGTACCTGCAAGTGAGTGTAAAGCTTTATACTTTCACTGGCGGGAATTTCGGAAAATGTATGCAAAGATATATTGATGAAATACCCTACACCATTGCAGTCTATCACTACGTCAGTTGGGTTTTTTTCAACTAATCTGCCCTGTATATGGGTTATCATATGTTAATAAAAACTAAAGGGTTCAAATATAGTATAATTATTTGCAACTGCCATTGGGGATTTTTGGAAATATAAATAACATATTAAGCTTAAAAACAAGGTGATTTGAATTATAAAACTTCAACAATAACTATCTATATTGTAGCTTTTATATAATTGTAAATAAAAAAGCATTGCTCTAAATCTAGGCAATGCTTTTTTAATGTGTATAAACTAACTTATAGAATTAATATAAAAATATGGAACTCTAATTATAATTTACCTCGTTTCTCCTTCTGCTGGGCATCCACAACGGCAACGGCACTCATGTTTACGATTTCATCTACACTAGCTTTCATCTGTAATATATGCACTGGTTTACGCATTCCCAACATTATTGGTCCGATAGATTCAACACCGTTTAGTTCTTTTAAAAGCTTATAATTGCTGTTTGCAGAATCTAAGTTTGGAAAAATTAATGCATTCACCTTTTTTCCAGCCAATTTTGAAAATGGGAATTTCTTCTTTAATAGCTCTGCGTTCAAGGCAAAGTCTGTCTGTAGTTCTCCATCCAAAATCATATCTGGATTACTCTTGTGAATGATATCAACCGCTTCTCTAACTTTAGTTGCGTGAGGATCCTTTGAAGAACCGAAGTTTGCATACGAAATCATCGCTATTACCGGCTCCATACCAAACATTTTGATGGTGTAATTGGTCATTCGAGCAATTTGGGCTAGCTCTTTTGCTGTAGGGTCAATATTTAAAGACGTGTCTGATATAAATATCGGACCACGTTTTGTGATCATTAAATTGGTTGTAGCAACTTTATTTACACCATCAAATTTTCCTATAGTTTCAAATACAGGTTTTACCACAAGTGGGTAAGAACGGGAGAACCCTGAAATCATCGCATCTACATCCCCTTCACTAACCATCATCCCTGCAAAGTAATTACGCTCTGTCATCAACTTTTGAGCATCGTATAGCGTAACACCTGTTCGCCTTCTCTTCATCCAGAATTTTTCGGCGTATTCATCAAATTTTTCAGGTTTTATATCACTCTTTGGATCAATAATTTCTATATCGGCATCAAACTCCAATTGCTCCATATAATCCTTAATAACATCTTTTCTTCCTAATAAAACTGGAATACCGATACCTTCTTCATATACAATTTGAGCCGCTTTTAACACGTCTAGATGATCTGCTTCTGTATATACAATACGCTTAGGTTTTAGCTTTGCTCTATTGATTAATAAACGAATGGTTTTATTGTCACTACCCATACGTTCGTATAGTTCATCTTGATACTTCTGCCAATCGGTAATTTCGTGTGTTGCCACTCCGCTTTCCATTGCAGCTTTTGCAACTGCCGGAGGAACAGCAGTTATTAATCTAGGGTCAAAAGGTTTTGGGATTATATATTCTCTACCAAACGTAAGCTTCGTTTCCCCGTAAGCAATATTAACCTGCTCTGGCACTGGCTCTTTTGCAAGATTTGCAAGTGCTTTTACAGCTGCCATTTTCATAGCTTCGTTTATTTTTGTTGCCCGTACATCTAGTGCACCTCTAAAAATAAATGGGAAACCTAGAACATTGTTTACTTGGTTAGGATGATCACTACGTCCCGTAGCCATTATAATATCTTTTCTAGTTTTTACAGCTAAATCGTATTCAATTTCCGGGTCAGGATTAGCCATGGCAAATACAATAGGATTTGCATTCATGCTCAACAGCATTTCTGGAGTTACAATGTCTTTTACTGAAAGCCCTACAAACACATCTGCATCTTTCATAGCTTCCTCCAAGGTGTCTATTTTTCGATGAGAAGCAAATTCTGCTTTTTCGTCTGAAAGGCTTTCGCGATCATCCCTAATCACTCCCTTGCTATCCAACATTACAATATTTTCAGCCTTTGCTCCGCATGATTTGTAAAGTCGCGTACAAGAAACCGCGGCAGCACCTGCACCACTAATTACGATAACAGCATCTTCAATTTTCTTATTTGCTAATTCCAAAGCATTGAGCAATGCTGCTGCCGAAATTATTGCTGTACCGTGCTGGTCGTCGTGCATTACAGGAATATTCAACTCTTCTTTCAACCTTCTTTCAATCTCAAAGGCTTCAGGAGCTTTTATATCCTCTAGGTTTATTCCTCCAAAAGTTGGCGCTATGTTTTTTACTGTAGCGATAAATTCTTCAATATCTTCTGTACCAATTTCAATATCAAACACATCGATGTCTGCAAAAATCTTAAACAGCAAACCTTTACCTTCCATTACAGGCTTAGACGCTTCAGGGCCAATATTGCCCAATCCTAACACCGCAGTTCCATTAGAGATAACTGCTACTAAATTCCCTTTGTTAGTATATTTATATGCGTTTTTTAAATCTTTTTCTATTTCAAGACAAGGTTCTGCAACTCCTGGCGAATATGCTAAGGAAAGATCACGTTGTGTAGAATAACCTTTGGTTGGAACTACCTGAATTTTCCCAGGTTTTGGTTTTGCATGGTATAATAATGCTTCTCTGCGTTTGCTCTGTTTGCTCATATTTCTTTACAACATTTATTTATAAAAATCACCAATCAATAAATCTAGTGATGATACTCCAAAGGTACGAGTTTTGAAATAATCCGTAGCATGAATAGCTTCTCGGTTTTTAATATGAATATTTAGAAATGTTTAAAATTTTAAAGCAAAGAAAATGCTTAGCTTTCAATACTTTTGAAAAGAATTAATCTTAAAGGTGAAATTGAAAAAGCTTTTATTTCTCATATTACTATTTTATACATCCTCCCAACTTTCCGCTCAAAACAAACAGACGGAAAAGGATAGTACTGGGATTTATCAAGAAATAGAGTCGTATTCTAAAAAGAGTAAGTTTACAAAAATGGTTCATCGGTGGCTATTTAGATCTACTGCTAATAAATCTAAGGTGGAACCTACCCATAAAAAGAACCCTAATTATAAAAAACACGAAGGAAAAATAATCCGTAAAATAATAATCAACACTAAAGATCCTTTTGGGTATTCTATAAATGATAGTACTCAAACTGCAAATAGTTGGCTAGAGAAAACTGGAAACAATCTACATATTAAATCTAAACCTTTAGCTATTCATAATTTCTTGCTTCTAAAAGAAAAGAAACCTTTAGACACCTTATTGCTTTTAGAAAGTGAGCGTTTGCTTCGTTCACAAAACTACATTCGTGAGGTTAAGATTGAAACCCAGGAAATCCCTAATTCCAAAGATTCTGTAGACGTAGTTATTACCGCGCTGGATTCGTGGAGTTTAACACCTAAGGTTCAGCTTTCTAGTTCTCAGACGAAATTCAAACTAAAAGAGCGGAACATTCTTGGTACAGGGCATCAGTTAAGACTAGAATTTTCAAATAGATTGGATGATGGAAGAGACGCCTACAAAGCAAGTTATAGCGTTCCAAACTTCTTGAATACTTTCATAAGTGCTGATGGAAGGTATTCTATTGATTACGAAGGTTATTTTGAAAAAACCCTAGCACTCGACCGCATATTCTACTCACCATTAACCCGTTGGGCGGGAGGAGTATTTTTACAAGAACGCTTTTTAGGAAGAGAACTAAAAAACGACACCGCAGGCTACGCAATAAAAAACATGAAATTTATTGCCCAAGATTACTGGGGCGGACATTCATTTCGGCTATTTGAAGGTAATTCCGAAAGAGAACGAACAACAAACCTTATTTTAAGTGCGCGTGCTTTACTAGTAGATTATAGAGATATCCCTCCTATTGAATACGATAGCATCCGATTCTTTTCCGATGAAAAATTTTATTTAGCAAGTATAGGAGTAGCCTCTAGACAATTCGTGAAAGACAATTATATTTTTAAAGATGGGATTACCGAAGATGTTCCGGTAGGCGTAGTCTATTCAATTACTGGGGGGATTCAGAATAAAAACAATAAAAACAGACCTTATCTTGGAGCGAAAATAGCCTATGGAAATTATTTTAAGTTTGGGTTTTTAAGCACCAATTTTGAACTTGGAACATTCTTTAACGATGCGCATACGCAGCAAACTGTATTCAATTTTGAAGCCACCTATTTTTCGCACCTCCTACAACTTGGTGACAAATGGAAAATGAGACAGTTTGTAAAACCTCAATTTGTAATAGGAATGAACCGTCTAGAATCTGAAGTGGATAGGCTAAGCCTAAATGAGCGAGGTTATTTTAATGGAGCATATGGTAACCTTTATTCCAATTATAGAAATGGAGCCATTCACGGCTTCGACGCCTCAATTGTAGGAACTCAAAAATATGTTCTTGCCTTGCAAACCCAATTTTACTCACCTTGGGAGCTCTTAGGTTTTAGATTTAATCCATTCGTGAATGTTACCCTAGGAATGCTTGCGGAAAGTAATAGAAGTTGGAAACGAAATCCTATATACTCTTCGTTTGGACTAGGGTTTATTATCAGAAATGACTATTTGGTTTTTAGTTCTTTTCAGTTGTCATTTGCATATTACCCTCAAATTCCTGGACAAGGAAAAAATATCTTTAAATCTAATGCTTTTGAAAGTGAAGACTTTGGCTTCCAAAACTTCCAAATTGGGAAACCTAGAACTGTAATCTATAATTAACCTTCAACTTCTTTATTCTGAAGCAGAAATCAATCTTTTAAAAATTGAATGTTTCTTGTGAGTCCGGTGTACTTTGTTCGCTTTACTGCACTCTTTTTAAATATTTCACGAAAAACGTCTTCGGTGATTTCCTCCCAATCTTTTTTCGTCATAGAAAGTAATTCAGGATGAGGATTAAAAAGCGGTTCGTTATGTGGTTTACTGAAACGATTCCAAGGGCAAACATCTTGACAAATGTCACAGCCAAACATCCAATCTTGAAATTTTCCTTTTTCTGAAATAGGAATTTCGTTTTTTAATTCGATAGTGAAATATGAAATGCATTTGCTTCCATCTACAACCCTATCTGCTACAATAGCATTTGTAGGGCAAGCATCGATACAAGCTGTACAGGTGCCGCAATGGTCTGTAACGGGATTATCGTATTCTAAGTCGAGATCGACGATTAACTCGGCAATAAAATAAAATGACCCAGATTGTTTGGTGAGCAAGTTACTGTGTTTTCCTATCCACCCTAATCCACTTTTTGCAGCCCATGCTTTATCTAATACTGGAGCAGAATCGACGAAGGCTCTTCCATTCACTTCACCAATTTCTTCCGATATAAAGTGCATTAGTTCTTTTAGCTTATCCTTTATAATAAAATGATAGTCGGTGCCGTAGGCATATTTAGAAATTTTATATGAATCATTGTTTTGAATTTGAGTAGGGTAATAATTTAGCAATAATGAAATCACACTTTTAGAACCAGGCACTAGAACTGTTGGGTCTAGTCTTTTATCAAAATGGTTTTCCATATATCCCATTTCGCCATTCATATTATTTTTTAGCCATTTTTCTAATCGAGGCGCTTCTTCTTCAAGAAAAGCTGCTTTGCTTATACCACAAGAAAGGAACCCCAAGCGTTTTGCTTCGGATTTTATTAATTGCGAATATTTTGCTGCATTTTCAATCAAAACTTATCTTAAATAAAACTCCAAAATTGCATTTTTTGGTTTTAAGGTTATTAGTGGTTTTATTTCTATTGGTGAATTCTTTTCAGAAATCTTATATGTTTTTACAATTTCTGCAATCGCTAGTATCATTTCATACATTGCAAAGTTATTACCAATACACATTCTTGGGCCAGCGCCAAAAGGAAAATAGTGCCCCGAATACTCTTTAGCGTTCACATCGGAAAACCGTTCTGGCCTAAATTTCTCAGGCTCATCCCAGTTTTTTGGGTCGGTATGAATCTCTAACAATGAAAATAATAAACTTGAATTTTTCGGAATAAACATCCCTTCAAAAGTATCGTCTTCAATATTCACTCTATCTATAAAATATGCCGGAGGGTAAAGACGAAGTGATTCTTCTATTACATTCTTGGTATACGAACAGTTTTTAATGAAGTCCATTAAGCCTGTCGAATTCTCGGATGCGGCAGTTATTTCGGCATAAATCTTATCTTGTACTTGAGGGTTTCGAGCTAATAATTCACAAGTAAATGTAAGTGCATTTGAAGTTGTTTCGTGACCAGCAGTAAACAATATTAAAATTTCATCTATCAACTGCTTATCGTCCATTCCACTTCCATCTTCGTATCTAGCGTCTAAAAGCATATCTAGTAAGTCATCCTCACGAACACCCGATTGTCTCCTTTCATTTACAAGTCTCTTAAGAATGTTTCTCGCTTCTTTAGTTTCAGCAAGATGTTTAGAAAGTTCGCCGCTCAACTTAAACCACCAGCCCAAGTACGGCATACGCAATTCCTTTACCAGCATGTGTTGAGCAGATTCGGTGATATGTTGAAGCCTTTTTATTTCTCGACTGTCAACGGCACTACTAAAAAGAGATTTTACTACCGTTTGAAAAGCGAGGTCGTTGAAAACAGGAAAGATATCTTTCGCTTTAGCCGTTTCAATTTTGGAAAGTTCAATTTCAATTGCACTTTGAATAGCGTCTAGTAAATTAACCAACTGTTTTTTATGAAAAGCAGGTTGAATTAGTTTACGTTGTTTTTGCCAAAACTCTCCTTCTGAAGTAAGAAGTCCGTTACCTACATACTTAACAAGATCTCGAGTTTGTATGGGAGATTTTTTATAATTCTTATGGTTTTTCTGAAGTGCATATTGTGCTAAGCCAGCATCACGAGAAAAAATCACAGATTTTCCAAACCCGAGCTTCAACCGAAATGTGTCCCCCTTATTTTCAAAATTACTATGATGAAATGGCAGAGGGTTTTTTAAAATCTGAGTGGAGTGAATCAGAAATCGGAAGGCAGAAACCGATGGGATTTTCTTTACTTCCATAGCACAAATTAAAACAATTCACTTTGAGTTGAACCTCTATTCTTGCCAAGATGCTTATAAGCCGCCTCAGTAACTTCCCTTCCCCTTGGAGTTCTCATAATAAACCCTTGTTGAATTAAGAAAGGTTCGTATACTTCTTCTATGGTTTCAGGACTTTCGGAAACAGCGGTTGCAATAGTTGTAATTCCAACAGGTCCGCCTTTAAACTTTTCGATTATTGTAGAAAGAATTTTATTGTCCATTTCATCTAAACCGAAGGCATCTACATTCAAGGCGTTTAATCCAAACCTTGCTATTTCAATATCAATTTTTCCATTTCCTTTTATCTGAGCAAAATCTCTAATTCTACGTAAAAGAGCATTTGCAATACGAGGTGTACCACGGCTGCGTCCTGCTATTTCTATAGCAGCTTCCATAGCGATAGGCACATTTAAAATACTTGCACTACGCTGTATTATTGTAGTTAACAATTCGGTAGAATAGTATTGAAGTCTGGAAGAAATTCCAAAACGTGCACGCATAGGCGCTGTAAGTAAACCTGAACGGGTTGTTGCACCTACTAGCGTAAAGGGATTTAAATTAATTTGAACCGAGCGCGCATTAGGCCCAGATTCAATCATTATATCAATCTTATAGTCTTCCATTGCTGAATAAAGATATTCTTCAACAATGGGGCTTAAACGATGTATCTCGTCAATAAAAAGTACATCCCGTTCATCCAAATTGGTGAGTAATCCAGCAAGGTCACCCGGTTTGTCTAATACAGGACCAGAAGTTACTCTAATATTAACGTCGAGCTCATTTGCAAGAATGTGTGCTAATGTTGTTTTACCTAATCCTGGAGGCCCGTGAAATAGCGTATGATCTAAAGCTTCACCTCTTTGATTTGCAGCTTGCACAAAAATTTGAAGATTTTCCAGTGCTTGATCTTGTCCTGTAAAGTCTTCAAAGCTTAATGGACGTAGTTGTTTCTCAATATCCAATTCCTGTGGGGATAAATTTTCGCCGGTGGGATCAAGGTTTTCATTCATAAAACAAATATAAGGAATCGGCAGATAGGAAGTGTAATTGTAATAACTGTAGAAATAAGAAAAAGCAGAAAAAACAACAAGCCGTGCTTTTTAGCACGGCTTGTCAAATAACTTGTAGTCTCCTCACTTCCTACTCATTATTATCTATTCAAAGATAACATGGTTTAAACTACTAGGAAATACGTGTTACTACTAATATTTTGCGTTAAACAGAGATTAATTAGTGTTCTAATTCATCCTCATTGTCCTGTAATGGCACGTTTTGAGGAACATAATCTTGACCAGCAATTACGTAATCTGTTTCGTCTTTATTAAGTTTACTATAATCGTAAGCCCAACGGTACACATGTGGTATTGGACCAGCCCAGTTTCCATGGATGTGTTTTTGTTCGGCTGTCCATTCTAATGTTGTAGAATTCCAAGGGTTTTTTGGACCTATCTTTCCGTAGAACATAGAGTGGAAGAAGTTGTAAAGGAATACTACTTGTACTGCAATCGTCATAATTGCAAATAGCGTCATAACAACATTAATATCATGTAAGTCATCAAAATATGGGAAACTTGTGTTGTTGTAGTATCTACGGGGTAGACCTGCTAAACCAACAAAGTGCATTGGGAAGAAAATCCCGTAAGCTCCAATTGCTGTTACCCAGAAGTGGATGTATCCTAATTTTTTATTCATCATACGTCCTTCAAACATTTTAGGGAACCAGTGGTAAACCCCAGCAAGAAGTCCATAAAGCGCTGAAATACCCATCACTAAGTGGAAGTGAGCTACAACGAAATAAGTATCGTGAACGTTAATATCTAATGCACTATCTCCAACGATAATACCAGTAAGACCACCAGTAATGAAAGTAGAAACAAAACCGATACTCCATAGCATAGCTACGTTCATCTGTAAGTTACCTTTCCATAAAGTTGTAATCCAGTTAAATGCTTTTACAGCAGATGGAATTGCAATAAGTAATGTGGTAAAAGTAAACACAGAACCTAAGAATGGATTCATCCCTGAAACGAACATATGGTGACCCCATACAATTGTTGAAAGGAATGCAATTGCAAGGATAGACGCAACCATGGCACGGTAACCGAAAATTGGCTTACGAGCATTTGTAGCCATAATTTCAGATACAATACCCATTGCAGGTAGAATTACAATATATACTTCAGGGTGTCCAAGGAACCAGAATAAGTGTTCAAACAATACTGGAGAACCTCCTTGGTGATGCAATACTTCACCCGCAATATAAATATCTGATAAGAAGAAAGAAGTACCAAAGCTTCTATCCATGATAAGCATTAAAGCAGCTGAAAATAATACTGGGAAGGCAACTACACCAATAATAGCAGTTACAAAGAATGCCCAAATTGTTAAAGGAAGACGCGTCATGGACATTCCTTTAGTACGCATATTTAATGTTGTAACGATATAGTTAAGCGAACCTAACAATGACGATGCAATAAATATTGCAATAGAAATCAACCATAATGTCATACCTGCTCCAGAACCTGGAATAGATTGAGGCAAAGCACTAAGTGGAGGATAAATTGTCCAACCTGCTGATGCCGGTCCTGCTTCAACAAATAATGAGAAAACCATTATAGCACTAGAAATAAAGAACAACCAATAAGAAACCATGTTTAGGAATCCTGAGGCCATATCTCTTGCACCAATCTGTAAAGGAATTAATAGGTTACTAAAAGTACCACTCAATCCAGCCGTAAGTACGAAGAATACCATTATAGTACCGTGAATCGTAACTAATGCAAGGTAAACACTAGGATCCATAACTCCATCTGGAGCCCATTTCCCTAGTAACATTTCAAAAATTGTAAAACTTTGGTCTGGCCATGCTAGTTGTATTCTAAACAATAATGACATTAGAATACCAATAGTCCCCATAAACAAACCTGTAATTAGGTATTGCTTAGAGATCATTTTATGATCTTGGCTAAAGATATATTTAGTTACAAATGTTTCTTTATGATGATGCCCATGATCTTCGTGATGATCTTCTATTGCGTGAGCCTGTGCGTGTGCTGACATATCTTTTTAAGCTAAATTTTCTATTAATATTATTTGCTAAGTTGTTCTGCCAAGGTAGGCTGTTCTGCCAACCAAGCATTATATTCTTCTTCAGATTCAACTACAATCTTCATTTGCATATTATAGTGGCTAATACCACAAATCTTATTACAAAGAATCATATAATCAAATTCATAAGGGTCTAGAGGTTCTTCACCAGCAGCTTGAAGCTCTTTACTCTTCTCGGCTCTAATTTCATTAATGTTTTGAACCTTGTTTATAATATGATCTTCTTGACGCATTTCCTCAGTTGTAACTGTAGGGGTAAATGCAAATTGAGTAATCATACCAGGAACACAGTTCATTTGCGCTCTAAAGTGTGGCATGTAAGCAGAGTGTAATACATCCTGAGAACGTATCTTAAACAATACTTTTCTACCAACTGGTAAGTGAACTTCAGTTACAACTTTGTCGTCTTGACCGTTAGGGTCTGAAGGATCAACACCTAAAACGTTAACACCTTCGATTAATCGAACGTTAGCATCACCTAGCGTGTTATCATTACCACCGTAACGTGCTTTCCAATTAAATTGTTGAGCATATAGTTCTATAACAAGTGGATCATCATCCTTATCAACATTCATGATATCTGTCCAAGTGAAAAGACCATAAATAATAAGACCGGCAAGAACAATTACAGGAATAATAGTCCAGATAAATTCTAATTTATCGTTATCGGCATAGAAAGTTGCTCTTTTCGTTTTGTTACCTCTGTAAACAAATGCAAAGTAGTGTAACAACCATTGAGTTAGAATACCAGCCGCGAAAATAACGATCATTGAAATCAACATTAAGTTGTCAATTTGCTCACCGTGTTCTGATGCAGACTTTGGTAACAAGGTATCATACCATAACCAAAATGAAACAATAGTTAAGATATAGATAAAGGCTAAAAATGCTAACATTAAATAACCTTGGTGGTTATTGTCTTCATCCGAGGCAATATCAGAATGAGTTGTCGATTTAATCTGAGCCAATCGAAATATCCTGCTTATTTGCCAAACGGAGATTCCAAAAAGGAGAATTACTAAAATTACTAAAAATGCGGTCATCTTTAAATTTCTTCTTTTAAACTAAATGATTAAAAATGGTAGTTTTCACTTTCTTTAATAAATGGGTCGTTCTTAGGTCTAAGAGATACTTTTCCAAGTCCATTTCCAACAACCAAAATGAAAAGCCCTGCAAAGAATAACAATGCAGCTATTTCAGGTATTCCAAAGCCCCAGTTGTGTCCAACTGTTGATGGCATAACTAATAGGAAGACATCTATATAGTGACCTACCAAGATGAATACTGCTGCTATAACAACAAACCATGGAACTTTTTTGAAATCGCTATTCATTAACACAAGCATTGGGAATACAAAATTAAGTATTAGCATTCCAAAAAACAATCCTTGATACTCCTGAATTCGTATAATAAAGTAAGTTACCTCTTCTGGAATATTTGAGTACCAGATTAGCATAAACTGGCTAAACCATAGGTAAGTCCAGAAAATACTAAAAGCAAACATATACTTAGCTAAGTCGTGTAAGTGTCTATCACTTACAAAAGACAATAGCCCTTTGCTCTTTAAGTGAATTGTTACTAAAGCAATCACAGTGATTGAAGAAACAAACATAGTTGCGAATACATACCATGCAAACAATGTACTATACCAGTGTGGAGTCATAGACATGAACCAATCCCAAGCCATTGTAGCTTCAGTTAATAGGAAGAAGATAAGGAAGAAAACTGATGCCTTAAAGTTCTTTCTATAGTGATCGAAGTTATTTGCTTCAGCTTGTGCTAAAGAGTTTTTTCTTGAGTAGTAACGGTAAATATTCCATCCTAAAAGATAGATTGCGGCACGGATAACAAAGAATGGGAAGTTAAGGTATCCCGACTTTCCTTGTAAAATTTTATCTTCTGCAACTAAATCAGCATTTTGCCAAGGATAGAAATGTTCTCCTGCAAAAATTACAAGAACAAAAACAATAATTGACCCTGGTAATAAATAAGATGTTATTCCTTCCATTACTCTATATAGTACTGGAGACCATCCTGCTTGAGATGCAAATTGAATTGCGTAAAACACAAGTACACCTAAAGCAATCATCATAAAGAAGAATGCAGCTACGAATGTAGCAGACCAAGGTCTTGTTTGTAATTGGTGTAGTACGTGTTCTTCATGTGATGAAGCTCCGTGACCTTCAGCACTTAAATCGGTTGCGTGCTCCATTGCAGCTCCTGAGTACCCTTCTTCACCTCTTGCAATATCAATGAAGTTAGCAGTATCTTCTTTATGATCTACTGCATGGTTTTCGCCATGGTGAGCCTCTTGTTCTGCTAAAATCTTTTTAACATCATCAATGGTCTTGGGAGTAGTCATAAACCCAAAGATTATTCCTGCAAGCCCTAGGACCATTAGAACAATAGAAAACAGTTTTAATTTACTTGGTAGCGTATACATATCTTTAGCCATTCTCTTTAATAAATCATTAATTACGTTCTACTTTTGAGTAGAGTTGTCATCTGTAACTGAGGTAAGAGACTCCGTTAATTCTTTCTCAGCTTGCACTGTTTCAAGAACACCAGGTTCACCTTTTAAGGATGCTTTTAAGTCCATTACATGCATTGCTATTTGCCAACGTTCTTTTTCAGTTGTTTGCGAAGCATATGAACCCATTGCATTCAATCCATAAGTTTGTACGTGATAAATCCCTCCTGGTACAATTGTACGTCCTGCATCAGCAAAACTTGGAATACCTAAAAACTTTTCACGAGTTGCTAGGATTCCTTTTCCATCTCCTTTATCACCGTGGCAAACTGCACAATATATATTGAATAAGTCTGCTCCAACTTTTAAGTTTTCTTCAGTAACCTTATAAGGATTATCAAGTTCAGCTTTAGCTAAATTTAAACCTTCTGTACTGTTTTCATATTCATAAGGAACAAAACCACGAGGAACAGTATTTTCTACTGGCATCATTGCTGATTGTTGCCCTGGGAAAATTTCATACTCTCCATAGGTTTCGTAACCTACCGACTCATACATATTCGGGAAGTACTGATAATTTGGCTTTTTGTCATTAAAACAAGAAGTCAAAACTACAGAGGCACAAATTGCGATTGCTATGTTTTTTAATGTTTTCATACTAGTGGTCCTGCTCATTTTCAATTAAACTAATCTCTGATGCACCTGTGTCATACAAGAATTTAGAAAGCGTTTCAACATCGTGATTGTCTACATCTACTTCCATTAAGAAATGGGCATCAGTAGTACGTGGATCTGGATTTTCTGCTTTTCTAAAAGGCCAAAGCTTACTTCTCATATAAAATGTAATTACCATTAAGTGACCAGCGAAAAATACAGTCAACTCAAACATAATTGGGATGAAAGTAGGCATGTTTTGGTAGAAAGTAAAACTTGGTTTTCCACCAATATTTTGAGGCCAATCTTGAATCATCATATAATTCATCATCAGCACAGCAACTGTTAAACCACATAATCCATAAAGGAAAGATGTAATGGCTAGTCGCGTTGGAGCTAGACCTAATGCATGGTCTAATCCGTGTACTGGAAATGGAGTAAATATTTCAGAAATATGATATTTTGCCGCACGGGTTTGGTTTACAGCCTGCAATAACAGGTCGTCATCCGTGTAAATAGCGTGTATTTTCTTTGCAGCCATAATTATTTGTTGTTTTTTAGGATTAGCGCCTGTCCAGCCCAATCATCACGTTTGGCTCTTCCAGGGAATTCACTAACAATCTCATCTAATAAATCGTATTCACGGTCAGTCATTCTACTTACCTGATCAAAAGTAAAGATACCTATCTGATGCAGTTTTTGCTCCATTACAGGTCCAACTCCATTAATCAACTTCAAGTCATCTTGCTCTTCAACATCAGGATTAAATGTTCCTATAGTTGAAAGTAATGAGTCTACTTTTGCTTTATCAGACACAACATTTTGTGAAGCTACAGGCTTTTCAACTACCGGTCCACCGTCAAGTGCTCTTACGTGACTAACATCATTCCCGTGTTTCGCACGTAAATTCTTGAATTTTTCACCTGAAGATTTCAATATTGTTTTCACCTCTGCTTGTGCAATTACAGGGAAGGTACGAGCATATAGAAGGAATAGAACAAAGAAGAAACCAATAGTTCCTACGAACGTTCCTATATCAACAAATGTTGGTTGGAACATTGTCCATGAAGAGGTCAACCTATCTTTTGTAATGTTTACTACGATAATGTTGAAACGCTCAAACCACATTCCGATGTTAATCACTAATGCAACAATAAATGTCCAAATAATATTTCTTCTCAATTTCTTAACCCATAAGGTCATTGGAACAACAAAGTTACAGATAATCAATGCCCAGAATGCCCACCAATAAGGTCCTGTTGCAGCACCGTATGAAAGGTAAGTGTAATCCTCATAAGGAACACCAGAATACCACATCACAAAATACTCAGTAGCATAAGCAACTGTTACAATACCTCCCGTTAGTAGGATTACTTTGTTCATATATTCAATATGAACTATTGTAATATAGTTTTCTAGGTTAGAAACTTTTCTCATTATTATAAGAAGCGTTTGTACCATTGCGAATCCTGAGAAAATCGCACCTGCCACGAAATATGGAGGGTAAATAGTACTATGCCATCCAGGAACTACAGAAGTTGCGAAGTCAAAAGATACAATGGTGTGTACAGAAAGTACAAGTGGAGTCGCTAAACCTGCTAACACAAGTGAAACTTCCTCAAAACGTTGCCAATCCTTTACACGCCCACTCCATCCAAAACTAAGAATTCCGTAAATCTTTTTCTGGAAAGGGCTTTTAGTCTTATCACGAATCATTGCGAAGTCAGGAAGTAATCCTGTCCACCAGAATACCAATGAAATTGATAAATAGGTAGAAATCGCGAATACGTCCCAAAGAAGAGGTGAGTTAAAGTTAACCCATAGCGATCCAAATTGGTTAGGTATTGGAAGTACCCAATATGCTAACCACGGGCGACCCATGTGTATAATCGGGAATAAACCTGCTTGAACAACGGCGAAAATTGTCATTGCTTCCGCAGAACGGTTTACAGCCATTCTCCATTTTTGACGGAAAAGTAAAAGTACTGCAGAAATAAGTGTTCCTGCGTGACCAATACCTACCCACCAAACGAAGTTAGTAATATCCCAAGCCCATCCAACGGTCTTGTTCAAACCCCAAACTCCAATTCCAGTAGAAACTGTATAAATAATACAACCTAATCCCCATAAAAATGCAATAAGGGCTATGGTAAAAACAATCCACCAAGATTTATTTGCTTTTCCTAGTACAGGAGCTGCTACATCTGCACTGATGTCTTGATAGGACTTTTCGCCCAGAACCAGTGGTTCTCTTATAGGTGCTTCGTAGTGTGACGACATATTTAATTATTAAATAATTGGTTCTTGATTAAATTATTATGCTTCAGAAGTGTTTTTAACTATCATTTGGTAGAAAACGTTTGGTTTAGTACCAACATTTTCAAGAAGATAGTACATTCTGTCATCTTTTTTCTTCTTAAGTATTTCTGATTCTTCATCATTTACATCTCCAAATACCATGGCTCCAGTTTCACAAGCATTTGAACATGCTGTTGCAAATTCACCATCTCTTACTGGCCTACCCTCACGCTTAGCGTCTAGTATAGTTTTCTGAGTCATTTGGATACATAAAGAACATTTCTCCATTACTCCACGAGAACGAACTACCACATCTGGGTTAAGTACCATTCTACCAAGGTCGTTATTCATGTTGTAATCAAACTCATCATTTTCACTGTATAAGAACCAGTTGAAACGACGAACTTTGTAAGGACAGTTGTTAGCGCAGTAACGAGTACCAACACAACGGTTATAAGCCATATGGTTTTGCCCTTGACGCCCATGAGATGTTGCCGCTACTGGACAAACAGTTTCACAAGGTGCGTGGTTACAGTGCTGACACATTACAGGCTGGAATGCTACTTCAAGGTTTTCATAGTTTGGCACCTCTACGGCTTCATAACTATCAAAAGCAGGAAGGTTTTCATACATCTCAGCTTCTTCCTTAAAGGTTTCCCCTGCAGAGTAATATCTATCGATACGCAACCAGTGCATATCACGGAACTTTCTAACTTCAGTTTTACCAACTACTGGTACGTTGTTTTCGGCGTGACATGCAATAACACAAGCTCCACATCCCGTACAAGCATTAAGATCTATAGATAAGTTAAAGTGAGTTCCGATAGTAGTATCGAATGGACTCCAGATATCCGCTTTTTTATCGCGAATTGAAATCGGAGCGTGATCGTAATCTACAACTGGAACAGCATTCCACTCGCTTACATCTTTAGTATTAAAAATTTCTAAAGTAGTATCTTTTATAATATCGTTACTACGTCCAGCCATTGTGCTTTGCAACTGCACACAAGCAAACTCGTGCATTCCGCTAGCTTTTTCGATATTTACCTTTTGAACATCAGAGAAATTCTGGTAAAGCGGGTAGGCATTAATACCTGTTTGCATTTCTTCTTGAATAGCAGCCGTTTTACCATAACCTAAAGCTAGACCAACAGATCCTTTAGCTTGTCCAGGTTGGATAATAACAGGAATTTTTTCAAGAACAACACCACCTACCGATACGTTTACATAACTACCGTTTAAGGCACCATTTGCAACGTTCTTATTAACAAGTCCTAACTCCTTAGCGTCTGCAGCTGAAACCGTAAGGTAGTTATCCCAAGATGCTCTTGTAATTGGATCTGGAAACTCTTGTAACCAAGGGTTGTTTGCTTGTTGACCATCACCAATACCTGTTGATGTATACAATGTCAACTCGTAACCTCCTTCTTGAGATAAAGCTGCAAGCGCACCATTAGATGTACTTTCTTGCATTAAACCAGAACCTTCAGTAGCTGGCTTAATTTCTTCCATTTTCATTTCTACATCACTAGAAACAAAACCATCGTGAAGCGCTTCATTCCAAGAACCTCCAGACAAAATAGAACTTGTCCAAACTTCTTTAATGTAATCGTAATATTTTTTTGAATTACCTGTCCACTGTAATATGCTATCTTGGAATTGACGCGTATTGAATAATGGACGGATAGTTGGCTGAGTAAGGCTATAAGTACCTTTCTTAATTTGTGCATCACCCCAAGACTCTAGGTAGTGAGGAGTTGCAGCAACTAATTGTGCCAATGATGCTGTTTCATCTTGCTTCATACTGAATGCAAGACTCATTTCAAGCTTTTGGTAAGCTTCAGCAAATTCTTTGCTATTTGGTAGCGAGTAAACTGGGTTTACACCTACTGTAATTAATCCTTTTATACTTCCCGAAATAACGCCGTTAACAACACTCATCACTTCGCTAGTACTTCCTTGTCTAACAAGTAATGGTTTATTAACATCAATTGCCTCACTATTAGCATTGAAATCCAAAGCTAACGTTTGCGAAGCTACATCTGGTAAGCCAGTCACTAATAATGCTTTTCCTCCAGCTTTCTGAAGTTGAGCTTTTGCTTTATTTACTGCGTCAGCAATATTTTCTGGTAAACCAGAAGTACTTCCACCAGTTAAAGCCTTAAGTATTTGTAATTGTTGAGATGGAGTTGCAGCAACACGCTTATCAGCTTTAGCACCAGTCAATGTAAAGTTAGCCTCAAACTGAATATGTCGAGACATTTTTCCATTTTTAGGCACTCTTCCTTGAGCATATCCTTTGCTATAGCTTCCTCCTTGCCAATCTCCTAAGAAATCTGCACCCACAGAAACAATAACTTCAGCTTTTGAAAAATCGTAATCTGGTAATGCGCGAGTTCCGAATTTATTTTGGAAAGCATCTAATGCAGCTGAACTAGACACGGTATCATAAACAACGTGACGCACATTAGGATACTTAGTAGTAAATTCAGAAATTAACTTAGATGTAGATGGACTCGCGAATGTTTGAGTAAGTAGAACTATGTCTTTCCCAGACATTTCGTTCATCTTCTGCGCAATAGCAGTATCAAACTCCGGCCACGACACTTCAGATCCACCAACCATAGGACCAGTTAATCTGTTTTTATCATATAATGATAAAACCGATGCGTGAACACGAGCATTTACACTTCCTCCATTTTTAGCTAAATCATTCTTCTCAATTTTGATAGGACGACCTTCGCGTGTTTTTACCAATATATTGGCAAAATCGAAACCATCCGCCATTGTAGAAGCATAATAATTTGCTACACCTGGAACAATTTCATCTGGCTGAACAACATAAGGGATAGATTTCACTACAGGTCCTTCACAAGCCGCTAAAGTTGCAGCCGCTGTAGAAAAACCTACATATTTTAAGAAATCACGACGCGTGGTAGAAGAAGCAGATAAAGCTTCTTTGTTTCCAAGAAATTCGTCCGTAGGTATTTCAGTTACAAACTCATTGTCTTGTAGCGCCTTCACAATAGTGCTGTCTTCATTCAGCTCTTCAACACTTTTCCAGTATTTCTTGTTTGATGCCATATTGCTATTTGTAATTATCCTTTTTTATTTATTAATAGTGACACTTGCCACACTCCAATCCACCCATTTCGGCGATTGTCAATTTTTCCACACCGTACTTCTTAGAAAGCTCTTCGTGTATCTTAGCGTAGTACTCATTAGACTCTAAGTTAACATTGGTCTCTTTGTGGCAATCAATACACCATCCCATTGTAAGTGGCGCAAACTGCTCCATAACCTCCATGCTCTCAACTTCCCCGTGACACTTTTGACAATCAACTCCCGCTACTGTTACGTGTTGTGAGTGGTTGAAATACGCGAAATCAGGAAGATTGTGAATACGAACCCATTTTACAGGCTTGGTTTCGCCAGTATATGCTTGTTGCTCTGGATCCCATCCAACAGCATCGTACAACTTAGCGATCTCACCATCGTAAAATTCTTTTGAGTACTCTTCAGTAGCAGTATCTTCTGCAACTTCAGAAATATTTTTATGACAGTTCATACAAACGTTTAACGAAGGTATACCTGCTGTTTTACTCTTTCTAGCTGAACTATGACAGAAGTTACAATCTATCTGATTGTCTCCTGCGTGAATTTTATGTGAATAGTGAATTGGCTGAACCGGAGCATATCCTTGGTCAACTCCTACTTGCATTAGGTACCCGTAAGCGAAGTAGCTTCCAAAAAGAATAAAGAAAATAGACGTAACTAATACCAAGAATTGATTCTCAGCAAAAGCCTTCCAGATTGGAGTACGCTTTTCTCTTTCTTCATAAACCACACCGTTAGCTTCAGCAATTCTCTTCAAGGTAGTAGATACCATATAAAGAAGAATAACCAACAACAAGAACACAAGAACTAGCGCACCTAACACTAAAGCATTAGAAACACCCTCACCTCCTCCTGTACTTGCAGCACCTCCAGCAGGAACTTCAGCAACAACAGGTGCAGCTTTTGGCTGACTTGTATACGCAAGGATGTTATCGATATCCTCATCAGACAGTCCCGGGAAAGCCGTCATGACAGCTTTGTTATTTTCTTCAAATAATCTCACTGCAGTTGCATCACCTGAAGCAATAAGAGCCGAACTATTTCGAATCCAGCTGTACAACCAATCACGGTCAAACTTATCGGCCACACCTCTTAAGGCAGGACCAACCGCTTTTTTGTCCATCTTGTGACAGGCAGCACAGTTTGCCTTAAATAATGATTCACCCGCAGCAACATCACCCCCAGCATCAGCCGGCGCATCCGCAGAAGTAGCTTCCGCTTCATCTTGAGAATACGAGGTAGTTGAAAAAGTTAGTGTAAGCACTAACAATAGAAGTGGCAATTTTGATCGTAGATGTATAAAATTCACCTTTTTCATACTAATGGTTAAATTATTGTCGATAGTTTGGCACAGAATTAGTTAGGTTATGTTTTAACAGAATTACTCTTTCCGTACCGCAAATAAAGGAGCAAAAATACATTATTAAGTCGATTTTGGAAATGCAAACAAAGTGTTAACCATTAATTTATATTAGTTCTAAATAATAAATTTGCGCTTCACTCAGTTATTAAGTTTTACATTTGCATTAAAGATATAATTATATGAAATCAACAACTTCTCACAAGATTTTTATAGCCAGCATTTTACTGATTTTAATATCAGCTAATAGCTATTCACAGAGCGCAACGCTTCAGGTAAATCAGGATCCAAAAATCACACAATTGTTAGATTTGAAAAAGAGTCTTGAAAAAGACAATAAGCTAACAGATGGCTACACCATACAACTTTATTACGGTGAATTGGATAAAGCCAACCAAATACTACGAAAATACAAGGGTAGTTTTAGCAATTGGCCTGCTTCTATTGAATACGAAACCCCGAACTACAAAGTATGGGCTGGAAGTTTTGATACCCGTATAGAAGCGGAAAGAGCTTTGCTTAAAATACAACAAAGCTTTAGTTCTGCTTTTATCTTAAAGCCAGAAAGAAGAAAGTAACTTTACACTTCCAATTACTCCAGTCTAGAAAACGAAATTTTATCCATTTTTCTAGACTTCTCAATTTCCATCGGTTTATTTTTAAACCAATTTATCATGCAGTAATAGCCGAAAATACTAGCTTACTCATAATGAAATATTATTAAGTTAAGATTTATCAAATTGGGTTTTGAAGTTACAATTAAAACTAATACCTGCATCGTTTACACAACCTTTCATAGCATTTGGATAAAACAATATAAGTTGGTTACCTGGAATAAACTACCAAGAAAAGCCCAGGCCATTTATATCATAATCTTTTGTTAGGAAACATACTTGGTCATTATATCTATGCTCGCAATTTATTTTACCCAAACCAGCAGTATCTTCCTCCTTAAATTTTGTAACTCCCTCCATTGCCCAACTTCCTTCTAGATAAGTAAATAAATTAATTGTTTTTTCTTCAGTAGTTTTTAGGATAATAATATCCTCCCGCGGAATAGTCTCGGTAGTTTGTAATCTAGTCAAGACGCCAATAACAAAAATCGAAATATATAGACCTTTTTGAGCGACAGTTTCATTCGGATGGTTGGTTTACTAATAGACTTTTAAATAATGCAATTGCCAAACTATAATTTAAGAAATAGTTAAAGTATACAAATCTGAAAAAAGGGAAAATCCCCAGCATAATACAGGGAATTACCTATTTTAATTTTGAAGATTTTTGCATAATTTTAAGAAATTAACTAACTTTAATCGTCAAATTATGAAATTACAACCACGCAACCACGCAACCACGCAACCACGCAAAAGTATAAATTTTTATGCTTAATGTTTTTTTTAATATTGCTAACTAACACAACTTTAATAGGACAAAACACTCAAGATTATTTTTTAAAAATTAAACAAGGGTATGATTTAGGTGTGATACAGAAAACAATAAAACCTGATTCAACCTTATCGCTATCAATGACCAATAGTAGTTTTGCAGCGGTCATGAATCAGAAACCCATCTACAAATTCGAAAAACCTTTTCCAAATTTAAACAGTGCGTTTTTAGATTTGGTATATCTTATTACTTTAGATGAAACAGCAACAACGACTGATATAATTAGTAGAAATGAAGTACAGTACCTAGAAATAATTGAAGATGATATTCAATTAGCAGATGAACCTATGCCCTTTGCCATAGTGCCAAATGATTATACAGACGCTCTTTTTGGTGGTAAAAATACCTCTCTAGATTTAATAAAGGCTCCTTTGGCTTGGACTATTTCAACAGGAGAAAATGTATTGGTTGGTGTCGCAGATACAAAAGTAGATTTGAACCATTTTGACATACCTGTTATTCAAGAAATAAATCAACCTATCACCAACACAGATAAACATGGTACTGGAGTTGTTGGGATGATTGCGGCTAAAACAAACAATGGTTTAGGCATAGCAAGTTTGGCTCATAACGCATCAATTGTTTCAGCTCCGAGATTAGGAGATCAAGCAGTATATGCTTTACCACAAATCCCAGGTGTTAAAATTATAAATTGTAGTTGGCAATCAACTTGCACTTACAATATAGCATTGGTCTGCGATGGCCAAATTCAAGATTCCAAAAACCTTTTAAAACAATAGATCATGAAAAAGACATTTTTATTAATTATTATGTGTGCTATATGTTCAACCAACTTTGCTCAAGATATAAGATTGTTTGAGAATCAATGGTTCTTATATTCTCTAGAGATTGAGGGAGTAAATCACCCCGTTCCGCAAAATAACGAAGTAGGTGATGTAGAGTTGAACATTATGGAACTATTATTTACAACAGAGTTTTGTGATTTTCTTATTCAAGGAGACGAGATAACTATTTCCAACAACGAGATAATAATACCAAATTTTATTATTACCGGCTTAATTACTTGTGAAATTCAAGAAAACATTGATTATATTGATTTATATTTCTTCCAATTCTTCAACGTTGAATTTGAAAATAGAATTTTTGAGTATGCCATTGACACAGACGGTAGTGGATTTGCACTAACCCTCACTAACCAAGAAGGCTACAAAGCATATTATGGCAGTGTACCTCTAGGAGTTTCCAAGTTTAAAACCGCAGGGTTAACGATATATCCGAATCCCACTAATGAATTGTTGGTGATAAAAGCTTCAAATGGAACAGGCAAATTTAAAATCCAAATTTATTCAACGGAAGGAAAACTTCTAAAATCACAAAATTTACATTCTAATGGTCAATTATCAATAAACGTCTCAAACCTTTCCAGCGGCATCTATTTTTTAAATATTGAAGATGAAGAAGGGAATACTGAAACAAAAAAGTTCCTTATAGAGTAAACTGTTAATTATACCTACAAGGAGATTGCTTAGTGCCTCGCAATGACACCTTTCAGGATACTTAGGATAAAATAGTTTAAACAAAAAAAACGCTCTGGAAAGTTAATTTTCAGAGCGTTTTAAATATTTATAGAAACTAGTAATTACTTCAACTTCTTTTTCACTGCTACTTCTTGGAAAGCTTCAATAATATCGTTTTCTCTAATATCGTTGTAGTTTTTAATTTGAATACCACAGTCGTACCCTTTAGATACTTCTTTCACATCGTCTTTGAAACGTTTTAAAGAAGCTAGTTCACCTGTGTAAACCACAACACCTTCACGAATCAATCGAATACCCGAGTTTCTAAAGATTTTACCTGTAAGCACCATACAACCTGCAATGGTTCCAACTTTAGATATTTTGAATGTTTCACGAATTTCGGCTGTACCAGTAATCTCTTCTTTCATCTCTGGGGATAGCATTCCTTCCATTGCATCCTTTACGTCGCCAATTGCATCGTAAATGATAGAGTATGTACGGATATCTATTTCTTCCTTATCAGCTATCTGACGCGCATTACCCATTGGACGCACGTTAAATCCAATTATAATTGCATCGGAAGCAGAAGCTAACAACACATCGCTTTCGGTAATTGGCCCAACAGCTTTATGGATTATATTAACCTGAATTTCTTCAGTAGATAGTTTTTGGAATGAATCTGTCAATGCTTCCACCGAACCATCAACATCACCCTTAAGGATAATATTAAGTTCTTTAAAGTCTCCAAGAGCAATACGTCTACCAATTTCATCAAGTGTAATATGACGTTGTGTTCTTACCGACTGCTCACGTTGTAATTGGGTACGTTTAGTAGCGATAGATTTTGCTTCACGTTCATCTTCAAACACATTAAACTTATCACCCGCTTGAGGCGCTCCATCTAAACCTAGTACGGATACTGGAGTTGACGGACCTGCTTCCTGAACATTTTTACCACGTTCATCTTGCATAGCTTTAACTTTACCACTATGCTGACCAGCTAGTAAGTAGTCTCCTACCTTTAATGTACCTCCTTGCACTAGAACCGTTGAAACATAACCACGACCTTTGTCAAGGAATGCCTCTACTACAGTACCATCTGCTTGGCGGTTTGGATTTGCTTTAAGCTCTAATAATTCAGCTTCAAGCAATACTTTTTCTAGTAATTCTTTAACACCAACTCCTGTTTTAGCAGAAATATCGTGTGATTGTATTTTTCCACCCCAATCTTCAACCAATAGGTTCATTTGAGCTAGTCGTTCTTTAATCCTTTCTGGATTAGCAGTAGGCTTATCTATTTTGTTTATCGCGAAAACTATTGGCACACCCGCAGCTTGTGCGTGACTTATTGCCTCCTTAGTTTGTGGCATAATATCATCATCTGCCGCTACAACAATAATTGCAATATCAGTTACTTGAGCACCACGAGCACGCATCGCTGTAAACGCTTCGTGACCAGGAGTATCAAGGAAAGCCAGTTTTTGACCTCCATCAAGCTCTACGGCGTACGCACCTATATGCTGCGTAATACCTCCAGACTCACCTGCAATTACATTTTCCTTACGTATGTTATCTAGCAATGACGTCTTACCGTGATCAACGTGACCCATTACTGTTACAATCGGAGCTCTTGGCAATAAATCTTCAGGAGCATCCACGTTGCGCTCTATAGACTCTTCAATATCTGCAGTTACAAATTCAACGTCGTATCCAAATTCATCTGCCACTATACTTAGTGTTTCTGCATCTAGACGTTGATTCATCGTTACCATCATTCCCAAACTCATACAAGCTGAGATAATTTTGGTAACAGGAACATCCATCATAGTTGCCATTTCACTAGCAGTTACAAACTCAGTAACCTTAAGAAGCTTACTTTCTGCTTCTTGTTGCGCCATTTCATCCTCAGTTTTCTGACGGTGGAAATCTCGTTTTTCACGACGGTACTTAGCACCCTTCCCTTTAGAAGACTTCCCTTGAAGTTTTTCTAAAGTTTCGCGCACTTGTTTTTGTACTTCTTCTTCGCTAGGCTCTTCTTTAGGAGTATTTGGACGCGGCTTTCTGCCTTTTCCACGATTATCTCTAAAGTTTCCACCTCCGGCAGTTTTAGGAGCTTCTTTACTTATACGACGACGCTTACCTTTTTTGTCTTTGTTAGCGTCGGTCTTAGGATCTTTTTTCTTTTCAGGTTTTTTAAACTGAGAAAGATCAATTTTTTGACCTGTAAAGTTTGGACCTTCTAGTTTGCGGTATTTTGTAGTTACCGTATCCGAATCTTTTTTTGAAGGCTCCACTTTGGCTTCTTCTTTAGATTCAACCTTAGGCTCGACTTTCGGTTCTTCTTTAATTTCTTTTTTAGAAACAGGAGATTCAGCAGGCTTTTCTACTTCTTCTTTCTTAGTAGGAGGAGTTGGTTTTGTTTTTGGCTTTTCTTCTACAACATTTTCTTTCTCAGCCTTTTCTTCTACCTCAGGTTTTTCCTCAACTTTTGGTTTTTCGGCTTTAGGTTTTTCGGCTACAACTTCAGGCTTTTCTTCTTTTTCAACCTTTACCTTTTCTTCTTTAGCAGGCTCCACCTCAACTGGCTTTTCAGCAGCTTTAGGCTCTTCTTTTTTAGGTTTCCCTGTAGAAAGATCAATCTTACCTATTTGTTTAGGACCCTCAAGTTTAGCGCCAGCTCTGATTACTCGAGAGGCTTCTTCTTTCTTTTGCTTTTCTTCAAGCTCACGCTCACGCGCTAATCGAAGCTCTTCTTTCTCCTTGCGCTTTTCCTCACCAATTTCCTTGGATTCTACTTTTTTACTTTTGTCGGTTTCAAACTCTTCAAAAAGAACTTCGTATTCATCGCCCGTTATTTTAGTGTTTGGACTTGCGACCACATCGAAACCTTTTGTGCTCAAAAATTCCACGGCACGATCCAACGAGATATTAAATTCACGTAATACCTGACTTAGTCTTTTTTTCTTTACTCCAGCCATAAATGCTTTTTCCTGTTTTTCTTTTTAAAAAATTTGTATAAAAGTAGTCAAAGTTTCAACTACTCTTCAAATTCTTCTTTTAATATATTAATTACATCAAGAATGGTTTCTTCTTCCAAATCGGTTCGTTTAACCAAATCCTTGATATCGTGTTCTAGTACACTCTTAGCTGTATCTAGACCTATTTTATGGAATTCTTCGATGATCCAGCCTTCTATTTCATCTGAGAATTCACGCAACTCTACGTCTTCTTCTGCGCCTTCACGAAGCACATCTATTTCATAGCCTGTTAATTGACCTGCAAGGCGAATGTTATGCCCTCCACGACCAATTGCTTTACTCACTTCTTCAGGACGAAGAATTACCTCAGCTCGTTTAGTCTCTTCATTTATTTTAATTGAAGTTACTTTTGCTGGGCTTAATGCACGAGTAATATAAAGGTTAATATTACTTGTATAATTTATAACATCGATATTTTCGTTTCCAAGTTCACGTACAATACCGTGTATTCTTGAACCTTTCATACCAACACAAGCTCCTACAGGATCAATACGATCATCGTATGAATCTACAGCAACTTTTGCTTTTTCACCAGGAATACGAACTACTTTTTTAACAGTAATTAAACCGTCAAATACTTCTGGAATTTCTTGTTCGAATAATTTTTCAAGGAAAATTGGGTTTGCGCGCGACATAATAATTGTCGGTTTATTTCCTTTTAAATCAACGCTTTCAATAATTCCACGAACGTTATCTCCTTTTCTGAAAAAGTCTGAAGGAATTTGTTTATCCTTTGGAAGGATAACTTCATTCCCTTCATCGTCTAACAATATAACGGCACGGTGACGAATGTGATGAACCTCAGCAGTGTAAATTTCTCCTTCAAGATCTTTAAATTGCTTATAGATGATAGTATTATCGTGCTCGTGAATTTTTGAAATAAGGTTTTGACGCAATGCCAAAATAGAACGACGCCCTAGGTCGATTAACTTTACTTCTTCCGAAACATCCTCTCCAATCTCAAAATCCGGCTCAATTTTTTGTGCTTCGCTTAAAGAAATCTCTTCGTTTGGATCCTCTACTTCTCCATCTGCAACCACAACACGGTTTCTCCAAATCTCCAAATCCCCTTTATCAGGGTTTACAATTATATCAAAGTTATCGTCACTTCCATATTTCTTTTTCAGTGCATTTCTGAAAACGTCTTCAAGTATCGCCATAAGCGTTACTCTATCTATTTGCTTATCATCTTTAAACTCTGAAAAAGAATCGATTAGTGCTAAGTTTTCCATATCAATTCTATTAAAATGTTATCATCACTTTTGCTTCCATAATATCTTCATAAGGCAGTGTTGCCTCTTTTTGAACGGTAACTTTCCCCTTTCCTACTGGTTTAGGCTCTCGCACAGACCACTTCAAGGTACAACTTTCTTCGTTCGCAGCGATTAATTCGCCTTCAATTTTTTCTTCGTTTTTAGTTTTTATTTTAAGCGTTCTTCCTAAGTTCTTTTTATACTGCCTAGGTAAAGTCAATGGTTCTGAAACACCCGATGACATTACTTCTAAAGAGAAATCATATTCCTCACGGTCCAAATTATGTTCAATTTGTCGGCTAACAGCTATACAATCTTCAACCGTAACGCCTTTATCGCCGTCAAGGATGACCCGTATTTGGTTATCTTCAGTAATATTTAGGTCGATCAAAAACAGAGATTGGTTTTCTGCTAAAGCAGTTTCTAGTAGTTGTGCTACTTTTTCTCGCATCGTTTTTTAGCTATAAAAAGAGGGGACTTTTAGTCCCCTCAGATATTTTCGTATCAAAATCGGTGCAAATATACTATAATTTTTTAATATTATAAAAATCAAGGGTAACCGATTTATTTTTGTAAATTATCATCGCTTAAAAATTAATCCCAAATCTATTTATGAAACGTATTTTAGTTCCCACAGATTTTTCCGAACAAGCTGAAAACGCCCTTAAAGTAGCTATAAAATTAGCTAAAAAACACAATAGTGAAGTTTACGTTTTGCACTCTTTGGAAATTCCAATGCAATACGCTACTGCTAAAGATTCTGGCAGCCTTCCCGAATCGTTGTATTTTATAAAACTTACTGAAAAACGCTTTAACGACCTTAGAAACAGCGAATTCCTTGAGGGAATTACGATAAACGAGACAATTGGTCACAACGAAATTTTTGAAGATATTAATGAAGCTTGTAAGAATTATGACATAGATCTTATAGTTATGGGATCTAATGGTGCTAGTGGATTTAAAGAAATGTTTGTAGGAAGTAATACAGAAAAAGTTGTTCGCACCGCCGAAGTTCCAGTATTGGTGATAAAGAATAATCATTCGGAATTTAATGTGGAAGATTTTGTATTTGCAACTGATTTTTCTGAAAATTCACGCGGTACATTGATTAAAGCTTATGATTTCGCTAAAAAAATTGACGCAAAACTACATTTGCTATACGTGAACACGCCTGCAGGTTTTAAAACTTCTGGCCAAGCTCAGAAATTAATGGAGGATTTTGTAGATGGTATAGGAATTGAAAATTACTCTCTAAACATCTATAACGACACTACCGTGGAAAAAGGAATACTAAATTTCACAAAATTTATAAATGGTGAATTAATTGGAATGGCCACTCACGGACGCAAAGGTATTTCACACTTTTTTAATGGAAGTATCAGTGAGGATATGGTAAACCATGCTAATATGCCAGTAATTACATTTAAGAAATAAAGAAATACCTACTTATTTTTTTGAAGCCTGTGATCTATCAAGTCCACAGGCTTTCTACTTAAAGGTGGAAACCTTAGTGCTTGAATCTCTTCAGATGAGGCATATTCTAACTTAGGCGCTACTCGTAATTTTGCTCTAAAATGATCTTTGATATCTAAAAGAAGCTCTTCGGAAATATTATCGGATGCAATCTTTATTAAAATTTCATCGGTACCTAATTCATTGTGAAACACTTCAATTACGTAGCTTTCAACTTCTGAAAAGTTATTTAAAATATTATACATCGCCGGCGGATACAAGGTAGTTCCCTTATATTTAATCATTTGCTTTTTACGCCCAACAACCGGCCCTAAGCGCATGGTATTACGCCCACACTTGCACTTTTCATCATTTGCTTGAACCATATCACCTGTTTTAAAACGCAATAACGGCATCGCTTCAACACCTAATGTGGTAATTGTAAGTTCGCCCACTTCACGATTTTTTACCGGATTATTATTTTCATCCAAAATTTCAGCAATAATCAATTCCGGATGGTGATGACCGCCAACGTGATATTCACATTCATTAAATGCTGTACTCATTTCGGTAGAAGCATAAGTTGAAAACAACTCAATATCCCAATCTTTTTTAATTTTTTTTGACAGTATATTCAAAGAAAAATCTTGATCGCGAATAGGTTCACCAATGCATATAGCTGCTTTAACACCTGTATTTTTTAAATCTATATTATGCTGTTTTGCATATTCTATAAGTTTTAAAAGAAACGAAGGCACTGTAATTAAGTAAGTAGGATTAAATTTTAAAATCGAATCCCATTGTAGCTCAGGAATCCCAGATCCAACTCGAATGATTCCCGCTCCCAATTTTCGAGCACCTAAAAAGTAAGCCAACCCTGCCATAAACCTGCGGTCGATAGTGGTCATCAACTGCATCACATCGGTCTTCTTAACTCCTGCACACTCAAATGAAATCGCTTCGTTATAGGCTAAGCGATTTAAATCGTTATCGGTAAGTGCAAATATTACAGGGTCACCCAAAGTTCCAGAGGTTGTAACATAGTCTATAATCTCAGCTCTTGGCACACATATAAAATCATCATTATAACGCTGCAGAAAATCTTTAGTAGTAACAGGAATTTTATAAAGGTCTTCGAGCTTCTTTATTTTTAAAACATTAATATTGTTTTCCTTAAAAAAGCGCTTGTAAAATGGAGATTTCTCATTTAGATATTCTAGCGTGTCTTTAAGCTTCTCTTCTTGAAAGGCTTTTATTTCTTCTTTGGATGCTTTTTCTATTTTTGGAATCATTTACTGTTCTTTTTGGAAGCAAGACTTTAAGGCTTACTAAACACCACGCCTTTTTAATTCTGTTAGTTTAATTTCCGAAGATATTTTTTAATTGCCTGTCTATCGGTAACTGTTGTTATTTCTTTGGTCAACGCTTTTTCAAAAGCAAGTTTTGCGGCGGCGTCATATTTTTTTCCAAAGTAATACTTTCCTATTAAATAATAGGCTTTCCAATACTCTGGGTTTTTTTGTTGTAAAGCTAAAATTGTTTCCTGGGAAAGTGTATCTTTTTTCGAAATAGCTTTTTCAACTTTCCGCTCCAAAACTCGGTATTCTTGGTAGTCTTTAAATTCTTTTGAATGTATAAACTTATCTTCAGGAATATTCCCATTCCCGTTTGAAACGGAAGTAATTGCTGGATTGTCTTCCCTATTCATAAAAATCTCGTTTAAATCGTATTCCACAAATTCACCCAATTGATAGGGATTTGAAGAAACCCATACTTTTTTACTTTCAGGTTTAAAAACAATTCCATGATGGGCCAAAAGTTGGTTTAAGGCTTTTTCATTTCCAAAACCTATTTCTTTGTTACCTAACCCCTTTTTATTTCGAAGAATGGAAACCGCATCTTTAACATCAATTTTTTCTTTTTCTGAAATCAGTTCTAGCATTCTTTCAAAACGATACATAGAATGACTCTCTTCTATCCATTTTATATTGCGTTCGTCATTTTGATATTCTTCACTTTGAAAGTGATTACTACATATAAGTTTATTGGTGTTTTCTACTTCATAAATACCAAAATTATCCGGTGAAACTTCAATAACAATTGCTTTTTTATCCTTAGCACTGCCAATAAAAATAGCTTCAGATACAAATACTTCACGCTTTTTTGCAATAGCAATTGCCTCATCTATAGTAGATGCATATTGAAGAATTTCGCGTGTTACTATAGATATTGGTGTTTTAGCAACTAATGGAATTTTAGATTTTCCGGCATTTATAGTAACCGTTAAACCTTGCTCGTTCATTCCAGAAACTACGCCTATCATTCCGCCCCAAGTTACCGACATAAAATTGTGTCCTTTTGAAGGGTTTACAAAAGAGATTATTTTCTCCTTCGCAAAGTCATCTCCAGCATAAAAATCAAAATTTCTTCCAATTAGCAGGTCATTATCGACTGTTTTATCTCCCCAAACAGCGAAAGATGAACAACCAACCAGCATTAAATCTTGCATTGCATGGCCTATATCGTGAGCGCCGTGCAAGTATAGAATTCGCAAATAAGGCTCGCCAATTTCACTGAAATTTGATGATGAATATTGTGAAAGACCATAAATTTCGGCTTTATATTCCTCAGGGATATGTTGATACATTTGGCGATTGTACCAAGCCAAAAACTTACGAAGTAAGAATTGTTGAAACTTTGAAGGGATTATATCTTCCACCATATTGAAGATATAGGCCTCCTGACTTTGAAGTTGTTTCTGCGTAAGGCTTCCAGTTATTTCCCCAATTTGTAAGGGATTTCCTTCTACATATAACTCCCACAGACCTTGTATGTTTTTTAAGAAGAAGTTATTTCCAGCTATAAAAGTAGAATCGTTGATTTTAATTTTTTCAGGAATTGAAGAATTGTAGCCACTAACATCAGGTCTATTATTAATAGATTTTGACACTCCACACGAATTCAAAAGAAATATTAACAACGCAAATGCAAGTAACTTTCCTGAAATCTTCATCCTTATAAATTTTGATTATTCAGCTTGGCTACCCTATTATTTGTTTTCTTATAAGTACGATTTTCTTTATAATCAATCCACTTCTGCCCAAATGATTTACGCATTATATTTTCGAAATGTCGCATAAAGAATACGTTGTAAAGCATATTTCCAAAACGCCCTAAATGCCGTGGAAAAGCCCGAAGTGTCATAGAAAAACCTCCATTTAGATATTTTATATAGTGCCAGTAGCCGCTTGGCATATAAAGCGCATCACCGTGTTCCATTGTCGCGTGAATTCCTTCAACATATTTTAACGCAGGATACTTTTCAAAATCGGGATTATCTAAATCGATGGTTTCTAAATTATGTACTGCAAATGGAATTTTATATAAATACTTAGTTTGCTCGGGAGAGAAAAGCAAAACACTCTTAGTCCCCTGAAAATGGAAATGCACTAAATCTGCTAAGTCCATGTCGTAATGTGGTAACACCTTAGACCCTTCACCTCCAAAGAATAGTACCGGAAGACGTTTAAAAAACTTTAAACCAATATTTGGGTATTCAAAATCTTTTAGAAGTTCTGGCAACTTCACCTTAAGATCGTAGAAGAAAATTCGTAAATCGGTAGGTTTGGATTTTATAAGATCGATATAGTCAGACATTTTCATTTCAGTAGCAGGCTCGGCCGAGTTCTGCTTCCCTTTTGTAGGCTCATTATTATAAAGCGGAACCACTTGATCTCCAGCGTGTTTTTGAATATAGTCCAAGTTCCACATTTTAAATGCCTTCCAATCTTTTGTGAGTCCTTCAATTAAAACAGGCTTTTGAGGTTTGTAATATTTCTCAATAAACTCTTCCTTAGAAATATTCCGAACCCTTTCAATAGGTTTTGATTTGATTTGTGACATCTCTAAACTCTTTAAGTTATCCTTTCCGTATTTGAAGCTTCTAAAATTTTATTTAAAAGGTATTCCCCTCCTAATATTTCCGAACAAGTTACTACTCCACTAATTGTAACGCCCAAAATCCCGTGCATATTTAAACTTTGCCCAGTAAAATAAAGATTGTTGATTTTAGTTCGTGGAGACACGAAAGATTTTAATGGACTATTAGCGTCTTTAACAAAGCCATACATCGATCCTTTACTACACCCTATATAATCACGGTAAGATAAAGGGGTTGAAGCGTAAACTGCTTCTATACAATCTCGTATGTTGGGGAATTTTTTCTCTAACTCCTGAATAACTACCTCAGCCTTTTGTTCCTTAAACTCTTCATAGGTTTGCCCTCTCTCATTTTTATCAGCGGCTGTGTTGAAAGTATTTATCCAAGGTTCCATTTCTTCAAAATGCATATAAGTCATAACCGTTAAGTTATCCCCATACTCATCTTCATCCTTCTTAATTCCCATAGAAACCATATACACTTCAGGCCAACTTTCTTCAGTATACTTATGTGCATCCCAAATAGCGTTATAGTCTTTAAAATGATAGTAATTATGGTTTAAGTATTTAAAACTATTGGGTTTCAATACTAAATAAAGACTAAAAGCAGCAATTGTACTTTCAATATTTTCAATACGTTTGGTATAGGATTTTCTAAAATGATTTTTACCAATCATCTGCAGGGTCATCTTAGGGTCTATATTAGAAATAAATATATCGCCTTTTATTGCCTTCCCATTTGCAAGTTCGACTGCTGACACCTGTCCATCCTCTGTAACAAACTTTGTTACTTCGTGGCGTTTATATGCCTTTCCTCCATTTTCACGTAGCCTAGCAAGCAGTGCCTTGGTTATTTGACTTCCACCATTTATACAACGATACGAGCTTTCTATATAAGAGTTTACTGACAATGCGTGCATATACAAAGGAGTGCGTTCCCCCTCACCAGCATATAGCAAATTACTTCCTCCTAATACAGCTCGAAGTTTTTTATTATCTGTAATAGAATCTATAAAGTCTTTTATTTTCACTTCAAAAAGTGAAGTGTTTTCATAATATGGTTTTCCAAGTTTAAGTCTGTAAAGCGGAAAGAAATCGCAAGTTTCCTTCATTTTATTGCAATAAGCATCTATTGCCTTTTCTTCTTCAGGAAATTCCTCAAGGAGCGTTTTTTTAAATCTTTCGTAACCTTGTGCGTATTTGTACTCCTTTGGGTCATTGTCAAAAGTGATTCTATCAAAACCATCTTCGTCCATTTTCTTTAGTGTAATATCGTCAAGAATACCTAAATACTTAAAGTACCTATTCAAATTTTGTCCTTCCGAAAGTCCTCCTATATAATGAACCCCTGTATCAAAAATGGTTTTATTACGTGAAAAGGTTTGTAGATTCCCACCAAATTGTTGGTTCTTTTCGAGCACACAAACACTATACCCTTCTTTGGCTAGTATAATTGCCGATACCAGCCCTCCTAGGCCGCTACCAATAATTACTACATCGTATTTCTCAGTCATTCTGCTGTGGTTCTCGATAGATTAAAAATACTAATATTCGTGTTTTGATATACTCTTTGATAGTCTAATGTAACAATATTTTCCTTCTCAACAAGGGATACATCTTTCAGAAAGACAATGGTTTTCACAGAAATTTGCGGTAAAATGTCTATTACTTCAGCAAGGTGTTTTTCTGAAGAAATTACTAGCACTTCAACATCTGCGTTCAATACGGCTGAGATAGAAGATTTAAAATAGACCTTACTGTATTTATTAGTTATATAACTATTTTGAAGTATTGCTCTCATATCTAAATCTTCAATGTAGCTGAAAATTTTTCTATCTGGCCCATCGAGATTTAAAAGAAAGTCGAGTTGCCCATGATCATCTGAAATATGTGCAATATTCCCACGCTTTTCAATGTTTCTTAGGGTTTCGAAATACGGCGCAGCATTTTCTTTTAAATCCTTCTTTACAGCCTTACAAATTGAATCTCCCTTGTATCGGTATTCTTCTAAAACAATATTGTGAAAATATTTTACACCTTCAATTTCGTTTCTAATTTTTAAAAACTCATCTCTAAAATACGCGCCTATTTGTTTTGCTTGTTGCCTATGAGTTTCTCCATAAGAAGTGTCTTCGGCTTTTATACGCGGTAAAATCTTTACAGTAATGCTACCATCTTTAATAATAAAGCTTCCCTTAGGATTTACTTCGCTATTTCCGTGAATTAGTACCGGTAGAATATCCAAATTGAATTGGTTTGCCAAATAAAAAGCACCTTTGTGAAAACGCTTAATTTTATTGGAGTCACTTCTAGTGCCTTCTGGAAAAGCCATCAACGAATATCCTTCCTCAATTTTCTTTTTTAAGGGCTCTAAGCTATTTTCAATTCCACTTGATACAGGGTAGAAATCTGCTTTTTGCACTGCTTTCCCAAATATTGGAGAATTATAAACCCAATCGTTTACCAAGAAACAGATTTTTGGATTCAACATCCCCACCGCCAAAATATCTAGAAAGGAAGTGTGATTGGCTATAATTACCGCAGGTTTTGAAAAATCCTCACCCGATTCATTGATTATAGTTTTCTTCACAAAGGGATTGGTGTATAATACCGATTTAAAGAATTTCGATATTATCTTATGAAACCATCCCATAGATGTTTTCTTACTGATTGGTAAGATTGGCATTAAGGTTACACTGTAGATTGAAAGCAATATTCCTCCTAATCCGAAATAACTAAACGACAGTATAGAATGCACAAACATCCTAGGAGTTATAGGGCGTTTTTTTGAGCTGCCTATAAAAAGTTTAAACAATAACGGTTGCACTGTGAAAGCTGTAAACATTGCCGAAAAAATTCCAATGATCGAGACTATAGATATTGAATACAATGCCGGATGTTTAGCAAAAATTAGAACTCCAACTCCAAGAATCGTGGTTAAAACCGACAGAATTATTGATGTTCTATTGGTTACCATTACTTTTTCACCCGTGGCAAGCTCTTTCATTAAGCCTTTAGTCATAAAAATGCTATAATCGATTCCCAATCCAAAAATGAAAGTGGAGATTATAATATTGAAAATATTGAATTGAATATTGAGCAATCCCATTACCCCTAAGGTTAGAAACCAGGTTAGGAAAATTGGGGTTGCAGTAACCAAAGTGAGAGAGAAACTTCGGAAGAATAAAAACAGTATTAATAAAACCGCCAGCAAGCAATACCCAATCAGGCTGTTGAAATCGTTTTTAAGATTTCCTAAGAAGGTTTCATTCATTTCCTGCCTATCAATAACATAGGTATTCGGGATTTTCTTAAACCTATCTTTTATGTCAGAAACATCTACATCCTCTAGTTTAACTAGGGTTGTAATTGTTGTAAATCCAGCTTCTGTAGTGATATAATCCTCTAGAATAATCGATGGAATTTGCTGATAATCCTCAGGCTTTAAAGTGTTGAAGTCTTTATTCAGAAAATTGTAAAACTTACTAAAAGTTGAAGGTTTAAAACCAAGTTCTTCCCCACTATTAATAAGATTGTTTGCCGTACTATCCTTTCGAGATTCACTCCAAAACTGTTGCCAAACAGATATTTTATTTCTTTGGTCACGTTGTGAATGTACTAAAGCTCCAATAGAACTAAAACTGCTTATTTTATCATTTTCTTTAAGTAATTCTAAAGTTGCGTGAATTGAATCGTTTAGCTGAAGCGTACTTTCTACAGATTTCCCATAAGTCGCTAAGTAGACCGATTTTGAGGAAATATCTGTCAACTCATCCAAATGCTGCATTGCAGCTTTCAACGCTTCAGGCTCATAATTTAATTTTGAAATATCTTTATCAAATTCAACCTTATTGAAGGTGAACAGACTTACCGCTAAAACCGCTCCTAGACCTATTAACAACCATTTATTTCTATGGTAGTAATAATCGGCGATTTTATCCAGCACATTAACTTGCTGCTTTTGCGAAAGTGGATTTTTGTAAACTAATGGAATAAATAAAAGTGCAAAAACCGAAGCACCTAAAACACTTACTGCAGCAAACATCCCTAAATCCTGTAAGGCTTGAGAATCTAAAAACAACAAGCATAAAAATGCTAACGCCGTTGTTAAACTGCTCATCAATATTGGTTCTGCTACATCTTTATATAAACTTTCTACCGTTTCGTTATTGCGGATATGGGTGAGTATATGAAGTGAATAATCCAATGTCACCCCCAGCAAAACTGAACCTATCCCTAGTGAAATTGCAGAGATATTGTCTCGAACTAAATACAATAGTGCAACTGCTAAAAGTCCACCGAAAAGCGTTGGTACAAATAAAATTATGGGAACATATATCTTTCGGTAAAAGAATATAAAAACTAGAACCAATAACGAAAAGGCGATACCTACGGTAAACTGTATATCACTTTTAATTTGCTGGGCATTGGCAACTGCAATTAACGCAGCTCCAAAATATTCACTTTTTACTTTTCCTGAATATTTAAGATCTAAAGATTTTTGTAGCGCATATAGTTTTTCGGCAAACTTGCTGTTTTCAGAAGTCTCACTACTTGCATATTGCGGAGTGATAAAAAGAAGAAGATTTTCTTCATCCTTACTTACTAAAAACCCGTCTTTCAATACAAATTCGTCTGTGACTCCAAGCTGTCTAAGCTTTTTTAAGGCGATTAGTGAAAGCCCTAAAGGGTCTTTTAGAATAATATCTTTCGTTACTATTCCAGAAGGGGAGATAAGTGTTTTGTAATTCGCTGCTGTTATAGCCGAAACACTGTCTTTTTCAAGTTTATTGGCAATGGTTTTATAATCATCTTTATCAAGAAATAAAGGCAAATTTTCGTACACAAAATTCATAGTACGAAGTAAATCGTCATCGTTTACTTTCCCTCTAATATTTTTGATGTATTGAGATGAGTGAGTTTGTAAGCTATCGATAAATTCTGAAGCGTAATCGGTAAGTTCTTCAACGGCTACATCTTCATTTTTCTTAAGGGTTACAATAATTTTATCAGTAAAATTTACTGATTTTAATACTTTCTGAAGGTTTTTAGACTCTCCTTCTACAGGTATTAATTTAGAAATATCTTCTTCAAATTGAATTTTGGTAACAAGGAACACCAAACCTGAGAGCAACAATAAAAAAATAATTGCGCTTCGGGATTTATTATTTTGAAGAAATTGATATGCCTTAAAAAACCATTTACCCATTCTTAAAAATCTTTTTACGCTCAAACAACGTTAAGACTAAGTATCCTGCAAGTCCGCAGAAAATTGCTGCAGAAATTGAAAGAGCCAAACTGCCAACAATATAAGATTTTAAATATTTCACTAGCTCTAAACTGGGATCTATTTCATTAAATGAAAGGACAAAGTTTTCACCTAAAAGCCAACTCCCAAGTTTTAAACTGAAATAAAGAATAAAAGGAATAAATGGAGGCAAGCTTACATTAGAAAAAGCAAATGCAATCACCTTATTTAGCTTCAATAGAATGGCCAAAAATATAACCGATACAGTATGAAAACCCCAAATTGGAGACAAGCCTATAAACACTCCTAAAGCGATTGAAAAAGCTTTCTTTTCGGCAGAATCATCGCTTTGAAGTAGGTCTTCCATCAAGAACCTTTTAAGTCCTTTTTTTTTTAGTTTCCTAAAGAGATCTCGTGGTTTAATATATAGGAAGGTAACAAGTACAAGCCAAGTGTTTAAGATACTAATTCGTGTAAAATCTTTAAACGGACGAAAATGTGATACTCTATTTTCCAACTCATAGTGAATTTGAATTGGAATGTTCTTCACTTCTATCCCACTCCAGGCAGATTTGACTATGGCTTCAATTTCAAATTCAAACTTATTGGTGTAAAAGCTTAAGCCTTTCATTGCGTAAAGCGGATATAACCTAAAGCCAGACTGGGTGTCTTTTAAGCGAATTCCCGTTTCTACCCAAAACCAAAAATTTGAAAACTTGTTTCCAAAACTACTTTTCTTAGGTACTCCCGTTTGCCCCATATTTCGTGCGCCGATAAGGAGTAGCTTTTTATTTTCTGACTTTTCTAAAGCTTCTGTAAAAACTGGAATATCTTCTGGAAAATGTTGACCATCACTATCAATGGTAATGGCGTAATGGTAACCCAAACTTTCAGCGTGTGCAAAGCCTTGTCGCAGCGCATTCCCCTTTCCTTTATTTTGTGCAAGGTTAATTAACTCCAATTGCGGAAACTTTAGCAATATTTCTGAAGTTGAATCTGTGGAACCATCATTCACCACAATTACATTTTCAGTGTAAACCAAAACACCTTCAATTACCTGTTGCAAGGTCTTGTGATTATTATAAGTAGGAATAATCACGCAACACTTCAGGGAATTAAATTTATCTGAATGTAGTTTTTGGCTCATTATGAAGTTTTATTCTTAGTGTCCTCTGTGTCTTTGCGGTGTGTAACTACCACTGAGGAATAGAGCACGCAACAAATATAAGTTATTGCAGTTGAAGTAATGGTTTTGCTTAGTTTAATTCAACCCTAACTTTTCAGTTTCATTAAAACTATTAGAGTTTAAAACAAAATCTTTTACAATGGTTTTTAAAGTCTTAGAAGGTATAGTTCCGAAATTCTTTAAAATAAAATTTTTATCATCCTCAATATTTTTGTGATACCCTAAGAATTTTGGCGAATTTTCTTGAACTGATAAACGGATGTATCTAATTTCGGTATTCTGCGAATCTAACTCTATAGCAGATTCAAGTAAAGAAACGCCTTCTTTAAAAAAATCTTTCTTATCGCGTTTATTTTTTGAAAACTTGGCTTTCAACGTCAATATTGCTCCTTTGTAGGCATGCAATACAGGCTTGGTCGATGTATTTATTTTTAAAAGTTCGCCATACAGTTTCTCGGTTACTTCGGTGCTCTCAACTGCTTTTGGGTATTGAGTACGAATTTCTCCTAAATCTTGGGCGTTTCCAATAAAGGAAATGAAAAAGAATAAAATAAATATGTTTTTCATAATTGTAAATTCTAATTCTAAAAGGTTTTAAAACCTTGTTAGGCTTAAACAAAAATTAAATAATTTTAAACGTAGCACTTAACTTTAGAGCTATAGTATCTTCGAAAGATGTAGTGTTTTTCACCTTTACCTCTCCATTTTCTTCAGTAATATCTATAGCAAGCTGCAATTCTGAATTCTTTTCAGGATTGATAATTGCCATAAACTTTATATTGGAAGAAACCGCCAAAAACAATTCCTTTTCTACTGTTTTTTCAGTTAACTCCTTTATAATCTGAATCATACAAACTCCTGGCATAACTGGATTCCCAGGAAAATGCCCCTTAAAAATATCGTGATTTTTGTCTAAGTGTACTTTTGCCAAGATGCCTTTTTCGGTCTTCTCGATAGCAATTATTTTGTATAAACCTTCTATGAGCATGCTATTCTTTTTTGAATTTTTCCAAGTCTATCGTTAACTTGAAGTTGTTGTGTTTTATACTTATGATGTCTGCGATTTCTTTTTCAGTTGAAGTAAAATTAACCTCAACTTTTTCTTTTCTTTTAGTTGTATTTATAATTTTTTGAAGCTTTCCTGTTTTTTTTTCAAAAAAGTAATAATTGAATCGTTCCTCGGACTGTGTTTTCAAAACATTATGTACTTCAGAACTAAAAGTTTCCAAAATATCAGATTTTTCGGTTATCAATAATTTGAAATCGTCTCTCAAAATATTAATTATAAATTTTTTATCTAAGTCTTCAACAACAAAATTCTTGGTAAACTTATCTCCATCAAACTGAAAGTCTAATAATTTACTTCCAAATTCAGTTGTAAAAACTACTCTGTGATTTTCTGGACCTGTCTTTTTTACAATTAATATTCCGCCGAAATTTTTATTGTAAACCTTGATTTTCGCTTTATAAACATAGTCTATTTCTGGATTAGAAAAATATAGATTTTCGACCACTTTATTCAATTTAGCAACCTCATTCAAATCTATTGGTCGCAATCCTTCTGTGGTCTTTAACGAGCAAGAAGTTAAAGAGAAAACAAGGGATAGACTAATTACTGAAAACCGAATCATTAATCTTACTGTTTAAAACTCGATTGCCAAATATAATCCTTGTAAAGTCTTTTGATGGCTCAATCATTTTTACCTCGTGAACCTGTGCGTCGTCTTTGTTGAAAAGCAATTCGAAAGAAGCTATATAATTAGCTATTTTTTTGTCTTTAGGCACAAAAACCGCTTTGTAATGTTTCGATACTTTATAAAATGAAACCGTAAAATCGGCGTCGTTAAACATATTGCCTTTTACGCTTTTCACGATTAACTCGTTTAATTTCTTAAAGAGATTGCTATTCCCAATATCGACTTTACTTTTAGTGCCTCCATCATTGATAAGCAGCTTATCTTCTTTAAAAATAACGCTGTATTGATAAGGATTTGTGTACTCCCATTTTACCAAATTTGGAGCTTTAAATACCATTTTCCCTGAAGTTTTTACATCATTCGCTAAAAAGTCTAGGTGCTTGAATTGCACAAAATCAGCTTTAATTGAATTGGTGCTTTTTGCAGTAGAGATAACTTTTTGTTTGAAAGCAGAAATTTCAGAAGCATTCATCGCAATTTCTTGTGCTGCAATGCTACCGCCGATTAAAACAAAAACTAGTAAAAAAAGATAATTACGCATAAGGTTCTATTTCTAGCAAACGATCCACCGAAACCGACTGCAATTCGTGCGGAGTCAAAGTTAACAATAACTGTTCCAATACGGCAACGGATTTTAAACTGCTATCGTGAAGTAATACAATATCACCTTTTCTCAGGTTGGGAATAATGCGTTTTAAAATCTTTTCTTCCGAAAGATTCGTAGTATCCAAACTGCGTTTACTCCAACCAATAGAGTGATGCCCAGTTTTTTTCAAAGCTTTCTTGATATTCGGATTTGTTACACCAAATGGAGGACGAAATAATTTAATTTCCTTTCCTGTGATTTCTTTCAGAACAGAATCAGATTTTTTTAAATCGGCTATAATTTTTTCAGAAGAAAAAAATCCAAAAGTATTGGCGTGTGAAAATGAATGATTCCCTATAGAATGTCCATCTGCTATTATTTCACGGACTAAGTCCGGATGCGTTTCAGCATTTTTTCCTATTATGAAAAAAGTAGCTTTTGCGTTGTGTTCTTTTAAAAGTGAAAGAATTTTTGGTGTATAATCTGGATTTGGTCCATCGTCGAAAGTGATGGATATATAGTTTTTTGAAGTTTTATAATTGTGGTTTAAAGACTCTAAATGATAATTCCATTTTATTTGAAAAGACCCAATAGCAGTAATTACTATCCAAATAATTACAAATAACACATAAAGCCAAACCGGAACATCACCAAAAAAACCTGTTAGCAGCAATCCAAAAAAGATTACTAAAGCTAAGGCGTTTATGGTGTAGAATTTCAACATTTTTTCAGGAGTACAAGACTGTGGTTTTCACCGCGATATTGGTTGTAACACAGAACAATGTTAGTTTCTGCTGATTCAATATCGTTCAAATTCACTATAGCAGGAATTTGTTGTGTTTTAATAATTTTTGAAGCCAACCAAACCCCGAATGCCGACACTGTATTATTTTCACCAACTAGGTGTTTGTAGTAAACCTGCTTAGTGTTTTTGAAGATGTTTTCAGATAGTTGATTGTAATATCCATCAAAATCTACATCACCATTATTACCGAGCACCACAAGATCTAAGTCTTCAGGTTTTAAGTTATTTTCTTCTAAAAAGTTTTTAATTGTTTCAGAAAGCTTGTCTTTTTGAAGAGTATTGTATGTTTCAACAGCAAGTAATTCAGCATAACTGCTATCTTTCTTATCGTTAGAAACCACGAAGAAATTAGCACCTTCACTAAATACAGCTCCTTCAGTATTGGAGTTTAAAACTTCTGAAATTGTTACTGGCTCAGGTTTAACGTGATTAATAACCCGATGAACATTGGTGGTATGTGCGCCTAATTCTTCTACGCCCCCCACTAATATGTTATTAGCTTCGTTATTTTCTAGTTGCATTTTAGCGTCTATCAAAGCCGATTCAAACGAAATAGCAGAGTGAACATAAGTGAAATTATAAGCTTTACACTCCATTCCTAAAGCTATCTGCCCAGCAACTGTATTATGTGTACTTTGTATAAAGGAAGTAGGGGTTAAGTATTGCTCGTTGTTATCAATAATAGCACTGACAAATTTTTCAGAATCGATCATGCAACCCATTCCTGTTCCTGTAATTATAGCATCTACCGTTTCGATCCCTGCTTCTTCCATTGCAAGTTTTGAAGCTACAACACCCATTTTAATTCCTTTTGCCATCCGTCTAGCAGCTGCAGGCGGTATGTGCTCTTTATAGTTTGGGTCGAAGGCTGGAATTACATTGTCATTATATTCAATAATATCATCTAAAAAGGATGCACTCTCAAAGGTTTTTTGAGGTGAAATAGAAGCGATACTATTAATATACACCTTTTTCATTAAGCTTCTTTTGAATAGATAACAGTTGAACAATTACCGCCAAAACCTAATGAATTTGAAAGCACAGTATTTAATTCTTTCTTCTTTAATTCGGTTTGTGGAATTAAATTGAATTCCTTCATCTGAGTTTTAAAATTCAGGTTGGGAAAAATTACATTTTCTTGTAATGCCAAAACTGAATATACAGCTTCAATCGCTCCAGCTGCGGCCAAAGTATGACCGGTATATGCTTTTGTTGAGCTAAATTCTGGCATTTCATTCTTAAAAATGCGAAGTATTGCTCTCCCTTCCGAAAGATCGTTATTTCCTGTTGCAGTTCCGTGAGCGTTTATATAATCTATATCAGACGGATTTAAATTGGCAACTTTTAATGCCTTTTTCATCGCTAGTGTAGCGCCATCACCATTATCAGAAGATGCAGTTTGGTGAAATGCATCATTGGCATTTCCATATCCTTTTACGTAAGCGAGTACCTTTTTATTTTCAGCTTTTACCACTTTATCACTTTCTAAAACTAGATAAGCTGCTGCTTCTCCAAGGTTTAGTCCTTTTCTATTTTCGTCGAAAGGAGTGTTGAAGGTATCGCTTAAAATCATCAAGGTTTTAAATCCGTTGATGGTAAATTTGGAAAGACAATCGGCTCCGCCTACTACAACTCTATCTAATTTTCCAGATTTTATAAGTCGGGCTCCCAACATAATTGCATTGGCAGCAGAAGAACAAGCAGTACTTATAGTTGTTACAAAACTTTCTTCAATGCCTAATTGCTCTGCAATTTTTTGTGTAGAATCTCCAGCGTGATGACTTTCAATATATTTCTGAGGTTCTTTTTCGGTGAGATATTCGTAATAGTACTTTTCGGTCATATCCATGCCGCCTACACTCGTACCCGAAACAATGCCTGTTTTATATTTTTTAATATCGGTTATTCCTGCCTGAGTAATGGCTTCTTTAGCTGCAATAACACCTAACATCGCAGTACGCGAGAAGTTGTTCTCAGGTGGAAGACCTAGTTGAGCGATTAATTCATCGTTTGTGAATTTAATTTCGCCAACCATAATTTCTTCGCGTTGTATGGTTTTAATATTATCAACACGAGTAATCCCTTTTTTTTGATTTATAAGCGCATCAAAGTTTTCAGCTACATTGTTTCCAATGGCCGAAATTATCCCCATTCCGGTTATCGCTACGCCTTTACTCATTTAAACTAGAGACTTTATAATAATTTCAATAAGGTTTTGACTGCCCTCAGTCTATAAATTCAAAAATTACTTAGTGCGGTTTGCTTCTATATAATCTGCCATTACTTGTACAGATTCAAATATTTTGCGTCCTTCTTTCGGATCACTCAAACGGATACCGTAATCTTTGTCCAACATTACGATAAGCTCCAAAGCATCAATAGAATCTAAGCCAAGACCATCACCAAAAAGTGCGTCATCGTCAGCAATTTCTTCAACTGAAACATCTTCAAGGTTTAATTGCTCAATTATTTTCGCCTTTAATTCTTCTTTTAATTCGCTCATAATAAATTATATAATCTGTTTATTTCTTCAGTGTTATGTACTATTTCGCCTTTGTTTTCAACTAAATATAAAAAAGCTTCATAGCTATTTTCATCAAAATCTACCCAGCCGCATAATACCTTTTCTGCTTTGTTATTTTGCAATAAATTATTGGCATACAGATATAAATGCTCGGCATTGAAGCGGTCAAAGATAAAAAAACTATTCTCAGAATAAAGTTTGTGTTTTATACTTATCTCCCCAAGACAAATATTCGGTAAAGTATAAACAAAAACTGCCGGACTAGGGAAATATTCGTCTTGGTTTTCAATTGATTTTTGGTGTTTTCTATCTGTATCTAAACTCGATGCTTTGTTTGAAAATATAAGGGCAATATTGTTTTCCTCTTCACTTAAGCTTTCTTGCTTCAACAATACATCGGCCGCTAGAAATGCCAGCTTACTGAGGTTATCCATCTTGAAGAACTTAGAATAACTTGTCTCCAAATATTTATATGCACTCTTTATAAAGTTTGGAAAATCAGCATCATCTCCTTTAAAAATCACATTTCCGTTTACTGAAACAGTTTGGCTTTTAATATGTGAGTAGCTTTTTATGTGAAATTTATTCGTCAATTTTATAATTCTTTAGAATCTCAAGTTCGTATAGATGCCCAATTACACCGTTTTATTGTGATTTCTTTTTACAAACTAGCATAGTGTGATACTCCCCGATTTTACAATCATCGTGTAATTGCAAGCCGGCTTTTTCAATCAGTTTAATAAATACACTCGCAGGGTACATTTTACTATTTCCATTTGCAAGTACTGTAAAATAAAGTGAAGTTGCTTCTAATATAAACTGCGAAGCCTTAAATGCTTGTCTATCTGTAAAGGTTTCAACAATGATCAACTCGGCATTATCATTCATCGAATCTGCGCAAGTTTTCAAGATTTTTAAAATTTCATCCTCTGAAAAACAATCTAAAAACTGACACATCCAAATAAGATCTGCACCTGTTGGTATCTGTGGATTTTCTGAGAGCCAATCTATTGGGTGACCTGTAATTCTGTCTTTAAAGCCTCGTTTTTCGGCATTGGCTAAAGCCATCTTTAATTGTCCAGGTAAATCAACAATGGTAATGTTTACGTCTTCATTAAATTCGGCACATTTAATTGAAAACTTCCCTGTATTACCTCCAATATCAAATAAGGTTTTTATGTCCTTTTGAAAAATTTTCTGAAGTGCTTCATCAAAAATATTATCTGAATAATGATGATCAAAATCGAACCAAGCTTTTTGTTCCTCTGGTTGTAATTTTGAAAGCCCTTCGTATATAGTTGGCCATTCGCCTAATTCTTTAAGCCCTTCAGGTTTTCCAGTTTTTATAGCATCGTTTAAATGGAACAGGCCTTTGTAGCAAACTTCATTGGTAAAGTTTAGGTTTACGCTTGTTGTAGTGTCGTAATTTAAAAAGTAACCAACCTTAGACAACTCATACTTTCCTGCTTTACACTTATTAACGATATTTGATGTTTCTGCAATTTCAAGAAGCACCCCCACACCATATGGACTTAGTGAAAGTTTTTCAGAAATTTCTTCGGCTGTAGGTCCTCCACCTTTTCTATTTTCAAAGATATAATCTAGGATTCCTAATTTCCGAAGCGAAATTGAAGCCTGAAAAACAAATGGCGCAAAGGCTATGCGATGCGCTTCTTCCAAAGCTTCAAATGCGTTAATATTCTTTTTATTTGCTTGCATTATGGTTGGTTAATTGGTTGTTTTTTGAAAAACTATTGCTGTATTACAACCTCCAAAACCTGATGCAGTTTTTAGGAAAACATTCAAGGTTTTCGGTGTATTAGACGTTATTATGTTTATATTTTGTGAAACCCCAAGTTCGGTAAATCCTTTGGAAGAAAAAAGTAAATTTTTTTTTACAGAATGCATCCCCACGATAGTTTCTAATAATCCAGAGGCACCTAAAGTGTGTCCGAAATATCCTTTTAAGCTATTTAAAGGTACGTTTTCTAATCCTAATCTATTGAATGCAATTGCTTCCATTTCATCGTTAAATGCGGTAGCAGTTCCGTGAGCCGACACATAATCAATACCTGATGCCTTTACACCTGCCTCTTTCATTGCTGCATTAACACTTCTATATAAACCTTCACCAGTTCGTGATGGGCCTGAAATATGATTAGCATCATTGCAAGTAGCGTCACCTAAGATTTCAACCGCTTCACTGTTTAAGTGTTTTTTTGAAGAGGTAACCAAAATACTTGCTGCCACTTCGCCTAGGTTAATTCCTATTCTATTTTTATCGTAAGGCTTACAAGGTTCTGATGAAAGGGCTTGAAAAGAATTAAACCCCGATAATATAAATTTAGTAACTAGATCTCCACTTGAAATAAAAATGTGGTCGTATTTTTTTTCAGCAATAAAACGCTTTGCTGCCGAAATTGCTAAAACTCCCGAAACACAAGCATTAGAAACGACTATTGCCTCACTTTTAAACCCGAAGAAATCCTTCAGGGTTTTTCCTAACTCACTTAAATATGAGCGACTTTCGTCAAAACTACTTTCTTGTTCAAGAACGTCAATATTTCCCTTGGTTGTTGAAATAATAAGCCCAATCCTATCATTTAAAGTTATTGAAGATGCATCTATAACTTTTTTTAACGACAGAATTAACATCTGTTCAAGCTTAGTATATTTTGAAGCGTCTGATATTTTGTTGAATTCTTCCCTTACTACTTCCGAAGAAAGTAAGGAAGCGCAAAATGGTTGAGGTAAGAGAGAATTGTTGTCATATCTATCTAATCCTGAAACGTCATTAGACATTTTTTCAATAACAGTTTCAGAATCAAATCCAAGACTTGAAAATATATTATTATATGAAAGATATGTTTTAGCCATTTTTAAACTCCCATTTTCTCTCTCCACTTAGCAAAAAACTCAGGCATAGTAAGTGAGAGCTTTCCGTCTTCATTTAAAAAAACTTGAATAGTTTCACCTACACATACTTCTTTCCCTTCAGGGTTATAGATTTTGTATTTAAAAATCATTTTTGCTGCGCGCGAGGGTACAAATGTGGTTTTGATAGTTGCTACATCTCCATATCGCAATGGTAATTTATGCTCACAAGTAGATTTAACAATTGGCGAGGTGTAACCATTGGCCTTTTGCTCTAAATATGAAATACCGTGTTCACGCCCAAAGGCTTCTCTACCATCTTCAAAGTATTGTATATAATTCCCGTGCCAAACAATCCCTAATGGATCGGTTTCGGTGAAACGCACTCGTATTTCAGAAGTGAAACTTATTTCATTTTTTTTATCAGACGGCATTTTTACTACGATTATAAATTATTGCTATTAAAATTGTTAGCAGGAAAAACAGCAATAATAATGAAATTTCAGGAAGGATTTTAACAAAACTCACATTTCTTAAAAATACATCATAAAATGCTTCCAAGCCCCAATTCATAGGAGATATTTTTGAAATCAACTGCATAAATTTTGGCATCACAAATACTGGAACCCAAACACCACCGAGTGCGGCTAATATTACTACCATTGTTGCTCCAAACGGCGCTACTTGCTCTTGCGTTTTTGCTATCGTCCCTAAAAGCAACCCTAAGCCAATGGCAGCCAATCCTGAAAATAAAGCTACAACATAAAGCAAAGGGAGTTTACCTGTTACATCCACACCAGGAAGTCCGATGGCTGGAAAAAGATATATTCCCACCAATAACATTAGTGTAAATTGAATAAGGCAAACCCCTAGATACACTATCGTTTTCCCTCCTAAAACTGTGGCATAGTTCACAGGTTGAGTGCGTAATCGAACAAAAGTTCCTTGATTCTTTTCTTTTACTAAATTTATTGAAAGCGGAACAATAATGAAAAAGATTGCAAACAACGTCCAAGCTGGAACGTTGTGTTGTGCCGAGTTTGGAATAATTTCTTCATTGTTCTTGGTTGGTAAAATTTCCTTGAAAGCAATAAAATTTTCTGTATCAAATATCGATTCGTCCTCGTCTTCCCCCAATTCAGATTGAAAAGCTTTGTAAATACTTTGGGTTTCAATTTTTGAAATCATTTTATCGATTCCATTTTTAACTGAAGACTTAAAACTCACTTGTGTAGCTGGATCAAAGTAAAGTCGGACTTCCTTAACGGGAATAGTTTCTTTTTCAACAAGCAAACTATCTTCCTCCAACCCAAATTTGGATAAAATCCCTTCAACATTTTGATTTACTTTTTTCTGAAGAGACGTAGAGAGACTTTCAGGAATTACGATAGCTAGCTGATATTTTCCTGCGAAAACAGCTTCTTTTGCTTCTTCTTCAGTGTCTTTTTGAAGAATTTGAAAGGAATTAGATTCAGAAAGGTTATCTATAATATTCTTAGAAACTTCCCCTTTATCATTATCCACTAACAGCACAGGAATTTTAATGTCGCTAATGGTTTTAAACGTACTATCCTGAACCAAAGTAATAACAACAAGCAATAACATTGGCATCACGAAAAGGATTGCTATTCCGCCTAAATCGCGTAAAAGCAGTAGCATTTCTTTGTATGTTGAAGCCCAAAGTTTATGCATAATCGCGAAGTGCATTACCCGTTTTTGCCAAAAACACATCTTCGAGGTTGTTGGCAGCGGCTTGATTGTTTATTAATTCAGAAGGAACTCCTTCTACAATAATTTCTCCATTGTCGATTATAGCAACACGCGTACAAAAAACCTCAGCTTCGTTGAGATGATGCGAGGTGTAAACAATAGTTGTTCCCTGCTCGTTTAAATATTTTAGATGGTCTATTATTACGTTTTTTGACTGTACATCTACTCCAACTGTAGGTTCATCGAGAAATAATACTTTTGGTTGATGAAGAATTCCCGCTATTAAGTTTACACGACGTTTCATTCCTCCAGAAAAAGTTGCTGTTTTCTTATTGGCAAATTTTAAAAGCCCCATTATCTCCAAATGTTGCATGATAGATTTTTTTAAGGCCCCTCCTTTTATACCGTACATACTCCCGAAATACTCCAAATTCTCATACGCAGTAAGTGTTGGGTAAAGTGCGTATTCCTGAGGAACAATTCCTATTAATTGTTTTAGCTGATTTTTATGCTCTTTAAAATTCAAACTATTAATAGTAAACGTACCTGAAGTTGGCTTTAACAGTGAAGTTAGCATAGAAATTAACGTGGTTTTACCTGCTCCGTTTGGGCCGAGTAAACCGTAAATTTCACCCTCCTCAACTTTCAAATCAAGGTCTTTAACCGAAAATAATTCGGCGCCTTTGTATTTTTTTGAAAGTTGATTAATCTGTATCATATGCTGTACTAAATCCCACTAAGGGATTTTAAAACTTAATTAGATTGCCTTTTTCAATTTCTTAAAAAACACTTTTTCTAAGTCGGCTATATGGTCTAACTGATTTGCTACTTGGTTATAATTTTCGGATTGTCCTACATCACTTCGCGATCTATTTTTATAAATCCTTGAAGCTTCAACGGCAAAGTCACGCCATAAATCCCCGATTTCAGTCATTTCTTTTGCAAGTTCTGTCAGGTTTTCATTTCCTAATAACTTACCAGATTCTTGAAGAAATGCTGCATAAATATATCGGAATCCACCGCCTCCAGTTCCTATTTCTTCCTGCATTCGCACTACTTGACCTAGATAATGATTCGCAGTTTTAATTCCTTTCTTCTTAGGCCATTTACGAATTAAATTTGCAATAGTTTTAATTCCCTTCACTCCTACAATTGGAATGGGCGCAAGCATGGTTTTACAAGTATCTTTAATTCCTGAAACAATAGCTTTTTCAAGTTCCAATTTTTCAGGAAAAGAAATAGGATAATACATATGCCCTTTAGGTGCAAAGGCCCCCTTAGCAAAACGCACTTTTTCCAATTCTTTTTCAGAAAGTGAAGTAACTTCTTCCATTACTGGGTCGCTAATTAAATAACGGCCATCTTGCTTTCCATACACCACCATATTGTGAGCGTTGAAATGGAAACGGTATTCATCAGGAAAATATAAAAGGTTATAGACGCCCACTTGTAAACCAACAGGATTGTTGCGCTCCAGATTTTCATCTAATTTGCTTTGCGCTTCTTTTGGATTACTGAACTTTTCACGCTTCATTTTTATACCAGTACGCTTGGCAAATTTTTTAAAAATATGACCAGGCATAGCGCGATATGTAATTACAGGTGCGTGATTTACTTTTAGAAATGGTATATAACAAAACAACAATCCACTGCCGATACCAAAAACCATAGGCTCGCTAACGCTAAAGCCGTTGTGTTTCATCAAGTTTGAAACTACCCCGTTCTCACAGTGAGCAGCTTGATGGTGGGTAAAGTTAATTATGGTTTCTTCTTTCAATATTAATGTTTTTAACCACAAATCTAAATAAGAAACAACTATCGTATTTATAGAGTTGCGGCAATTTGTATTCGGTTAAAATTTAGGTTTTAACTGGATGAATTACGAAGTTTTAAAAGCGCTCATTAAAGGAATTAAATGTCTATTATTTTGAGAATTATCACTTTACAGTTTTTAACTCATCGACTGAAATTTCGAAAACCTCAGCGTATTTTTGCAAAGTATTAGTTTTTAACTTTTTAAAAACCGAAGGTTTAAAATGTCTTTTTACCCTCCATTGCCATAAACCAACATAGCTCGCTAAAATCCCAACATCCATTTTATGGAGTTCCATATAATATTCTATCGGGCTAGTTTTTCCTTCTAAAACACGCTTTTTTGCATCTTCAATTCTTTCGTTTATTTCATCAATAGCATTATTTAATGCCACTGTTTTAGGCTCCCAACCAGTGCTATTTGCTGTGGTATATTCACCATTTTCGTCAATCGCATAACAGAGTTCGCGAAAATTTGCAGATTCTAAATTACTCTTATCTTGTGGTACTTCTTCCTTTTTCATTATCAGACCTCATGTATTAAAAAATTCATAGTAGAAGATACAATTAATTTTTCATCGATATAGGTTTCAGTGTCTAAACTGCACATTGTCATTTCGCCTGTGTCAAACCGTGAAAGTAGTTTTGCCTTTGTTATAATAGTTTCACCTACCTTCGGTAACTGAAGTATCTCCACTTTTCTTACAGCACTTATATAACCAACTAGCTTGTTGCCCGTTCCTTTTACGTCGTCTTTTTCAAAAAATGTTTGTCCAACTACCCCAGAAGCTGCTTGTGCAGCATTTTCAATAAGTCCAGTTTCCGATAGACTTCCGTTTTTTATAAAAACACAATCTTCAGCTATATAAAATTTCGTTGCAACAGAATCATCGTTTATATCCACAACCGAATCTACCATTAACATCGGCTTACGATGTGGTAGAAAATTTGAAATATCAATATCTGAAATATCGGTAGACTTCATTAGTTAGCTAATACTGTTTTCATTTCACTAGATGCAATTACTTTTCCATCGTATTCAGTTTCAACATTAACAAGTGTAACTCCCATAATATCGTGGAGTATATTTACAGTTGTTTTTAATTCTGCTCCCACTTCTGGAAGTTTAAAAATTTCAGCTTTTTTTATGGCTCCAATATAACCTATTGGTGCTTCTTCATTTTTTAAATGATATTTATAACCCGTATAAAGTGCAACCGATTGAGCCATATGCTCTATTAAACCTGTCGCAGTAAACTTTTTGTTTTGAGTGAAAATATTTTCTTCGGAAATGCTAAAGCCTGCTACTACTTTATTTTCTTCAAAGTGAAGTAGTTTGTCTACCATTACAAACGGCGCTTTCTGAGGAATCAATTTTCCGATGAAATCTTTATCCGTTATTTCTTCCGTGAATTTAATCATTTATACTACTGTTAGGTATGCGTAAGAATATGCAAATCGCGCACTTTCAGGAACCTGAAGGAAAATTCTATCTCCTTTTTTAAGTTTTCCGGAATTAATTAATTCCTCCAACATAAGATAAATTGAACCTGCACCTACATTCCCTACCTTTTGAAGGTTTAAAAACCATTTTTCCCAAGGCATATGGAGCCCTTGATTTTCAATTTCTTTATATAGGTTTTCTTTAAAGTAATATGAAGAAATATGCGGTAGGTAATAGTCGATATCATCTTCTGTGATATTGTGCTTTTCCATAGCCAACTTCATACTTGCCACACCTTTTTGAAGGATATTTTCACCAAGTAATTTTACATCTTGCTTCATAGCAAAAAGTGACCTTTTCCCCCACTCGTCTGCGGGATATTCACTCCACGGCTTTAGGTGTCCGTTTTCTAACTTATCTCCACCTGCATACATACATGTTTCAAGCTCGAAGGCATAGCTATAGCCTTCCATCCATTCAATTTTTAGGGGTGTTTTTCCGTTTGGTTCACTTTCTAAAAGCACAGCTCCAGCACCATCAGAAAGCATCCAACGCAAAAATTCTTTGTTGAAAGCTAGAATAGGTTGCTCTTCTATTGATTCTAAATGAGCCACTTCATCTTCAAAAATATCAGATTTCATCCAAGAAGAAGTTCTCTCGGAACCTGTACAAACTGCATTTTTTACTTGATCAGACTTCACAGCCATATAGCCGTACTTTAAAGCATTCATTCCCGCGCAACAAGCACCCGAAGGAGAATTAACTTCAAGGTTTCCATTCTTTAAAAATCCGTGTACCATAGCTGCGTGGCTTGGTAGGATTTGATCTGGACTTGAAGTTCCGCAAGAAAGTAGTTCGATATCGTTTTTGCTAAAAGTATCGTCGCACAAAGCCTCGACTGCTTCTGCTACTAACTGTGCATTGTTATGAGTTACATTTCCATCTTTATCGATGGCGTAATAACGCGTTTTAATTTGGTTGTTTCTAAGAATAATTCGGCGTGCTTTTGAGTTCTTGCCGTTAATTATACCAAGTTTCTCCTCCATTTCCTCATTTTCAACGGGGTCGTTAGGTAAAAACTTCGAAATTCTAGTAATGTAAACGTTCTTCATTAATCCTTCTTTAATTCAACTGATGAATAATAAGCTATATCTTTTTGTATTTTACGATACATGGGGAGATAGGTAAGTAAAAATACAATAAATACTATTGGGGCTATAAGCCATATTGCAAATAACAAATAATATTTAAAATAAACGAGCCATTTCTTTCTTTCTTCGCCTTCTTTTTTAATTAATTGATTAGCCCATTTTGTAAAAACCATGTTTCCTCTAATGTCCGTGGCAATAAGTGATGCTTCAACCTTTACTGCTCCAATACTCAATAGATTACTTTGTAAATCTGAATAGTCATTTTTTAACAAAGCCGCTTTAATTGGGCCTCCGAATCGCGATGAAGCTTGAATATCACTATCAGAAACTCCTGGCTTCGGGAAGACGCCAAACATTCTTGTTTTTTTACCGCCCATTAGCCAATGTACGATTGTTATAACACTAATGTGATTTAGGTTTTTATCTACCAAAGCTATGTTCCCAACTAGTTTAGCACTGTTTGCTTGTAGCAACTTCTTAACTTTTTCCTGAGCCATAATCCACATATTTCTACTTGCGGAAACAGTAACTACAGGAGTGTTGTTAAGTAAGACTTTAGCTTCTTCCGATTTTAAAAATGAATTTATAGGAATTGACGGGGTTAAATACCAAGTTGTATATCCTAAAATTACTAAGTCGTATTTCTTTTGAAGCACATTAGGTGGTACTGCTTCTAAAGGTGTTGGAATTTGAAGAAAAGTTTCAGGAAAAACGCCATAAAATTCTTCTTGAGTCCAAGGGAAGGGAAATTTTTTCTTCGGAACTATTTCGTGATAAGAAATATTTACTTCTTCACCAGAGAGCGTTGTTGCAATATTATTTAAGATATTAGTTAACTGTCCAGTTTGAGAATAATATACTATTAATACTTCTTTCATAAGCTGTTTATTTACACCTACAAGATCTTGGACACCTTGCTGGATACGCTGGGATAATGACTTCCTACAGAAAAACTTTTCTTACCATAAAAGGTCTTGCTAGTCCTTTAGTTAGGTGGCAAAAAAGATAAAAATTAGTCATCTGTTTCCCAAAAATCAAAATAATTAAACCACTGCAAAGGATACTTTCCCAACATCCACTCTACACTTTCTGTATATTTTTTTAACAACCCTTGTGCATCTCGGCTTTTCACTTCGGCTTTTCGAGCGTATAAGTGGTAATGCTTGTTAGTTTCTTTCATAACATAAACAAACAATACAGGCACTTTTAATCTGCTGGCTAAAAGAAATGGTCCTGCTGGAAAATTAGCTTCTTTCCCCAACAACGATTCCGACAACACCTTTTGATCTTTCATATATCTGTCGCCAGTGAAGCAGACTAATTCTCCATTACTCAATGCGTTATTAATTTCAAATATATGTGACATATCGTCCTTCACCAAAATAAATTTAATCTTAGAACGCACAGTAACTTTCTCCATATACTCTTTGATATTTCGATGTTCAGCATCTGTGGTTACAAGACTAATTTGAGATCTAGTATCAATTTCTTCGAAAAAGAATTCAGCGATTTCAAAATTCCCAACGTGAGCACTAATAAGTATTCCTCCTTGTTGCTTGTCAAGCAAGTCGGTTATATTTTCGACACCATCACATTCATGAGTGAATTTATTTTTTAAGCCTGAAGAGATTGCGGCTTTATCGATAATAGTTTTTCCGAAAACGTAATAACTTTTATAAATACTCACCAAGCTTTTGAAGCTTGAATATTTAAGTCTTTTTCGAAAATAGTAATAAATAGATTGGGTGCTCTTTCCTGCGAAGAAAACATAATAAAGCGCAACAAAGTAAAGCAAGCCATAAGCTGCCCTAACACCAAGTTTTCTTATAAAAAAAATGAATATTTTATACCCTAAAACGGTGCCTTTGCTTTTGCCTTCCCACTCGCCCGCCATATTAAAATAGGGTGTTTTATCCGATTTTTGTTTCGATTAAATCGTAAAAATCTTGAAGAGTTAGAATGTTTTGAAAATCTTCACCAGTTAATTTAACTCCAAAGTTAGCTTCAATAGCAACCACCAAATCCACGAAATCTAAGCTATCTAACTCAAGCGTTTCCTTTAGGTTTGCATTTGGTTCTATATCATCTTTATCCACCTCAAATTCATCTACCAAAAAGTAGTTGATCTTTTCTACTATAACTTCTTTGTTCATTTCTAAAGTTTGCATTTTTTAATAATTAATGCGGAATTGGTACCACCAAAGCCAAATGAATTCGACAAAAATACATCAATTTTTTTGTTTAACGTTTTGTTAACAAGGTTTAATTTTGAAGCAGCCTCGTCCACACTTTCCAAATTGATGTTTGGTGCAACAAAAGAATGCTCCATCATAAGCATTGAATATATTATTTCGCTAGCTCCAGCCATCCAACATTCGTGTCCTGTCATTGATTTTGTTGAACTAACGCAAGGGCCATTTTCACCAAATACATCGGTGATTGCAAGGGCTTCATTGGCGTCTCCTACAGGAGTTGAAGTTGCGTGTGCATTTACATAATCTACTTCTGATGCTTTAATATTTGCTTGCTGTAAGGCCTTTTTCATTGCTCGAGAAGGGCCATCGACGTTAGGAGTAGAAATATGATCCCCATTGGATGAAAATCCGTACCCAATAATTTCGCCTAAAATTGGTGCGCCACGCTTTACTGCACTTTCGTAACTTTCTATTACTAAGGTAGCAGCTCCACCACTAGGCACCAAGCCATCGCGATCTTTATCGAAAGGACGACTAGCTTTAGTTGGATCTAATTGAGTAGAAAAAACTCCTAAGCCATCAAAACTTCCCATAGCAAATTCGTTTATTTCTTGAGCTCCTCCTGAAATTACGCAGTCTTGTAATCCGTTTTTAATTAAAAAATATGCCATCCCAACAGAATGCGACCCACTTGCGCAAGCTGCACTAATTGTAAAATTAATCCCTCTCAACTTAAAAATAGTTGCAAGATTCATCGTTACAGATGAGTTCATTGCTTTAAAAATGGCACCTGACCCTACAAGAGTAGTATCTTTCTTTTCTCGAATTTTATCTACCGATTCAATTACCGATTTTGCTGTACTATCATTGCCGTAGAGAATTCCTACTTCATTTTTTTCTAGAAATTGCTCGTCTATTTTTGCATTTTTTAGGGCTTCCAAAGTAGCTGCGTACGCATACGCTCCTTCTTCACCTAAACTAACACGTTCGCGACGAGAAAGTTGTTTCTTTAAATCTGGCTCTTCTACCCATCCTGTCAAACAAGAACGGTAACCAAAATCTTTGCGTTTTCCGTCGCAGATAATGCCAGATTTTCCGTTGTATAACGATTCTTTTACTTCTTCTAGGTTCTTCCCTATACAAGAATAAATACCCATACCGGTTATAACTACTCTTCTCACTTTTCGTTCAATTTAGGAATAAATACCTCCATTAATATTAATAACTTCCCCGGTAATATATGAAGCTTTATTGGATGCTAAAAAACTTACTAAATGCGCTACCTCCTCTGCTTCACCAAAACGATTGGCTGGAACCATTTTTTTAAGCTCTTTCTGGTCAAGCTCAGCAGTCATATCACTATTTATAAATCCTGGTGCTACTGCATTTACAGTAATATTGCGTTTAGCAACTTCTTGAGCTAAGGCTTTTGTTGCTCCAATAACCGCCCCTTTTGCAGCAGAATAATTTACTTGGCCCGGTGTTCCCTTTAGTCCAGAAACTGAAACCATATTTATTACTCTCCCGTATTTATTAACCAACAGTTTCTGAATAAGAGCATTGGTAACATTGTAAAAACCATTTAGACTAGTGTTAATAACACTATTCCAATCGTCCTGGTTCATCCACATAAACAACCCGTCTTTGGTAATACCTGCATTGTTTACAATTACCTCAATAACAGCTTCTTTGTTTTCTGAGTGCCAAGCGTCCAGTGCATTATTTACAGCTTCGGCATTGGTTACGTCGAATTGCATAATTTCACCTTTTCCTCCTAAGGCTTCAACTTCGTTTAGGGTTTGTTGAGCTGCTTCTTTGTTGCCGTTATAGTTTATTAGAAGACCATAGTCTAAATCTTTTGCTAATTGTATACAAATGGCACGACCTATCCCGCGTGACCCTCCAGTTATTAATGCGTATTTCGGTTTGTTTTTTTTCTCTTTCATATAAAATTATCACACGGAGTAACCCCTCCGCCTTCGGCACCTCCCCTTTAAAGAAGGGGAGGAACTTTTTATAATATATTTAAATCTTAGTCTTTTACTAAAATATTACAACTAATAATCAATCAGCAAAAACATTTAAATTATTCTTTGTAATCGGCCCCACA
>NZ_VDMC01000006.1 GCF_006346335.1 Aequorivita sinensis
ATTGGAGAACGCTAAACTTTCCGCTTTCAAAATCTGCAACAATCCTTTTTTTAAATTCAATTGAGTATTTACGCTGCTTGCGAATACTCCGTACATTTGCTTTCATAGGTTCTCACTCGTTAAGTGGTCAACCTATATCAGAGACGTACACACATCTCAAATCTAAAATCTAGAATCTCAAATCTGTCCACAAAAAAAGCCACATCTAATATGCAGCTTTTTTGTAATAATTATAGGCGCTATAGTTTATTCAACAATAAACTTTCCTTGCATAAGCGCGTAATGCCCAGGGAAGGTACATAGAAAGGTATAGGTACCTGCAGCAGGCGCGTCAAACTCTATGGTAGTTGTTTCTCCTCCACCAATCATTTCGGTATGGACGATAAACTTATCTTTCATATCTGCAGGGATATAGTCAGTTTCCTTTGCTAAGGCTGCAGCTTGTCCCACTGTAGCCATATCGGCGTCTGCAGTAAGTAATGCCCAGTTATGTCCCATTACATCTTCAGACATTTTACCTACGTGCTTAAGTGTAAGTTTTACTTTTTGCCCAGCTTTAACGCGAATTTCACTCTTGTTAAATTTCATTTGGTCGTTTCCTTCTATAGTAACAACAGCTAAATTAGGATCTGCATTAATATCTTCAGTAACTTCTTTCTCTACTGTTTTCTGAGTACCAATTTTCATCTCAGTTTTTTCTTCTTTTTTATTATCCCCGCAACTCATAACTAATGCAGCAGCAAAAATTAATAATAACTTTTTCATGGTTTAAAATTTTATGGTTATACCTAAACAAAGCTAACCGCTATAATTAGTATTTCAAAATTCAAACATCAATTCTTTGAATTATTATGAAAACTATAACAAATTTTTGGTTTTAAAATGAGGATTAAATGGAATGGGAGTTAGGAGTTAGTTTTTAAAGTTATGAGTGCAGAGTTATGAGTTAAGATTCAGAAATTATGAATGCAGTTCTAACAATTATGAATTATGAGGTTAATCTTATAGTTCAGAGTTCAGAGTTCAGAGTTAGGAGTTTAGAGTTATGAGTTTAGAGTTATGTTAAATGCTAGTTGAAGGATGATGGGTGGTAATTGTAATTATTTGAGAAAAGTCTAGATTCTAGATTCTTGGCTCTTACATCCTATGTCCTATGTCCTACGTCATAGGTCTTAATTCTTAGGTCCAATAACTTGTTTCTAAAACAACAACAAATCACCGACAATCCATAAAAAAATCCGAAACAAGCCTAAGCCTATTTCGGATTTATTTGTAGTTGTAATTATTGTGATAAATTATTTTCCAAACACCCTTTGCCAGAAAGTTTTCTTCTTCTGACCATAAGTATATCCATATTTGTTACCATAGCCAAAATTTGCAGCAGAAACATTATTAAGAACAAATGAAACGTTTTGTAGTTTTTCATTCTTTTTATTTTCTAACGGGAAACCGAGTAGTTTTTTTTCTGTATACCCAGCTCTAAGTGTATATATTGTAATATCGGCATATTTATTTATGAGCAGTGTATCTGCTACCAACATAGCGGGCGCAGTATCTACCACAACATAATCAAATTTAGCAGCCAATTCTTTAAACATTTCACCTGCTCTATCCTGCATCCACAATTCAGCAGGGTTGGGAGGTATAGTCCCTGACATCATTAACGATAAATTTTTATTATCATTGGCAGGTTGTAAATAGTCATCTATAATTGTTTCGGGATAAACTAAATATTCAACAACCCCACTTTTATTATAATCACCCACAACATATCGTTGAATTTGTGGATTTCGAATGTCTGCCCCTACTAAAACAACTTTTGACCCTCCATTAGCCAAGGTAACGGCTAGATTTGACGAAACAAAAGTTTTTCCTTCTCCTTTGACTGTTGAAGTAACAAAAATAACCTTTCCCTCCTCTTCTTTATCTATTTTTTTGAGCATTAAGTATTTTAAGTTTGTGCTCAATATTCTAAAAGACTCCGCCAATATAGAAGTGTCATTTGTAGTAATTAATTCATTCTCTTTTTTACTAACTTCAGGAATTTCCCCTACAATTGCTATATCTCCACCATTTTTTTCAACAAATGCTCTATTTCTAATTTTATTATCTAAAAGTTGTTTTAAATATACAATTAGCATTGGTAATAAAATTCCGAGAAAAACAGCTCCTATATAAAAAATGGATCTTTTTGGAAACTCTGGGATTGATTGGCTATATGCAGCATCTATTACTTTTGCTTCTGGTGCTGTAACTGCCATAGTTATAGCATTTTCTTCACGTTTCTGTAATAAGTATAAATAAAGTGCTTCTTTCACTTCTTGCTGTCTACTTATACCCCTAAAGGTTTTTTCCTTCTCAGGAATTTGATAAATTTCGGAGCCTATTTTACGCATTTCTTTGTTTACCTCCCCAAGACTTATTCTAAGGTTGTTTTCAGCATTTTCCATGCTTTTTAAAACGTTTCCTCGAAGTTCTTCAATTTGTTGATCAAGGCCAACCACCATAGGGTTTTTGGTAGTACTGCTTTGTAGTAATCGATTTCGTTCTAATATTAATTGGTTGTATTTATCTACCTCGCCCACAAAGCCATCTTCACCCACTCCTAAGTTTGCAGGTAGTAAATCTGTATCTGAACTATTTTCTAAATAATCCATCATTGTATTCACTAAAGCAATTTTAGTCTCTAATTCTATTTGTTGCTTATTAACTTGACTAGCACTTTGGAGGAAAATCTGACTCTCAGCTTCTATATTGGTAAGACGATTTTTTTCTTTAAAATCTACTTTACCCGTTTCAACACTGTCTAATTCATTTGTAATAATTTCAAGCCTACCTTGAATAAAAGTAGCAGTGTTTTGAGCAATTAAATTACGATCCTCCATAGAATCCATATTATATTGCTTTATTAGCTCATCGAGAATCGCTCTAGCTTTCTCTGGAAGTGTACTTGTCATTGAAAGTAGAATAACACTACTTCTATCTGTCATAGAAGAGACTTGTATAGAGGAACGAACATTAGCTGCTACATGATCTCTATTTCTTATATGGACACGAATTTCAGGAAAACCTCCTTCACTTTCAGCTCTTTTTAAATATTCAACGTTGGGAGTAACTAATATATTTCCCCACTCTAATTTTACTATTTCACCAAAAGTATAAATACCTATTTCATTTTTAGAAGCATCTTTTAAACTAAACTCAGTAATAGAAGTAGGTTCGAAATACAGAGCTCCATTAGGTGTACTCATTTGCTCTGGTGTAGAAATAACTTTTACCGTAAAAGGCTTATTATTAAATATTTCAGAATCTAAAATTTTCCCTTCAATAAAATACGAAACAGTTAAGTTTAACTTATCTACAACTCTCTCACTAAGACTTTTAGAATTTAAAACAATTTTAATGTTTTCAAAATCTACAACATTCATCATATCCACTAGCCCCAAATCAGTAAAAGCTCCTAATTCTGAAGCAGATCGACTCCCTTGATTTTTTATTAAAATAGTGGCAGTAGTAGAATAAGCTGGTGGGGTGTATCTAAGATATAGTAAAGCAGCAGTTAAGAAAATAAAAGTTGTTATTAAAAACCAGGGCCATTGTCTTAGATAAATTTCAACATGTTCTCTTATTGATAAGTCTTGTGTTTGATTTGTGTTTTGAGGTAGATCTTGCATATTTTACTTTATAAAAACAACAATTATGGTAATAATTAATGATGCTACACTTACGATAGTTCTAATGTAATTGTTATCGTTATAAGATTGTACAGCTGCACTATTAGGCTCAACATAAATTAGATCGTTTTGTTGTAAGTAATAAAATTCACTTTCCATAATTTTAACATCTCGTAAGTCTAAATAGGCATATTCTTTTTTACCATTTGTCTCTCTCAATACCAAAACATTATCTCTTTTTCCTTGAATATGTAAATCCCCGGCAAGACTTATCGCTTCAGGTAAGGTTAATCGCTCTCCTTGAACAGCAAATGTGCCTGGTTGATTAACTGCACCTAAAACGCTAACTTTAAAATTAAGAATATTTATTGTTACTATAGGGTCTAAAATATACTCAGATATTCTCTTGGTAAGATATTCACTTAATTCTGCTCTTGTAAGACCTGCAGCTTTTACTTTTCCCAAAACGGGAAAATTAATAGTACCATCTGCCCCTGTTAAATAGCCTTGATTTTGAGCCAGTACTCCCCCACTCGACTCTAATACCAAATTAAAGGGTTTTACCGCTGAAGGGTCATAGGCAGTAACCGTAATACTTAAAATATCATTGGGTTTAATTTTAAAATTATTTTGCACACTATCAAGTTGTTCTAACGCATCGGGTAGGTTTTGAAAATACGCTATTTCTTTTCTAGAAGCACAGGAAGCAATAAGAAACAGTAACAATATAGGAACTAATACCTTAATCGAGATTCTTTTCATTTATAATAATTTATTGCAAATATAATTTTTTATTGATAGCGTTAAAATTGTAATCCAAATAGAATTTATCCACTTTGTTTATCTAAAGTTGAATATTCCGAATTTTGGCTTACAAATTCTGGCACTAATATTTTAAGCTTTTTAATGATATTCTTCTTCTTACCCACACTATCCGCCATAAGTTCTAACTCATCAATAGCATTGCAAATAACGGAATAATCATTAGGCACTGTACTACAAACCATAATTTTTGGATGGTAAGTTGGAAGTGTATTTTCTCCGTCTATTAAAAGTTCCTCATACAATTTCTCGCCTTGCCTCAATCCCACTATCTCAATAGGAATATCTTTATAGGGTTTAAAGCCACTTAGCTTAATCATTCGTTCGGCCAAATCTAATATTTTAACAGGTTTCCCCATATCAAAAACAAATATCTCTCCTCCTTTTCCCATGGTTCCCGCTTGTAATACTAGCTGACAAGCTTCTTTAATAGTCATAAAATAACGAATAATATCTTTATGAGTAACCGTTACAGGACCACCATTTTTAATTTGCTCTCTAAAAAAAGGAATTACCGAGCCATTACTGCCCAATACATTTCCAAATCGCGTAGTGATAAATTTAGTTTTTATCCCCGGAGTACGTTGTAGTGATTGTACAAACATTTCAGCAGCCCGTTTTGACGCCCCCATCACGTTACTCGGGTTTACTGCCTTATCGGTAGAAACCATTACAAAACGTTCACATTCGTACTTTACAGAAAGCTCTGCCAAGGTACGTGTTCCTACTATATTTGTTCTAATAGCCTCCCTAGGATGACGCTCCATCATAGGTACGTGTTTATATGCCGCTGCGTGATACACTACGTCAAACTTAAACTTTTTAAAAATCCCTTCCATTCTCCCTTTCTTGGTTACATCGGCAAGGAAAATGCTGTAATTAAGATGCGGGAAGTTGTTTTTTAAATATATCTCTACCCCGTGTAACGGACTTTCGCCATTGTCTAAAACCACTAATAATCTAGGATTTAGTTCAGCTATTTGTCGAACTAATTCACTTCCTATACTTCCTGCTCCTCCAGTAATTAGAATCGTTTTATCTTTAAGATCTTTTGATATTAGCTCTATATCTGTTTCAATTACACTGCGCTCCAAAAGGTCCTCGATTCTAAGAGGGTCAATCTTTAATGGTTTTTTTGAAATATCACTCCATTGCTCTGGCAATGATAAATTATAAACTTCAAGCCCTACAGAAAAACACGCTTCGGCAATAGCGTTTCGTTCGTCAACGGAAAGCAAATCTCCAACGAACAACACCCCATCTGCATTGTGCTTAGATTTGGTCGATTCTAAGTTTGTTTCAATATCATCATCGGTATAACAAACAGGAAGATTCAAGATTTTAAATCTCTTTCGCTTTTCTTTGGTAGTTAAAAATGCTACTGGTCTATAAATAGAAGCAGAATCGGACAAAATAGCATGGGATAGCGAAATTGTTTTATCGTCAATTCCCAATACAATAACGCGCTTTTTTAAACGGCCCGCAGTAGCTGCAGCGCGAAGAAAGCGATACATTTCCTTAATGGTAATTCTAAAGGCAAGTAATATGGTTAACGATAAAAAGGTGTAAAGTAATATGGTGGTTGTAAGAAATAGCTTCGTACCATTAAAATAATAAAACACCATATTTCCTGCCATAGTAATAGCTAGAAATGCCAAGGTAGATTTCACAAAACGATACACATCGGCAAAGGTGCTATGCCTAATAATCCCAGAATAAGTTCGGAATACAATAAAGCACAAAAAGTGTAGGCCTATTAGCACTAAAGCTTTTTGTGGAATTGATAAAAATTGATTGAAAAATACTGGAGTTTCACTTAAGATAAGCCAAGTAAGCAAAAAGGAGACGCCACAAATAGAAAGGTCTATTAATGCCACTATCCAACGCGGTAAATAGCGTTGTCCTAAAATAAAGTCTCTAAACCTACTGTAAAGTCTAAAGGCAAGAAAAGTAAATTTTCCTGGCATTTTCATTATACGCTATTTTTTAAATAGTTAATAACGGTCTCAGTAATCCTTGATCTATCTGCATCATTTAAATTACTTCCTGAAGGCAAACACAAACCAGTTTCAAAAAGTCGTTTCCCTACCCCATTTACATAGGAAGGTGCATCCTTAAATACAGGTTGTAAATGCATTGGCTTCCACAAAGGTCTTGCCTCGATGTTTTCAGTTAATAAAAATGTGCGTAGGGCTTCAGGATTTAATTTTGCTGTGGTATTTGTAAATGTAATACAACTCAACCAATGATTGCTGTAAACTTTTTCATTTGTTTCTTTAAAAACCTCTATTTCGTTTACATCTTTAAAAAGATCTTGATAAAATAAATTCATATCCCGTCGTAAGGATACGTGTTTATCGAGAACCTCCATTTGTCCGCAGCCTATTCCAGCGCTTACATTGCTAAGCCTATAGTTATATCCTATTTCAGAATGCTGATAATGTGGTGCGTCATCTCTAGCTTGTGTTGCTAAAAATATAGCTTTGTTTTTATGAGCAAGTTTTTTTGAAACTAAAGCTCCTCCACCTGAAGTGGTTATTATTTTATTCCCATTAAATGACAAAATAGAAATATCACCAAAAGTTCCGCATTTTTGCCCATTATAACTACTCCCTAGAGCTTCAGCACTATCCTCAACAATAGGAATATCATATTTATTAGCAATTGCTCTTAAGGCTGTTACTTTATATGGCATACCATATAAATGAACGGCCACTATAGCTTTAGGCTTTTTTCCTTTCGCTAGACGATCTTTTATTGCTGTTTCCAATAATTCAGGACACATATTCCAGGTTTCCTCTTCGCTATCTACAAACACAGGAGTTGCGCCTTGGTAAAGAATTGGATTGGCAGAAGCTGAAAACGTCATACTTTGACACAGAACTTCATCCTCTTTTCCCACTCCTAAAATTATTAATGCTAAATGAATTGCCGAAGTTCCAGAACTAAGGGCCGCTACATGACTTCCTGACTGTAAATACTGTTCCAATAACGATTCAAATTGGGAAACGTTTGGCCCTAAAGGTGCTATCCAATTTGTGTGAAATGCTTCTTTTACAAAGTCTAATTCACTACCGCCCATGTGGGGTGAGGAGAGGTAAATCTTATCTTTCATTAATTATAGAATAATTGAAAACTACTTCTTGTGAAGTTACATTAATTTTTGTTAAACACCTCACGTATAATAAGTTTCAGTTAGATGACTCTTTTGCTTAAATAAACAGGAATCAGGGAGGTTGCAAAGATATAAATTATTTACCCAAATTCACCAACAACATACTACTACTCAACAAATAGTTTGGAAACAATTAACTAATATTAGCAGTTTAAGATTATAAGTCTTAAATTTTTTACGTCATATCCCTCAAATCCTAAGTCATTTTTCTACGTCTCAAGTCTCAAATCTCAAGTCTCAAATCTCATATCTTACTTCTAATCTCCTACGAACTAAAACATAGGACTAATTCTAAAATAGGAATTCTTTGCTTAAAAATTAGGAGGAAATTAAATTGGAAATTATTTTTTTTTGTAGACGCTAATAAAATTTTAAGATCTTCCTTTAGTGAACGTTTATAATAATACTCTAAATTCATCGACACTTTATCTGGAAAAATTATATTGTTATTATAATACTGGGCATTGTCTTGAGACTTTAATAGAGTTTCTTCATTGTAATACTTTAGCGCTGCCCAGCTAAATAATCCAGGTTTTAGTGTAATAATTTTTCTAGCCTCACCCTCTAAGGTATCATAATATCCCGGAATATCTGGGCGTGGGCCTACAAAACTCATTTGCCTAAAAGAATATTCACTAATTGGGGAAGTTCGTCTAATTTATATTTTCGCAAAAAATTCCCAAAAGTAGAGATATCTCCATCTTTTGAAAAGGTTCGTATTTTAAATATTGTAAAGGGTTTCCCGAATTGACCTATACGCTTTTGTAAGAATACACCTTGACTTTTTGTATCTATGGAAGCTATAATGATTAAAAATAAAATTATTAAACCAAAAATTAGCAGACCAATCACTGAAAAGACTAAATCAAAAAGTCTTTTAGTTATCATTATGGTCTGTATACTTAATAATTTTCGCTGGCACGCCTACAACAACTGCAAAATCAGGTACATCTCTAATAACTACAGCTCCTGCACCAATTATCGCCCACTTTCCGATTTTTATCCCTTGTAAAACACTAGCGCCTATACCGATGTGTGCTCCTTCCTCCACTTCAACCTCACCTGCTAAACTGGAATTTGGAGATATATGAACGAAATTATTTATAATGCAATCGTGTTCTAATACAGCCCCACTATTTATGATACAGTGTTCTCCTATAGTTACATTAGCGTTAATTACTGTATTCGCCATTACAACGGTACCCACACCTAAAGAGGATCTTTGTGATATACTTGCTGTTTTATGAAACAACCTTCCAAAAGAAACTTTTAATTTTGAACTTAGAATTTTTCGAGTGTTATTATTCCCAATTGAAATCACCCAATTATTATCAGTTTCAGTGTTCACACTTAAAAACTTTTTCACAGGAATCTCGAAAATAGTATCAGTTTTAGGATTATCGTCGTAGATACAAAGTATCTTTTGATTTATCGACTCTGCTATATCGATAACAGATTTACAATGCCCACTTGCCCCGTATAGAATCATGCTAATTTCCTTTAAATGATTCGGCAGTAACTTGCCCTTCTTGACTAATCCCTTCTTTTATAAATACTTTCTTAATCGTCATAAAAAATATTTTTACATCAAGAAAAAAAGTTTGATTGTTGACATACCAAACATCATACTCGAACTTTTTTTCCCAAGACACAGTGTTTCTCCCATTTACTTGTGCCCAACCTGTTATCCCTGGCTTTACATCGTGACGATGGCGTTGAATCTCATTATATAAAGGCAAGTACTCTGGTAATAACGGTCTTGGCCCGATAAAACTCATATCGCCCTTAAGCACATTAATAAGTTGTGGAATTTCGTCTAATGAGGTTTTTCGAACGAAGCTCCCAATTTTTGTTAAGCGAGCGGAATCAGGTAAAAGATTCCCTTTAGAATCTTTTTTGTCGTTCATGCTTTTGAACTTAATTATTTTAAAAATTCTCTCGTCCTTACCCGGTCTGCGCTGAAAAAAGAAAGGCTTGCCATTATTTGCAATAGCCAAACCTAGAGTAACTACTAGAAATATTGGAGATAAAACGACCAACCCTATAAAGGCAGCTAAAAAATCGAACAATGGTTTTAATATATTCTTATACATTAATTCTATAAAATATATAATTGATAAAGCACATAGCTCTAAATTATGAATTATTCACTATTAACAACTCTTTTTAAATTATCTATAAACCTACTAAAATAAAATTCATTAAAAATGTAAAAGAGTAATATGCTACTAATAGTAAACCTATTTTTTTATGTTGTTTGTCGACAATATATTTTTTTAATAAAGGATAGAGAATTACTAAGCTAATCATAAACCAGGATAAGTACGCAAATCTGTTTGAAAACTGAGCACGAATTACCAAGATCCAAAAAGCATTTGTCAAAATATAAGTGTTAAACAGCCAAAAATAAATTTTGTCTTTATATTTTCTCTTAAAAATGTAGAACCAACCAGCAAAAACTGCCGTAGCACTATACAACAAAAAATCCCAACGGAAGCCTGAACTCGCGAACTCAACATTATATACATTTTCTTGTGTTAAGTAACTTGTCCTTTCGTCAAACCCAATACTTGCAAAGAGATTAATAAAAGCTCCTCCCGCAATTAGTGATAATGGAATACAAAATACCCAAAAGTACATTAAAACCTTAGGGTTATTGTAAAAATTTGCCAGTAAAAAAGCAGCGGCGGGTAATGCCATTGATTTATGAATATTGATTGCGATTAAAATTATAATTACTTGCCAAATTTTTTTCTCTCGAGACATCCCCCATAAAAAAATTGACCCAGCAATTCCATTTCTAATACCATTTGTGCCATAAGTCCAAAAAGAAAAAGACGTTACTAAAAACAAAAATGCATAAAACCAATAATCCTTAAACCATTTTTTACTAACAGCTATTAAAGGAAGTATGTATAGAATTACACAAAGAAGAAAATAAATTCTTGCATTTACAAATTGTGAACTTATCTTAGTGAAAACTTGGAAAAGGATATCATTAGGTGAGGTTATTTGTCCACCATTCTGATAATACACAAACCGTTTATTGTATGTTAACATATCGACAAACACTCCACTAATTGGTCGCAAACCCATATAGAGAATAATAAATATTAGGTAAGTCCAACCCATTACCTTCATATATCTAAAATTCTCATTACTATTAATAGCATTACTTTGAGAATGAATAAAGGTTATTAATACCAAAAATAGCAAAATAATATAGTGTGTAGGTGTATAAACCTCTATTGGAATCCAATCAAACATATATTAAGTAAAACATTAAAAGGGTTTATTATTTAGTTAAAAAAACACTATTGACTGTAAATAGCTTTAGAAAACAAACCCATCTAAACAGGTTATTTACTTTTCTTCACACCAAGTTTTCGAAGATAAGTATTTGTTATATTTTTTATTATAAAATCAATTTCAAAAATTCAAGTATCAATTAGAAGTTGAAAACAAAAAAATGGTCCTTTTTGAAATTCAAAAAAGACCATTTTAAATCATACTATATACATGGCCCAAAGCCAATTAAATTTTTTTATTGAAAAATTAATCCTCATAATACCAATCTGCGTGCTCTTCTCTATTTCCAAAGCTGACACTTAGACCTAAACTTAAATTCACTAAACCACCTGTTTCGTGCTTATAACCAAGGTCGAAAAGCTCACCTCCATAAGAGTAATGCTGCTTGATATTAGCCATATAAGATATATCTGCAAACAAAGCAAAATTATCAGAAATTCTAAATTGAGGCGTAAATCCAACAATAATATTTCCTATGTGATCTGTTCCTTTTGAACCAGATGGATTAGCAAAAGTAACACCACCACCTAAGTGAAATAAAAGACCTATATTTTCTTTAAATTCGCCTTCAACATTGGCTACCTTCCAAACATTGGCAACCCCTTCAATTGCTACTCTATTAAATTTCACACCACCCTCTACAATTTCACTTGGATTTTCAAAATTTAAGAATGAATAATGTGCTCTTACACCATAAGTATCGGTTATCATATAACGAACTCCAGCTTGAAATTGCTTAAATGCCCCGTCATAATCTCCTAAATCCACAAATTTATTTGGAGCTAAAGGAACGTGATATCCTGTTTGGGCTTCTATAGACCAGTTATTATATTGTCTATCACCTTTTTGTGCTGTTGCTGTTATGCCAATCAATAAGAATGCGGCAATGGAAAAAAACTTGATATTCACTAACTTCATGTTGATTAGTTTAAATGTATTATAATTTTATTTTATAAATATTCGAATTAATAAGTGGCAAAAATAAGATAATTTTTATTGAATGCTAATCTTATTAACACTAAATTATATCCTATTTTTTTTTAATTATAGCTAAAGCTAAACAATCATCCCAGCTGCTACCGTCTCATGTGTTGAATCTTCTATTAAGATAAAACTCCCTGTAATTCGGTTGTCGCGGTATTCGTCTACCATTAAAGGGCGTGTAGTGCGGATAGTAATTCGGGCAATATCATTCATGTTTAAGGTATTATCCTCCTCTTGACGGGCATAGGTGTTGACATCTATTTTGTAAATTACATCTTTTATCATTGCCTTTTGTTCGTTTGAAGTATGAACTATAGTGTATTTCGCTCTAGGTTTGGCTGCAGAAGTATTAAACCAACACAGCATGGCGTCAAATTCCTGTAAGGCTTTAGGTTGGTTGTTTTGCTTCACAATCATATCACCACGACTAATATCTATATCATCTTCTAGAGTAATAGAAACACTCATAGGTGCAAACACTTCCTCCATAGCCCCTTCCATAGTATCGATGCTCTTAATTTTCGAACTAAACCCAGATGGCATAACAACTACTTCATCTCCCTTTCTAAAAATTCCACTAGCAACTCTACCTGCATATCCTCTATAATCTATAAAACCTTCTCGTTGCGGACGTAAAACGGTTTGTACCGGAAAACGAGCGTCAATTTTATTGATATCACTCCCAATATGCATAGTTTCTAAGGCATGTAATAAAGGTGGGCCTTGAAACCAATCCATATTTGTTGAGCGGTTTACAACATTATCACCATTTAATGCGCTTATAGGAAGAAATTGAATGTCCTTAACAATAAGTTTCGAAGAAAAGCCTTCAAACTGACTAACGATATTCTCATAAACCTCCTCTGAATAATCCACTAAATCCATTTTATTGATACAAACAATAATGTGAGGGATATGCAGAAGTGAAGCTATAAATGCGTGACGTTTAGTTTGTTCTATTACCCCGTGTCGCGCATCAATTAAAATTAATGCAGCATTTGCTGTGGAAGCTCCCGTAACCATATTTCGGGTGTATTGTATGTGCCCTGGAGTATCGGCAATGATAAACTTACGCTTGGGAGTTGTAAAATATCTGTAAGCAACATCTATAGTAATCCCCTGCTCACGCTCATCGCGTAAACCATCTGTAAACAACGCAAGGTCAATTCCTTCGTGTCCTTTTTTACGGCTTGTATTTTCCACCGATTCCAACTGATCTTCAAAAATAGCTTTGCTATCGTACAGTAGCCTTCCTATTAAAGTACTCTTCCCATCATCTACACTCCCCGCAGTCGTGAATCTCAATAACTGATTCTTATCTATTTCCATTATAAATGCTTATCACAGTTTATATTATATTGAATATTATCTAATAGTGTTCTTCTCCCAAAACCCTTCATTACTCATAAGCAAGATTTAAAAACCAAGTTGAAAGAAGCTAAACTTTTGTCTCATGAAATTGAAACTACCACTCAACGTCCTGTATCACGATTTCGTCTGAACTCATAACTCATAACTCTGAACTCATAACTCATAACTCACAACTCTGAACTCATAACTCATAACTCATAAACTTCAAGTAAGTAAATCCATAATTCTTAATTTAAAAATACCCCTCTCTTTTCCTGTCTTCCATTGCTGTATCGCTCCTTTTATCATCGGTACGATTGCCGCGTTCAGTTTGTTTCATAGCTGCTACCTCAAGAACAATTTTATCTAAAGTATCAGCATCCGATTCAATGCCACCTGTAATAGTGATATCACCAAGGGTTCTAAAACGAACTTTCTTAGTGTGAATCTTTTCGTTTTCCTCAAGTTTTAAGTATTCAGAAACTGGAATCCATGAATCACTTCGCCATACTACTTCACGATTATGGGCTTTATATAAAGATGGGATTTCAATTTGCTCTCTTTTGATGTAATTCCAAACATCCATCTCGGTCCAATTGCTTATTGGAAAGGCACGAAAATGTTCCCCTTCAAAATGTTTTCCATTAAGAATATTCCAAAGTTCTGGACGTTGGTTTTTTGGGTCCCATTGTCCAAAATCGTCTCTGTGTGAAAAAAAGCGTTCTTTTGCTCGAGCTTTTTCTTCATCGCGTCTGCCGCCACCAATAGCACAATCAATTTTATTGCTTTCAATAGCGTCCAATAAAGTTGTTATTTGCAAGGCATTACGAGTAGCGTGCTTTCCCCTCTCTTCAGCAACACGCCCAGCATCAATAGATTCCTGTACAGAACCTACTAACAACTGTACTCCTAAATTCTTCACTAAATCATCTCTAAACTGAATGGTTTCTGGGAAATTATGTCCTGTATCAATATGCAGTAAAGGGAAAGGTATCTTACAAGGGTAAAATGCTTTTTTTGCTAAATGGGTTACAAGAATAGAATCTTTTCCTCCAGAAAACAGTATTACAGGATTCTGAAACTGCGCATAAACCTCTCGAAGAATATAAATAGCTTCAGATTCTAATTCATCTAAATAATTTAAATAATATTTACTCATTTGCATTTTATTTATCCGAGGCATAAAAAAATATCCTCTTTACTCTCTGTTCTCTTTTCCCTGCTCTATTTTCTATATTCCCTGCTCTCTTTTCTATGTTCTCTATTCTCTGTTCTTTCCTCCGTTTACTTTACTCTATCATCAATCTCTTTCAAAATTAATGAAACCGCATCTTCCACCGAAATCTGTGAAGTATCTATTTCAATATCTGCTGCCATAGGGGGCTCATAAGGTGCATCTACACCGGTAAAGTTTTTAATTTCTCCTGCTCGAGCTTTAGCGTATAAACCTTTAACATCTCTGCTTTCACATATCTCAATTGGAGTATTTACGTATACTTCTATAAAGTTTTTATACCCTACAATCCGTTTTACCATTTCTCGATTCTCTCTATAAGGCGAAATAAATGAAGCCAAAACTATCAAACCCGCATCCAGCATTAAATTGGCTACTTCGGCTATACGTCTGATATTTTCCGTTCTATCCTCAGGTGAAAATGTCAAGTTGTTGTTTAACCCACCTCTAACGTTATCACCATCTAAAAGATAGGTGTGCATATTGCGTTGAAAAAGAGCACGCTCTAAGGCATCGGCAAGAGTAGATTTTCCAGACCCCGATAGTCCTGTAAACCAAAGCAACATTGGCTTCTGCTCTTTTAAATCACTCCTTTCATTTTGAGAAACACTAAAATTATGTGGAATAATATTTTCTTTCATTATTAAAACAGATATTTCGTTTATTCTTTTTTCAACTTAACCAATAGTTGTTTTTTTTTACGACTGAACTCTCCTCTCTCCTTTTTCTTAACTAATATCATTAATCTTTATGTAAAAATGATTCGTAATTCACAATTCTACATTCTGAATTCTTAATTATCTCACATCTCCATCCTATCAATCAAACCAAAATCAATTCTATACCAAATTCGTTCGTGAATATAGTATAAAATCATTTTGGTTAAAAGTTCAGCTAGACCTATTTTAACTCCAGTTAAAGGGTTACCGGTTAAAAGCCAAGCTAAAACCATAGTATCTGCTGTTCCCACCATTCGCCAAGTAATAGTTTTTGCTAAATGCCGCATTTTGTTTTCGCGAACCAATCCACTTTTTGAAAGATTGATATTAAACCAAACTCGTTCGTGTAAGTAATACAGTACCATTTTCGTTATTACCTCGGCGAAACCTATTTTTAACCCCGTCATAGGGTTTCCTGTAATTAACCATGATAGAAACACGGTATCTACAGACCCAACTATTCTCCAGGTTAAGGCTTTTGCAATATGTCGTTTTCTAGAAGGATCCTTCATCAAACTTCTGCAACAAAATAGTTGTTCAATAAATTGAGCTTGTTATAAATCATTTCGTTGCCAGTTGTTTGGTCAATAACACTTATACCAACTGCTTTGCAAATTGCATGTCCTGCGGCTGTATCCCATTCCATAGTAGGGGCATATCGCGGATATAGATGCGCCAAACCTTCAGCTAACAAACAAAATTTTAATGAACTTCCCTTAGAAACTATTTCAACCTTATGTTTCTTTTTTACCTCAGAAATAAAGTCTTCTGTTTCCTTATTTAAATGCGATCGACTTCCAACTATTTTTACTTCTGAAGTTATAGCCGAAGGGTTTATCGCTTCTGCTTTTGCGAAAATTTCTTCAACCGAATCCTCTTCAGAAGAAATAATTACTTTTCTTGACTCCTTTCCTGTTTCCGAAGTATAATAAAGCTCTTTTGAAACTGGAACGTAAATCACACCTAATATAGGAGCGCCATTTTCAACTAATGCAATATTTACAGTGAATTCACCATTTCGTTTTATAAATTCTTTTGTACCATCTAGCGGATCTACAATCCAACAACGTTTCCAGTCTTTTCGTTCTTCATAATCTAACTGACGGTTTTCTTCGCTTATAATTGGAATATCAGTAGTAAACAGATACTTCATTATAGCAGTATTTGCATTTTTATCGGCCTGTGTTAAAGGGGATGCGTCATCTTTAGTTTCAACATTAAAATCGGTTTCGTAAATTTTTAAAATTTCAGCACCTGCAACTAAGGCTGCTTTAATTGCTATTGTTAAAAGTGATTTCATACTCGCTTTGGTTAGGGGCTACAAAATACAATTTAATGAATAACAATAAAAAGTTATTAGCATCAACAATTATCACCTATCGAACTTGTAATATTCTAAATAAGGATGCGGGGTTTTGTTGATAGAATTAATCACAGCGTCCATTCCCATTATACTAAATGTTATCCCATTGCCACCAAACCCCAATACATAATGTTCGTTTTTATTAGAATCTGTTTTTCCAAAATAAGGCAAACCATCTTTTGTTTCTCCAAAAGTTCCTGCCCAAACGTAATCTGCAATAAATGGAATTTCAGGAAAACACTTTTTAAAACTCTTAGTTAAGGCTTTTTCTTTTTTTGAAAGCAATGCATCCCGTTTCGCTGCATTCTTAAAGTCTCGGTCACCACCACCCATTACTATTCGTCCGTCATCAGTGCTTCTGAAGTATAAATAGGGTTCATCGGTATTCCAATAAATTCTATCTTTAAATGCTTTTGGAACGGTTTTAAATGCTTCAGACGCTAGAGCATAAGTGCTTTTTAATTCAACTATTTCCTCCTTTACAGTTTCTACACTTTCATAACCTGTACAGTGAACTATGTCATCTACTTCAATAGTAAAATCATGATTTACAGTAACAATCACCTTTTCATCTTTAAATTTCACATTATTCAACGCTGTTTTATCAAAAATTTGCAACCCTTTTTTGGTACAATACTTCAACAAATCGTGGGCAAATCGATAAACATCCATCACCGCGCCCGATTCTGACTCGATGGCAGCATAAGCATTTAATCCTAATTCACTTAATTCTTCTTTGGAAAGCCACTTCACCTTAAACCCGTGTTGTTGACGGGCTTCAAATTCTTCTTTAAGAAAAGTAACATCCTTTTTAGTGGAAGTAAAATAGACGCTCTTCTTTTTCGTAAACCCACATTTACTTTTAGTTTTCTTTACAATCTGTTCGAGGTCCGAAATAGATTTTTCACAATTTTGATAGCTTGAAACCGCAATGGTGACCCCCACAAGGTCGATTAATTTATGTAGCGGTTCATCGATTTCATATTGCAACATCGAAGTACTAGCAGCTGTACTTCCGTTACAAATATCGCGTTTCTCCACCATGACCACTTTTTTACCTTCTTCTAAAAGTTTATAGGCAACTAGTGCTCCTGTTATCCCCGCTCCTACTATTAGAATTTCTGAAGAGATAGATTCCCGAAGTGATGGATAACTCTGAGGGAATTCATTTTTCATTAACCAAAAAGGCTCGTTTGATTTTAAGTCCATAGTTTTTAATTGAAAGATAGAAAATTAACTTGAATCCATATTTAAACGTAAAAACAATATTCTTAAAATATGAATTGCATAAATCTTAACAACATTTGTTAAACACTTCTCAATTAAGAAAACTGTAAGATACTCAAGTAGATACTTCAAGTATCTTTATATCAACCAAAAAAAGAAAACTATGAAAACCACAAATGAAAAAGCAAGAGAAGACAACCACGATAACTTGGTTAACAATTTGCAAGAGCTTCTAGAAAAGAATTACGATGCTGAAAAAGGGTTTACAAAAGCAATGACTGATGCAAAAACGCCTCAATTAAAATCATTTTTAAAACAACAAGCCGTTCAAAGAAGTCGTTTTGCAACCGAGCTTACTAATGAAATTATCAATTTAAATGAAGAACCTAAGGAAAAGGGAAGTTTTGCCGGAGATCTTCACCGAACTTGGATAGATGTTAAAAGTGCATTTACAGGGCACGACGATGAAGCAATCTTAGAAGAATGTATAAGAGGTGAAAAAGCGAGTTGGGATGAATACGAAGACAAACTAAAGCACGAAAATTTTCCACCTAAAATTGCTGAAGTAGTTCAAAAACAGGCTACCGAAATTTACGGTACATTAAAGAAAGTGAGAACGCTTGAAGATATTGCCGACCATTAGAATGTTGCATAAATAAATAGAAAACCCCGAATCGTTTTTGACTCGGGGTTTTCTATTTAAATCTTAATAGTATTGTATTAGGCTTCCACTGGAATTCCAGCTTCTTTAATAGCTTTAAATCCTCCGGCAACATCTACTACATTATGAATTCCTCGACTTTTTAAAATAGAGGCTGCAATTACTGAACGATATCCGCCTGCACAGTGCAAGTAAAAAGGTTCATTTTCTGGCAAACCATCTAAATAATCGTTTAAGAAACCAAGAGGAGCATGTTTGGCTTGTGGAATATGAGCCGTATTATATTCACCATCATTACGAACATCCACAATAGGAACATTAGATTGCATTTTTTCTTTTAAAGTTTCCGCTGAAACTGACGTTAAGGTGTCGATTTCCTTACCTGCTTTTTCCCAAGCAGCTACGCCACCTTCTAAGTAACCTAAAGTTTTATCGAAACCAACTCTAGATAATCGTGTAACAGCTTCTTCTTCTCTACCCGGAGCAACTACTAATAGTATTTTTTGTTCTACATCGGCAAGCAAAGCGCCCACCCAAGGAGCAAATCCACCATCTAACCCTATAAATATAGAACGTGGAATATGACCTGAAATAAAGTCATTTTGATGACGAACGTCCAATACTATCGCATTTGTTTCATTAGCAACTCTTTCAAAAGTTTCTGGATCTAATGCTTTCGTTCCTTCAGCAAGTACTTCATTAAAGTCTGAGTAACCTTCGCGATTCATCTTTACGTTCATCGGGAAATACAAAGGAGGCGGGGCTAAACCGTCGGTAACTTCTTTTATAAACTCTTTACGCGTCATATCTGCACGTAAAGCGTAGTTCATTTGTTTTTGATTTCCTAAAGTGTCAACCGTTTCTTTCATCATATTTTTCCCGCACGCAGAACCAGCCCCGTGAGCAGGGTAAACAATAACATCATCGGCTAAAGGCATAATTTTGTTTCGAAGACTATCAAACAATATTCCGGCTAAGTCTTCTTGAGTAACTTCATTGGCTTTCTGTGCAAGATCAGGACGTCCTACATCACCTAAAAACAAAGTATCTCCACTAAAAATAGCGTAATCTTTTCCATTTTCGTCTTTCAGCAAATACGTTGTGCTTTCCATAGTGTGTCCTGGAGTATGGATTGCAGTTATGGTTACATCACCTAATTTAAATACCTCATTATCTTTTGCCACAATTGCTTCAAAAGTAGGATTGGCTAATGGGCCATATACAATTGGCGCTCCTGTTTGCTGCGAAAGCGTTATATGCCCACTAACAAAATCGGCGTGGAAATGGGTTTCAAAAATATATTTGATTTTAGCGTTGTCTTTTTCAGCACGCTCAAGATATGGCTTTGTTTCTCTTAATGGGTCGATAATTGCTACTTCACCCTGACTTTCAATATAGTATGCACCTTGTGAAAGGCAACCGGTATATATCTGTTCTACTTTCATAATTACAAAATTTCTGCAAATATAAGAAATGCTACTACTATAAATCGTGTCTAAAGTTTTGTCTGGTCTTTTTCACAAAACTTTTACATTAAGACTTACAACTTATTTTATCTTTACCAATTAACCTAAAATGTAAAATGATGAAAAAACTTGCATTTATCTTATTATCGTTAATAATAGCATCCTGTGCTACTGAAAGTGACAGAGAAGCTGTTATTCGTGAATTGGCAAAAAAAGATGCCATTGAAAAACTAGAATTACCTGAAGGAACAAAATTCAATAATGAAAATATTGAAGTCACAGAAACCGACGTTGAAGACGGGACAATTGGAGTGAATTATTTGGTGAAAATCACAATCAAATCACAAGATCGCGATAGTAACGAAATAATAAAAGTCCACACTTTTAAATACAACAAAGCTGATGGTGATGGTACTTCACCAAACCATTACGAACTTATTTCCCACGAATAAATTAAATTAATACAACCTATGAAACTATTACTTCTTACAGTTTTTTCTTCGTTAATTCTATCATGTAACGCTACTCAGAAACAAACTAAAACCGATTCTACAGAAAACAACTTAAAATACGCAAATACAATAACCGCTAAAGAACTAAAAGAACACCTATACATTTATGCTAGCGACGAAATGGAAGGTAGAATGACAGGTTCTAAGGGGCAAAAAATGGCTTCGGAATACATTCGCGATTTTTATGTTAAATACGGAATAAAGTCTCCTATTGAGAAAGACAATTATTACCAAGTTGTTCCTGCTAGTTATTTTCAAGGAAGAGGCGACGCAAAAGCTTCTGAAAATGTTATAGCATATATAAAAGGTTCAGAAAAACCAGAAGAAGTAATTGTTATCTCAGCCCACTTAGATCACGTAGGGATGGATAATGAAGGAAATGTATTTAACGGTGCCGATGATGATGGAAGTGGAACTGTAGCAATAATGATGATTGCAAAGGCTTTCCAACAAGCAGTAAAAGATGGATATAGACCTAAGCGCTCTGTGGTTTTCCTTCATGTTACCGGAGAAGAAATTGGACTTTATGGCTCTCGCTACTATTCCGAAAATCCAATTTTCCCATTAGAAAACACTGTGAGCAATCTGAATATTGATATGATTGGAAGAATAGATCCTGATAAAAAAGACAACCCTGATTATCTTTATCTAATAGGAAGTAATAAACTTAGTCAAGAATTACAAGATGTTTCTGAAGAGGTAAATGAAAAGTATATCAACATGGAACTTGACTATAAATATGACGATCCTAACGACCCTAATCGCTTTTACTACCGAAGCGACCACTACAACTTTGCTAAGAATAATGTTCCAGTAATATTTTACTTTAACGGAGTTCACGAAGATTATCACAAAATATCTGACACTCCTGACAAAATTGAATACGACTTGTTAGAAAGACGCACCAAACTTATCTTCTTAACAGCTTGGGAACTTGCAAATAGAGAAGAAAGAATTAAACTAAACGACACTGGTAAGTCGTAATTTTAAGATTCATACACAATCACCAAAATCCTCCTAAATTGTTAGGAGGATTTTTTTTTAAACCTTTGTAACTAAACAAATAGAGCGTTTAAAAAATTCTCGTGGATGTCCGTTCGAGCGCAGTCGAGAACTTTAAGTGACTGACTTAAATTAGGTCTCGACTGCACTTCGACTCCGCTCAGGGTAAACTTCTCAACCTAAATCGTACCTACAAAAACTCTTAAAACAAAAAAAGTCCTCCTTTTAAAGGAAGACTTTGTCTTTTGGGTGGAAGACCGGTTTCGAACCGGCGACCTCTTGAACCACAATCAAGCGCTCTAACCAGCTGAGCTACAACCACCATTTTATGTGCTTTAAAACACAACGCCGTTAAGCGGATGCAAATATAAATCAATTCTTGTTGTTGTACAACATCAAAACATAAAAATTTGAAATCTTCTTTAAATAAAAAATTAAATCAAATCAAAAATAGAATCAACAGCGGGAAATCTTTCTACCGTAAAGCCCTCAGCGTGCTCAGTTCCAATAAGTCGCCCTAAATCTTGAGCTCTATATGTTATACTATCTCTAAAATTTGTAGAAGTTATTGGGGTTTCAGGTTCGTTAGCACCTTCTTGGTGAAACTGACTTTTATAAGCAAAAACTGTTTCTAGTTTCTTATCCAAGAATCCAGTTACATCTACTACAAAATCAGGTTCAATATTTTTCCATTGAATGTAGTGATAAACAAACTTTGGTCGCCAAGCTTTTTGAACCTGCCCTTCATAAATTGTTTCGATTTTCTGTAAACCACTTAAAAAGCATGCATCACTAGCCAACTTACTACCTTTTCCGTGATCTATATGTCTATCGTCAATTGCATTACACAAAACCACTTCAGGTTGATACTTCCTAATTATTTTTATAATCTCCAACTGTGATGCCTTATCATTTACAAAAAAACCATCAGCAAGTCCTAAGTTATGCCTAAACTCCGCTCCTAAAATTTTGGCAGCATCTGCAGCCTCTTGATCCCGAATTTCTGCCGTTCCGCGAGTTCCTAATTCGCCTCGTGTTAAATCTAACAAACCTACCTTTTTCCCTTTGTGTATTTCTTTAGCCAAGGTCGCCGAGCACCCCAATTCAACATCATCAGGATGTGCGCCAATAGCAAGGATATCAATCTTCATATAAATTATTTTTTAATTTTATTAAAAGCACTTTCTATATCGTTTTTTAAATCTGCTACTTCCTCTATTCCTACCGAAAAACGCAGTAAACCATCACTTATCCCCTGCTTTTTTCTAGCTTCAGGAGACAACAAACCGTGTGAAGTTTTAGCTGGCGAAAGAATTGTAGATTCCACTCCTGCTAGACTCATAGATGGTTTTATTAATCCTAAACTCTTCAGAAATTCACTTACATTTAAAGATTCATTAATTTCAAAAGAGAGCATCCCAGTATAACCTCTCATCTGCTTTTTAGCAAGCGTATAATCTGGATGCGTTTTTAGACCTGGATAATAAACTTTATCAACTAGAGGGTGTTTCTCAAGCCACTTAGCCATTTTTTTAGCGTTTTTATTTTGCGCTTTTACGCGTAATCCCATGGTTTTCATACTGCGCTCCAAAAGCCAAACAGTATAATCGCTAAGGCTACCACCTAAGTTTTTACCGAGATTCCAAATTACTTTTATATGCTGTTCACTTGCTGCTACTGCACCGGCACATATATCACTGTGACCACCCATATATTTTGTGGCACTGTGTATCATAATGTCAATTCCGAAATCGGCTGGAGTTTGATTTACTGGGGAAGCAAAAGTATTGTCTATCATAGAAATAATTCCGTGCTTTTTAGCTAGTTTCGAAATCATTTCTAAATCGGTTATCCGCATCAATGGGTTGGATGGCGTTTCAACAAATATCACTTTTGTATTCTTCTGAATTTTCTCTGAAAAATCCTTTTCCGAAAACCCTTCAGTAAATGAATATTCTATTCCAAATTTATGAAACTCTTCAACTACAAAGTTATAGGTCCCTCCATATAAAGTTTGAGGTAGCACTACGTGGTCGCCTTTGTGAAGAAACGCCAACATCGTTGTGCTAACTGCTGCCATTCCACTTCCGAAGATAAGGGCTGCTTCACATTTTTCCAACATCGCAATTTTCTTGCAAAGCGCCTCTTGATTAGGTGTATTAAAATATCGCGGATATCGCTTTACCTCAACGTCTTCAAAAGCATAGCTACTCGACATATACAGTGGCGAAATAGCTCCTTTAAACTGTTTATCCTCTACTTCACCTACATGCGTACAAATGGAGTTGAGCCCTAGTTTTTTAGATTTCATAGTTTAGTAATTCAGAAGCTTTAAAGATATAAATTACAAAGAAGAAATTTCAGAATATCAAAGCCTATTTCCAAGGCTCGATATATTCTTAAATATCATTTCTGCTCGGTTAACTTCAATTTATATATTTGCCTCTTCTCTTATAGGATATACTTTCTTTATCTTTATAAAAAATTACAAGAATTAATAAAAGACAATGAAATTACTACTCACTAACATAAAAGAATTACTCCAAGTACGTGAAAACTCTCCTTTAAAATTAAGTGGAAAAGAGATGAAAGATCTCCCTACACTTAAAAATGCTTGGGTGTTTTTAAACAATGGGAAGATTGAAGACTACGGTACTATGGACAATCTGAAAGAATATGAAGGTTTTAAACCCCTAGACTGTTCAGGTAAAATGGTGCTTCCGGCATGGTGCGATAGTCATAGCCATTTGGTTTATGCTGGAAATAGAGAACAAGAATTTGTAGATAGAATTAATGGTCTTACGTATCAAGAAATAGCCGAAAAAGGAGGTGGGATTGTAAATAGTGCGAAAAAACTACAAGAAACTTCTGAAGAAGAATTATACAATCAATCGGCAACTCGTTTAGAGGAAATAATGAGTTTAGGTACTGGCGCTTTAGAAATTAAAAGTGGGTACGGACTTACTACAGAAGCTGAAATGAAAATGCTTCGTGTAGCTAAAAAACTTTCTGAGAATTATCCAATAACTATCAAAACCACTTTCTTAGGTGCGCATGCAATCCCTTCAGAATACAAGGAAAACAAAGATGGATATATGGATTTATTGTGTAACGAAATGCTTCCAAAAGTAGCTGAAAAAGGTCTTGCCGAATATGTAGATATCTTTTGTGAGGAAGGTTATTTCTCAGTTGCAGATATGGAGCGTTTACTCGAAGAAGGAAAAAAATACAACCTAATTCCAAAAGTACACGTTAATCAATTTAATAGTATTGGCGGAATTGAATCGGCAGTAAAACACAAAGCATTAAGTGTAGATCATTTAGAAGTAATGACGGATGAAGATATAGACGCTTTAAAAAACAGTGATACCATGCCTGTGGCGCTTCCTTCTTGTTCATATTTTTTAAGTATCCCGTATGCACCTGGAAGAAAAATGATTGACGCAGGGCTTCCTTTAGCCTTGGCAACAGATTACAACCCTGGTTCTACACCAAGTGGAAACATGAATTTTGTGGTGGCAACTGCTTGTATTAAAATGCGACTAACTCCAGAGGAAGCTATTAATGCTGCTACTATTAATGGAGCATATGCAATGGGCTTAAGTGATACTCATGGAAGTATTACAAAAGGAAAAGCGGCAAACCTCATCATAACAAAGCCAATTCCATCGTATGGTTATTTGCCTTATGCATTCGGAAGCAATATGATTGATGCTGTTATAATTAATGGTAAGGAAGTAAAATGAATTTAATTAAAATTTACTCTGAAAAAGATGCCGCTCCTTATATCAATAAGCGCGTAGGTGAAACCAAATTTGGTGAAAAAGTTGGTTTCGTTGATTCTCTTGAAAGCTTAAAGAATCATTCGTCCAATTACGTTTTACTAGGTATCCCTGAGGATATTGGCGTTCGTGCAAATTATGGGAATCCAGGAACTTCAAAGGCTTGGAACACTGCATTAGGGAGTATTTTAAATATTCAGCACAATCACTTAACAAATGCTGAGAATGTTATTCTTTTAGGGGAAATAGACTGCGACACTCAGATGAAGCAGGCAGAAAATATTTTAAAAGCAGATAAACATTATGCCGAAAAACTTGGTGAACTTGTATTTCAAATAGATCATAAAGTAGCCGAAGTTGTAAAAGCAATAGTTGCAGCTGGAAAATTCCCGATTATTATAGGTGGGGGCCACAATAATAGTTACGGAAATATAAAAGGAACTTCTGAAGGATTAAAAAAACCTATAAACTGTATAAATTTTGATGCACATACAGATTTTCGTGCCTTAGAACACCGCCACAGTGGCAACGGATTTTCTTATGCTTTTGAAGAAGGGTTTTTAAGCAAGTATTTTATATTCGGGCTCCATAGAAACTACACTTCTGAAGCCGTATTTGCTTCGATGAAAAACAATTCTGAGAAAGTGAAATTTAATCTTTTTGAGGATATAACAATTAATCAAAATAAAAGCTTTTCTGAAGCATTAGCCGAAAGTGAAAACTTCTGTAGTAATGATAATTTTGGGATTGAATTGGATATGGATGCTATTGAAATAATGGGTAGTAGTGCAATTACACCAAGTGGTTTTTCAGTAACGCAGGCGCGACAATTTGTCTCCTATTTCGCTAAAAACAAAAACGCGAGCTATGTACATCTTTGCGAAGGTGCTCCTTCTACTGGAGTTGCGTCAAACCAAGTTGGAAAGGCTATCGCTTATTTAGTAAGCGATGTGATTTCTTAATCCGTTTTTAAAAATAATGTAATAAAAAAGTCTGTTAGAACGAATACTTTGCAAATGCTTGTATTTTCGTTCTAACAGACAATAATTTATTTTTTCTCACAAACTACACCCCAAATTGGCAAGGCGGGTTTTGAGGAGTTTATCTTTACTTTATCGTCGCTTATTACGGTAAAGTGTGAAGCATCACCGTACTGAGCGTCAAAAATTGCAGCTAGCGAAAACTTTGGTTTTACAAAATTTAAAGTCTTCCAACTTCCATCAGATGTGTAAGTTCCCTTTTCAGAAATTACCACAGGTTTGTCGTTTGAACCAGGCTGCGGAATACTTTTAAAATCGAATAAAAAGGTGTTGTTCTCATAGAGTTTTAAAGATACTGAAGCCACGCCGTTACCTAAACTTTTGTAAGATACAACTTCACTTTTCCCTAATACAATTTCCTTAGCGGCCTTAGACGATTTCATAGCGGTATTTTTAGATCCACAGGATGAAATCGTTACTATTAAACCAAGCGCAATAAAATATTTCCACATAATTTATCTAATTAGTTTTTTGTATTTAATACGTTTCGGCATCAAGTCGCCACCTAAGCGTTTCTTTTTATTCTCTTCATATTCACTAAAGCCTCCTTCGAAATAATACACTTCACTATTACCTTCAAAAGCTAAAATGTGAGTACAAATTCTATCTAAAAACCAACGGTCGTGGCTAATTACTACAGCACAGCCAGCAAAATTTTCCAAACCTTCCTCTAACGCTCGTAAGGTATTAACATCTAAGTCGTTTGTTGGCTCATCAAGCAGGAGAACGTTTCCTTCTTCTTTTAACGTCATAGCTAAATGAAGTCGGTTTCTTTCTCCACCAGAAAGCATAGATAATTTTTTGTTTTGCTCGCTACCACTGAAGTTAAAACGACTTAAATAAGCTCTAGAGTTTACTTGTCGGCCACCCATCATAATAAGCTCTTGACCATCGCTGAAGTTCTCCCAAATGGTTTTTTCAGGATTTATATTAGAGTGTGTTTGATCTACGTAAGCAATTTTAGCAGTTTCACCCACTTCAAAAGTTCCTTTGTCTGGGGTTTCTTCCCCCATAATCATCTTAAAAATGGTTGTTTTACCTGCTCCGTTAGGACCGATAATACCTACAATACCAGCTTGTGGTAATTTAAAGTTTAAGTTTTCGTAAAGCAGCTTATCGCCAAATGCCTTAGATACGTCTTTCGCTTCAATAACATTTGTTCCTAATCTTGGTCCATTAGGGATGTAGATTTCTAACTTCTCATCCAATTGCTTTTGATCTTGACTTAAAAGCTTGTCGTAATTCTGTAAACGTGCCTTTTGTTTTGTTTGGCGACCTTTAGCTCCTTGACGAACCCACTCCAACTCACGTTCAAGCGTTTTTTGACGTTTTCCAGCTTGCTTTTGCTCTAGTGCTAATCGCTTCGATTTTTGATCTAACCAAGATGAGTAATTTCCTTTCCAAGGAATACCTTCACCTCTATCTAGTTCTAAAATCCAACCAGCAACGTTATCTAGGAAGTAACGGTCGTGAGTAACGGCAATTACAGTTCCTTTATATTCTGCTAAATGATGCTCTAACCAATGAACACTCTCTGCATCCAAGTGGTTGGTAGGCTCATCTAGTAATAGCACATCTGGTTCTCTAAGAAGCAACCTACACAATGCTACACGACGTCTTTCACCTCCTGATAGTACACTAATAAGCTTATCTGGCTCTGGAGTACGTAGCGCATCCATTGCTATTTCTAATTTGGTATCGAGTTCCCAAGCGTTAGTCGCGTCAATTTTATCTTGAAGCTTTGCTTGTTTATTCATCAACTCCTCCATCTTATCAGGATTCTCATACACTTCAGGAAGCCCGAACATGTCGTTAATCTTATTGTACTCATCAAGCACGTCAACAACTTCTTGCACTCCTTCCTTTACAACTTCAAGCACAGTTTTAGATTCGTCTAGTTTTGGCTCTTGTTCTAAATACCCTACTGTATATCCAGGAGCGAAAACCACATCGCCTTGGTAGTTTTTTTCTTCCCCTGCAATAATGCGAAGCAATGTAGATTTACCACTTCCGTTTAAACCAAGAATACCAATTTTGGCACCGTAGAAGAAACTTAGATATATATTTTTAAGTACAGGAGTCTGGGCACTTTGATAGGTTTTTGTTAACCCAGACATCGAGAAGATTACTTTTTTATCGTCAGACATAATTATTGATTGTAATTTATTATTTATTGTTGAGATTACTCTCTATTATTTTTTGTCGCAAGCGCTATAAATGTGATTTTTAAGCACTGAAATTGATTTATTTAAAACTAGAAACTAATAACCATTTAATGAAGATTCAGAAGTCTTAATACAATTAGCATTTGTCCAGTGTGATACGCAGTGTGTTCAATTACGAGGAGCAATTCGCGTAGCAGTGTTTGTTCTCCTTTTCCATTTTTGACTGCTTTGGTTAGTTGATTTTTCTCATCTAAAAGGAAGTTTTTTAAACGTTCGCGGTCTGTAATATATTCAGCTTTTAGGGTTTCCCATTCTTCAGCATTCTTACATGTTTTTTCTTTGGGCCAATAAAAATCTGGCCATTTTGGTGTGATGTAGTCATCAGAACAGGTGAACTTTACAATGTCTTTTTGAGTAAAAACAATATGAAAAAACAATTCATAAAAAGAGAAAGGCAAATTGGCTGGACGAGTATTGATATCTTCAAAAGAAATTTTATCCAACATATCCATCACGGGCATAAAGGCCTCTCCGCCGTAAAGATGCTTTGAAAGTCTTTCTCGTATTAGTTTTTCTTCAGACATAATATTAAACCGAAAACAATAAAAAATTTATATAAATTAAACTTTTTACTGATTACAAATTGCTTTTTTAAACTCTCCCTTTTAATGCGTTAAAAACCCAAGCAATAGCAAAAAAACCGATACCTACTGAAGCGAAGCCCCAACCAGCAATATCATCGTACCGAAAGGCACCTAAGCCAATAAGAACTAAACCTACTACAATCATTATAAATGTGGCCCATGCCAATACAGTGTTTTTGTTCATTCCCATAGTTTGTTAATTAGAGTTTTTAAATTTTGGGTAAAAACAAATATCGGGAATATTCCATAGATAATCGTTAACAAAATGTTGTAAGTTGAATAGAGAAAATTGAGAAGTTACATTCCTCCCCTATTTTGAAGTATTAGAAGCTGAAAATCTACGAGTTAATACGAGTTAAAGCGTATCAATAATTTGGAGTTTTTATCCGCACCTAGCAATGCTGTACAACTGAAGATGTTATATTCAATAAAAACAGAATTTAATTAAAATGAATTTTTTCTGAAGAAATATTCGGCTTCTAGAGGTTTATTAGGGATTGTAGTATGTTCGTGTTTTTTGAACCAAGATACATCCAAGCCTCTTTCGTGTTCTAGATTGTATCTACCTATTACTTCAGTTTTTACATAATTCCAACCTGGTTTAAAATTTAAATTGTAAACAACAGTTGTTTCTGCATCAATAGTATTTGTACCATCTCTTCTCGCTTTTACAGTAGTAGTTTCATTTCCTTTCATCGCAGCTTTTTCATCAACATAAACCAAGTAAACAAGGTATCCCTCATCCCCTTGTGTTAAATTGCTTTCATTCGTTAGATTATAAGTAGTTCGCACCGAGTTACCCATAGTTAAATTACCTATTACATTACCATTCTTGAGAACCTGAAATGATGTATTTGAGAAATAACCAGTATTTCCATTTTCATAATTAAAATTTGAAATATCAGTAATGTCGAAAAAAACAAGGTTTCCCAGATTATCTAATTTTCGTTCTGTTTTTAATTCTGAGGGTAAATTAATATTAACTTCTCCTGAAGCATTAATAGTCCCCACTTTTATGATTTTAGGATGCATATCATTTTCTTTGATTTTGAATAACATAACTAATTCTACCGCTCCTTCTTGCCAATTATTGAAGGAGTTGTTTTTACTCATAATAGTATTTTTCCAATACCAATCTTCTTGAGATTCTTTAATTTTCGAATCCCTTTTATTTTCTTTATCCTGAGTTTTATTGTTACTGTTTATTGCTTTCTCAGTGTTTGTATGGGTATCGTGATTCACACTTGCATTAATATCAGAACTTTTATTGTCTTTACAGCTAGTGAGATACACTAAAGCGAGAAATATTATTGCGATTGATTTCATAATATTAATTTCAATGATTAATTATTTGTCCTGATTTTAACTTTACAAGTTGTTTTACAATCCGCGATATTCGTTTCTATTAATAGTAAATTGATTTTTTTCTATTGCAGTACACAGTATATGCATATCATCTCTGTTTTTTGAGTTAGAAGTAAATACCATCTCCATAATTGTTGAGTTCTCATCAAACGGAATGTCGATAGTATTTTTGTCGTCACCTATGGCATCAACACTAGCTAGCATTCCTAAAAAACCAATTGGAGCTTCATTTGTTATATAAATCTTACTTGTACCCTCCTCCTGTTTTACCAAATATCCTTTACATTTATACCCTAAAATGGTTTTGCCTTCAATTGGGATATACTTCATACCATCACCATTATTATTACTGCCTTTTTGATTAATCATTTCTTGCATTTCTTCATGTAAGGGCATATTCATCTTCATTGCCATTTTTTGTCCATTACTATTCATAAAAGTTATCATAGCTTGATTTTCTATATCGTAAACAATAACACTATTGTTTTGACCTGCTACTCCAGTTCCGAAGTAACTCGCATTAGGTGCAGCAAAATATTTTAAATTAGACGTATTTCCGTCTGAAGTTATTTTCATATTTAATGAATACTGAAAGTTATAACTATCGGGAATTCCATCCATATTACCTCCGATTATATTCGGATTTCTGGTTTTCTTTTTAGTTTTGGATTTCTTAGGAGTCTTCTTCGTTTTTTTTTCTTTATCACCTTCAATTACCCCATCAATAGTTTTATTTGTTTGCTTTGAAACTTCTCTATCTGTTCTATTTAATACAGTTCGTTCTACAGTGCGCTCAGCTCTTTTAGCCATTTTATCTAATATTTGAGCCTGAATATTGGTTCCTATTAAAAGGAAGACAAATGCTATAAGTATGTTTTTAGTTTTCATAAGTAATGTTTAAATCATTCTACAACACTAAGCTAAAGACATACATGTTAAGTCATTATCACACATGTTTCAAAAGTTGAAAGAAATGTGTCATTTTCCGAAAACACCTGAAGTAGAAGAAAATTTTTGCTTTCCCATTGGGAATTTGAAGTATATAAAAACAAAAAAGTCGTCTAAAACAACATTAGACGACCTTTAATAAATAGTGACGAAAATCTATAAAACTGAGATTATCGCTTGTTTCATTGCTTCGGCTCTTTTTTGAACCTCTTTTTCAGTCCAGCCAATTTTAATCAATGAAGAAATTGTACGGCTCATCACTGCATGACTTTTGGAAAAATCGGTATTGTTTAAGTCTTGCATTTGGTTTTTCACTTCCGAAGAAAGATTGCCCAAGCTTTTTTGATTTCTAAGGTGTTCCCAACCATTTATATAATGCCAATTATTGGTATACCAATAAAAACAAGCATCGACACCAGCATCAGAAAGTGCTTTATGAGCTTTTTTCGTTAAATCTTCATTCGGCAGGAAAAAACTCAAAAAAGAATAATTTTCTTCTCCCCCCTCAGGCACTTTTCTAAAAGTCACGCCTTCAATACACTCTAAAGTTTCGCGAAGTATTCTGTAGTTCTCCTTCTGAGTATTTAATATTTCATCTAATTTGTCGAGCTGTGCCAAACCAACTGCGGCATTCAATTCGGATATTCTAAAATTGTATCCTAGAAAGGGATGCGATTCTGCTCCACGGTCGTTACCAACGTGATCGTGGCCATGGTCTTGATAATGATCTGCGTTTTTTGCGTATTCTTTATTATTTGTAATAATGGCACCGCCTTCCCCACAGGTAATCGTTTTTACATAATCGAAAGAAAAGCATCCTAAGTCGCCATAGCTACCTAGGGGTTTTCCTTCATAGGTACCACCTAAAGCTTGGCAGGCATCTTCGAGGAGAATTAAATTGTGTTTATCGCAAATTGCTTTTAAGGTTCTTAAGTCTGCCATAGAACCGCACATATGCACAGGCATAACGCACTTTGTTTTTTCAGTAATTGCAGCCTCTACAGCTTTGGGATCAAGCGTTAAAGTTTCATCGATATCTACCAAAATAGGAACAGCGCCCAGCGCTAAAATAGATTCAAAACTTGCTACAAAAGTAAATGTTGGCATGATTACCTCATCCCCAGCACCAATTCCAGCTGAGGCTAAAGCTACAGTTAAAGCCGCTGTACCGCTAGAAACTAATTGACAGTATTCTGCGTCCATCCTTTTAGCGAAAAGAGATTCAAATTCTTTGGCTTTCCAATGATTGTTTCGCATTCCGTCAAAACCATAGCGCATTAAAACACCTGTTTCCAACACATCATTTACTTGTTTGCGCTCTTCAGCGCCAAAAATTTCAAATCCGGGCATGTTTATTATATATAATGATTAATGTTTTTTTGAATTGATTTATAGAAATAATTGGTTTGATTACTCTCTGTAAACTTAATCCATAATTCTCTTTCAATAGCTTACATAAACCTTTGCCTCCACTTAAGATAAACTCAACTTAGGGCAAATGGTATTCTTACTATACTTATTTAAACTCTATTGTTAATTCATCAACTCCACGACGTACTTTTTTAAGATTTATAAAAAAATCTGACTCGTCGCGATATCCAACTGGCAATACAATTACAGATTCTAACCCTTGTTTGTCAAGACCTAGTAAAGCATCATATTTTTTTGATTCAAACCCTTCCATTGGGCAGGCGTCTATTTTCTCGACGGCACACACCGTTAGTAGTGCTCCTAGTGTTAAATAGAGTTGGTTGACCATCCAATCCTTTATTTCTGAACTATCTTTTTCTGTAAACGAATCGATTAGGTTTTTTTCAAAAGGTTCTAAAATAGTCCGTGGAGTTTTTCGCAAGCCTTCTACCCTTTTAAAATGGTCTATAATAAACTCTTCATTTATACTTTTTTCAATGCATAAAATTAAAACGTGAGAAGCATCGCGTACCTGAGGCTGATTATATGTAATCGGCATTAACTGCTTCTTAATATCGGAGTTACTAACAACTACCAATTTTAAAGGTTGCAAGCCGAAAGAAGTTGCTGTGAGGTTAAATGCCTCTTTTAAAACATTTAGTTTTTCTTCAGTTAATATTTTAGAAGGGTCAAATTTTTTTGTTGCGTAACGCCACTGCAATTTTTCAATAGTAGTAGAAGTCATTTAAAAAATGAATTAATATTAAATGCAAAAATAGCGATAAAAATTTTGAACTTTTATCGCTATTCCATTGCTGCTAATTAAACAACTGAAAGTAAAAATATAACTCTTTTATAGCCAGCATAAAACTATGGCGCTAAAGCGACTACCTTAAATTTATATGGAGTACTCCAATGGTCGGGTTTGGTTTCTCCCGCATTAATGTCATATTGATAAGACCGTGGCGTTCCACCATCCATGCGTAAGTAATAAGTTCCCGGGTTTAATGTGCTATTGGAGGTTAACTTATACAATGTACCGGGTTCATTATTATTTGTATTTCCAGAGATTACCGTATAAGAAGCATTTATAACCGACTGGTCTTCCCTAACAAATCTTGTGTACATAAAGCGATCAGACGGGCTTTGTACTATTTCAACTTCTAACTTTGATGGTGCTTGTAGGATAATTTTGTACCAGTCATAAATATTTTCATTAATGGCATTTACTGAAATAAATCCTGCATTTGCATAGGCTTCCAGAATTTCATTTTTAGGGATCGCCTTTGCGGCTTCAAAAATATCATTGGGCTCATAACAATCCATAATACCTGTATATTGCCAATTTATTTCATAAGTTTCTGGCCAAGTTGTACCGTTTATAAATGGGTTTGCAGTTGCATCATAACTAATTCCCGGATGGGCCAAAAATGCAACTTTACGTGACTGGGGCGTGTTTGATCCCGCTGCAGAGCCACCAATTATTGGGTAAGGATCTCCAGGAACTTGTATGCTCAAGGCAGGAACAGATTCCGTAGCGGTTAAAGTTACCGTGTAATAGCCTCCGGCAGGTTCGCTTACAGCTTGTAATAATCCCGGGAAAGTATCTACTTCATTTGCCTCGGACCAGTTACTAATTATTTGATCTGTAAATGATTCTAGTTCATAGGGATTACAGTCATGTGGTTCAATAGCTGTATATTGGCGTACCCATTTTTGTTCATTGCCCGCTCCTGAATTAGCTACATTTATTCTAAGTGTGTCATCAGTTCCCAAATTCATAGTTGCATCGTAATAATTAAAATCACTGCCCAACTCTTTATGGGCATAACTTCGTTGTGCTGTAGCCACTATATCTTTCCATTTAATGTCTCCTACTTCGAAACCTGAGCCTACAGGTATTTCTACTGTTCCCGAATTACCGTTTACATTTACCAACATACCATTATTTGCAGGGTTGTTCCCACCTACTCGATACCAATTTCCTTGAATATCGTCTAAGTTGAATTCCACAGGATCATCTGGAGGGGTATCATCAGAAGAACAACTGACCAAAATAGATATACAGAGTAAGGAGCTAAGTTTAATTAAATTTTTCATAATCATTGTTTTTAGATTTATTACTGTTTAAGATTTTATGGTTTACTATTTAAAATTATTTGATTGTTTGATTGTCGGTGAATTTTCCAATGCCATTCACTTTTTGAAAATTTTGACCGACTTCATAACTTTGTTTTTCAGCAAAATTTTAAGCTCGTACGTACCTTGTTTAAGGTGATTAATATTCATATAAATAACATCCTTTTTTGTATTTGTATCAGGGAGTCTTTTCATCAATAGAATATTTTGATGAGTCAAAAGTATTGGGAAAGAAAAATGTGAGTTAGTAGAAATGTTCCAAAAAATAAAAGATATGTTTCAGTGATGTGAAATGTGTAGTTTAAGCTGTTTAATTATTTTTTTTCACATATTCATTTGGGGTACACTTATAGACTTCTTTAAAGCATTTGTTAAAGTAAGAAGGTGTATTGAAGCCGACTTGGTAGGCAATCTCTGAAATAGAAACATCGGATTTTTTTAATAACCCGATTGCCAATTTTAAACGTTGCGACCTAATAAATTCGCTTGCAGACATTCCTGTTATAGCCTTAAGTTTTCGATGAAGTTGAGTGCGACTCATAAGCATAAGTTCACCAAACTGATTACTTGTAAATTCGGGATTAGTAATGTGTTCGTCAAGAACGGTTTTTAAGCGGTTTAAGAAATCACTTTCGGCCGAGGTAATAGCCAATTCTGGATTTATACTCAGGGTTTTACTGAAGTGTTTTTGAAGTTGCCTTCTGTTTTCAATGAGCTTTTCCACTCTTAATTTTAGTTTCTCACTGTTGAATGGCTTAGTAACGTAGGCATCGGCCCCAGTTTTTAAACCCTCAATTTCGCTTTCTTCACCTACTTTGGCCGTGAGAAGTATTATTGGGATATGACTAGTAAGCTCATTTGTTTTAAGAGAATTGCAAAGTTCTATCCCATCAACTTCAGGCATCATTATATCACTAATAATTAAATCTGGAACTTTTGATAGTGCCTTTTCTATTCCTAACTTTCCATTTTCAGATTCAATAATGCGATAGTCATTTTTAAATATAGAAACTATAAATGTGCGAATATCCGCTTCATCTTCTACAATTAGCAATAACGGTTTATCTTTTTTTGAAACTTTAATTGAAGGTTTTAAAGGGGTTTCGCTGCTTGCCATTTCTTCAGTCGAAATAATTTCATCGTCGCTAAAAGATTCTTTATTAATAGGAAGAGATACGGTAAATTGAATCTTATCATCGTCTATGTTATTAGCGATAATACTTCCTTTAGACAGTGTAACTAATTCTCTAACTAATGCAAGACCAACCCCCACTCCTTCCGAAAGTTTATTGTCTTGATAAAATCGGCGAAAGAGTTTGCTCAGGTCGTTTTTTCCAACAGATTCGCTTTTATTAATTATAGATAGCACCAAACTTTTATCCTGCCTACTTGCCTCAAACAAAATCTTACTATCCTTTGGGGCGTATTTTATAGCGTTAGAAAGCAAGTTGGATATAATCTTTTCTATCACATCTTTATCATACCACACACACTCCAAACTTTGAATTTTACTAGAAATAGTAATGTTCTTTTCTGAAGCTTTATATTGAAAAGCACTGATTAACTGTTTTAGCAATATGGAAAGATTTCCTTGCTTTACTGCTAGTTTTCGTTGTCCAGAGTCTATCATCGACAAATCGAGCATCTGTTCTACCAAACTCAACAATCTATCGGCATTCTGTTTTACAAGTGAAAGCTCCATTTTATCAGTTTTTGAAATCTTAGGTTTCGAAAGTTGGTTTTCTATCGGACCAGAGATAAGTGTTAATGGCGTTCGGAACTCGTGTGAAATGTTTGTGTAAAGTTTTGTCCTAAATTCCTCAAGCTTTTTCAAGCGCTCGGTTTCCTCATGTTCTAATCGCAGCTGGTTTTTTATTTCCCATCGCCATTTTAAATATCTGTATAGGTAGAATCCAAATAGTAAAAACAACAATATATAGATAGCTTTCGCCAAAATGGTTCCATACCAAGGTTTCAAAATTGTAAAGGAGTACGTTTTTGGGGTAGTATTCCAAACTCCATCATAATTACTCGAAATAACTTGAAATTCGTAATCATTGGGCGGCAAGTTGGTGTAATGCGCTATGTTGCTATTACCAGAAAATATCCAATCTTCATCGTTGTTTAAAAGTCGATACTTAAACTGATTGCGCTCAGGTTGTGAAAAATGAAGTGACGAAAATGTAAAGGTAACTGTGTTTTCACTGTGTTTTAAATTCAAATCTGGTGAAAGGGCTCGGTTTTTATTAAACACCTGAATACCTGTAATAACAGTTTTTGGCTTAATCGGGTTAAAGGTTAGCTGACTCGGATTAAACCAATTTAATCCCTGCAAACCTCCGAAATACAAAATTCCATTTTCATCTTTATAATAAGCACCAGTATTGAATTCAAATGCTTGCAAGCCATCATAATTACTGTAGTTTTCAACCACTGAAATTGTATTACCATCAAATTTCAACTTTGAAATTCCTTTATTACTACTCACCCATAAATACCCTTCTTCATCGGGAAGAATACCATAAACTACATTGTTTGGAAGTCCCTCTTTAGTTGTGAGATTCAGAATAGTTTCATCTTCAGGATGGTAGATTTTTAAACCATCACCATTGGTGCCAACAAAAAGATACGTTTCATCAAAATAAAGCGACTTTATATTACTGTTTAAAGATTCAATTTTTGCCAACTCTTTTGTCTCTTTATTTAATCTAAACAGACCGTCATCTTCGGTGCCAATCCAAAGATATTTGTCCCCTCCACTTTCCACGGTTCGAATATTGTTTGTAGTGATGTATGAATTATCAATTGTGAATTGATTGAGAATTCCTAAATCTTTATTAAACTTAATAAGTCCGTGATCGCGTGTTGCAAGCCAGATAGCTCCATTTTCATCTTTGTATATTTTCCATATCGTATATGATGAGGTTTCCTTAAAGGAAGTAAAATTTCCATCGGAATCTAACAATTGTAGCCCTTCAGATTGATGGCCGATCCACAATAAACCATCGTCATATAAAAGACTCATAATTCTATCACTTAAAAGTTCAGAATCATTAGATCTGTAAGTGAAATAATCTTGCTTATCGATATTTAATCGAGTTAAGCCCTTTCCTGAAGTACCTACCCAAAGGTTATTCTTGTTATCCTTTGCTATAGACCTGATTACATCAACATTTACGTTAAGCGGAATCTGATCATTAGTAAGCACGTTAAACTTCACCAAATATTCATCATAATAACTCAACCCTGTTCCATCTGTACCTAACCATATTATACCCGTATTATCTTCATACAAAATCAAAACATCATTGTAGTGCAATGCATAAGGATTGTTCTTGTTTTCGGTAAAATTTTGAATAGTCTCATTTTCAAAATTCACTAAATAGGCACCTTGACCATAAGTAGCTATCCACAACTGATTTTTCTTGTCTATTAAAAGATCCTGAATAATTAAATTTCCTGGAAGTTTGAAATCCTTAAATCCGAGAAACCTACTAGGTAAACTTGTGTTTTGCTGTTTTATAAAAAGCCCTTTTCCGTAACTCCCTATATAAAGAGTTTTGCTGGTGGATTGAGCGAGTGCACTAAAGTTTGTAGCAGGAAGAATTTCTTGAAACTTATAGGTATCATTTTTTATTTCGAAATAGCCGTTTGCAGTAGTCGCTAAGATAGTTTGATTGTCCGTTTGTAGAAAATCATAAATAGTATGTCGAGCATCTTTTGAATTTAAAAACTGAAGGGTATCTTTTGTTTGTCTATTAATTTTATAAATGCCATTTTCAAAAGTCCCTAAGTAATAGTTATCTGAAGTATCTTGAATAAGGGTGCTAATATTTTCGAGGCTGGGTATGATTTGAAAACTATCGGTCTCAGAATTATACTTTTCTAAATTTCCAGAATTAGAAGTTATCCAAATATCTCCGTTTCTTGCAACGTAAATTTTCCCTAATTTACTATAGGTTGCACGAGTTACATCTTCAAATTGAATATCATAATGAGTAAAGTCGCGTCCATCGTATTTGTTAAGTCCGTCTTGAGTTGCAAACCATATATACCCTGTACTGTCTTGTGCTATACTTACCACACTATTTTGCGATAAACCTTGTTCTACGGTAAGTTCTCTAAAGGCTACTTGCTTTTTACTCTGCGAAAAGACAAAGTTTGTCAAGAATAATGTGACAATTAGCGTAAAAATCTTCATTTGGTATAATTAGTTCCTTAAAGTTAGTGAAAAATTTACTGCGTTTATGTTTATGCAAGATTCTTATTTTCAAATTGTTGCAAAGTCTTTTATTTCGCTGCATTAGTTAACTAAAATTTTAACAAATAAAAACTTTAAAAAATGAATAGGATATTTAAAAAAGCTTTTTATATTTGCAGTCTCGTAAGCAAAACGCTTATGAAACGCATACCACAGGAGAAATGGCAGAGTGGTCGAATGCGGCAGTCTTGAAAACTGTTGAGGGTCACACCTCCGGGGGTTCGAATCCCTCTTTCTCCGCCAAGATTTATTCAAAATCGAGCAAAGTCCTGTAAACACTATGTTTGCGGGACTTTTTAGTTTCTACAAAACATCAAAATGTTTAAATAATACCATTCTGTTGGTGACCTATTAGGTGACCTTTTTCAAACCTTGTTTAGGTCACCAAATTGTTAATATCTGCTTATAAATCAATAGCTTGATTCAACTTTGGAGCCTAAAATTTCCGTAATTTAATGTATAATTTTAAAGGTCACCAGAATGAACAAAACATTTGGATTATTGTTCTACCTTAAGAAAAGCAAGGTAGATTCACAGGGTAAATGCCCTATTTATTTAAGAATTACTATAGATAGTAAGCGTACAGAGATTAGCACAAAACGCTATATTGAAGTAGATAAATGGAGTACTCAAGCCAATAAGGCAATTGGTAGAACAGAAGATGTGCGAGAGCTCAACGCATATTTAGATTCGTTAACTACAAAGGTATATCAAAGTCAACGAGATTTAATTCAAGATGATAAGCCAGTAACTACTGAAACTATAAAAAACAAGTTTTTAGGTGTTGAAGAAAAAGAGCGCACACTTATAGCCATATTTAATAACCACAATTCACAGGTGGAAAAATTGGTGGGTAGAGAATTTTCCGCAGGCACTTTAGAACGTTACAAAACTGTCTGCAAACACTTGAAGGAGTTCATGTTACATCAATACAAAATAAGCGATATAGGCATAAAACGTGTAGATCATCAATTTATAACAGATTTTGAATTTTACTTAAAAACAGTTAGAAATTGCGGACACAATAGCACTATCAAGTACATTAAAAACTTTAAAAAAATTGTACGTATTGCTATGGCAAATAAATGGATATCTCACGATCCTTTTATAAACTACAAAGTAAGATTAAAAGAAGTTGATCGTCAATTTCTTTCGGAAGAAGAAATTGAGATTATGCTCAATAAAAAATTGCACACACCTAGACTGGAACAAGTACGTGATATATTTATTTTTTGCTGTTTTACAGGGTTAGCATATAGTGATGTTAAGAAATTGACTAATGACAATTTAGTGTTTGGTATTGATGGAGATAAATGGATCAAAACTAAGCGAACCAAAACTGAAACACGTAGCAACATTCCTCTCCTACCTATAGCCTTAAAAATTATAGAGAAGTATACAGATCATCCCGAAGCAGTTACCAAAGATGTATTGCTTCCTGTTTTGAGCAATCAAAAGTCTAATGCCTATTTAAAAGAAATAGCCGACTTGTGTGGGATTAATAAAAACTTAACAACCCATTTGGCGCGACACACTTTTGCTACCACCGTAACACTTTCCAATGGTATACCTATGGAATCAGTTAGTAAGATGTTAGGTCATAAATCTTTAAAGACAACCCAGCATTATGCTAAAATATTAGATCAAAAAGTTAGTGATGACATGGCAATTTTAAAGAAAAAACTAACAAATAAAGTCACTTCAGAAGAATCCAAGGCGAAAGCAGTTTAAATTTGTTAAGCCGTAATTATAAGAAATTATATTTTACCTTAATATATACTTTATAAAACCCTAATATATGGATGGTTACACAGGATGTAATCATCCTTTTTTTTGTTAAACAATTTAACCTCACTCCAAGCTTTTAATGCGTAAAAAATTGTATCTTAACCCCTGTAAACAGGGCGATTAGAAGATTTTATCAAAAATAAAACCCAGTTAAAACCCAATAAAAAACCAATAAAAAACCAATCAATGTTAGAAGCAATTACAAAGAATGATTTAGAAAATTTCAAACAAGAAATCATCTCAGAATTTAAAACAATTTTAGGTATTCAAACGAAACAAAAAAAATGGCTAAAATCAGCAGATGTTCGTGAAATGCTCAACATCTCTGCGGGAACTGTACAAAATTATCGAGTAAATGGCACTTTACCATTTACAAAAATAGGAGGAACAATCTATTACGAATATGATGATGTATTAAAAGTATTAATGAAAAATAAAATCGCCTAATCCACACCTATAAATCTCGATATCAGCATGAAACCATTTAAAAAAGAAGATGTTCACCCATTAGCTATTAATATTCAAAAGTTACAACGCTACAATTACGAATATTTTAATTGTGAAGAGGTAGTGTTTTTTGAATACATAGTTGTAAAAGGAATGGCTTTTAAAAAAATTGAAGAGTTTTTCCACAGTTCCGAAACTATTAGACAAGAGACAGGTATTAAAAAACATTCATTAAATTCAATAATTAAGAAATTTGAAAATCTAGGTATCATCTCAATAGAAGTTAAAGGTATGCCAAGGGTTAAACACTTTAAAGTTCACTTTCCTAGAATTGTTGAATTAATACCTAACATATATCAGTTATCTGAAAGCAGCAAACTATATCCTAATTTCAGTAAACATTTATCTGATTACTTTCTACCATTGGTTGAGAACTATCAAAAAAAGAATAGTAATAAGAATAATAAAAATAATAATAATTTAACTCATACGAACATTGAACTAGACAATGAAAGGCAAAGTTGTGAAAATTTAATTATGAGTTTTAATAATTTTTTATCTTCTCTTAAATACAAAAAAAATATTTCACCAGCGGCGTTGAAATTTAACGAAATGGACTTATACAGGGCGTTAAAAAATTATGACATAGAAATCATTTGTGAGTATATACAGCAGTTTTTTAATGAAAAATCTAATGCAACCTTATCTAATTTTTTTGCCTTTGACGAAATAGCTTTTAATAAATTAAAGTTCATAGAACAAAAAATAGCAGATGAAAATGAATTTGTTGAAAAATTCTTGGAGACATTACAAAACGTATACGATGATAGAGTAGAATTATATAATGAAGATGAAGAAAACGACATTACTATTCCTGAAACACAATTAGTTATAACAGCCCGAATAAAAATTTTATTGAAATTCGCACTAAAATACAGGAGTGAATTACAAATAAAAAATGCATTTATAGCCTATATTGATGCAATACATAACGACCAATTGACAGTGTCTAAGATACTTCCATATTTTCTTTCAACAAAAAATGACGAATATGAGATTATCGATAAATATCTAGAAATATACACTCTAAACTATACCAACAGTAAGTATTATTAAAGAACAACCCAAAAATAACCCAGATAAAACCCAATGGTTTGTTTGGGTTATTTTTTGATTTAGAAATATTAATGTTTACAACAAAAAGATTTCTATTTTTAACAACTTCAATCCGAAGGGATGTAAAAGATAGTATAGGAAAATAACTAACGTTTCATTTTTTGGAACAGAATACATAAAATAAAAAATGACAAGCATAGACCAAAGAACACAATTACAAAATCAAATATGGAAAATAGCCAACGAAGTTCGTGGCTCTGTAGATGGATGGGATTTTAAACACTTCGTATTAGGGACATTATTCTATCGCTTTATTAGTGAGAATTTCACAGAGTACATTGAAGCTGGGGATGATAGTATAAATTATGCAAGTTTACCAGATACAGTAATAACACCTGAAATAAAAGAGGATGCCATTAAAACTAAAGGCTATTTTATTTATCCTAGTCAATTATTTGTAAATGTGGTTGAAAATGCAGAAGACAACGAAAACCTAAACACAGATTTAGCAGCAATCTTTACTTCAATAGAAAGTTCTGCTAATGGTTATCCGTCAGAAGAGGATATAAAAGGCTTATTCGCAGATTTTGACACCACCAGTAACCGATTGGGAAATACAGTGGCAAATAAAAACAGCCGATTAGCAGATGTTTTAAAAGGTGTTGCAGGGTTAAATTTGGGTAATTTTCAAGACAATAAAATCGATTTGTTTGGGGATGCTTATGAGTTTTTAATTCATAAATACGCTGCCAACGCTGGTAAGTCTGGAGGTGAATTTTTTACACCTACCAACGTATCACAACTCATTGCGCAATTGGCAATGCACAAGCAAGATAAAATCAATAAAATATACGACCCTGCTGCGGGTTCTGGTTCATTACTCTTACAAGCAAAAAAACATTTTGATAATCATGTGATTGAAGAAGGGTTCTTTGGTCAAGAAATAAACCATACCACCTATAATTTGGCACGTATGAACATGTTTTTACACAATGTAAATTACGACAAGTTTCACATCGTGTTGGGTAACACCTTAATGAATCCACAATTAGGAGACGATAAACCATTTGATGCCATCGTATCTAATCCACCTTATTCTATAAAATGGAAAGGTAGTGACGACCCTACATTAATTAACGACGACCGTTTTGCACCTGCTGGTGTATTAGCGCCAAAATCTAAAGCAGATTTTGCGTTTGTATTACACGCGTTAAGTTATTTATCTTCTAAAGGTAGAGCAGCATTAGTGTGTTTCCCTGGTATTTTTTATCGTGGTGGTGCAGAACAAAAAATAAGAAAGTACTTGGTAGATAACAACTATGTAGAAACCATCATCAATTTAGCACCTAATTTATTTTATGGCACTACCATAGCAGTAACATTATTAGTGCTATCTAAAAGTAAAACCGATACCAAAACACAGTTTATAGATGCTAGTGGCGAAGACTTCTTTAAAAAAGAAACCAATAACAATGTGTTGTATGACGACCATATTGAAAAGGTAATGCAATTATTTGATAGTAAGGAAGATGTTAAACACGTAGCAAAATCTGTAGATAATAGCATCATTGCTAAAAACGATTACAACCTTTCGGTGAGTTCTTATGTAGAAGCTAAAGACACACGGGAAAAAATTGATATTGAAGAAATTAATAAAGAAGTTGCTATCACGGTTAAAAAAATAGACAAACTACGTGCCGATATTGATAACATTGTAAACGAAATTGAAGCATGAGCAAGTTAGATGAATTATTGGAAGGTGTTGAAGTGGAGTGGAAAGCTTTGGGTGAAGTAATACAACTTTCAAATATCGGAGTTGACAAGAAAAGTCTTAAAAATGAAAAAAAGGTAAAACTTTTGAATTTTGTTGATGTATTTAATAATCAATACATAACAAATGAGACACCAACTATGGTTGTTACAGCAAGTGAAAAAAAAATTAATGATTGTAATATAGAAAAAGGCGATGTTTTTATAACTCCTTCATCAGAAAAAATTGATGAAATTGGCTTTTCAGCAATGGCGATTGAAAATTTTGATAATGCTGTTTATAGTTATCATATTATGCGATTAAGAGTCATTGATAAAAATTTTTTATACCCTGCTTATTTAAACTTTCTATTTAGTTCTACAGACATTCGGAAACAAATTCGATTAAAAGCTCAAGGAATAACTAGATTTGGTTTAACGCAACCTAATTGGAAAAAACTCAAAATCCCAATCCCACCATTAGGAGTCCAAAAAGAAATTGTTCGTATTTTAGATACTTTTACAGAACTTACTACAGAACTTACTACAGAACTTACTGCACGTAAAAAACAATACGAGTATTATCGTGAGCAATTACTAACTTTTGATGAAACAGAAGTTAAACATTTACCTATGGGAGATGAAAGCCTAGGTAAATTCATTAGAGGTGGTGGATTACAGAAAAAAGATTTTAGAGAATCAGGCGTTGGTTGTATCCACTATGGTCAAGTCTATACACACTATGGCACTTATGCAAGTAAAACAAAATCATTTGTTTCGGTAGAATTTGCTAAAAAAGCACGAATTGCAAAATATGGTGATTTAGTAATAGCAACCACAAGTGAAAACGATGAAGATTTATGTAAAGCTGTTGCTTGGTTAGGGGATGAAGAAATAGCAGTAAGTAGTGACGCTTGTTTTTACAGACATAATTTAAATCCAAAATATGTCGCTTATTTTTTCCAAACAGAACAATTTCATAAGCAAAAAAGAAAGTTTATAACTGGTGCTAAAGTTAGACGTGTAAATGCTGATAATTTGGCAAAGATTAAAATACCAGTACCTTCAGAAAAAGAACAACAACGCATCGTAAACATCCTTGATAAATTTGATACACTTACCACTTCAATAAGTGAAGGTTTACCAAAAGAAATAGAATTACGACAAAAACAATACGAGTATTATAGAAACAAGCTATTAACATTTCCTAAAGATACCGTAGAAGTATAAGAATATGAGCACATACAAAACCATAGCAGAATCAAACAATTTCATTGTTTTAGATAACTACAAAAAGTTTTCAGAACTCAATGAAACACCCGCAGGCTACCAAACAGAAGCAGATTTAGAAAAGGAATTAGTAAAGGATTTAATAAATCAAGGCTATGAGTATGTAAAACACCTAACCACACCAACAGCAATGTTGGAGAATGTGCGTGTACAATTGCAAAATCTTAATGATATGCAATTTACAGATAAAGAATGGGCTCGCTTTTTAGAAGAGTATTTAGACAAACCAAGTGATAACCTAGTTGATAAAACAAGAAAGTTACACGATAATTATATCCATGATTTTGTATTTGATGATGGGCATATTCAGAACATTTATCTGGTAGATAAAAAAAATGTAGTACGAAATAAACTACAGGTCATTTCTCAATTCGAACAAAAAGGAACAAATGCTAATCGTTACGATGTTACCATATTAGTAAATGGTTTACCTTTAGTGCAAGTAGAGTTAAAAAAACGTGGTGTAGCCATTCGTGAAGCCTTTAACCAAGTACATCGGTACACAAAAGAAAGTTTCAATACAGAAAACTCCCTATTCAAATTCCTGCAAATATTTGTAATTTCTAATGGTACAGATAGCCGCTATTTTGCAAATACATTAGAGCGAAATAAAAACAGCTTCGATTTTACAATGAATTGGGCGAAAGCCGATAATTCTTTAATTAAAGACCTAAAAGACTTTACAGCAACTTTTTTCGACAATCGTACACTCTTAAACGTATTGCTTACCTATTCTGTATTTGATATTGGTAACAACCTATTGGTTATGCGACCGTATCAAATTGCTGCTACCGAGCGTATTTTATGGAAAATACAAAGTTCCTACAATGCAAAAAGCTGGGCAACAACAGAAAGTGGTGGGTTTATATGGCATACTACAGGCTCTGGTAAAACACTAACTAGTTTTAAGGCAGCACGCTTAGCAACACAGCTAGACTATATAGATAAAGTATTTTTTGTGGTAGATCGTAAAGACTTAGACTACCAAACAATGAAAGAATACCAACGCTTTTCACCCAATAGTGTAAATGGTTCAGATAGTACAGCTGGTCTTAAAAGGAATATAAATAAAACCGATAATAAGATTATTGTCACCACCATTCAGAAGCTTAATAATTTAATAAAAAGCGAAAACAATTTAGATATTTATCAAAAGCAAGTAGTATTTATTTTTGATGAAGCACATCGCTCACAATTTGGTGAAGCACAAAAGAATCTTAAAAAGAAGTTTAAAAAATATTATCAATTTGGTTTTACAGGAACGCCTATTTTTCCAGAAAATGCTTTGGGCTCAGAAACTACAGCAAGTGTATTTGGTAGAGAGCTACATTCTTACGTAATTACAGATGCTATTAGAGATGAAAAAGTACTAAAGTTTAAAGTAGATTATAATGATGTTCGCCCTAAGTTTAAAGGCATTGAAACAGAACAGGACTTAAATAAGTTATCCGCAGCAGAAAATAAAAAAGCCTTATTACACCCTGTACGTATCAACGAAATATCGCAATACATACTAAGTCATTTCAGACAAAAAACACACCGTACAAAAGGAAATAATAGCGGTTTTAATGCCATGTTTGCCGTAAGTAGTGTAGATGCTGCAAAATTTTATTACGAAGAATTAAACAAGCTGCAAAACGACAGCGACAATCCTTTAAAAATAGCAACCATTTTTTCTTTTGCAGCTAATGAAGAACAAGGTGCCATTGGTGAAATTCAAGACGAAACCTTTGAGCCTACTGCAATGGATCTAAGTGCGAAGGAATTTTTAACAAAAGCTATTGATGACTATAACGCTACCTTTAAAATGAATTATGGTATTGATAGCAAAGGCTTTCAAGACTATTATAGAGACCTTGCAAAACGTGTAAAAAATAAAGAAGTAGACTTACTAATTGTAGTAGGTATGTTTTTAACAGGTTTTGATGCTCCTACTTTAAACACTCTGTTTGTAGATAAAAATTTACGCTATCACGGTTTAATACAAGCCTTTTCACGTACCAATCGTATTTATAATGATACCAAGACTTTTGGAAACATAGTAACCTTTAGAGACCTAGAAAAAGCGACAATAGATGCCATTACACTCTTTGGGGATAGTAGTACTAAAAATGTGGTACTTGAAAAAAGCTATAAAGAATATTTAGAAGGCTTTAAAGATATTGCTACAGGCGAAGCACGTAGAGGTTATGTGGAAGTCGTAAAAGAGTTAAAAGAAAAATTTCCAAATCCAGATGAAATTATAAAAGAAAAGGATAAAAAAGACTTTGCTAAACTCTTTGGAGAATATTTACGTGTAGAAAACATATTACAGAATTATGATGAATTTGTACACCTAAAAGCATTACAACATATAGATGCTACAGATACAAAAGCAGTAGAAGAGTTTAAAGAAGCTAACTTCTTAACAGACGATGACATTGAAAAAATGCAAAGCATTGATGTACCCGCTGAAAGAACCATTCAAGATTATCGCTCTACCTATAATGATATTAGAGATTGGATAAGAAGAGAGAAAAAAGGCAATGAAGCTGATGATTCAAACATCGACTGGGATGATGTAGTATTTGAAATCGATTTATTAAAATCTCAAGAAATAAACTTAGACTATATTTTAGAGTTAATTTTTGATAACAATAAGAAAACGAATAGTAAGTCAGAATTAATAGACGAAATAAGACGCATAATTCGTGCCAGTGTTGGAAATAGAGCAAAAGAAAGTTTAGTGGTAGATTTTATCAATAATACAGATTTAGATCAGATAAAAGAAAAATCAACTATTATAGATGAGTTTTATACCTATGCAAAAGTAAAGCAGAAAAAAGAAGCCTCAGAATTAATCACAGAAGAGGGCTTAAACGAAGAAGCAGCAAAACGGTATATCTTATCGTCTTTAAAACGAGAATATGCAAGTGAAAATGGCACAGAGTTAAATTCTATATTACCTAAAATGAGTCCTTTAAACCCACAATACCTAACAAAAAAACAGACCGTCTTTCAAAGAATAGTTGCATTTATAGAGAAGTTTAAAGGAATTAGCGATCAATTATAATACTATAAAATTCATGCATTTATATAACTTAAAATCAAAAGAATCTATTAGTATTTTAAAAGAGAAACCTTTTAAATTAGAAAGAGAAATACAATCTCTATTTGAAAGTAATTTAAAGGAATTAATGGGCTTGAAATTAGTAAAATCAGAGTTTTCCATTAAAAATAAGCGAATCGACACTCTTGCTTACGATACCCAATCAAAAGCATTTATAATTATTGAATACAAACGCAGTAAAAATATTAGTGTTGTAGATCAAGGATTCACTTATTTAAGTCTAATGCTAGAAAATAAAGCAGATTTTATTGTAGAGTATAATGAAACCTTAAAACAAAATTTAAAACGTACAGAAGTAGACTGGAGTCAAACCAGAGTAGTTTTTGTTTCTACGAGCTTTACTGAAAATCAAAAAACAGCAACAAACTTTAAAGATATAGCTATAGAGTTGTGGGAAGTAAAACGTTATGAAAACAATTTAATTAGCGTTAATCAAGTTAAGAAAAGTAAATCAGCCGAAAGTATAAAACCTTTAACATCTAGCAACACACAATTAGAAGCAGTTACAAAAGAAATAAAAGTTTATACAGAAGAAGACCATACAGCAAACAAATCAGATGAAATTATAGAGTTGTACGAGACTTTTAGAGACGCCATTGTAAATCTATCTGATGACATTGAAATTGAGCCTAAAAAACTGTATGTTGCTTTTAAAAAGGATAAAAATATAGCAGATATAGTTATTTTAAAGAAGGGGTTAAAATTATTTATCAATCTAACAAAAGACACGTTAGATGATCCAAAAATGTTAATGCGTGATGTTTCTAATACAGGACATTGGGGTAATGGAGATTATGAATTAATCATTAAAAATACTGATGATTTAGAGTATATAATGAGTTTGATTAAACAAGCTATCTAGCTGTAAATTCCAAACAGTACAAAACCAAATATTTTCGTACTTAACCCCCCTCTGTCTTTTATTATGTTTTGTATATCCGGAGCGCTGAGGGATTTCGAACCAAACCAATGAGTATCTATAGATAATAAATTATACAACGTAAGTTCCTAAATGAATATTATTTTATAAACTTACACTACAAAACGTATATACCTAAAGCCAAAAGGTTGTATAAAATGCACATAAATACCCCATAAGAAGTATAACCACTGGGAAAAATTTGCAAATACCACAATATTGAAAGTTTAGAAAAAAATCAGTCAAAAGTTGTATAAACGAAGAAATATATCACTTTATATTATTAATGTAAAGTTTTAATCAAAAAAAGGTCTTACATTATTTATTTGTATATAATCTTCAATAATTCCCACTTCGCTAATATCGACAAACTCTAGAAATTCAGTATCTCTAATATGTTCCCATAGCAGGTGGTTTTTATTTATTTTCTTTTGTGGTTCTCTTCCTAAAACAAAATATTTTCCCCTTGAGTCTCCTTCTAATTCTATAGCTTTTGTTAAAGATACAAATCGAGTAACATCATTTTCCAGGTAATAATGACTTTTATCAAAATCTATAGTTTGACCAGCTACAGGTATTCCATTGATACCTATAAAATCTATATCTATTGGTGCAAACAAATTTTCAAAATCCTCAGAAGTCAATGTCTTTTCAATATTAACTCTCTCTTGAATTTTAGGGAATAATTGCTTTTTGACTATAGAATGAACGTTAAATTCAGGTTCAGCATTTGTGGCTTCAGAAAATTTAAAGATATATTTTTCAAAAATTTGTTTAAAAGTATTATCATTTAAATCTACATCAATAGTCCTTGGTTCAGAAAATTGAATTATATTATTTGAATATCTAGAAAGATAAACTAGATAACTCTCATTAACCCAGTCATTCTTAAAATCTCTTTTATTAAACAATTTATTAGATTCAACTATATTTTCAGAAACTATCTCTTTATCAATTGACTTAAGATAACTTTTAATTAAACTATATCTCTCATTATTTAAAATACCTTTAAAAGCAGAAAGCTTATCTGAAGAGAATTTAAAATAATTTTTCAAACCATTAGAAACAAGTACGCCTATACTAACTCTTTCATTAAGAGTAGTATTTAAATTAACGTAAAGTATTGAATAAATAGTTTTCATTTTAATTAATTACAAAAGATTGTACAAACTCTCTAAAGTTTGATTCACATTGATTTTTCCAATCATCAGAAAATAAATTATCAAAAATTCTTTTCTTAATTAAGACTTTATCGATATTCCAAGATTCAGGAACTAAATTTAAAATATCGTCTAATTTATTTTCACATTCTTTGGTGCAAATGTATAACATTTCCACCAAGTTATTCACAATGTCTGTTAATTTCCTATCTTTTCCAAATAAAATTTTTGCAACATCAGTCTTTATTATTGAATCATCTTCAGTCAATTCTGCTATTCCATAATCAAGAAAAGTCGAATTAAAAATGTTTACATGGTCGATTGCATAGAAAAAATTGATTTTTTCAGGAGAAACATATAAGAGCAAGTTAAAGTTATTATGATTTCTATCTTCATTTGCTATCCAAATATCAAATAATGCTATTTTTAAAAAATCCGCCTTGTCAGCTATTTTATCTCTAAAAGATTTTTCATCAAATAATGACACCATGGAGTGATCTAATTCTTTAGAAGTTTCCAAATATAAAGATCCGAAACACTCCTTATCAAACCAACCTAACTGTAATTGTGGAAATTTGTCATTTGGTATATGTTCTTTTTTAACATTAATAAGACAAATTTCAGGTGTTTTAATTCCCCATATTTTAGCAAACTCAGATGCTATCAACTCGTTAAATAAATATTTAGGAAACCTATCATACTTGCATACCCAATCTCTGAAGTCATCACAAGTTACAAGTAGCGGACTACTACCTTGAGTGTCAAAAATTTTATGAACATCTTCAATTGTATGAAGTAATTGCATTAAAATATATTTATATATTCATTTCCAAACAAATATATCAAATATAAACTTTGCAAAACAACGCATGTAAAAAACATCTAAATACTCGTCTAACTTAATTTTTTTACTTATAGAATGACCTATTTTTAGTCGAAAAAGTATTTGTTTACTTACAGGCTGCTTTTAGTATAAACACCTTTTAAACTCCCTACAACACAAAATTTCTATTATGTTACATCAGTTGTAACTTACGCTTTAACAACCCATTTCTTGTTTATTTAAAATTATCCATTTCAAGAATTACATACAATAAAAAAGCAAAGAGTTAGTGTTTACACTCAAAAAAGTACGCCGTAATAAAATCATCTCCAACCAATGTTAAATAAGACGTAGTCAAAGTTGTAATCGGCAATTTAATAGGTATCATGCACAGTATAAATTGGTTATGAACCGATAAATGCTATATTGTAAAATTTTCGATTTAATAATGCTCACATCCGAACTACACAAAACCAAATCTAAATCAGAATATTTCTTAGATCAAATCTTTGTTTGTTTCGCTTCGCTAACTTTCATTTTAAAACGACTTAAATATTTATTAATTTATGATTACAAAGACAATTCAAATTCAAGAAGTAACATTAGATGAATTAGCTGACAAAGTAGCTGATACACTGTTAGAGAAAATAAAGCTATATATAGATGATTTATTAAAAAAGAATGAGGCGCGTTATTGATCTTTCAAATATTTAAATTGATTTATTTCGGTTTTTAAATATGTATTCGTTCGCCCGTTCATTAAGATCTCTATTTGTTAAGCACTTATTTTCCATTACCCATTTGTCTATTTCATTTTTTTCAAAATATAAGCGTTTACCTCTTTTGAAATGAGGTATTTCTTTACCACTCGTTAACTTATATATACAAGAAAGAGACAGATTTAAATATTCACTAACTGTGTGAACAGTCATGATCTTAGTAGGTGTTTCTGAATCTACCATATTCTGGCTTGTTTTATAGATTTTTTGTAATAAATCTTCAATTCGCTCTAGACGAGAGTTGATCAATTCAAATGGATTTTCCATATCAGTAATTTTTATATGTTTCAAACACTTTAAATTTTCTGCAACCATTATCAATAATTAGCTTTAACATTGCCAATTCAATTATTGATAACCATTCCTTCAAATACCAATTTCAATATTGCACTTAATCATATCTCCGTCAAAATAAACCTTCACTTAATTGAAATATTGATATAAACAGCAATTTCACTATTGATATATACTTAATGATGAATCAATTTATAAATTGATTTTAAAACACTGTAATACAACAAGATACTTATAATTATTGCAGAATTAATGCAAATAGAAATGTTCAGCAATTGTTGAATTGAATGAATAAATATTCCTCCTTCAATAAAACCATTGCAATAAAGTAATGAAAGAAAATAAAATTAGTTTCCAGATTAATACAAATTTCTAAACCAATAACTATATTTATTGATCAACAAATTTATTCAAGAGGAGTATTGCCCTTGAATCAATATTTGCAATTGTCTTATTGGAAATAAATTGATAGAGTTTTTATTTTATCCTGATTTATACCAATAATTTGAGTAAAAAAGATATATTTACAATAAGGTTTAAAGGTGACCTATTAGGTGACCTCATAATGGTACAGGACTGGAACATCAATGAATAAAGGCACTAAGAAGGAGGTTCACTTACCTCTTTCTCCGCAAAAGGAAACCCACAACTTCTTAGTTGTGGGTTTTTTATTTATAAATTCTATATGCCTATCGATCTTAGTCAATTTCTTCAGTTACTTCACCACATTTTAACATAGAGGCCCCATAGTACGGATTTAAGATTCCTTCCTCTGTACTTAACCAAAATGCACCTTTGTCGCTATTAACCATCGGACAAAAATCTACATATACTTTTTGATTGATACCGTAGGTTTTAACTGCGTTTATCAGATAGTTTGAAAGTATTTCAAAATTATTTCTTTGTTCTTTAATATCAGAAGTTTTAGAGATTGCTTGTGCAGCAGTTTGAAGCTCTTTTTCCAATTCCATCCAATGACTGTGGCCTGGCTCTTCTTTTAAAAGCTTCATATCAACTTTTTGTATGCTTTTAAGTAAATCTGAAGCCGCTGTTTTAGGTTTTTCTGAGTCATCATTTACCAAGGCTTTTTCAATTACCATATAGTCATCAAAAACTGCTTTTAACTGTTTTTGAAATTCTGAAGATACTTTTTGTCTTCCGATATCAGCTATTTTTTTTGACGTATCCTCCTGAGTGTGATCCTGTGAATTCATCATACTCTTTTTCCCTTGGAGTTGTGCTGCCGCATCTACGGTAAATGTACCATTAACAACTACCTCTTCTCCATTTTTAAGTCCATCGGTAATTATATAGTTTTCACCATTTTTCACGCCCAAGCTTACTTCGCGCATTTCGAAAATTGGTTGGTTAGGATTTGTTTTTACATAAACCAATGATCTATTTCCCGTCCAAAGTACTGCAGAAGCAGGAACGCTAATTACCGATTCATTCCCTACATTTTTAGGAAGATTTACTTTGGATGTAACAAACATTCCAGGTTTAAACAACCCTTCTCTATTATTTAAAGTTGCTCTTACAGAAACAGTTCTAGATTGAGTATTTAAAATTGGGTCGATAAAAGATACCGTAGCTTCAAATTCTTTGTTTGGATAAGCATTAGTGGTAACTGTGATTTTCTGACCTTCTTTTAATTGAGAAATCTGGTTTTCGTAAGCATCAAACATAGCCCAAACTGTACCTAAATCACTTACTCTTACAATTGGTTGCCCCTGCTTAACATAGTCGCCTTCTTCTGCCAGTTTTTCTGAAACTGTTCCAGAAACCGTTGCGTAAATAGGAAAGTTTTCACGTACTTTTCCTGATGCTTCAATCTGATTTATTTGAGCTTCTGACAGCTTCCACAGTTTTAATTTATTTCGAACTGCTTTATACAATGTAGGTTGCGATTCTTTCATTGAGGCTGCTGTTAAAAGCTCTTGCTGAGCTGCAACTAAGGATGGAGCGTAAATAGTTGCCAACAACTGACCTCTATTCACTTTTTCACCCGTAAAATTTACATTTAATCGCTCTATTCTTCCTTCAAAATAACTTGCTTGTACTGCATTAGCTTCTTCATTGGGCATAATTTTACCAGAAAGAGACATACTATTTTCGTCTTCATCCGCAGCATTACCCACTTTTACAGTTTGAATGTTTGCCAATGCCATAGCGTTTTTGGTCATTCTTATTTCGTTTAATGAAAGCCCTTCAGCTCCCGATTCTGCAGGAATTAAATCCATCCCACAAATTGGGCAGTCTCCAGGTTCGGGTTGCATAATTTGAGGATGCATAGAGCAAGTCCACATTTCGTAAGCTGCAGATTCCCCTGAATGATCGTGACCACCTGCTGTAGTATTTGCATCTCCACCAAATAGAAGAATGCCACCTAAAAGCCCAACAACTAAGGCTATCGCTATATAAATAATATTTTTATTCATCTGATTCTTTATTTTACTTATTGTTTTCTAATCGTTTAATCATAGCTTTCATTTCGGCTATTTCCTTTTCTTGGGCTTTTATAATGTCATTTGCGAGTTTTTTTACCTCTGGATCTTTTATATCCGCTCTTTCGCTAGTTAAAATAGCGATAGAATGATGTGGAATCATAGCTCTCAGCCACAACACATCGCCAACAATAGGACTTTGAGCTCTAACCAGGCCGAGCGCAGCAACGAAAAGAATAGTACTTCCCAAGAGAATAGCGATATTCTTTTTCTTGTTTTTGTACATTTTGCGCATAAAGAACCACATTATAAATGCCATTGCTGAAATGCCCAAACACGTCATATAAAACCTTGTCAGGCTAAAATAAACGTGATCGATTTCATAAGTATTCAAATACATTGTGATGTACATTGCTATAAAAGAAGCCGCGAGCATCAAAATGAATTTTGTGTATACATTTTTATTGGAATCTTGTTTTGAATTTTTCATAATATTAATTTTTAATTTCAGATTTCATACTTCTTTTTAGCAATTGTGCGTTTGCAGCTGCGATAATCGTACTGATACTCATCAGCGCGGCACCAAATGCAGGACTTATCATAAGTCCAGGAATAAATCCTGTTGCCAATGGTAAAGCCACTACGTTATAACCTGTTGCCCAAACCAGGTTTTGAACCATTTTCCGATAGGTCGCTTTTCCAAACAAGATCAAGTTGACGATATCTTTTGGATTGCTGTCCATTAAAACGATGTCTGCAGTTTCAGCAGCTACGTCCGTACCCGAACCAATAGCGATCCCTACGTCGGCTTGGGCCAAGGCAGGTGCGTCATTTACGCCGTCTCCAACCATAGCCACAAATTCGCCTTTTGCTTGGAGTTCCTTAATTCGGTCGAGTTTTTGGTCGGGCAACACTTCGGCCATATAATCGTCGAGCCCCAGCTTATCGGCCACGTCTTTGGCTACTATCTCATTGTCGCCTGTGAGCAGGGACACTTTTATATTGTTTTTTTGAAGGGTTTTAATAGCGCCATATGAACTTTCTCTAATCTCATCGGCAAAGGTTATAAAGCCAATCAACTCGCCATCAATAATGGTGAATATCTTGGTTTCAATTCCTTCCTCTTTATCTTCGGCAACAGATTTTTTCAATTGTTCCAACAATAAAAATCCACCCACCTGCACTTTTTTGCCATTTACGATTCCACTTACACCTACACCTGCCGTGTACTTAAAGTCGGTTACTGAGGGAATATCCAATTTTTCCTCTTTCGCCTTTCGCCTTAATCCTTTGGAAATATGATGCTCAGATGGACTTTCAATGGCAGTGGCATATCTTAATAACTCTGTTTTGTCATAGTTTGAAGATAATGGAACAATGCGCGTTACTTCGTGGGAACCCTTGGTAAGTGTTCCTGTTTTGTCGAATACTATGGTCGTTATTTTTCGAGAAGACTCAAAGGCTGTTCTATTGCGAATCAACAATCCATTTCTCGCTGAAATGCTTGTTGATATTGCGGCAACCAAAGGCACAGCTAACCCCAAGGCGTGCGGGCAGGAGATTACCATAACCGTTACCATACGTTCCATTGCAAATGCCATCGTTTCGCCCAATGCCAACCACGTAAAGAAAGTTCCAAAACCTAACACTAAAGCGATGATGGTAAGCCATTTTGCGGCTACGTCTGCCAAGCGCTGGGATTTTGATTTCTGTTTTTGGGCAGCTTGCACCATATTTATCACTTTTGATAAATAGGCATCTTCGCCAATACCTTTAACTTGTACTTTTACAACCCCATTTCCATTTATGGCACCGCCGATAACCTCATCACCCACGGTTTTGGTAACGGGTCTGCTTTCGCCAGTGAGCATACTTTCATTAAGGTCACTTTCACCTTCAACAATTATCCCATCAGCAGGAACTTTTTCTCCGGGTCTGATCAGAATAATATCGCCTTCGTTTAGTTCACTTATTTTCACTTTTCGCGTTTGGCTCCCTTCCACGAGGTTTGCCTCATTTGGCATTAAGGCCGCCAGAGCTTCCAAGGCTTTGCTGGCCCCCAAAATAGACCGCATTTCCAGCCAATGCCCAACAAGCATCACTACGATAAGCGTTGCCAATTCCCAAAAAAAGGTTTGGCCTTCGAATCCCAAAATAACCGCGGAACTATAGAAATAAGCTGCAGAGATAGCGACGGCGATGAGCGTCATCATCCCTATCGATTTGCTCTTCAACTCGCTTATCAAACCTGATAAAAATGGCCACCCTCCATAAAAATAGACGATGGTCGACAACCCAAAAAGCACATAACCACTGCCCGGGAAAACCCACTCCACCCCTAGCATTCTCTGAATCATTGGTGATAATGTTAAAATGGGTATCGTCAAAATGAGCGATATCCAAAACCTGCGTTTAAAATCGGCTATCATCATCCTGTGATGGTCGTGGCCCATATCGTCGTGATTGTGATTGGAATGATCCATTTCTGCTTTAAGCTTCGATGGATTTGGATGATTGGTACGTTCTTGGTGTTCCATAGTCTTGCGCTTAATTCATTGAGTAATTATTGTAAACTGCCTTTTATGGCCTTCATATAATTTATTACCTCTTCTTTTTCAGAATCAGAATACACAGCATCTCTGTGAAGCAAAGTATATGAGAAGAGCGGCATCTCGTCATCTTCAATTTGGCTAATAATTGATTTTAGCTTGCTGTTCTTTCGGCGGTTGGAATATTCGTCCCATTCACTGAAATTCAATTCTTTTTTTCCTTCTACTACATGATCCTCTAAAAACCAAGCAATGGGTTGCACTTTGTTGTACCAGGGATAGGCCGTATTATTGCTATGACAATCATAACAGGCTACTTGCAACAATTTGCCGATATTATCCGGAGTATTGTTTACTGTTAAAAAATCGGTTTTTGGCACAAATTCGCTTTGGTTGCGTTCTGAGGGTATAAACTGAATTCCCACAAAAGCTACCAGTAAAATTAGCGCTATGATTTTTAGGAGTTTTATCATTTATTTTTCTGTAAAACCTACAAGGAACCCCGCTGAAGGGCGGGGAATACCTTGCAGGTTGTAATTAATTTATCTCCTTTTGCACTTTTCCACACTTCATCATTTTGCTTCCGAAATATGGATTTTTAATTTCTTTCTCCATACTTAACCATGCGCCACCACCATCAGCGTACATCGGGCAAAATTGCTGGTATAAGGTGTTTTCCGTGCCAGTAATTGCAACCATATCTGTAACATCCTTTGTCAACATTTGGAAATGTTCGCGTTGATGAGCCATATCGCTTCTACTAATATGCTCTGCGTGCTCCGTTGCTACTTCAATAATATCTTTCAACTCCGTTTGTTGTTCAGCAGTAAAACTACTCACATCAAAAGCTTGCAAAGTATTTTGAAGCTTCTTACCTGCATCGGCAGCAGCTTTTTCATCCGTCGCTACTAATGCGTCTTTAAGCGTCATATATTCTGTCAACACTTGCTTAGCTTGGGAGTTTTGAGTGTTGGAATCCATCCCAGTATTAGAGGCACTCATATTGTCATGGTTCATACCTTCCTCGTGATTCATTTCAGAATGCATACCTGTCTCTTCGTTATGCTCCGTCTTTCCGTCTTTACACGACATTGCTGTTAGGCTTATAAAAGCCATTGCAATCATTGCTGTTGTTACTCTTACTTTCTTCATTTTTATTTTGATTTAAATTAGTACTCGTTTTTAATTGATTTATAATTATTGATTAAAACCTCATCGAAAGACCGCCACCTGCGCCAAATCGGTTGTCATAGCTTGCCATCAATGAAAAGTCTCGTGATAAATAATATTCTATTCCTGCCTTCCAAGTAACTTCATTCATAAAATTATCTCCCATAGGAAGGTCGTTCACCCATCCAAAATCTGCTTGATATTCATAGCTACCAAAAATGGCAGTCCGTGGGAAAATGAGGATTTCTTTACTCAGACTTATTTGCGGTCTTAATTTGCTGTCAATTCGAACGTCAAGATTGAAGAGGTAGGGCGTTAAAAACCTAATTCCTGCAATGGCGGTGGTGGATATTTCATCTAGACTATCGTCCATTTCGTTTTCAAAATTCACACCCCCAAACACTCTAAAATAATCGTGTAGATAACGTTCATAACTTACTTCGGCTTCCAAATTTTGGTTCCAACCATACTCCGCAGAAATATTAAATTGATTTCGAATGTTTGAAGCCACAAATTTAAATTCCGCCATGTGCGAAGCAGCGTCAAGGGTAGACCAAGTATAAAACTCGTCTGCCTCCTTAATTAATTTTTTTACGGGATATGGCTCCATTCGTGGATCACGAGGAGTCTCATAACTAACCACTCTCGCCATTCCGCTCATCATATGATATAATATATGACAGTGAAAAAACCAATCGCCATTTTCATCACCGTCGTTGCCGCTGAATTCTATGGTTACTTCTTGCATAGGCGCAACGTTTACGGTGTGTTTTAAAGGGGAATATTCTCCATTTTTGTTTATGACCCTAAAAAAATGTCCGTGAAGATGCATTGGGTGGTGCATCATGGTTAGGTTGTTAAAAGTAATCCTGGTAACCTCCTTGCCACTTATTTTTATGTTATCCGTTTCGCTTAAAGGAACCCCGTTTATACTCCAAACATAGCGTTGCATATTCCCTGTTAGATTTAGTAGTATTTCCTTAATAGGAAGGTCCTTATCATAATCCGTTTTTTCTGGGGACTTTAGATAATCGTAGTTATATTCTGCAAACATGTTTATTTCATCCATAGTTGAATGATCCATGCCCGCCATTTTTGAAGGCGAATCTGATCTCTTCCCTTTATTGGAATGATCCATCTTGGAATGATCCATTTCCATCCCTGCCTTGGTTTTAGATGAATCCATTTTCATTTCCGTTTTAGAATGGTCCATTTTATCATCCAATTCAGAATTTTTAGACATACCTTCCTGTTCCGTAGGCGGGTTCATATGGTCCATTTGCATACCATACTCTTCCTTCATTTTATATCGCTCATCTTTTTTGGGACGGAATTTCAAGGCATGCGCTCCCATTTTCATATCCATTTTTGCCATTTCCTGCATCATCTCAATCTTGTCTGGTTTAGCGATAACTTCAGCTGGCAAAATCTCTCCGTCACCAAAATAAGCTGTGGTGGTTCCCGAACCGTCCTGTGCCATTGCCCGTAATTCTATCTTTCCCTTTGGAGGAATCGTAATTATAAAGTCATAGGTTTCAGCAGTGGCAATAAAAGTTTTGCTCTGTGCAACCGGAACCACGTCCATTCCATCTGAAGACACCAATAAAGGAGACTCTCCACCAAATGTCATCCAGAATTGTGAGGATGCGGAACCGTTTATAATTCGTAAACGCACTTTATCTCCAGGTTTAAAATTGGGATATTCCACAGATTGCTCTCCGTTAATCAAAAATGCTGGATAATATACATCGGCTATATCTGCGCCTCCCATCCGTTGGCGCCAAAAATCTAGCTGTGCGCCAAATGCGCCACGAGCTATCACTTTATTTAATGGTGTTGAAGTACCTTTTTTCATCTGGTACCATTCGTTGCCACGCTTTAAGTTTTGCAGTATACTATGCGGATTTTCATTGGTCCAATCGGATAACATCACTATTAAATCGTGATCGTATTCCATTGTTTTTTCCTTTGGATGAATCAATAAGGACCCAAAAACCCCACTTTGTTCCTGCAGCATGGTATGCGAGTGATACCAATACGTACCCGATTGCCTAATAGGAAATTCATACTTAAAAGTTGTTCCTGGTTTGATTGGTGGCGTGGTTAAATAAGGCACCCCATCCATAAAATTTGGCAACAACAATCCGTGCCAGTGAATGGAAGTCTCTACCTTCATTTCGTTTTTCACATAAATAACGGCGTATTCACCTTCCGTAAACTCTAAAGTTGGTCCTGGAATAGTTCCGTTTACCGTCATTCCCTTGACTGATTTACCTGCTTTGTTGACCATTTCTTCCTTTATAACAAGCGTATATTCACGAACTGGTAAATTATCAGAATTGCCTTCAACCATTTGCGCAGTCATTTGACTGCAGCCTATTAATAGGAGAATTGTATAAAATATTAAGTTATTCATTTTCTAGACCTTTAGATTATTAATCGATGTTGATAAAGTATTCTGTTAACACCTCTTATTTAAAATTTAAATGAACGGGATATAGTAATTAATGATGCTGCTTTGTTTAAAATACTCTGCGACAGCTTCAATGCGCTTTATTTGAAACTGAAGTTGTAATTCCTGTACATCTAAAACTTCATTAAAATTGATAGTGCCTGTTTCGTAATTCCTCAATAGAATTTCATTTGCATTTTCTGCTTGTTTCAAGTTTTTATCTTGAGTTTCAAGCCGGATTCGCGCTGCATCTCTACTTCTTAATGCAGTTTGAAGTTGTGTAAACAAACTGTTCTGCGAGGCTTCTTTTTGAATGTTTAGTTCCTCATACCTCAACTTGTTCTGACGCGCTACAGACTTAAACTTCTTATTAAAAATCGGAATAGAAAGTGTTGCCATAGGCATTACCATATTCGGGGCTTCATTAAAAAGCATATATTCTACCCCTACTCCAAAACTCGGTGCGCTTTCTTTTTTATTAAGAGCATCGGCTTGAGAAACTACTTTGTTTAACTCTTCAAACTTTACCAATTCGGGGTGGAAATTTAATTTTTCAAAATCTATCGCTACCTCTTTTTCTGGAATAGTTAAGCTATCAACAATAGGAATATCAACAACTTCTTTTCGATTCATAATCTTATTGAAAACAGTTTGCTCTGAAGCAAAATCCTGTGCCAATACCATTTTCCTTTCGGCTAAATCATTCTGTCTCATTTGAAGTCGCAATACAGAAACAGCAGACGCTTGTCCTACTTCCACAGATGTTAAAGCCATTTGCTCATAAACCTTTAAAAGCTGAATATTAGAATCTAATACCTGTTGTTTTTTTGCTATTTCATACAAACGATAATAGGATTGCGACAAGGCCAAGGCAATTTTTCTTTTAGCGATTTCAATCTCAACTAAATCTGCGTCCGCCATAGCATTTGCATATTTTTGACGTGCTGCAATAGTTCCAAACCAAGGCAGCATTTGCATAACCGAAAATTCTGCTTGTTGCATCATAGGCATATTTCCTTCTCCAAACATATACCCTCCTGAAAACTGAGTATCGGGTAAGGCATTAACCTCAGCTATTTTTTCAGTTGAAATTGCATGCTGCTTTTCCACCGCTTGAATATTTGGGTTGTTTTCTAGGGCTTCTTCAATATAGGTTTGCAAATTTTGTGAATAACCTAAACCACTCATCAACACTAAAAAGATTAAAGATAGAAGTTGGATGCTGGAAGCTGGAAGCCTGAAATGCGACTTTAACATTTGTGTATTCACTTTTACTTTTATGAAATTTATTTTATTCATAGCTTTTCCAGTTTTGATATAATTTGGTAAACATTTTTCCTATTTGTTCATTGCGTTTAGTAAATTCGGAATGCTCTTCTTTTTCTATATAATTACAAGCCAAGGCATAGTCTTGCCAATCTTGGGTTTCGGAATTCGAGCTTAATGCCTTTATAAGCTGCTGTTTAAAAACTGCTTCGTATTGTCGTTTTCCCCAACCTTCATCAATGTTAGCTGATACAGAACGCGAGGAGCGCACGATTTGTGAAGTGAGTGAATATATTTCTTCATTCGGAAATTTTCTTGTTCGCCAAAATATATCCATAGCCAACGAAAACGCTTCCTTATGTACCTGTAAATCCTTGTACGATTTTATCATAACTTCTGTGTTTTTTAAAGAACATTTAAAATTCCTATTTCTAATTTCCAACCTCCAACCTCCAACTTCCAAACTCTAGTTTTCTTTAATAATTTTTAAACGTTTTTTCAATTTTGCTTCTCGTCTCCAGCTGAATAAAATTGGAACTACAAATAGGGTAATTAGTGCAATTAACATCCCACCAAAACTTGGAATAGCCATAGGAATCATTATATCGCTTCCCCTACCTGTAGATGTTAAAATTGGTAATAAGGCAAGAATAGTAGTAGCCGTAGTCATCAAACACGGACGGATACGCTTCAACCCTGCTTCTAATACAGACGCTCGGATTTCCTTTACGCTTTCCGGTTCATTCTTATCAAAAGTTTGCGTTAGATAAGTTGCCATTACCACACCATCATCAGTGGCAATTCCGAAGAGGGCTATAAATCCTACCCAAACAGCTACACTTAAATTGATAGTGTCCATCTGAAACATTTGCCTTAGGTTTTCACCAAAGAAATTGAAATTTAAAAACCAATCTTGTCCATAAAACCAAATCATTAAGAATCCTCCAGAGAAAGCCACTGCAATTCCAGTGAACACCATTAACGAAGTAGATACCGACCTGAATTGGAAATAAAGAATTAAAAAGATAATTGCCAACGCTAAGGGAACAATAACTGAAAGTGTTTTCTCAGCTCTAATTTGATTTTCATAAGTTCCCGTAAACTGATAACTAATTCCCTTAGGGACTGAAAGCGCTCCGCTGTCTATTTTCTCTTGAATTAATGCCTGAGCGTTTTCAACCACATCAACTTCTGCAAAATCGTTTAGCTTATCAAAAAGTACATAGCCTACCAAGAAGGTGTCTTCACTTTTAATAACCTGCGGCCCTTGCTCGTAACGTATATCCACTAGTTCTCCTAAAGGTACTGGATTTCCTTTTCCTACTGGCACATAGATGTTCTGAAGGTCCTGTGGGTTAGCTCTTAGCTCTCTTGGGTAACGCACGCGTACTCCGTATCGCTCACGCCCTTCAACTGTTTGCGTTAAAGGCATTCCCCCTACAGCAACTTGCAATATTTGTTGAACCTCTTCAATAGAAACTCCATATCGCGCGAGACGCTCCCTTTTAATGTCTATTAACAAATAAGGTTTCCCAACAATACGATCGGCAAAAACGGCTTCTACTTTTACCCCTTCAGCGTGTTTTATGATTTCTTCAAGTTCAAGTCCGAAAGCCTCAATCTCTCGTAAATCCTGACCTTTCACTTTAATCCCCATAGGCGCACGCATTCCTGTTTGCAGCATCACCAACCTAGTTTCAATAGGCTGCAATTTGGGAGCAGATGTCACCCCTGGGATTTTGGTAACTCGTACAATTTCATTCCAGATATCATCAGGAGATTTTATTTCAGGTCTCCAGTTCCTGTAAAACTCCCCGTCGTTATCGGGTATAAGGTCTTCTGATGTTACATTGAACGCAGAAGAAATATCTCTCCCTTCTTCTGAAGCGTTCTCGACTGCGCTCGAACTGAGATATGTATTGGGGTTTTCGACAAGACCACCTTTCTTCAGCTCGAAAAGTCCATCTTCATTAACTTTAAATCTCTGTCGTTTTCCTTCGTCGTTTATTGCGTATTCTGGCTTGTATAAAATGATATTTTCATACATCGACAATGGCGCTGGGTCTAAAGCTGATTCTGTTCTCCCTGCTTTTCCTACAACTGTTTTAATTTCAGGTATGTTTGCGACGGCCATATCTAATTGCTGCAAGACGCGTTTATTTTCTTCTACCCCAGAATGCGGCATTGAAGTTGGCATCAGCAAGAAGGAACCTTCATTTAGTGATGGCATAAACTCTTTTCCTGTATTTTGCCAAATAAGAACTCCGAAAACAACGATTAGCGTTGGCACAGAAAGGAAAACTATTTTATTGCTTAGTGCCCAAGTTAGAATTCGAGCGTAATATTTCTGAAACACCCAAAACACTCCAAGAAGTCCAAAACAGATAAATCCTACAAATAAGAGGTTCCAAAATATACTTTTATCTACACCAAGAGGACGCCAGAATTCAGCTAATAAAAAGACTACTGCTAGTGCTGAAATAAAGATGTTTATAATATTGGCGCGTTCGTCTGTAAGCCAGATTTTGTCAGAAATTTTAGAAGCGATTCTTTTATCTTTTAAAAGTCCTGTAATTCCGAAACCGATTAAAATAAGACCTAACCAATAGCCAAAAACTATGGCGGCAATCCCAAGAATTATTAGAATTCCGTTAATTAAATTAGAAGTAACCTTTTTAAAGTTTTTTCTTCGGAATAGATACGCTGCAAATGGAGGAATTAAAAATAACGCAACCATAAATGCCGCTACTAGTGCCGCTGTTTTGGTAAAAGCAAGTGGGCGAAATAATTTCCCCTCTGCTCCTATCATCGTAAATACCGGGATAAAACTGATTATAGTGGTAAGGACCGCAGTTAATATAGCGCCTGATACTTCTGCGCTCGCATTATAAACAACCGAGTTGATTGATTGCTTTACACCTGTTTCTGAAAATCGTTGTTTTTCTTCCTCCAAATGCCTAATTATATTTTCAGAAAGTATTACTCCAATATCCACCATAGTACCGATGGCAATGGCAATACCAGATAAGGCAACAATGTTAGCATCTACATTAAAGAACTTCATGGCGATAAACACCATTAACACCGCAACTGGCAATAATCCGGAGATAAGTATTGACGCTCGAAGGTTAAAAACCATTACAATAATTACAAAAATTGTAATTAGGATTTCTAAACTTAAGGCTTCGTCGAGGGTGTCTAATGTTTCCTGAATAAGCTCCGATCTATCGTAAAAAGGAACCACGGTAAGCTGCGAAATAGTTCCATCAGAAAGTTCTTTTGAAGGCAATCCTGCTTTAAGTTCTTCAAGTTTATCTTTTACATTATTAATAACTTCCATAGGGTTGGCTCCGTAACGAGCAGTAACAACCCCACCAACAACCTCAGCACCTTCCTTATCCAAAATTCCTCTTCGCGGTGTAGGTCCTAAACTAACATTTGCAATATCCTTGATTCGGATAGAAGTGTAGTTTTCGGAAGTAACCACCGCATCTTCAATATCGGCTACAGACTTTATATATCCCAAACCACGCACTAAGTACTCAGCCTGGTTTATTTCCATGGTTTGAGCACCGATGTCTTTATTACTTTCTTTTACAGCTTTTACAATTTGTGATAGACTGATGTTGTATTGCCTCATCAACTCTGGCTTTACATCAATTTGATACTCTTGAACATACCCACCAATGGAAGCAACTTCTGAAACTCCACTAGCCGATGACAGTGCGTATTTTACATAGTAATCTTGAATGCTTCGCAGTTCGTGTAAGTCCCAACCACCGGTTACATTACCATCTTTATCTCTACCTTCAAGCGTGTACCAATAAACTTGTCCTAAACCTGTTGCGTCTGGCCCTAAGGACGGATTTACATTTTCTGGAAGTAAGCCAGCTGGAAGGGAGTTTAGCTTTTCTAAAATCCTACTTCGGCTCCAATAGAATTCTACATCTTCTTCAAAAATGATGTAAATGCTCGAAAATCCGAACATAGAAGAACTTCTAATGGTCTTTACTCCAGGAATTCCTAATAGTGAAGTTGTAAGCGGGTAGGTTATTTGGTCCTCAATATCTTGGGGAGAACGCCCTTCCCATTGAGTGTAAACTATTTGTTGATTTTCGCCTATATCAGGAATGGCATCCACGGCTACAGGGTTACTAGGCAATAAGCCCGTATCCCAACTAAAAGGTGCATTTACAACACCCATGCCTACAAAAAGTGCGAGTAACAATACTGCAACCAGTTTGTTCTCTATGAGAAATTTTATGCTTTTATTTAGCATTTGAATTGATTATTAAACAGTTAAACTTTGAATAAAATCCTAAGAAGTCAGGAAAATAAAATCAAGAATCTTGTCCTAGAATGGTAAAACCATAGGACAGACTTATCCAAACCCACGATAATTATCGGCGTTGGAAACTGTTTAAAATCAAATTAGGTAAGTCTCGTGAAGCTTCTGTATGTCCCGTATGAGAAAGGGAGGATTATAATCCCTAAACGGAATTATGTTAGCATCTAGATCTTCAAAAAGATTTATATATGAATAGAAAAATGAAGCAACAAAAGTCTGTTGCTCTAAGCTTAATGTATCAAAAGAATGTTTTAACTCATCTTGACCTTCAATCAAAACTTGTTTGTCTGTACAACAAGAGTCTTCAGGAATTTGAATTTCACAATCGCTAGTAGGCACCTCCATATCCATTCCGCAAGAGTGAGCGCTTTGGGTTAGCGAATAATCTACTAACGTTTCTCCACAATAGTGCATATCTATGGTAAACGACATAGTGGTAAACATCACTAAAATCGCCATAAACACAGATACTATTTTATGGAAAATTGAATTCATTGCTCGCAAAGATAATGAAATTGAGATAATAACTAGCAATCAATGCTATCCTAAATAAATTTTGCGCCGAACTGAATATTTCTTAATTTTTCTTAATTCCTTTCTTTTTTGCATCGCCCAAAACCCTTCGGCTCCGCTCAGGACAGGCTTCAACAAAAAAGTCTAGGCTTACGAACCTTTATCTAAATTTATCATTCGGCAGCTAAATTTTATCCCGATAGCTATCGGGATCGCTTTGTTATTTTTTGCTAAATATAAAAATTCATAATGCTCAAACAGCCTAAAATTTTTAACGCTGCACTCATTTCAAATTTTACGATAAATTTTCGATAGGCCAATTTGACATTTAATTTCAACCTCTTTTAATATTAAATCTGTGGAAATATTAATAATACGAGGCAATCTGATAAGAAGAGAGAAAACCTTTAGGACAATTTTGATTTATATTAAAAAAATATCTATAAAGAAAAATTAAGAAGCACTTCTATTTTCCATTTTCTGAAGAACATAAAATACAATTCCACCTAAAGCATAACAAACCACATCCCAAATATCTCCCGTATATCGATAGGATTGTTTTGGAAGATAATATTCAAAAACAACCGAATACAGAACTACTAAACTTATAATTGTAAATAAATCTATGCGAATGCTTTTATCTTTCTTAATAAACCAAGCCGTATGCAACCCAAGCGTTGCTACCATTGGTATTACAAGAAAATCATTTAGGTGATTAAAAACCCAGTTAGGCGCAACTATTTCAAAATATTTCAACCCTTGAACGCATAAAAACACTACTACTGAAAAAAGCACATAGCCATGTAATATTTTAAGCGGAAAGTTGCGCATTAGATAAACAATAACGCTATTAACCAAGCTATAAAGCCGCCAACAACCATTATCACCATCCAGATTGAATGCAATAGGTAGTAAGTACCGCGAATTAGCAGAAAACGATTGTTTTTCCACTTTTCAGTAAAAGAATCCTCTTCTACTTCAGAATCTGAAACAATTTCGGGTTCAATTTTGTTTTCATTATTTGTCGACGGTAATTCCGACTCTTGCTTTTCTAAATTAGCATTTTCGAGTTCGGTATTTTCGCCATTTTCTTTCTTCGACATATCAATCAAAATTCAACTTTCAAAAATACGAACTATTTTTATCGAAAAAGAATGTTATAGTCCTTTTGAAGTTTTTTGAGCATATGCGCTTCGAATAATAGTTTTTAAAAATTATTTAGGGTCTTTATATTTTTCATACATCGACCCAAAATGTGAATTGATAAACAAATCGAATGGAATTTCCTCTTGCTTGATAAAACCTTTGTTTTTTAATTTCCCTTCTGAAACCAAATCCACCACTGCCGAAATACTACAGGCTGTTGTCCAACTTATGGCGCGCCAATCTTTATTATCTAATGTAATTCTGCGATAGGACTCTGAAAATTCTTCTCTTCTTAACTTCCCATCTATCATTCCTTCAACGGCAGCATAAACAAGAACTATGTCTTCATCAACCAACGGCAAGGCATTGTTTAAAATATCTTTAGCAAGTTTTCGGTCGTCTTTTAGAAGCAAATCGTAGAGCAATAATTTCATTCCATCTCTATGTCCTGGATATCTTATGGTTTTATAGTTTAGAGTATCTACTTTTCCTTCCATAGTTTCACACATAGTTCCCAACCCACCAGAGGTTAAAAACGCTTCATATTGACGGCCGTTTATATTTATAATCTCTAGGTCGTTTAAGGAGCTGAGCATTTTACGTTCGCCGTTGTGAATCACTTCAGCGTCGTTTAAGTATTCGTTAATCACCCCTTCTGCACTCCAAGTAAAACTATACCCTAATTGCCCCATCGGATGCAAAGGCAAGGCTCCTACTCTTAGTTTCACCGATCTAACTTCAGAAAACTTACTGTATAATCCCGCTCCTAAAATCCCGATAAAACCTGGAGCCAATCCACATTGTGGAGCCAGCACCGAGTTGCTGTTTTCTGACATTTTTAGGATAGCATTTAAAGTAGGTACATCTTCGGTTAAATCGAAGTAATGAACGCCCATATCAACAGCTGTTTCGGCTATTTTTATATTCAGAAAGTAAGGCAAACAGGAAACAACAGCGTCTTTGTCTTTTAGAAAATCACGTATACTCTTGTCATTGGAAACATCTCCTTTTACTATTTCAAAAGGAAATTTCTCTTTGGCTTCATATTGATCCATTCCTTCCACATGATACTTTGAACTTAATAAAGTAGCCACTAAACTTCCTACTTTTCCCAAACCTAAAACACCTATATTTTTTATCATTTTGTCAATTGTTAGATACCTTGAAAGTTAACGATAACTCCCAAACATTCCAAAGAAAAAAATAGCGGTAAATACCAAATAATTAATCGGAACTGTCTAAATGAAAACCAATTCCTATAAAAAATCGAAGTTTATTAATATTGTTTACATAGGACATATCGAAGTTTACCGGCCCTAAAATAGAATTATATGAAAAAGTTGCCCCGGTGGACATTAAAATACTAGGCTGATCAAGATCTGACCATTTTCCTTTGTTAGAAAACGCATCTCCTATGTAATCCTTAAAATCTCCAAACCCAACGGAAGCAACATTAAAATGTGGTGTTATATATACTTTGTGCATTACATTAATTTGCGTTGCCAGATTAAGTTTTATAAATTGACTCATCACCAACTCTTTGTCTTGCAAGCCAGGGAAAATGTAGAAATCACTTCTAGCAGATCTTAAATTCCCGCCTAAGGAATATTTTGAGTTAAGCGTTAAACCTGAATACAATTTCTCCTCAGTCGATTCGGCATCGTCTATCGTAAAGTGTCCTGCAGCACCGATAATAGCGGTAACAATATTAGACACTGGAAATCTTTTCTCATAATCAACCCCCAATCTAGTAAACCCATTGGTGTCGCCATTGTAATCTGGAATTGTTTTATCTGTAAAATTCACCTTTAAATTTCCAAGCAACGATCTTCCTACCCAACCTTTAAACTCCGAACCTTCAGTAGCAAAAAACACTTTATTCATACTATTAGATTTGTAGTGAGCATAAAGTTCTACATCGTAATTATCATACATACTAAACTTAAAAATATTCTCATTTAAGTTCGGGTTTATAGTTGGTTTTATATTCGTGTTGTGATATCTTACACCAAGCCCCACGTAGCTACGCATAGGACTAATATTCCAATTAACCTGATTGTTAAAGGAATGGTATCTGTTTCTTACATTCTCAACATAGTCTCCTTGTAGATATACTTTTTGCTTTTTTTGTTCGCCATATAATTCTGCTCGCCACCACCAATTGCGATTTTTACTGAAATTCTTTTGATACTGAAGGCGAAGTTTTGGCTGTTCGGCAATATCGGCAGTAATTACAGTTCGTGATGCATCGCCTAATAAATTTCGACCCGTGTAATTTAATACAACTCCAATCCCGTTATACCCATCGTAATGCAAGCCACCTTTCAGTTGATGCGGCGACCTTTCAACTGCGTTAAAGTTTAACTCAACAGCATCACTATTTATATCAATATCGTATGCTATTTGAGTAAAGATCGTCGTTCCCATGGCTCTATTTACACCTTCTATTACTTCATTTACATTATAAGGGGTATCGGTTTCTAAATTTAAATGAGCTTTTACCAAGGCAAGGTTAGCGTCACTCACGCCGTTATAGGTAATAGTGTCAAAACTAAATTTATCTCTTGGTTTTGGAGGATTAACTTTTATCTGTTCGTAGTTTTTCAGCATTTTCGCCAAAGCTCTAAGCGTATCCATCTTTTCTAGTACAGCTTGTTTTCCATTTTCATAAAGAATATTAGCCTTATCGAAATCTGCTGAGGAATAGGAAAGCTTACCGCTATGATCTATTAAAACATCACATAACTCTCTGTTTTGGGGTCTTTTTTTATTACTATTTAGCATAGTAGTTTGTGACATTAAAGCGGGAAGGCTTTGTAACTTTTCCTTTGTAAAAGGCACGTCGCCAACGTCACTACCAATAATAATATCGGCACCCATTCTTTTTGCCACATCTACTGGAAAGTTATTTAAAAGCCCACCATCTATCAAGAGGGTTTCTTTGTAATCTACCGCTTGAAAAACTCCTGGAATAGACATACTAGCGCGCATAGCAAGTGCTAACGAACCCTTGCTTAAAACAAGCTCTTTTCCGTTGACTATATCGGTTGCAATTGCCCTATACGGAATTGCCAAATCGTCGAAATTTGTAACGTCGTAAACTGGGAAGGTTAATAGCGTAATAAGTTCTCGAAGACCCTGGTCGTTTACTAAAAAGTTACCTAGTTTAAGGCTACCATCCATCCAATCCATTTCGATGGCATAGCGTCCAAACTCTGCTTTCTCTTCCACGCTAACATCTTTTAGGGCCACGCCGCCACCAATCAAATTATCCCATTCGGTCTTTTTTAGAATATTTGTAATACTATCTCCAGAATATCCCATTGCGTATAAAGCGCCAACAATACTCCCCATGCTATTCCCAATAATTAAGTCTGGCACTATCCCTAATGAATCTAAAACCTGTAAAGTGGGTACGTGAGCTATTCCCTTTGCCCCTCCACCACTTAGAACCAATGCTACCTTTGGTTTTTTACCTTGGAAAGATTTCTTTTTGAAATTTGTAGAATCCTGCGAGTGAGCTATAAATTGCACAAATAGCAAAAAGGCCGTAAAAAATAGTAATTGTCTTCTCATACTCAATTATATATGTGAATATAGAGAAAAAAGAGATTTAAGCATCGGTTATTGCATTATTTCAACAGAATAACAACTAAATTGTGATTTTTATAGTTTTTTACACACAATTAACTTGAAAGTTTTAAAAAATCATAATCGATTAATTTTATTTTAAACTACTAGAATCCTTTTTTAAAATTCCTCCCAAAACTTATTTTATAATGTATTTTTGAAGTATAGTATAAAGCGCTAATAGAAATTACTTGATGGTTTTTAACCTTGAGTTTCTTAGGCAACAATTCTCAAACCCGAAAGAATATTTATTTTTAGAATGATTGAAGACCTAAAACAAAGCTACGGACATCTTTTTGAAGATGATTTACTCAACGAAATTATGGAGGTTGGGGTTATTAAGGAAGTCCCGGAAGGTTCTAAAATGATGGATATAGGCGATTACGTAAAATCTATGCCGCTGCTAATTTCTGGAGCAATCAAAATTTTAAGAGAAAATAATGAAGGCGATGAGCTCCTACTCTATTATTTAGAAAAAGGAGAAACTTGTTCAATGACTATGACGTGTTGCCTCGGCCAAAAACAAAGTGAAATTCGAGCCATAGCCGAAACGGATGCCAAACTAATAATGGTTCCCGTTCAAAAGATGGAAGAATGGACTTCTAAATACAAATCGTGGCGAAATTTTGTTTTTGAAAGTTATCACAACAGAATAAATGAACTTTTGGCTACCTTGGATAGTATTGCTTTTCAGCAAATGGATGAAAGGCTGGCACAGTACTTACGCGAAAAATCTAGGGTAAATAAAAGCGAGATTATAAAAAACACCCATCAAGAAATTGCTTACGACCTCAATACTTCCCGAGTAGTAATTTCAAGATTGCTTAAAAAAATGGAGCAAATGGGAAAAATTGAACTGGGCAGAAATTATCTAAAAATTTTAAACTTATAATCTATGTGTAACACTTGTTACAACACAGGCTGTTTTAAAAGATTACTTTTGGCGTAAGTTTAAAATTATGGAATTAATAGAAGTTTTTGGATATATAAGTGCCTTAGCAATTGGAATTTCTTTAGGTATTATTGGCGGTGGTGGTTCTATATTAGCCGTTCCCGTTTTGGCGTATTTATTTTCGATAGACGAAAAAGCAGCGACAGCCTATTCGCTATTTATTGTTGGAGCTAGTGCTTTGGTAGGCGGAGTAAAACAACATCTTAAAGGTTTTGTAGATTGGCGAACCGCTATTGTATTCGGGATTCCTTCGATTGCCGGTGTATCTTTAGTGAGGTATTTTGTAATTCCTGTTCTACCTGAAGTTTTGTTTAGCATTGGCGATTTTGAACTCACCAGAAGAATGGGAATGTTTGGCTTTTTTGCGCTACTAATGATTCCCGCAGCTTTCTCTATGCTAAAGCCTAAAAAAGATGTTGCTGTAAATAAGAATACTGAAATAAAATACAACTACCCCTTAATCCTTCTTGAAGGGTTGCTAGTAGGTGCTATTACAGGCTTGATTGGTGCTGGTGGCGGATTTTTAATTATTCCTGCCTTAGTGATTTTAGCAAAAGTTGAAATGAAAGTTGCTGTGGGAACCTCTTTAATAATCATCGCTTTTAAATCACTACTCGGTTTCTTTTTAGGAGATGCGCTAACAATGAATATCGATTGGCCTTTCTTAATGCTTTTCACCGGAATATCATTTGTAGGTATTTTTATCGGTAGTTATTTAAGCAATTTCATCGACGGGAAGAAGCTTAAAAAAGCTTTCGGTTATTTCATATTTGCCATGGCTTTCTTCATTTTCTATATGGAGTTTGTTGTAAAGTGAGAGGTGAGAGGTTAGAAGTATGACTTAGGACGGGAGGACGTAGGACGTTGGACGGGAGGACGTAGGACGTAGGACGGGAGGACGTAGGACGTAGGACGTTGGACGTAGGACGTTGGACGTTGGACGTAGGACGCAAGATGTAAAGCTTATTGTTTTCTGTAAAGTTTTTTTCGTTTAATTTCATCTTAATACCTTTTTTTTCAACTTAAGAGTATAGCACAGTCCCCTTTTGTAACCTAGGTTACTGCCCCACATAAATTTCAGTCATATTTTTGAACATAATTAAATCCCAAAGGTTTACTTTAAAATAAAAAAATATGAAAAACTCAATTACAGTACAGAATTTAAAGTGCGGTGGATGTGCAAATACTATCACAAACAACCTATCTAGATTTGAAAATATAAGTGAAGTGCAAGTAGATGTAGAATCAAGCACAATTTCGTTTGAATCTGCCGATACTGAAGAAATATGGAAAGTAAAAGAAAAACTAAAAAGCTTAGGCTACCCATCAGTAGACGACGCTAACTCACTTACTTCAAAAGCGAAATCGTTTGTAAGTTGCGCGACTGGGAAAATGTCTAGTTAGATTTTAGATGAAAAATTAATTACTGGATTCTTTTCTTTAAAAACTCCGAAATTACTTTTTTCAAACCTATAAAAATCAATTTTCTCACCCTTTGTAACCTGAGTTACTGTACTTTATTATTTATTATCTTACCTTTAATAATTATAAGGAAATAGATATTAACTAAGGAAAAAATTGAAAAATTCATTCTGCAGTATTACTCTAGATTTTTAAGAATTAAACAAAACTGAATAAAAGCAAACAAGACTAAAGAAAACCACAAAGTCAAAGAATTAAGTAGAAAAGACACATCTTTTCTCTCTATTCTCTGCTCTTAAAAAAACTAATTATGAAAATAAAACAATTTGAATACGAGCCACTTTCACATTTTTCGTATGCTATTATAAGCGATGGAAAAATGGCCTTAGTGGATCCAGAAAGAAATCCGCAACAGTATTATAAATATGCCGAAGAGAACAACGCTGAAATAGTTGCCGTTTTTGAAACGCACCCTCACGCCGATTTTGTGAGTTCGCATCTTCAGATTCATAAAGAAACTGGAGCAACCTTATATTGCAGCCAAAAGACTGGGGCCGATTACCCACATCAAGCTTTTGACGATGGTGATGAAGTTAAAATTGGAAATGCTAATTTTAAAGCTATAAATACTCCAGGACATTCCCCAGATAGTGTAACGTTTGTAGCTACGGAAGGCGACAAAACAGCAATGTTTACAGGTGACACACTTTTTGTAGGAGATGTAGGTCGTCCAGATTTACGTGAAAACGCAGGTCACGTAAAAGCTAAGCGTGAAGAATTGGCGAAAATGATGTTTGACACTATTCAGAATAAATTCACTCATCTACCGGATAACGCATATGTATACCCAGCTCACGGGGCAGGTTCTTTATGTGGAAAAGGAATGAGTGCAGACGCAACTTCTAGTACTTTAGGAAATGAGCGTATGGGCAACTGGGCCTTCAAAAAACAAACAGAAGAGCAGTTTGTAAATCACTTATTAGACTCTCAACCTTTTATCCCACACTATTTTGGGTATAATGTTGATGTAAATAAAAACGGTGCAAAAAACCTCAGAACTTCTCTAGGTGAAATCGATCTTAAATTAAATGTTACTGAATTAGATAACGATTTATTAATCGTTGACATTAGAGATGAAAAGGATTTTAAGAAGAATCATATTGCTGGAAGTATAAACATTATGGCTACTTCTGATACTTCCAAATTTGAAACTTGGTTAGGATCTATTGTTCGCCCAGATGAGAAATTTCAAATAGTAGTTGATTCTATAGACAATGTTGAAAAAATCCTTCAGCGTACTGCTAAAATTGGATATGAAGCGAATTTAGTTTCTATAAGTACACTTGCGGAAAAAGCTTTAGAAAAATCTGATAGATTAAATGTAGATGAATTCAAGCAAAATCTGAAAGACTATACTATAGTTGATATTCGTAATGAAAGTGAATTTTTGGAAGGGAAGTTTTTCGACGATGCTATTACCATTCCGCTACACCAATTACGCGAAAAAGTAGGTGAAATACCTACAGATAAACCGATAGTGGTTCACTGTGCAGGAGGTTACCGAAGTGCAGCTGGCTCAAGTATTCTTGAAAAAGAATTAAACGCAAAAAATGTTTTTGACCTCAGCGACGATGTAAACGACTTTAAGAATTAAGGTTAATCGATTAATTATTTAGAAAGGACGTTTTAAAAACGTCCTTTCTTTATTTTAATAGTAATTATTACTAAATCATTGATTTCGATTTCATAAATTTGAGTGACCAACTCTCAATCAGTTATGGAAGACATGATTTTTTACGATAGGATGCAGTTTGCATTTACTATCACTTTCCACTATTTATTTCCGCAATTAACTATGGGACTATCCCTGATGATAGTCTATTTTAAATGGAAATTCTTAAGAACTCAAATTGATAAATACAACGATGCTGCAAAGTTTTGGATGAAGATATTCGCTCTTAATTTTGCAATGGGAGTGGTAACAGGAATCCCAATGGAATTTCAATTTGGAACAAATTGGGCTAAATTTTCTGAGCTTACGGGAGGAATTATTGGGCAAACCCTTGCTATGGAAGGGATGTTTTCGTTTTTCCTTGAATCTTCATTTTTAGGATTGTTTCTATTTGGAGAAAAACTACTTGGACAAAAACTTCATTTTTTAACTGGCTTCTTGGTTTTCCTTGGTTCTTGGGCTAGTGGATATTTAATTATTGCAACCCATTCGTGGATGCAACACCCAGTGGGTTATGAAATATTAGAAAACGGAAAATTTGTTCTCAATAACTTTGGTGCATTGTTTTCCAATCCTTGGCTGCTACCCTCATTCTTACACAATCAAATGGGATCTTTAATCACCTCTTCTTTTGTAGTTGCAGGAGTTGGTGCATTTTATATCCTAAACAATAAACACAGTGAATTTGGAAAGCTCTTTGTGAAGACTGGAGTTATTTTTGGTTTGGTTTCTAGCCTATTAGTCGCTTTTCCTACAGGAGATTGGGCAGCAAAAAACGTTGTAAAATATCAGCCAGTAACTTTTGCAGCCATGGAAGGTATTTTCGAAACTGAAGAAGGTGGTTCTGAAATTATCTTAATCGGTCAACCCGATGTGGAAAACAAAAAACTAGACAACAAGATTGCAGTTCCGAATATATTGAGCTTTTTAACCTACCAAAAATGGGATGCAGAGATTAAAGGTCTTAATGAATTCGACGAAAGTGTTTATCCCACAAACATCCCTGGCCTGTACTATTCGTACCACATAATGGTTGGTTTGGGAACTATTTTTATAGGATTATTACTTTTAGCAGCCGTTCAGTTATTCAGAAAGAAACTTTATAAAACTAAATGGATTCTCTGGTCATTGATGTTTATGATTCCTTTTCCATATATCGCAAATACTGCAGGTTGGTACACCGCCGAATTGGGAAGGCAGCCGTGGTTGGTTTACAACCTATTAAGAACCGTCGATGGAATTTCCCCAACTGTGTCATCAGGAAATACATTATTTACTTTACTTGGATTTATCGGACTTTATTTACTGCTAGGGCTATTGTTTTTAATGCTCGCTGGAAAAATTATCTATAAAGGTCCTGAAACCACTAAACTCAACTAACTATGGAATTATTCTGGTATATCGTTTTAATGGCTATGTTTACCATTTATGTGATTTTAGATGGTTATGATTTTGGTGCTGGTATTATTCATCTATTTTATGCGAAAAAAGAAAAAGACAAAAAGGCTATTAGAAATGCTATTGGCCCATTTTGGGATGCTAATGAGGTGTGGCTTATAGCTGTAGGTGGTGTTTTATTTTTTGCTTTTCCAACCTTGTACGCATCTTCGTTTAGCGGATTTTATTTGCCATTGATAATGATATTGTGGTTACTTATTTTTCGAGCTATTGGTTTAGAACTTAGAGGGCAAATCCACAACAAAATATGGGAAGCAATTTGGGATAAAGCCTTTGGAATAGCAAGTCTACTCCTAGCCTTGTTTTTTGGGATAGCCTTAGGAAACATAGTAAGAGGAGTAAATTTGGGGATGGTTACCGACGGAGTGTCTGCGCACGAACCTCATTTTTTCTTTTTACCACTTTGGAATTCAACTTTTAGTCCGCACGCAGAACACTTAGGTATAATTGATTGGTTTACGTTGTTACTGGGGGTAATTGGTGTTGTAGCCTTAGCTATTCACGGGGCAAATTGGATAATTTTTAAAACCAATTCTGACTTAAACCAAAAGCTTAAGCAAGTAGTTTTTAACTTGAATATTGTTTTGTTAATCTTAGTTATTATATCGCTATTTTCTTGGCATATAATCGACCCTAAACCATTTCATAATTTTGTAAAATACTCTTGGCTTTGGATCTTCCCGATCATCACATTTACTGGAATTTTCGGCTTATTTAAAGTCAAAAGCTTTAAAAAGGATGGGTTCGGATTTTTATTTTCAACCTTATTTTTATTTGGCGGATTAGCTACAACTGTATCTTCTATATTCCCCAACTTATTACCATCTACAAATAATGTAAACCCTTCCCTAACCGTTTATAACGCAGCCGCACACGAGTATGGTTTATCGGTTGGTGTTTATTGGTTTGTAATTGCCGCAGTGTTGGTAGCTATTTATATGGTTATTCAGTATCGCGTTTTTAAAGGAAAGATGGACGATGTAGGGTATGGAGAACATTAGTAAGATTTAGTATTACTCCATTATGACAGATACATTAATTGCTATAATCAGTATTTTTATTGGAATCCTTGGTGCATTGCTTTTAAGTGTAATTAAGAAGAAATATTCATTGGGGTTCACAGGAAATACAATCGCTGGAATATTCGGGAGTATATTTTTTATTAAAATCTTCGGAAGACTTGGCTTCGACCCTATTTCCATTATGAAAACAGGAGAAGTTAACTATGCACTCTTCGCTATAAATATGGCCGTTTCACTGGTAGGAGGCGCAATTGGCTTATTAGTTACTAAGCTAATTGTGACTAAGATGAATCAGAAAAAATAATTCATTTTTCTACTTTGTAACAAAAGTCACTGTATCTATCCTTTTAAATCACAATCTTTGAAATAATATTTTTAATTATATGAATTTCAGCAGTTACTAATAATCGTATTAATTAACTGATTCATATCATATTCAGTTCAGAAAAAAATATATATTTTTGATACTTAAATGAAAGCCATATTCGCCATATCATTTTCTTTTCTCCTCGCTTTCCAAAGCGTTGGCATTGGCATTCAGGATATATTTTTAATAGGAAAACTAGTACAACACGCCGAATATCATTCAGAAAATTACGGAGACGACTTTTTTACATTTGTTCAAAAACACTACGGTATTGAAAAGGAAAATCATCAAGAACCTGAACACGAAGAATTGCCATTTCAGCATATTTCTTGTCAACACGTTTTAACCGATGTTGTGATTATTTCATTGGATATTACTTTACCAAAAGTGGAAATAAACATTCCACAATCTCATAAATTTTATTACCAAAATTTATATTCCTCTTTGGAAAAAATTTCAATTTTCCAACCTCCAAAATTCGCATAACTAAATAGACCTTTTGGAAATTATCTATTTCCAATTGCAAGTTTTTACTGCTCCAAACTTGGATCGGTATTCCAACAATTTTCTATTTACTCATACTTCAGCAATTTATCTGTTGAAGTTCAAAGATTAATTTAGTTATGTTATCAAAAATCATTCAATTTAGCATCAACCATAAACTCATTATCGGGTTATTTACCCTTGTTCTGATTGGCTTTGGTGTGTTTTCCCTTACACAATTACCTATTGGGGCAGTTCCTGATATTACCAACAATCAAGTGCAGGTTATTACCACTTCCCGCAACCTTTCTACTCAGGATATGGAACAGTTTATCACCTACCCTGTCGAGCTGGAAATGGTCAACTTACCTGGGGTAGTTGAAATTCGTTCTACTTCAAAATTTGGACTTTCAGTAGTTACTATTGTTTTTGAAGAAAGTATGGGTACGTACTTGCCCAGACAACTTATTGCAGAGAAAATTCAATCTGCATCCGAAAATATTCCCGAAGGATTTGGCACACCTCAAATGGGCCCGATAACCACTGGTCTTGGTGAAATTTATCAATACATTCTAGACGTAAAGCCAGGTTATGAAGATAAATATACCACTACTGAACTGCGTACCATTCAAGATTGGATTGTAAGAAGACAGCTTTCGGGAATTCCAGGTGTAATAGAAGTAAATACTTGGGGAGGACATTTAAAGCAATACGAAGTTGCTATAAATACCAACAAGCTGAATGCGATGAATATTACCGCTTCAGAAATATTTACTGCCTTAGAAAAAAACAACAGTGTTTCTGGCGGTGGTTATATTGAAAAGGAAAATCAAGCTTATTTTATTCGCGGGGAAGGCTTGGCGACTTCATTAGAAGACATTGGAAATATTGTAGTAAAAAACGATAATGGCTTCCCCATTTATGTGAAGGATGTCGCCAAAGTACAGTTTGGTGGTGCTCCACGTTTTGGTGCTATTACCGGAAATGGAGAAGGCGAAAAAATCCTCGGACAGATAATGATGCTGAAAGATGGCGATTCCAATCAAGTAATAAATGACGTACAAGAAAGAGTAGCAGAAATAGCAGAATCTCTCCCTGAAGGGGTTTATATAAATCCGTTTTTGGATAGAAGTGTGCTGATTGGAAAAACCACTTTTACAATCGCTGAAAACCTTATTCTCGGGATACTTATTGTAATTTTTGTAGTGGTGCTACTATTAGGAAATTTCCGTTCCGGATTAGTGGTAGCCTCTGTTATCCCGCTGTCTTTGCTTTTCACGCTCTCGATGATGTATTTATTTGGTGTGGACGCAAACTTGATGAGTCTTGGCGCTATCGACTTTGGAATTATCATTGACGGTGCAGTAATTATAGTTGAATTTGTCGCTTTTCAAATTAGTAAAAACGCTTCAAAACTCAATGCACTTCCTTTATCAGAAAGACGATTAGCAAAAGATAACCTCACCTGGAATAGCGCTTCAAAAATGATGAATTCTGCCATTTTTGGTCAACTTATTATTCTTATAGTTTTTATTCCTATTCTTTCATTAAGCGGTGTGGAAGGCAAAATGTTTAGACCAATGGCGATGACGTTTAGCTTTGCACTTATCGGAGCTATGATTTTGTGTTTTACTTATGTTCCTGTAGCTGCTTCTCTATTTTTAAAACCCGAGGAAGCTTCCAAAAGAAATATTTCCGTTCGGATAATGACTTTCTTAAATCGCTTTTACGAACCGTCAATTCGTTGGGCATTAGGAGCGAAAAAACTGGTTTTAAGTATTGCTGTTTTAATCCTTGCAGTTACTGTTTATATTTTTACTACTATGGGTGGCGAGTTTGTCCCTACGCTTGACGAAGGTGATTTTGTAATTCAGCCTGTATTAAAAACGGGGACTTCTCTTAGCAATACCATTGATATTACTACTCAAATTGAAAAAATTCTCATTGATAATTTCCCAGAGGTTGATCAAGTGGTTAGCCGTATTGGTGCCGCAGAAGTTCCTACAGACCCGATGTCTATGGAGGAAAGTGATGTTATTATCACTTTAAAACCAATAAAGGAATGGACATCCGCCTCAACTAAAAATGAGTTAGCTGAGAAATTTAAAGAAGCCTTAGCAATAATTCCTGGGATGGAAGTGGAATTCACCCAGCCAATCGAAATGCGTTTTAATGAACTTATTACAGGAGTTAGAGCAGATATTGCGATTAAGATTTTTGGAGAAGACCTCGATATACTTAATAAAAAGGCTAACGAAATAAAAGGCCTAATAGAAAATGTTGAAGGTGCCGATGATATTATTGTAGAAAAAGTTGCCGGCCTACCTGAAATGAATGTAAAGTTCGACAGAAATAAAATTGCGCGGTACGGTTTAAACATTGAAGATTTAAATGAAATGATCTCAATGGGCTTCGCTGGAAAATCTTTGGGAAGCATTTTTGAAGGTGAAAAACGTTTTGATTTAGTGGTTCGTCTAGATGAAAATAATCGTCGCGATCTTTCAAATCTTCAAAACCTTTATGTTGATATTCCTGCTGGTGGGAAAGTTCCTTTAAGTGAACTAGCTGAAATAAAATACTCCAAAGGTGCTGCGCAAATTTCCCGAGACGACACAAAACGTCGCATTGTAGTTGGGGTAAATGTGAGAAGTCGCGATCTACAAAGTGTAGTTGATGATGTTCAAAAAATAATTGACGACAATCTTAAACTCCCTGCTGGCTACACCATTGATTACGGAGGTCAGTTTGAGAATCTTCAAAGTGCAAAAAACAGACTTTTAATCGCCGTTCCCATTGCATTACTGCTGATTTTTATAATGCTTTATTTCGCTTTTAATTCAGTAAAGGAAGCTTTGATGATTTACTCTGCAATTCCTTTGGCAGCGGTTGGTGGCGTGTTGTTGCTTTGGATTCGCGATATGCCTTTTAGCATCTCGGCAGGTGTTGGTTTTATAGCCCTCTTTGGGATTGCCGTACTTAACGGAATTGTTTTAATAGAACATTTTAAAGAACTTAAAAAAGAAGGAATGACAGATAAAAACGAACTTATAGTACAAGGTACAAAAGACCGTTTACGTGCAGTATTACTAACCGCTTCGGCAGCAGCACTCGGATTTTTACCAATGGCTGTTTCAACAAATGCTGGGGCTGAAGTTCAAAGACCATTAGCTACTGTGGTAATTGGTGGTTTGATAACAGCTACAATTCTAACCTTAATAGTTTTACCTGTGTTATTTTCAATTTTTGATTCTGATAAAAAGAAAAAACCTAAAAAGAAATTAGGAAAGTCATTGCCAATTACAATCCTAGTAATACTTCTAAGTTTTTCAGGATTGGCTCAGCAGAATCCGAAGTCATTGCAAGATTTACAGCAAATGGCTTTGGAAAACAATGCTGGACTCAAAGCTTCCTCACTTCAGATGGATGAAGCCAATGCTTTAATTGGTAGTGCTTTCAGTTTTGATAAAACCACTGTGTTTTATGAATTTGACGAAAACAATATGGCGCCCAATAATGAACCACTTAAAGTTTTTGGTGTGGAACAAGACTTTCTTTTCCCAACAGTTTACTTCGCTGAAAAGAATGTAAATAAGCGTCAGTTTGAAATGCAAAGCAAGCAATACCAACTTCAAAAACGCAAAACTGAAGGGATGGTTGCAGCAGCCTATTATCAATATCAATATGAGAAAAATAGAGCAAGTGTTTACGAGAGATTGGATAGTTTGTATCAAAATTTTGCGCACGCAGCGCAACGCCGTTTTGAATTAGGGGAAACAAATTACCTAGAAAAGATAACTGCTCGTGCCAAACAACGACAGTTAGAAACCGATTTCAATCAGACTAAAGAAGATGTATTAATTGCAATGGAGCAGCTAAAAACTGTAGTTCAATCCAAAGATAGTTTGCTGATTGCTGAGCAACCCCTTGAGAAACTTCAACTTTCAATTGCAGCTTCTGAACAACATCCAGCATTAGACTATTATGAAAGTAGAAATAGCTTTTTTAAGGCTAAAAGCGGTCTTGAAAAGCAAAGCTTACTTCCAGATATCAGTCTTTCCTATTCCTTAGGCAGCAATTCTGGTTTGAGTCAGAATCTTTACGCCTATCAAATCGGACTTAAAATTCCGTTGCTTTTTGGCGGAAATGCTTCAAAAATAAAAGCATCAAAGATTGCCGCAGATGTAAGTCAGCAGCAAGCTGAAGATTATAAAATTCACATGAATTCACGAAAAGTGCAGTTGCTCAATGAAGTTTCAAAATATGAAGATGCACTTCAGTATTACGAAACCGAAGGAAAATCACTTTCAGAAGAAATTTTAAAGACAGCCAATATCAGTTTCAAAAATGGAGAAATAGACTTTTTTCAATACATCCAAAGTCTTGAAAACGCTTACGAAATTGAATTACAACATCTAGAAAACCTCAATAAATACAACCAAGCAGTTATTGCTATCAACTATTTAACGCTTTAAAAAATTAATTATGCATTATATAAAATCAATTTTGTTGCTATTAGCCTTCATTTTGGCATCGTGTAACAATTCAGAAAAAGAAGTGGAATCTACTGATTCTACTTCAGAAGAAATTGCAGACGGAAATATTCATCTTTCAAAAGCACAGTTTGAAAACGCCAAAATGGAAATTGGCCAACTCACCGAAAAACCATTTGCTCAAACAGTACAAACCAATGGCGTAATTGATGTGCCACCACAAAGTCGAGCGGTAGTTAGCGCTTTTGCTGGAGGTTATATTAAAAACACACCGTTATTAGTTGGAAGCAAAGTTTCAAAAGGACAACGCTTGGTTACCATCGAAAATCCAGAGTTTATAACATTGCAGCAGAATTATATGGAAACTGTGGCGCAGCTTTCATACCTAAACTCGGAATACGAGCGACAAAAAACGATGTTTGAAGAGAAAATAACTTCCCAGAAAAGTTATTTAAAAGCTGAAAGTGAATACAAAACAGCATTGGCGCGTAGTAATAGTTTAAAGAAAAACCTTCAGATGCTGAATATAAATCCGGCTTCCGTGGCAGCGGGAAATATATTTTCACAGGTAAATATATATAGCCCCATAGATGGAAATGTAACTCAAGTTTTTGTGAATACGGGTACCTATGTTTCTCCAGCCGATAAGATTATGGAAATTATGAACACCGACCATATTCACTTAGAATTAAAAGTTTTTGAGAAGGATTTGTTACAACTTAAAAAAGATCAGGAAATACTGTTTTCTGTGCCAGAAGCCTCAAAGGAAACATTTAAAGGCGATGTGCATTTGGTTGGAACTTCTATCGATCCTAATTCAAGAATTGCAATGATTCACGGGCATATAGATGAAAAAGACTCGCAGAATTTCACCGCAGGAATGTTTGTAGAAGCTCAAATTGTAACAGGTACCTCAAACCATTTGGCCTTACCTGAAAACGCGATAGTAGAATTAGATGGAGTGAATTATGTATTGCTTATAGAAAACGAAAATAACAACGAATACCAATTACACTCTGCAAGAGTAAAGGTTGGAGCTACATACCAAGGCTATACAATAATTGAGAATGCTTCAGAATTTAAAAAAGACAGTCGTTTTTTAACCAAAGGCGGTTTTGCATTGCTACAGGAAGAAGGTGGCGGTGGGCATGGGCATTGATGAAGATGAAGATGATCCCGATAGTTATCGGGGGAAGTTGACCTGCAAGGTGTTGTCTTTTCCGATGATAATCGGAAAAGGCCTCCTTGTAGGTCTTTAATAACCTTATCAAAAGGGTAAAACTCAAGTACCAAGTAATCTTTTGTTTAATTTTAGAAGTCCGCATACCTCCAACATTCAAAAACAATAAAATCATGGAAACAACAAACTACACTAAGGTTTATCGAATTATCCATTGGGCAATAGCAATATCATTCCTACTTTTATTGATTACAATCTTTTTACGATTGACTTGGATGAATAAATATAATATGGCAGATATTATCCAAGAGTATTTAAAAGGCACCAACCAGACTTTGTCCTACGATGAAGCTGTGTTGCTAGCCAAACAAATACGGAAACCCATGTGGCAATGGCATATCTATCTGGGCTATGTTTTAGTTGGATTGTTTAGCATTCGGTTTACACTTCCTTTCTTTGGAAAGATGAAACTCCAAAACCCATTGGCCAAAGAACTCTCGTTGAAAGTGAAATTTCAAAAATGGGCCTATATCATTTTTTATATCTGCGTCGTTGGATCTTTAATTACTGGACTTTTGATAGAATGGGGACCAAAAAACTGGAAAAAACCAGTGGAAGAAATTCACGAACTTGGTGTTTATTATCTCGTGGGCTTTATCGTAGTTCACCTTGCAGGAGTTGTAATCGCTGAATTCACAAACCAGAAGGGAATAATATCGCGGATAGTGAGTGGAGGAGGGAAAAAAGAGTAAGAATTGGTATTACTAAACACTAATATAAAGCTATTGAGAGAATTTCTAGATTTAAAATTTACTTCAATTTAAAAAATGTAATTTTTTTTTCTTGTTAAGGTATTGGTAATACGCCTTGTAGGTGTACCTGGCAAGATTAATTATTGCTCTCTTTCTAATCAACGGTATTCCGGGGAACAACCACTACTATTCCTAAACCCTTATCATAAAAGGCTCCATAACACTTAAAAAAATTAATAGTTGAACTTAATGAAATCAAAATAATTTAAAAAAATGTTAAAATAGATTTATTTTAAACTGTATCATTAATTATTTCATTATCAATAATGTAAATCCGATAAATTATAAATAATTTCAAAAAAGCATTGAAATCATTGAATACGACGCAGAAAAAGTGTTGGAGGATATGTAATAAATACTTTATGTTTAACAAAAATTTTTAAATTATTAATAGATACTCGAAGATTTAAAGGAATAAACTCTAAAAATTTAATCTTCTATTTTTATTTTAAAATTTACGCTTCTCCCCAAAACCTATATCAATACTAATTATTAGTTGAGATGTCATAATAATTGTATGGTGTTAATTTACCTCTACAGGTTATACTTATCCTGAAAGATTTTTAACAAGGATAATTATATGTCCTTTTAGCATTTACAATATTCTTTTTAGCTTTCCCAGTATGTGGGAAGATCAGCTATTAATATTGCATTATATAATTAATATTATAACTGGAATAAAAAAATCATAAACTTAAAAAGTAATAATGCCAGTATTTGAAATTAAAACAAAAGAAAGAATGAACGTAAACGGTGAATATGTGGACAAAGGTTTATCTGTTCAAGTGAGCACGATGCAATCTAATCCATTTGATGAGGTTGATAAGATCCATAAAGCTTTTATGAGAGTTCATGGGATAGATTTTAAGACTGAGGGGTATTTGAGTATGGGGTATTTGGAGTATAAAATCATATAAATTAAGAATAGAATGAGTGAAATTCTAGGTATTATAAACAGACATAAATATATATTCTTAGAGTTAAAGAATGAATTTGAAGAGATTTACTTTTCAAAAGCAAGGTTTCTTAAAACAGATTATATGTTTAGAAGTCTAATCGACAGGGTTAATACCAAAATTTCTAAAGACTTTGAAGTCAATTTACAAGACGAAGAATTTTATTTAGGTTTTATGTCAGGTAATGAAGGGTGCCTTGTGAATGACGATTACCTTATGACTTTTCTATATGACGAGAAAGTCCCTGGCGGAGATGATTATCCCTTCGTTGATTTCTATTTTTGGGAGGATTTAAAAAGTTTCAAAGTGTACAAAGAAAAGAGTGCTGGTTTACTTTCTTTACGATTGAATTATAGCTATGACAGAGGTACTACAATCATATATAATTCAAAATTTGGGGCTAATAGTTTTAAAGCATGTAAAAAAGTTGAAAACTTATTTAATGAAATATTGAATAAGCCAAGCACGATAAGCAAGCACAGGGATCATTTTGATTTATTAATTGAAGAAAGAGAATTTGAGAAAATTCTACAGGATTTAGAATGGTTTAAAAATAAATATTATAATAAATTTCCAATAGTATATTTAATATACTATGAGTTTAAGGTTAAGGCGTTGATGGCTTTGGGTTTTGATAATGAGGCTTCTGCAGTAATAAATGATTATTTTGAATATAGCGATAGTCATAATAGAAGATATAATCCGTCTATCATTGATTTACAGGAAAAGTTAACAAATTCAAATATTCGAAACGTTGGGGGTTTTAATAATGAAGATGACTTTAAAGATATCATTTCTGAAGTTAAAGAAGATAATTACATAGATGATACGGAAAGAAATTCATCGAAAAGCAAAATAAAAGGCTCAGAACTGTCTAATGAACTTGCAGAAGAGATAGATGAGGAAAACATAATTTTTAGTGAATATCAAATTGAACAGATAAAAAAAATGGGTATAAATATTAAATATAACACTTATTCTTATGGTGTCGAAGTAGATAACTTTTTAAATCAAGGAAATGGTTTCGAACAATCAAAAAATGTAATTAGGACTAACCATGAATCCTCCCGTATTGAGAATTGGTTTTATAATTTCTTAGAGAAGTATCAAGAAGAATTAAACGAAGAGGAATTTAAAATAAACTTCACTTCAACAAAATATGAAATAGACATTGTAAATGATATTGTCCTAAAATTTAATAGGGACAGAGACTTAATGGTTGAATTAATTTCGAATGAAATTGATAAAACTAATTTAGTAACTGATTTTAAAGAAATTCTTACTAAAATTAAAAATGAAAAACCAGATAACCGTGTTTTTCAATATTTTGAAAAGAATGATTTGTTTAGTCATCTAGATGAAATTGATAGTGCCGAAGTCCAAATAATTGTAGCAGCAACTATGAGTGCAGGTAAATCAACATTAATTAACGCTCTGTTAGGTGAAAGCTTAATGCCTAGCAAGAATGAGGCTTGTACAGCTGTTATATGCAAAATTAAGGATATTGACGGAAGAGAAGGGTTTAGCGCTGTAGTTAAAAATAATAATAACACTATAATTAGAAAAATAGATAATTTAGATGCAGAATCTTTAGTTGAAATAAATGAAGAAGGGAATAACGAGTTTCTTACTATTGAAATAGAAGGAGATATTAAAAACATCCCTTCTGAAAACATTCATGCCGTTCTTGTAGATACCCCTGGGGCGAATAATTCCCAAAACGAAGAGCATAAAAAGGTAACTTATAATTATATTAAAGATAGCGAACATAAACCTTTGGTCTTATATGTTTTAAACGCTACAGCTCTTAAAATAAACGATGATCAAAAAGTGTTACAGGAGATTGCTGAATTTATTAAAAATAAAGCAGGTACAACTCAAGATAGATTTGTCTTCGTTTTAAATAAAATTGATGATTTCGACCATGAAAAAGAATCTCTTGAAGATATAATTAAATCAACACAAGAATACTTAACCAATACTATCGGTATAGAAAATCCAAAAATCTTTCCGATTTCTGCTGAATTTGCTCGTTTAGCGCTTTTAGAGCAATCTAATCATAAACTTACTAGAAAGGAAAAGTCTAAGCTCAATGATTTTCGGGAAACTTTTTTTCCAAATTATGATGATGACTATAATGGAATTGACACCATTAAATATACCCCTATCTTAGAAAGAGATAAACAAATTCTGATAGAAGAATTAAACAGTACGGATGAGTTAAAGGAGAGTTTACACCGCTCTGGAATTTCTGCTCTTCAATTATACATTAAAAACTACATTGAAAATGTCCATGAGATTGAGTTAGGCCATGATTTGCTTAAGGATTTACCATCTCACTTTAATATTTTAAGAGATGATATAAAAGGTTTGTCAGATAAGCAAAAAAAACAAATTGAAAACGACATTAAAAAAATACTCGACTCTAAAGAACTTTTGAGTAAAAAGCTTAGTCATACAGATGAGAAGTTAGCTTCGATAAATACTGTACCAAGTGTAATCGATAATTTAAGAAAACGAGTAAATAGAGATTTTTTAGCACTTCACTCAAATTTTAAAGAGAAGAAAGCCACTAAAACACAAGCTCTTAATGCACAGAGAACAGCTAGCTCAACCATTAGCAATCTTAAGATTAGTTTAGAAACCAGTATTAATAATGAAATTGAAGAGCATTTAAAAAAAAAATGGGAAGAGATAATCAATATTATTAATAAAGATTTTAAGGAATATTTAAATGAAATGAATCTCTCGGTGAAAACGACCAATATTATTTCAAATAATTTTAACATTACATTAAGCTCTCACTCCATAAATTCAGTAAAAAGAACTGTTGCTGAAAAAGTAGGAGAAGAAGAGATAAGTACATCTAAATGGTACAATCCCTTTAGTTGGGGAACTGTTGAAATTAAAGGGATATTTCAAGACAAAGAATATTATGACTTGCCTAAACTTTACGAAAGCATGGGGGTTGCTAAATTAAAGGTGAATTTTGAAAGTAATCTTTTTCAGGTTCGAGAAGATTATAAATCAAATGTTAACAGTCGGATATCTGTGGGTAAAGGTTTCATTGCAAGTTTGGAAAAAAACATTTTGGAAGATACAAGAAAAAACTTATCAAGATTACAACTTCAAAAAACTGAAATAAACGAGGCTTCTGAAAAAACTATAAAGACCTTAGAAACATATTTAACTTTAATAGAAAGACATAAATAAATTATGGAATTTAAGAATTACACGTCCTTCGTAAATGGAGTAAGAGAAAATGACTTACAAATGGTAAAGTCGCAGTTAGCAGAAATGATTATGTTATTTCAAGGTGAAAAAGCTAAAATAATGGAAGCTGTTGAATATGCTAAAAACAACTCTTCCTTTAAATTTGAAAACCATTTAGAAACAACAACAGCAATGGATAAAACGTCCAATAGCGATATGTTTTATACTGAGATTTCAGAATTACAAACTAACTTTTCTAAAGAACGTTTTTTAGAAGTTATTAGACTGTATCCTTTAATGGTTGAGCAAGATAATTTTTTCAATAAGGGAAATGATAAAAATGAAATAGATAGTGAAGTCGAGAAAAGTTCTAAAATAACAAAGACCCAATTGCTTATTGGAGCAGGTGTTATAATAGGAGGAATAATATTATATAAATTTTTAAAATAAATGAGTTATACTAAAGATTTGAACAAGAATAATGGAACACAGGTTATTAGTCAAGTTAGTGATTTTGATGCCTCTTTAATTCTTCTTACACGAGAATACCTTCTGGATAAAAATTTTGATATTATTAACTCCGATAACGAGAAGGTTGTCTTAAATTCAAGTATTCGGTTTCTTCTTTTGGATAAATTTGTCTACGAAAAAGATATTAAAATAACCGATAAATTGTTGTCTGTCTATAGTGCACTTTATTCTACAAATACATCATTTATTTTAAAATTAGTTTCTAATGGTGAAAAATGTGATTTTTATATTGGTATAAAAAAAGAAAATGATGCAGCTAAAGGTTTAAAAATACTAAAAGGAGCTATGGAAGGGAATTTTCCTGGGACCACTTTCACAAAAAAATCTTTGTCAAATTCAGAAATTGAAAAATTACAGGAAACTATGTTTAATTTTGCCGATGAGGTTTCTTGTGCATTAGGAGTAGCTACTTTAAAGAATAAAGAAGAGGAAGATTTCTTTCAAGGTATTGAAAATCTAATTATTGCTATGCAGGGTAAAGAGTTTTCAGCGTTGTTTTTAGCAGAACCCATAGCCTCTAAACATATTGAAGATGCTAAGAGTTTATATGAAGACATATACACTCGATTACACCCTCTAAAGGAACAAACAATTAATTTAAGTTCTAATGAATCGATTGCTGTTACAGAAGGAATTACAAAAACAGTAGGATCTTCTTTTTCGACAACAGAGTCAACTTCTGAAACGAATTCAATATCTAAAGGTGTTAGTAAATCAGAATCAGAAAACAGAAACCCATGGTTTGGACGTAAAATGATAAGTTCTTTTGTTGGTACGGCAGCAGTTAAATCTAAAACTGGTTCGAGTACTAACGGAACTTCTGAAAATAAAACGGCATCAAAAGCCCAGACGCTTGGTAAAACTTTTGGTCTGACAGAGAATATCGCTATTTCAGATTCTGAGTCAAAAACAGAAGGATCTAGTGAAAGTTGTCAATTTATTATTCAGGATAAGAAAATTGTTAATATTTTAGAGAAATTAGACCTACAGTTTGATCGTTTTAAAAAGGGAGAAAGCTTAGGGTTATGGAATGTAGGAACATTTTTCTTTTCTAAAGAGCAACAAAATAGTATTGTTGCTGCAAATATATATAGTGGACTAATTAAAGGGAATGATACTGGGGTAGAAAAATCTGTTGTTCATACGTTTACATTACAACAAGATAGGATGAGTCATACTAATATAATAAATGCATTAAAAAACTATAACCTACCTTCAATTAAAGCAAAAATTTCTAATTCAGAAAACACAATAAAATTAGCAACAATAATAAATACAAATGAACTATGCATTCAGGCTTCATTGCCACATAAAGCATTTGTTGGTTTAGACGTGGTTGAGACTGCTCCTTTTGGGAATAATATTAAGCATACGGGAGCCAATACAATTTCTGTTGGACATTTATACAATTACGAAAAAGAGTTTCCTTTGGAGTTTTCTTTAGATTTAGAAAAATTTACAGGACATATTTTTATAACAGGAAGTACTGGTTCTGGAAAGTCTAATATAACCTATAATTTAATTGAAAATTTAATTAAGAAGCAAATTAAATTTATGGTTATTGAACCAGCTAAAGGAGAATATAAAAATGTATTTGGAAATAGAAGCGAAGTAACAGTTTATGGCACTAACCCGAACTATTCGCAAGTGTTAAAAATTAATCCTTTTACATTTCCTGAAGAAATTCATATATACGAACATATAGATCGACTTATAGAAATTTTGAATGCATCCTGGCCTATGTATGCTGCAATGCCTGCAATATTAAAAGAGGCTGTAGAAAAAGTTTATGAAAGTAAAGGTTGGGATCTGAAAACTTCTGAAAATTTAGCAGGAAAAGAAATTTACCCTACATTTAAAGACTTGGCGGCATTATTGCCAAAATTAATTGCAAATAGTGGTTATTCTCAAGAAATGATTTCTAATTACTCTGGTGCTTTGGTAACCAGAGTAAAGAGCATGACAAATGGTATTTTTCAATTAATCTTTACTGAAGAAGAAATCGCTTCCGAGGAGCTATTTAATAGAAATACAGTTATTGATTTGTCTAGAGTAGCTTCATCTGAAACAAAATCTCTAATTATGGGAATTATGTTTATGAAGCTTCAAGAATATAGGATGTCCACAGCTACAGAAGCGAATACAAAATTAAAGCATGTTACCATAATTGAAGAAGCACATAATTTATTGAAGAATACAAGTACGGAACAAGGTCAAGAAAGTGCAAATTTACAAGGCAAATCAGTCGAAATGATATCAAATGCAATTGCCGAGATGAGAACTTATGGTCAAGGATTTATTTTAGCAGATCAAGCACCGGGATTATTAGATCCTTCTGTAATAAGAAATACGAATACGAAGATATGTTTACGATTACCATCACAAGAAGATAGAGAATTAGTGGGAAAATCCATGAATTTAAATGATGACCAAATTAATGAGTTAGCAAAGTTAAAAACTGGAGTTGCTGCCATTTATCAAAATGATTGGCAAGAAGCTGTGCTGTGTAAGTTTAATTTTCACGAAAACACTAATCAAGAATACGATTATATATACCATTATCATGAGAAAAGAGAAATGGTCAATTTTCTAGCTAATCAATTAATAGAAAGCTTTGAAGAGAATTCTTTAAATAAAGTGAGACTACAAGAGGCTATAAAACTTAAAAAATATTATTCAGTATCAAATAGACTTCTCTATAGTAAACTAGATAAAGATTTTATAGAAAGCCAGTTATGTGAACTTTTAGATATTGATTCGATTTTGACAATGACGATAATTATGAATGAAGCCAATGAACCCTCTTCTTATAGAGATCTTATTACCTACAAACAACTATTGTCTAACAAATGGGGATTAGATATTAAAAGCCAAAACTTCATGAGGATTGTAGAGTTAACCTTAGCGCATACAGCAAAAAAACATGATTGTTGTTTACCTATTTTACAAGCTCATTTTTCAGACGTTAAGAATAGAAAATTAATAAATAAAGCAAATTAGACTATGGCTTTACCAGCAGGAGTAGTAGCAGCGAAACAATTTATCCAAGGGGTTCAAGAGGTTGCAAAAGAAGGAGCCAAAAACTTGAGCTCCTTAAAAGAGGGTGTCGATAAGTTCAAAAATCTAAAAGAACAATCTTCTACTAAAGAAGGTTTGAATTCATTATCTAAGTTGCCTGAAAATGTAGAAAATTTTGATCAATTAAAAGAATCTTCCACGCAAATCAATGATCTTGAAAACAAATTTGAAAATGATAAATTAAGCAAAGTAGAGTTATCAAAAATGTCGGAGTCATTGGCTAATAAGGTTGAAGAGTTGACAAATCAAATGAATAAATTAGAATCAACCTTTTCGCCTGAAGCTGAAGAAGTGGGACTGATGAAAAATTCATTGGAAAGAGCTAAAGATCTAAAATCAAAGGTAGATTATTCCTTTGATTCCGACAATCTTAATATTGATCCAAATCGACCTTATAACCGATATGAAATTAATAAGAAATTTAACCAAGTAAAATCTCAAATGCATCAAGAAGCTATAGAGAGAGGTGGAGATGGTAGAGCTCTACATAAGGATTGTTATACCGATGAAACTTTACGTGGAGGCGATAGATATGATTATGAACATGAACGTTCCTCCGAAGAAGTATTTATGAAATATCGTGATATATTAACAAATGATGAGATAGCAGAAGTGGTTAATTGCCCAGAAAACGTAGGCGTGACTTTACGTAGTATTAATCAATCCAAGGGGAAAATGAAAATGGAGGATTGGATGGGAAAATCTGATAATATTTCTAAGTATAATATTAATAAAACTTTAACGGAAAAATCCCTGTCAATTGCAGACACAGGAATTCAAAATAAGGTAAATGAAATATTGTCAACTAGGGAATAGACAATGATCGAGATAGATTTTAGGGTTGCTTAAATCAATGGTAAAATTAAACCCCAAAGCCTCCAACTTCAGGGTTTAAAATCAAACTTAAGCTTTTGCTTTGGCAACAGCATAACCAAGGCAAGCCACTCCAGCTCCAATAGCTATTGGGATGGCAAAAGCAATTCCTGCAGAAGCAGCAATTAGGGCGCCAACGCCGGCACCAGCAGCACCAATGGCTGCTACTATTCCGGTTTCAGTTGTTTTTTCGTCTTTCATAATATTGTAGTTTTATAATTTGCTTACTCGATTTTTTGAATTGGTCTTTCAGCTAATACCAATTGTTAATCAATCATTCACAGAACGCAGAAACCCAGCCACCGCCATAGTTAAGCCTACAGTTACAAGCGTTACGGTAACTTTGTCTTGGCCAGAAATCTCAGCGATTTCTTTTGAGGTGTTCATGCTACTTTGTACTAAGCGGCTTAGTTGATCTAATTGTGTTTTTTCTAAATCCATAATGCACTGTTTTAATTGTTTAATACAAAGTTAACACGTAGCTTTCCCGGATAGTGGGAAGTTTAAAAATGTAGCGGTATGAGTAAAGATATTAGGAGGTATTTAGTTTTTTTAGAACTTTTAGAAGAGGCGGATGGCTTGGTGACTTCAGATGAAATTGAGGCTGGATTAAAACGGGAAGGTTTAAATTTTTCGACATCATCTTTAAATAGAGATTATCAGTTTTTAGTGAGTATTGGTTTTAAAATTCACAATGTAAAAACCAAAGGCTATCAATTGGACATAGAGAACACCGAGAAATTTTCATTCTTAACCAACCTCTTTAAACGCATTGCTTTTTCCAATCTGCTAAACAAAAGCATCACTTTAGAAAATGACAATCATAAGTATCTGTCCTTAGACGAAACCAGTCTGGTAAAAAACTTTCAATATTTCGATGTCATCCTAGAGGCTATTAAGAGCAGAAAGGAAATAAGTTTTCAGCATACCAGTTTTTATCACATCGAAAGGAAAACTCCAAAGTCCCATAGCGTAAAACCACATTTACTAAAAGAATATCAAAACAGATGGTATGTAGTAGGAGAAACCGATGCAGGATTTCGTGTATTCGGTCTGGACAGAATAGAAGGTTTACAAGTATTAGACAACAAACCTTTTAAAAATAAAACCGAAGAAGCCAATGAGAAGCTAATTCATACCGTTGGTTTAAATTTCACCGATCACGAACCCGTGCGTATCGTTTTGCGTTTTCAAGCAAGACAAAAACCGTATCTGGAATCTCTGAAACTGCACAGATCACAGGAAGAGTTGGCCGATGGATTGGAAGGATATTATACAATTAAACTCTTTGTAAGTTATAATTTCGAACTCAAGCAGCAAATCCTAAAATACGGAAGTTTAGTTGAAGTTTTGGAACCTGAATTTGTTAGAGCAGACCTTAAAAAGGAATTAGAGAACGCTTTAAAACCTTACTAAAAAAATCAGTATTTGGGTTTCGTTGTTCTACCCCTCCCTTCTCATTCCCATATTTTTCGTATCTTAAACTTTAATTTTAAAAAGCTTGATTATGAAAAAATTACTCGTTGTTATTGCATTTACTTTTGCTTTTTCAGCATTTTCCCAATCTAAAATTCTGCCAGCCGACATTCAGATAAAGACTGCTGTTCTAGCGGCACCTGAAATGTATCGCGATGCTGCTACAGTACTTGGTTATAACGCCGAAGGAAAACTAGTGACACTTCGTGAAGGCACAAATACATTAATTTGTTTAGCAGACGATCCAAACAAAGAAGGAATAAGTGTAGCCTGCTATGGCGCCGAATTAGAACCATTTATGGCAAGAGGAAGAGAATTAGAGGCTGAAGGAAAATCTAATCCTGAAAAGCAAGAAGTTCGAAAAAAAGAAATTGAAGCTGGAAGGCTAAAAATGCCCGAAGAACCTTCAATGGTTTATGTTTTGGCTGCTGAAGAAAAAGACCTTAATATTGAAACTGGTGAAATTGAAAATAGCAGAATTCGATATGTACTTTACAAACCTTATATGACGGGTGAAAGCACTGGCTTACCAACTAAACCACAAGCTCCAGGAATGCCCTGGTTAATGGATGCTGGCACTCATCGTTCCCATATTATGATTTCTCCTGCTAGAAAATAATAAGGATAGTTATATTTAGATCTATTAAAAAAGGTGGTGTTCTGTTTTAATACACAACACCACCTTTTGCTATTTATACCTTCCAATTTACTCTCAAACACTCCAATAACTCTAAATTATTAATTTTTTATTTCATATTATTCAATTTTTAAAAAGGCTATACACTACTCTTCTTTAGCTAGTTAACCTCAAATAAAAATTAATTTTTTCTCTTTTCTTTTTAATTACCCGTTGGAATGTAATCTAGGTTACAGTCTGTTTGGTTAATCATACTTAAATTTGCACAAAAATAATTAACTATGAATTTGTTTTATGATCCTTGGCCTTGGTATATAGGCGGACCTTTAATTGCGCTTGTAATGTTTGTGCTTTTGTACTTAGGAAAGCAATTTGGAATGTCATCAAACCTACGTACAGCCTGCTCAGCCTTAGGAGCTGGCAAAGCAGCAGACTTTTTTAAATTCGATTGGAGGACGCAACGTTGGAATTTAATGGTTGTATTAGGCGCCATAATTGGGGGTTTTATAGCTTCTAATTTTATGAGCGATAATATTGTTACTATAAATCCTGAAGTCGCACAACAGTTAGCTGATGACTACAACATCACTTCCGCAAACGAAGCGTATTTACCAACTGAAATTTTCAGTATGGAGAATATATCTCAGCCAAAAAACATTTTGATTTTACTAATAGGTGGTTTACTAGTAGGCTTTGGTGCTAGATATGCAGGCGGCTGTACTTCTGGTCATGCAATTTCGGGACTGAGTAATTTACAACTTCCTTCATTGATTGCAGTAATTGGTTTTTTTATTGGTGGCCTAGTTATGATTCACCTTATTTACCCTTTAATATTTTAGAAAATGAGATACATCACATATTTAATAGTAGGTATATTCTTCGGAATTATAATGTTTAAATCTGAAGCTGCATCTTGGTTTCGAATCTATGAAATGTTCCAGTTTGGTAGTTTTCATATGTATGGAATTATGGGTTCTGCTTTAGCCATTGGAATAATAGGTGTTCAGCTAATTAAAAGAAAGAACATAAAGCCCATAGATGGAGGTGAAATGAGATTACAGCCAAAAGATAAAGGTTTTAGCCGTTATATGATTGGTGGTATAATTTTCGGTTTAGGATGGGCACTGTCTGGCGCTTGTCCAGGACCAATGTACGTTCTAGCAGGAGCAGGATATTTTCCTATTTTAATTGTTATCCTCGGAGCACTATTAGGAACCTTTCTTTATGGATTAGTAAAAAACAAACTTCCTCATTAATTTCGATTTTATTCATAATTTGAAAATCCCGCTACAAAAATTTGCTTGCGGGATTTTTAGTTTTTGTAAATAGTGATTTCCATATTTTTTTGATTTCTAATTTATATATTCTGAAAATGTAAATATATTTGAAAGGCGTTATTCTATTAAGGCTTATTAAAATCTGTCTTAATTTTAGAAAATTCACTACCCATAAAAACCGTTTTGCAATGAGTAATTACCACATAAAGAATTTAGAAGAATATTTTCAAGTTTACAGAAAATCTGTTCGTGACCCAGAAAGCTTTTGGGAGGAAATAGCCGAAGAAAACTTTTTGTGGCGTAAGCGATGGGATAAAGTACTAGAGTACGACCTTTCAAAATCGGAATTCTCTTGGTATAAAGGGGCAAAACTAAATATTACTGAAAACTGTATTGACAGGCATTTATATACACACGCCAATAAAACAGCTATCATTTTTGAACCCAACAATCCCGATGAGATGGCAGAGCACATAAGCTATCGCCAGCTTCACGATAGGGTTTGTAGGTTTGCCAATGTTTTACAAAATCACGGAATTCAAAAAGGAGATCGAGTTTGTATATACCTACCAATGATACCTGATTTGGCAATTTCCTTATTGGCATGCGCGCGAATTGGAGCGATACACTCTGTGGTTTTTGCAGGGTTTTCTGCCTCTGCTTTATCTAGCAGAATTAACGATTCCGATTGTAAGATGGTTATAACCAGTGATGGCTCTTTCCGTGGAAATAAAACAATAGATTTAAAAGGAATTGTTGATGATGCTTTAGAAAGTTGTCCAGGTGTAAAAACTGTTTTAGTAGCAAAACGAACAAATTCTGATATCCCGATGAAGGAAAATCGCGATAAGTGGTTACAACCTTTATTAGACGCTGCAATGAATGAATGCGTACCTGTAATTATGGATGCGGAAGATCCATTATTTATTTTGTACACATCTGGAAGTACAGGAAAACCAAAAGGAATGGTTCACACTATTGCTGGATATATGGTTTATACCGCCCATAGTTTTAAAAACGTGTTCCAATACCGAGAGAACGATGTTTTTTGGTGTACTGCAGATATTGGATGGATAACCGGCCATAGTTATATAGTTTATGGCCCCTTAGCAAACGGAGCCACAACCTTAATGTTTGAAGGTGTACCCTCCTATCCAGATTTTGGACGTTTTTGGAATGTTGTAGAAAAACACAAAGTGACTCAGTTTTACACCGCACCAACGGCAATTCGTGCCTTAGCAAAAGAAAAAACAGATTTTTCAGAAAAATACGATCTTTCATCACTTAAGATTTTAGGTAGTGTTGGTGAACCAATTAATGAAGAAGCTTGGCATTGGTACAACGATAATATTGGGAAGAAAAACTGCCCAATAGTAGACACATGGTGGCAAACCGAAACTGGTGGAATTATGATTTCTCCAATTCCCTACTCCACTCCTACCATTCCTACGTATGCAACCTTGCCGCTACCGGGAATTCAACCTGCATTAATGGGTGAAAATGGAGAAGAGCTTAAAGGAAATTCTGTTAGTGGAAAGTTATGTATAAAGTTCCCTTGGCCTGCCATGGCAAGAACGATATGGAATAATCACGAGCGATATCGCGACACCTACTTTTCGGCTTATAAAGACATGTACTTCTCTGGAGATGGTGCACTTCGTGATAGTACAGGTTATTACAGAATAACAGGCCGTGTTGACGATGTAATAATTGTATCTGGTCATAATCTAGGAACTGCTCCTATTGAAGATTCGATAAACGAGCACCCAGCAGTATCTGAGAGTGCAATTGTAGGCTTTCCTCATAGCATCAAAGGAAATGCACTATACGGTTATGTGATACTGAAGGAAACTGGAGAGAGCCGTATGCACGACAATTTGCGCAAAGAGATAAATCAGATTATCACAGAACACATTGGACCCATTGCAAAATTGGATAAAATTCAATTTGTTTCCGGCTTACCTAAAACTAGAAGCGGGAAAATCATGCGTCGTATATTGAGAAAGATAGCTGAAAAAGACACTTCAAACCTTGGAGATATTTCTACCCTACTAAATCCTGAAATAGTTGAAGAGATTATGAAGGAGGCGCTATAGATGGACGATATTGGAAGTTGGAAGTTAGAAATTGGATGTTGGAAGTGAAATTTAAAAAACATTATTTCCCTTCGGCTCCGCTCGGGATCCGGGATTTGGAATTTGGATTTTGGAATTTCCAACCATTGTCTTCGACAGGCTTAGACTGACAAATGGAAAGAGATTTTGTGTTTTGAAAACATAGCTATCCTTCGACTCCGCTCGTGGGTCGGGATTTTTGATTTGAAATCTGAATTTATTCTTCAATAAATTCTTTTAAAACTTCAACTACATAATCCACTTCTTCTTTTTTATTGAAAGAAGAAAATGAAAAACGAATTGATGGTTTTGCAAGGTCGTCGTCGGAAAGAATGGCGCTTAGCACGTGTGATCCGCCCTCGCTACCACTTTGGCAAGCGCTTCCTTTAGAGCAAGCAATTCCTTTTAAATCTAATTGAAACAAAAGCAACATCGCTTTTTCAGAGGTAATAGGAAGACATACATTTAACAAGGTATATGTACTGCGCTCGTCATTATCGCAATCTCCGTTAAACTTTACTCCCTGAATATTTTCTGAAAGTTGTGTTTTAAAGTATTGCTTTAGTTCGCTAATATATTTGCGTTCCTTTTCTAATTTGTGATAAGATAATTTTAAGGCTTCAGCCATTCCTGCAATTGCATAAACAGCTTCCGTACCAGCTCTGAGACCTCTTTCCTGAGAACCACCGTGAATTAATGGTTTTAACCCTGAGTTTTTTCTTACATAAGCAAAACCAGCTCCTTTGGGTCCGTGAAATTTATGGGCAGCAGCGGCAGCAAAATCAATTGGAATTTCTTTAAAATCAAGTTCAAAATGCCCTACAGATTGTACTGTATCACTGTGGAAAAGTGTATCGTATTTTTTACAAAGCTCAGCCGTCTTTTTTAAATCAAGAAGATTACCAACCTCATTATTAACGTGCATTAAGCTCACTAAGGTTTTTTCGGATGTATCTGATAATAATTTTTCTAAATGCTCGTAATCTACATGTCCGCAATGATCCAAGTTCACGAATTCTAATTTAATCTCGTACTTTTCTTGAAGCCACTCTAAAGTGTGTAAAACAGCGTGATGTTCAATTCTACTAGAAATTACACGCTTAACGCCAAGATCACGAACAGCACCGTTTAATATTAAATTATCAGCTTCAGTACCACCAGAAGTAAAAATAATTTCGCTTGCTGAAACATTCAACAGCTTAGCAATTTCTTTTCTAGCATTTTCTAACAACGACTTTGAAGATCTACCGTATGAATGAGTTGATGAGGGATTTCCGTATTCAGTTCTTAAAACTTCACTAATACAGTCAATCACTTCATCTCTAAGCTGAGTAGTTGCGGCGCTATCGAAATATACTTTTTTCATTTAGAAATTATTTAAAATAATGGCATTTAAACAAGTGAGAATTATCTAAAATCCTATTTATTATTTTCAGATTGCAAAAGTACATATTTAAACAGTTTTCAAGCTTATTATGTCGAAAAGAAAAAACGAGTTATAAATTTTGTAAAATATTACTTCTTCTAGAATATGGCGTAGAGTTTGCTATTTTTGAAGAAAAATGACTTACTATGAAAAAGATTCTTTTCCTCCTCACTTTATTTATCCTTCAATTAAGTTTCGCTCAACAAAACACTGAAGTATATATATTCGATATTTCACCTTCTTATTCGGGTATGGAACTGCTAAACGCTCGTAATGTTTCAAATAATGAAGGGTACGACAATCAGCCTTCTTTTATTTCAAATGAAACCTTAGTCTTTGCTGGAAATAACAATGGACAAACAGATATTTCAGAATACAATTTAAATTCAAAAATTAAAACTTGGGTTAATCAAGAAACCGAGGGCGGCGAATATTCACCACAAAAATTTCCTTCTAGCAATGATATTGCAGCTGTAAGATTGGATAAAAACGGAAAACAACGACTTTATAGATATGATTCAGAAACGGGAAAATCTTCAGAAATTATAGAAGATTTAGAAGTAGCTTATTTCGCGTTTTACAATGACGAATTAATTCTTGCCACTGTTTTGGCGGATGACAAATTGGATTTAGTGATGATTAACTTAACCACTAAAGCTGTTGATACTTTATTTCGAAACGCAGGAAGAACGCTTCAAAGAATTCCGAAATCGGACTATATGAGCTATTCATTGATAAACGATGAAGGTAACCTTGATATTTATATGTTAGAAATGAATATTTTAGGAAGTTATTTTGTTAGTGAACTGCCTATTGGCATTCAAGATTACGTATGGATCAACGATACCCAAATACTTGTTGGTAGCGGTAATAAACTATATATGTACGACACTCTGGGTGAACCCGAATGGAATCGTGTAGCATCACTTGAAGACTACGGAATAGAAAATATAACTAGAATGGCAATTAGTCCGAATGGTAAAAAAATAGCCCTAGTTGTTGAAGAAAATTAAATTAGGAAATCAATTTTTAATTGAAAGTTTAATTGCCTTATTTCGGAGGCTAAATAAAAAGAAGATTCTTCAGTATTACAGTCTTGAAATGAATCCTTTTGCTTTAAAGTTTCAGACAGCTTGAGTTTTTTTTATAGCAAAACCGAATGTTTCAATTGAACTAACTGAATAATTTCTCTTTTATAAAACTCAGCTACTTTTCAGTATTTCTAATAGCTTCAAGTCTTTTTTTTGGTATTTTTAGACAAAAATTTCTCCTCAATGAAAAATCTTTTCTTTCTACTATTCCTAAGCATTAATTTTGTTTCCATTGCACAAGAATTTTCACGTGCAGATACGCTTCGAGGTAGCATTACTCCTGAAAGAGCTTGGTGGAATGTTACACATTACGATTTAAAAGTTTCCGTAAATCCTTCAGAAAAATTTATTGAAGGTAGTAACACCATAACTTATGAGGTTTTAGAGCGCAACAACATTATGCAAATCGACTTGCAGGCTCCGATGAAAATTGACAAAATTCTTCAAAACAATGAAGAGATTTCATTCACTTCAGAAGGAAATGCGCATTTTTTAAAACTTAAAAAGAAACAGAAAAAAGGTAAGCAGAATAAAATCACTATTTACTTTTCTGGAAAACCAACTGTAGCGCGACGTGCGCCTTGGGATGGTGGATTTACATGGACAAAGGATAGCAATGGCAACGACTTTATCGCCACTGCTAACCAAGGAATTGGGGCAAGTGTTTGGTGGCCGTTAAAAGATCACCCTTCCGAAGAGCCTGATAATGGCATGAAAATTTCAGTTACGGCACCAAAACATTTAATGGATGTAAGCAACGGACGACTTATTAAAGTAATTGAAAACTACACCACAAAAACTTGGGTGTGGGAAGTTGTAAATCCTATCAATGCTTACGGAGTAAATATTAATATTGGTGATTATGTACATTGGAGTGAAAAGTATCAAGGTTTAAATGGAACTTTAGACATGGATTACTACGTGCTTAGAGAAAATGAAGAAAAAGCCAAAGAACAATTCAAACAAGCCCCAATGATGATGGAAGCGTTTGAACACTGGTTTGGCCCCTACCCTTTTTACGAAGATGGATACAAGCTTGTGGAAGCACCATATTTAGGAATGGAACATCAAAGTAGTGTTACCTACGGCAATCAGTTTGAAAACGGATATTTAGGCCGCGACTTATCTAGATCGGGTTGGGGAATGAAATTCGATTTTATAATAATTCACGAAAGTGGTCACGAATGGTTTGCAAATAATATTACTAATAATGATGTGGCAGATATGTGGGTTCACGAAGGATTTACCTGCTATTCTGAAAATATCTATCTCGATTATCACTTTGGAAAAAAAGCTTCTTCAGAATATGTTGTTGGACTTCGCCGTAGTATTTTAAATGATATTCCAATAATTGGAAATTATAATGTTAGTCATTCAGGTAGCAGCGATAAGTATTACAAAGGTGCAAATATGCTCCACACCATTAGACAACTAATTGATAATGATGAAAAGTGGCGACAAATTTTAATCGGTTTGAATAAAGATTTTTATCACCAAACTGTAAGCAGCAAACAGGTTGAAGATTATATAATGCAGAAAAGTGGCTTAGATCTCAATGTGTTTTTTAACCAATACCTAAGAACAACTATGATTCCTAAGGTGGAATATAAAGTTGAAGACAACAAGTTAAAATTTCGCTATACCGACATCCTTAAAAACTTTAAGATGCCTGTAATTGCAATAATTAATGGAAAAGAAGAATGGGTAGAACCTACTTCGGAATGGAAAACAAAAGAATTTTCATCATCCATTGAAACTGCTGAAATTAAAAAAGATTTTTATGTTATTACTGAAGAAATAGAATAACGTACACCCAATTATAATTACACCGAAATTTATAAACATTGAATATGAAACTACTTTCAACACTCCTCATTTTTACAATTTCACTAACGCTAACAGCACAGAAGAAAAAGAAAAAAGACAGTGAAAAATCCGAAGCAAAATGGGAAGTTGCAAATCCTGGTAAAGATTTTAACTACAAAACACATTCCTTTACTACCGATGAAGGAACTTGGATGAACCTTGATGTTAGCCCCGACGGGCAAACCATAGTTTTTGATATGGTGGGCGATATTTATACGTTACCAATTACCGGAGGTACAGCCAAAGCTATTAGAACTGGAATTCCTTTTGAAATTCAACCGAGATTTAGTCCAGATGGGACAAAAATTTCATTTACCAGCGATGCAGGTGGTGGTGATAATATTTGGGTAATGAATGTTGATGGCAGCGATGCTAAACAAGTTACCAAAGAAGATTTAAGACTACTTAACAATGCCGTTTGGAGTGCAGATGGCGATTATTTAATTGCTAGAAAACACTTTACATCAGGTAGAAGTTTAGGAGCTGGAGAGATGTGGCAATACCACAAAACAGGAGGCTCCGGCATTCAGCTTACCAAAAGAAAAAATGACCAACAAGACGTAAACGAACCCTTCGTTTCTTCAGATGGAAAGTATTTGTACTACAGTGAAGATGTGTACCCTGGCGGATATTTTCAATATAATAAAGATCCAAACAGTCAGATTTATGTTATAAAACGCTACGAGTTTGAAACCGGAGAAACCGAAACTATTACAGGTGGACCTGGTGGAGCAGCAAGACCAACAGTTTCTCCTGATGGTAAAAAATTAGCTTTTGTGAAAAGAGTGCGCACCAAAAGTGTTTTATTTATCCACAACCTAGAAACAGGAGAAGAGTTTCCTATCTACGACAAGTTGAATAAAGATCAGCAAGAAGCTTGGGCGATTTTTGGAGTCTATCCAAATTTTAATTGGATGCCAAATAACAACGAAATCATCTTTTGGAGTGGTGGAAAAATTAATAAGATTGATGTTAACTCATTGGAAGTTACAAACATCCCTTTTACAGCTAATGTAAATATAGATTTAGCCGAAACTGTTCATTTTGACAATAGAATTGAAACTGAAAAGTTCACCCCAAAAATGATCCGTCATACGGTTACTTCACCTGATGGAAAACATATTGTTTTTAGTGCTTTAGGGCATTTATACAAAAAAGAATTACCTAACGGAAAACCTCAACGTTTAACAAACAGTACCAATTTTGAATTCGAACCTACATTCTCTCCTAATGGTACTGAAATAATTTACGTTACTTGGAACGACGTTGATAAAGGAGCTATTTACAAGATTTCAGTAAACGGCGGAAATCCTGTAAAACTTACTTCAAATAAAGGAATTTACCGAATGCCTTCTTTCTCTTCTAACGGAACACAAATTATCTTTAAAAAAGAAAGTGGAAATACCGATCAAGGTTTTACTTATACAAAGAAAGAAGGGATTTATATAATGGATGCTAATGGAGGTAATGAAACTTTTGTAACCGACAAAGGTGATTACCCAATGTTTAGCGCAGATGGAAAACGTATTTTCTTACAAACGGGCGGCACATATTTTGGGAGCATTGAGAAGAAATTAATTAGCGTAAACCTTAAAGGAAACGAAGAAAAAACACACATTACCTCAAAATATGCAAATAGATTAGTTCCAAGTCCGGACAATAAATGGGTTGCTTTTACAAATCTTCATAAGTTATATGTTGCGCCTTTATTGCTTAACGGACAAACAATTGACTTAGACGATAAAACAAAAGCATTACCTGTTTCTCAACTTGCAAAAGATGCTGGCATCAACATACATTGGTCAGCAAACAGTAAGAATGTAATGTGGACACTTGGAGATGAATACTTTAGTAATGAATTAAAAAACAGATTTACCTTTTTACCTGGTTCACCAGATGAATTACCAGAGGTAACATTAACCGGAACCAAAATTAACTTAGAAGCTCCAGTAGATATTCCTAACGGTAGAATTGCATTCACAAATGCAAGAATCATCACAATGGAGGGCGATAAGGTAATTGAAAACGGAACTATATTAATTAATGGTAATAAAATTGAAGCTGTAGGAGCTGCAGATAAAGTTTCTATTCCATCAGGTACAAAGATTTATGCTGCTGAAGGAAAAACTATTATGCCAGGAATGGTAGATGCACACGCTCACGTTGGTGCTTTCCGATATGGATTGCCTACGCAACAAAAATGGTCGTTTATGGCCAATTTAGCCTTTGGTGTAACTACAGCACATGACCCTTCGGCGAATACAGAAACGGTATTTACACTATCTGAACTTCAAAAGAGTGGCCAATTGGTAGGGCCGAGATTATATTCTACTGGATTTATTTTATACGGTGGTGATGGCGATTTTAAAGCTGTGATAAACAATTTAGAAGATGCTAGAAGCAGTATTCGCCGTACAAAAGCCTTTGGCGCTAAAAGTGTAAAGAGTTACAACCAACCGCGTCGCGATCAACGTCAGCAAGTTTTACAAGCAGCGCGTGAAATGGGAATTAACGTGGTGCCTGAAGGAGGTTCAACTTTTTATCACAACATAACGCAAGTTATTGACGGACACACCGGAATAGAACACAACATTCCTATAGCACCTATTTATAAGGATATTAGAGAAGTTTGGAGCAGAAGCAATACTGGCTACACTCCTACTCTTATTGTAAATTATGGTGGGATGAATGGAGAAATGTATTTTTATGAAAGAGACAATGTTTGGGAAAACGAAAAACTACTCAACTTTACTCCGCGTGGCGTTATAGACAGTCGTTCTCGTCATAGAATTAAAGTTCCACAGGAAGAGTACCAAAACGGGCATATTTTAGTTTCTGAAACGGTAAAAGATTTAAGTGAAGCAGGCGTAAAAGTAAATATGGGGGCTCACGGTCAATTACAAGGTCTTGGGGCACATTGGGAAACCTGGATGATTAATCAAGGTGGACTTAGCAATCTTGAAACCTTAAAAGCCGCTACTATTAACTCTGCTGAATATATTGGTGCAGGTGAAGATATAGGCTCATTAAAAGTTGGTAAACTAGCAGATTTAATCGTGATGGATAAAAACCCATTAGAAGATATCGAAAACACCTTATCTATAAATATGGTTATGGTAAATGGTAGATTGTACGATACTGAAACTATGAATGAAATAGGTAACAATCCTAAAGAGCGCCTACCTTTTTTCTGGGAGTTAGATGGTTATAACCAGGCATTCCCTTGGCATCAAGAAACCCAAGGATTTATGGATGGCGGTTGTACTTGTCATTAAGAATCGAAAAGGTCAGTAAACTAATTTTACTGACCTTTTTTAATTAATATATTCCAATCCTATTTTATTATTCCTAAAAATAACCTAATAAAACATAGTGTTTCACACTCCATAAATTCTAAGGAGGACTTATATGCTTGGGCTTATTTAGGAAAAGAATAGACATAAAAAAACCTCTTTTCAGAGGTTTTTAATAATAGAAAATAAGATGATTTACATTTTTGGCATCAATACTTTATCTAAAGTATGAATTACTCCATTGGAGGCATCGATATCTACATTTGTAACAGTAGCAACATTTCCTTTAGCATCTTTAATCATTACTTTACCATTCTTTTCCGATAAAGTAAGAATCTCTCCATTTAAGGTAGTAACATCCAATTTGTTATTAGCATTATTAATTTTCGCTAAGACATCCACTGAAGGCAATTTTCCTTGAAGCACGTGATACTTAAGCAAACTTTGTAGTTTTTCTTTGTTTTCCGGTTTCATCAAATTATCTAAAGTTGCTTTAGAAACTTTTTCAAATGCATCATTTGTCGGTGCAAAAACTGTGTATTCGCCTTCACTTTTAAAGGTATCGGCTAAATCTGCAGTTTGAAGCGCACTAACTAAAGTAGATAAGTTGTCGTTACCCATTGCTTTAGCCGAAATAGAATTAGCTTCCATATCTTCCATTCTAGCCATTTTCTCTTCTTCTAACTTCAATATAGAGTCGGCTTCACGTTCCATTCTCAATTCTTCCGCCTGAGCTTGAGCTTCGGCTTCTTTCTTTTTCGAATCATTACAACCAACCAATAGAATTCCAACGGCTGCAATTGATAGTACAATTTGTTTAAACTTCATAATAGTGTGTTTTTTAGTTTGTATCAAAGGTATCGTTCAAACTGTGAAGTTTTTACCAATTATCATTAACATTTAGTTAAATTTAGCTGATAATGAAATAGTTACACTTTTGTCTTAAATTTTTCTAAATGTTAAATTTAATTTTGGGTAAAATTGTATCTTTATAGAAATTAACACTAAAACTATAAAAAATGATTAAGTCAAAATACCAGAGTGTTCTGGATTTAGGAGAAAAACTTAACATCCAAGAGGGTGATGTAAAAGAAGAAAATGGTCAACTTAAAGTTTGGGGTACTGCAAAGACTCAATACGACAAAAATTTAATTTGGGATGAAATTAAGCGAGTTGGTGGTGAAAACCCTACAGACATTATGGCTGACATTAAAGTTGCCGATAGTTCTGTTTTTGCACATCACACTGTACAAAGCGGCGAATCTTTAAGTAAGATAGCTAAGAAATACTATGGTGATGCAAACAAATACAATGCTATCTTTGAAGCTAATAAAGGTAAATTAAAGTCTGCAGATCTTATTCATCCTGGTGATGAGTTGGTGATCCCGAACATTTAATATTCTGTAAGAATTTATAATAAAAGGCTGTCAAAATTTTGACAGCCTTTTTTATTTATAAGCTATAGTCCACTTATATAACCACCATAAACATCTTTAAAATGAAGTCCGTTACCAATGCTAAATTTACTTAGCTTATTATTGGCTGCCAGTCCCCATAGTATTACTTCTTTTAAAAAGTAAATATCCTCTTTTAAAGTATCAGGTTGATATGTTTCTATTAATTCCTGTAAAGGAGTTATCCTATCAAGTTCCATTCTGTATTCTTCATCGGAGTAAGAATCCAACAATTCAAAATCACTTTCTTCAAAAAACCAAGAAACAATTTCAGAATACGGATCGTCATCTCCTTCTTTGGTAAGTTTCTCAATTTTTGGAAAACGCTCTTTAAAAGTTGTGTCAACTGCATCAACTATTAACTGCTGTGCAACTTGATTTACTCCTTCCTGTTCTCCTTCGTACACCAATTCAATCTTACCTGTAATTGCAGGTATAATTCCTACAAAGTCACCTAACCTAACAGAAGTTTTCTGCACTCCGTTATGCAATGCTCTTCTCTCCGCGGTGCTCAATAAGTTTTCAAACGCTGTAATACTTAATCTAGCGCTTACACCACTTTTAACGTCTATATAATCATTTTCTCGTGCTTCAAAACTAATTTGTTCTAAAACATCTTTTGCCAAATCAGGAACATAAACATCAGATTTTTCTTTTGTAGCTTGGTCGGTCTCTTGCTCAGTAATAGCACGAGCTGTTTTTATACTTTCTGGGTAATGGGTGAGGATTTGCGACCCAATTCTATCTTTTAATGGTGTAACAATACTACCACGGTTGGTATAATCTTCTGGATTTGCAGTAAATACAAATTGTATATCTAATGGTAATCGCAAAGCAAAACCTCTAATTTGAACATCTCCTTCTTGAAGAATATTAAATAATGCCACTTGAATTCGCGGTTGCAAATCTGGCAATTCATTAATTACAAATATGCATCGATTACTTCGCGGTATCATCCCAAAATGAATTACACGATCATCTGCATAGTTTAGTTTTAAATTGGCCGCTTTAATTGGATCCACATCACCAATAATATCAGCAACAGTAACATCAGGTGTGGCAAGTTTTTCAAAAAAACGATTATCTCGATGCAACCAACTTATAGGAGTATTATCCCCTTCTTCTTTAATCAAATTTTTAGCATAACGAGATATGGGGCTATAAGGATCGTCATTTACTTCGCTACCTTCTACAATAGGTATATACTCGTCTAATAGCCCAACCATCTGTCGTGCTAACCGCGTTTTTGCTTGTCCGCGTAATCCGAGTAGGTTGATATTATGCTTAGACAATATGGCTCTTTCCAACGCTGGAATTACTGTTAATTCATATCCGTGAATTCCCACAAACGGACTTTCTTTCTTCATAATTTTTTGAAGAAGGTTCCTGCGTAGTTCCTCCTTTACAGGTTTTGATTCGTAACCTGACTTTTGAAGGTCGCCTAATGTCTTTATTTTAGTAATATCTATATTCATATCTTTTTCTTTCTTAAATTTTTAAACCACCTAGGTAATTTCATTTCTACCTCTTTGAAAAGGACTTTTTATCTTATTCTCTTTCTTCTATTAGATTCATAATCACTAAAAATCATTTCTCCTAATCCTTTCAACCCTGTATAAAATGCCTTCCCTTGGTTTGCTGCTGTAAAATGTTCGATAAACTGCATTAAATAGGGATCCTCAGCAATCATAAAGGTTGTTATTGGAATGTGAAGTTTCCTAGCTTGGGATGCCATTGCGTAACATTTATTAACGATATACCTATCTAAACCATTGCTATTTTTATAATAACGCCCATCGGGAAGTCGTACACAGCTTGGTTTTCCGTCGGTTATCATAAATATCTGTTTATTAGTATTTCTTTTTCTTCGCAACAAATCCATTGCCAATTGCAATCCAGCAACTGTATTTGTATGGTAAGGGCCTACATTTAAATAAGGCAAATCTTTAATTTGAATTGGCCAAGCATCATTTCCGAATACTAAAATATCTAAAGTATCTTTTGGGTAACGCGTTGTTATAAATTCGGATAAAGCCATTGCCACTTTTTTAGCGGGGGTGATTCTATCTTCACCATAAAGAATCATACTATGGCTAATGTCTATCATTAACACGGTACTCATCTGGGTTTTGTACATCGTTTCTTCAACAATCAAATCGTTTTCAGACAGTGTAAACTCACCCAAACCGTGATTAATCTGAGCATTTTTAAAACTCTCGGTCATTGAAATCTGTTCTAATGAGTCCCCAAATCGATAGGAGCGAAATTCTCCTGCTTGCTCGTCTCCTCTCCCTGTTTGTTTGGTGCGGTGGTTTCCAGCGCCACTTTTTCGCAGTTTTCCAAAGATTTGCTCTAAAGCTCTCTTTCGAAGTGCTCTTTCAGTTTTATCGGTAATTGCTAAACCTCCTTTCCCATTCACTTTAATTTCTTCACGCAGATAACCTTTCTTTTTAAGGTCTTCTACAAAATCATCTAAGGTGTAGTCATCGGTAGTAAGTTTATATTCGTCATCCAATTGCTTTAACCACTCTAAAGCTTCATCAACATCCCCAGAAGTATGCGTTATTAATTCTTGGAAAACATCTAAGAGTTTTTCGAAAGGAGACAGTTCTTTGGGAGTGTGCTTGGTGAAGACAAATCCGCTTTTAAGTCCTTTTTTGTTCATCTTATAAATGTAACGGATTTGTTGTTTAAATAAAACAAGTAAACGTTAAACTAGCATTAAAACTACTAATGAAAGCTGTTGAATTAATTCATGGAAACTTCTGTTTATCCTCTATAAAATACTTAATTTTAAGGCTACATATTTTTTATAATTTGTAATTTAATCAAAAACGATTTTTATGAATATCCATAAGGTATCCTTTACTAATAAAGATAAAGAGCAATTAGCTGGTCGTTTGGAACTACCATTAGATCAGAAGCCACATAACTTTGTAATATTTGCGCATTGTTTTACTTGCACCAAAAACTTAACTGCTGTAAAAAATGTTGGTCGGGCATTAACGAATGCAGGGTTTGGAGTTTTGCGATTTGATTTCACTGGTTTGGGTGAAAGCGAAGGAGATTTTGAGAATACCAACTTCTCAGGAAATGTTGATGACCTTATAGAGGCAGCGAACTTTTTAGAAGAAAATTATCAAGCACCTACACTTATTATTGGGCATTCGCTTGGAGGGGCTGCGGCTATTTTTGCGGCTTCTAAACTTGAATCTATAAAAGCTGTTGCAGTAATCAATTCTCCTAGTGATCCATCGCACGTTATGCATTTATTAAAGGATAGCGAACAAGAAATAACTAAAAATGGAAAAGCTAGAGTTAATTTAGGCGGTGTAGATTTCACCATAAAAAAACAATTTCTAGACGATCTAGAAAACAATACTTTAAAAGATGTTGTAAGTGATCTTAGAAAAGCACTGTTAATTTTACACTCTCCTCAAGATAACACGGTTGGTATTAAAAATGCTGAAAAAATATACATTGCCGCTCATCATCCTAAAAGTTTTGTATCATTAGACGGCGTAGATCATTTACTCTCGAAAAAAGAAGATTCTAAGTATGTAGGTGAGGTTATTGCTGGATGGGCTTCGCGATATGTAGAAATACCTCCTGCCAAAGAAATAAAAAGTAAAAGTAAGGTTGCTGCTAGTTTAGGGCAAGACGAGAAGTTTACAACTAATTTAAAAGTTGGCGATCATTATTTAATTGCAGATGAGCCTAAATCTTTCGGCGGAAACAACTTCGGTCCTTCGCCTTACGAATTTTTATCGGCAGGACTTGCTGCTTGTACAGTTATGACAATACAAATGTATGCGAGAAGAAAAAATTGGAATGTAGGGAATGTTTCCGTGCCTATAGATTATTCAAAAGAACACGCTATAGATTGTCAAGAATGCGAAAAAGATTCTTCAAAAATTGACACTTTTAAACGTGAAATTAAATTGGTTGGGAATCTAACCGATGAGCAAAAAGCGAAATTGATGCAAATTGCAGATAAATGCCCTGTTCATAAAACGCTTCATAGCAAAACACAAATTATCACTAAGCTTGTAGAATAGTATTTAAATATTGATAGAATTTCATTATTCATAAAAACTGCTAAGATTTTTTTAAATTCTTGTTTGTGGGATGGTGAAATCTTATCTTTAGTGATTAATTATTAATCAACACAAACTAAAAACTTTTTAAATGAAAAAATTAGGACTATTACTTACAGCAACAGCAATGTTAGCTTTTGTAGGTTGTAAAAACGAAAAAAAAGACACTGATTCTTTAGAAGAATTAACCGAATCGGTTGAAGTGGAAGAAGTAAAGGAAGCTCCGAAAACGCTATCAGTAATGATGGAGTCTAAAAGTGGAAGTAATGCTATTGGTCAGGTTGTCTTTACTGAAGAAAATGGAGTAGTAAAAATGGATGCAAAATTTGAAGGCTTAACTGAAGGTACTCACGCGATTCATATTCACGAAAAAGCAGACTGTAGTGCAGATGATGGAACTTCAACAGGAGGTCATTGGAACCCAACTCATCAAAGACACGGTAAGTGGGGAGATGCCGAAGGATACCATAAAGGTGACATAGGAAATATGGTTGCTGATGCTAATGGGATGGCAAAAATTTCTATGGAAACTGACGAATGGTGTATTGGATGTGATGATGAAAACAAAAACATTGTTGGGAAAGCTATTATAGTTCACGACGGTGAAGACGATTTTGTTTCACAACCAACAGGTGATGCTGGTGGACGTGTTTCTTGTGGAGGAATTATTGAATAATCCACAATTAATCTAATAAAGTAAAAAAGCATCTTGAAATATTTCAAGATGCTTTTTTTATATGGTTACTCACCATTTATCGATATTCACTTTTTCTATACGTGAATAGCTCTGTCATCAGTCGCGGCAAGTGCAGCTTCTTTTACTGCTTCGGCATACGTTGGGTGTGCGTGACTCATTCTAGCAATATCTTCTGCACTAGCGCGGAATTCCATAGCTACTACAGCTTCAGCAATTAAATCGGCAACTCTGGCTCCTACCATATGTACACCTAACACTTCATCTGTATTTTTATCTGAAAGAATTTTTACAAAACCATCAATATCACCACTTGCACGGCTTCTTCCTAACGCACGCATCGGGAATTGTCCTGCTTTGTATTCTACTTTAGCTTCTTTTAGCTGCTCTTCTGTTTTACCTACAGAAGCAACTTCCGGCCAAGTATAAACTACACCTGGAATTAAGTTGTAATTGATATGTGGTTTTTGACCCGCTATAATTTCAGCCACTAAAGTTCCTTCTTCTGAAGCTTTATGAGCTAACATTGCACCTCTAACAACATCACCAATAGCGTAAATGTTGCTAATGTTTGTTTGAAGTTGGTCGTTTACATCAATCATTCCACGCTCAGTAACTTTTACCCCAGCGTTTTCAGCTTTCAGTCCATCTGTATAAGGTTTTCTACCTACACAAACTAAGCAGTAATCACCTTTAAAAGTAACTTCTTTATCTTTCTTATCGGTTGCGGTAATTACAACTTCTTTTCCTTTTTTAGAAACATCAGAAACTTTGTGAGATAAATAAAATTTAACCCCTTGTTTCTTCATTGCTTTAGTTAACTCTTTACTTTGAGCAGCGTCCATAGTAGGAATAATTCTGTCCATATATTCAATAACAGAAACTTCTGCACCTAAACGACGGTAAACTTGGCCTAATTCTAGACCAATTACTCCACCACCAATAACAACTAGGTGCTTTGGCACTTCTTTTAAGCTTAATGCTTCAGTTGAAGTAATTACTCTTTCTTTATCTAACTTAATAAAAGGTAGCGTTGAAGGTTTACTTCCAGTGGCAATAATTGTATTTTTTGCTTCGATGGTTTCGGTTTTCTTACCGTTGGTTATATCGATATGAGTAGCATCTTTAAAAGACCCCATTCCCGTATAAACATCGATTTTATTTTTATCCATCAAATAAACAATCCCTTTGGTAGTTTGATCTACAACAGAGGCTTTGCGCTCGATCATTTTTTTGAAATTAAGCTTAATATCGCCAGGAATTTCAATTCCGTGATCTTCGAAGTGCTTCATAGCATCTTCGTAGTGATGTGAAGAGTCTAATAAGGCTTTACTAGGAATACAGCCAACGTTAAGGCAAGTACCTCCTAATACATCGTACTTTTCTATAATTGCGGTTTTCATACCCAATTGTGCGCAACGAATTGCTGCTACATAGCCACCAGGACCAGAACCTATTACTGCTACATCATATTTTGACATCTTGTATGTGTTTTTTATTTGAAGATGCAAAGGTACAATACTGCTTAATAGTTTAAAAGTTTAGCGGTTTAAAAGTTAAAGTTTTATCATTAAAAACTAATTGCTTTTATAATTTGACCACTCCTATAAATTTTCGCAAATTTGTGAAACAACAATAAAAAGACAATCATGGCATTTAAACCAGCAGATAAAATTCAAGATTTACAATACTTTGGCGAATTTGGAGGCGTTAATCCTTCTATATCAGATTCTTCTACTTATACATTTCTTTCAGCAAAAACTATGTTCGATACCTTTGAAGGAAATGCAGACGGATGTTATCTTTATTCGCGACACACAAGTCCATCAAACTTATACCTAGGGCAAGCACTTGCTGCAATGGAAGGCACAGAAACAGCAAATGTTGCTGCAAGCGGAATGGGCGCTATCACTCCTGCACTACTACAACTGTGTAAAGCTGGAGACCATATAGTTTCTAGTCGTACAATTTACGGTGGGACTTATGCATTTCTTAAAAACTTTGCACCGAGACTAAATATTGAAACTTCTTTTGTAGATATTACTGAACTAGATCAGGTTGAAGACGCAATTACTGAAAACACTAAAGTTCTTTACTGCGAAACAGTGAGCAATCCACTTTTGGAAGTTGCCGATATTGAAGGACTTTCAAAAATTGCAAAAAAACACAACCTTCAATTATTAGTAGATAACACTTTTTCACCGTTAAGCCTATCTCCAGCAAAACTAGGGGCCGATGTTGTACTTCACAGTTTAACAAAATTCATAAATGGAAGTAGTGATACCATGGGTGGCGTTACTTGTGGTACCCAAGAATTTATTGATAGTTTACGAAATGTAAACGACGGTGCAAATATGCTTCTAGGTCCTGCAATGGATAGTTTGCGTGCCGCTTCAATTTTAAAAAACCTTAGAACACTTCATATAAGAATCAAGCAACATAGCGAAAACGCTTTGTATTTGGCTGAAAAATTTGAGGCTGACGGCTTAAAAACCGTATATCCAGGATTAAAATCGCATTCAGGACACGAGATTTATAAAAAAATGATGAACAAAGAATACGGCTTTGGTGGAATGCTAACTGTTGATGCTGGCAGCATTGATAAAGCTAATGAATTGATGGAGTTAATGCAAGAACGCAATCTTGGTTATTTAGCTGTAAGTTTAGGATTTTATAAAACATTGTTTAGCGCTCCAGGATCTTCTACTTCTTCTGAAATTCCAGAAGACGAACAAAAAGAAATGGGATTAAGCGATGGATTAATTCGTTTTAGCATAGGTTTAGATAACGACATTGAACGCACCTACACTATGATGCGTGAGTGTATGGTTAAAGTTGGAATATTAAAATAAATTCTTATTTGTTTATAATTTTGGAAGGGAACAGATAATCTGTTCCCTTTTTTAATTTGCGTAAGTTTTTTCAAAATCGTAACATTACATTCCTAAAAATAAATTACACTATGCAAAGCCAAGACATTAAGCCTACCGACCCAAAAAACGATGACGTTGTTGATAATTTTGAATTAAATATATGGGAGGCTTTAATACCTGTATTTGCATTAATAATAATGCTTTTTTACAATGTATTTGTAGCTTATGGTGATGATGCATTAAGTGGAAGTAACCAGTTTATACTCTTAATGGGAGGTGCTGTAGCTGCTATTGTTGGCTTCTTCAACAAAGTTAAGTTCGACCAAATGATAGAAGAAGTGGCCTCCAACATTAAATCGACTGCTGGGGCTATTTTAATTTTATTAATGGTTGGAGCATTGGCAGGAACTTGGCTAATTAGCGGGATTATACCAACAATGATTTATTATGGACTACAGATATTAAACCCGACAATATTTCTAGCTTCTTGTGTTATAATATGTGCTATTATTTCGGTGGCAACTGGAAGTAGTTGGACAACGTCTGCAACGGTAGGTATTGCCTTGATAGGTATTGCAGATGCTATGAACATTCCACTTGGAATGACGGCTGGAGCAATTCTTTCTGGAGCTTATTTTGGCGATAAAATTTCACCTTTAAGTGATACCACCAACCTGGCTCCTGCTATGGCAGGAACAGATTTGTTTACTCATATTAGATATATGCTCTATACTACCGTTCCTACATTAACTGTAACTTTAATTGTATTTATAATATTAGGCTTTAATATTGATACTTCAGGAACAGCAGACACACAAGCTATTTTGGCTTCTGTAGAAAAATCTATAAATGTAAGTCCGTGGTTGTTTGTAGTTCCAATCGCAGTGATTATTATGATTGTTAAAAAAACATCTCCACTTATTGCCTTATTAATTGGTTCCTTGCTTGGAGGTGTAGCCGCATTAATTTTTCAGCCAGACATTGTAGCCTCTGTTGGAGGAGGAACTTCTTTAACTTTTGAATCTGGCTATAAAGGGATAATGAACGCAATAACCGTTGACAGTTCTATTGCGACGGACAATGAATCATTAAAGGATTTATTTTCAGCCGGAGGAATGTCTGGAATGTTAAATACTGTATGGTTAATTATATGTGCCATGACATTTGGAGGAATTATGGATGCAATTGGTGCGTTATCCGCAATTAGTAGAGCGTTGTTGAAGTTGTTTCACACTACCTTCGGACTTTTTGCAAGTACTGTTGCAAGCTGTTTAGCTATAAACCTAACAGCAAGTGATCAATATTTAGCTATTGTTGTTCCTGGAAAAATGTATGCACAGGCATTTAAAGATAAAGGTCTGGCACCAGAAAACCTATCAAGAACTCTCGAGGATAGTGGTACTGTAACTTCAGTATTAATCCCTTGGAATACCTGTGGTGCTTACCATAGTGGCGTTTTAGGTGTTGACACGCTTCATTATGCAGGTTATGCTATTTTCAATTGGCTGAGTCCATTTACTACTTTGCTTTTTGCAGCATTCAGAATAAAAATCAGACAGTTAGCTACAACCGAAACCGCATAATTCACTCATAGCTTTTTCTTATTGTTAAAATTTTAACCTATCGACAAAACCTATCGGATTATAAATTAATCCATTGAGTATTTCTATTAATTATTAAGGTAGTTCTTATCTTTGTACAAGAAAATTATTAACCTTAATAAACAATAAAATTATGTCATTAGTAGGAAAAAATTTCCCAAACATCGCAGTAGACGCAATGAACGAAATGGGAGATACTTTTAAGTTAAATGTACTAGAAGAAGCAAAAAAGAACAACAAAAAAGTATTACTTTTCTGGTATCCAAAAGACTTTACGTTTGTTTGCCCAACTGAAATTCATTCTTTCCAAGAAGTACTTTCACAATTTGAAGATAGAAACACAATGGTAATTGGTGCATCTTGTGATACTCCAGAAGTTCATTTTGCTTGGTTAAACACCCCAAAAGATGAAGGTGGAATTGAAGGTGTTACTTACCCATTACTTGCAGATACTAACCGTAACTTATCTAACGCTTTAGGTATCCTTGATATCAAAAATGAAAAGTACGATGAAGAAACTGGTCTTTACACAGTAGAAGGTGATAATGTAACTTACCGTGCAACTTACCTAATTGATGAGGAAGGAAAGGTTTTCCACGAAAGTGTAAACGATATGCCACTTGGTAGAAACGTAAACGAATACCTAAGATTAGTTGATGCTTATACTCACGTTCAGAAAAACGGTGAAGTATGTCCAGCAAACTGGGAAGAAGGTAAAGAAGCAATGGTTGCTAACCGCGAAGGAGTTGCTACATATTTAAGAAATTAAGATATGGTAGTAGAGCTAAAAGATGATAGCCTGCAGCAATTTGTATCTGAAGAAAAGAACGTAATAGTTCAATATTCTGCAGGATGGTGTGGCAATTGTAGATTGATGAAGCCAAAATTTAAAAAATTGGCGACAGAAACTGAAGGTTACAAATTCGTTATGGTAGATGCTGAGAAGTTTCCTGAAAGCAGAAAGATGGCTAATGTGAATAATTTACCAACTTTCGCAACTTTCAAAAATGGCGAATTAGTAAACCAAGTTCAAACGAATAAAGTTGAACCTTTAAAGAGTCTTATAGATGAAGTTACCGGTAATTAGACATATTCAGCGAAACAATTCATCAGAACAGATAGAAAGCTGTATTGAAGTTTTAGAATCGTTTAGCGAATACAATAGGATTACAGATGAAGAATTGGACGTTATTGGAGAGCTTATCACTAACCTTTGTGGTGCAGTAGAAGTTCATAAAATGATTGAAGATGGAATGCCTGAGCGCGATGCTGCTAATGCATTTGCACAAAAAGTAATAGGCTCTATAGACCGATAATTTTACATTTTATAATTACAATAAAGGCCGTCTAAATTTAGACGGCCTTTTCTTTTGTATATAGTATACTAAACACATCTATTTTAACAATCGAGCAAAAAACTCTTTTCTTTAAGAACTTGTTGATAGATTAACAAAAAACGAATTCTTATCTTTATCCCTCATTTAAAAAGAAATAATATGGCACATATAAAATTAGGTGGAAAAGACATCGAAACAATTGGAAGTCTACCACAAGTTGGAGATTCGGCTCCAGATTTTGAATTAACTTCAGAAGATTTAAGCGCTAAGAAGTTATCAGACTACAAAGGATCCCGAGTTGTAATGAACATCTTCCCGAGTATTGACACTAACGTTTGTGCTACCTCAGTAAGAAAGTTCAACGAAAAAGCTACAGGCTTAGACAACACAAAAGTGTTGTGCATTTCAAAAGACCTTCCTTTCGCTCATAAGCGTTTTGTAAGTGAAGAAGAATTGAGAAACGTAAATAACCTATCAGACTTTCGCACTGGAGAGTTTGGAAAAAATTATGGAGTGGAGATGACTACTGGTGCTTTAAAAGGTCTTCATTCAAGAGCAGTTGTTGTTTTAGATGAAGAAGGAAAAGTAATCCATAGTCAACTAGTTCCAGAGATTGGAGAAGAACCAGATTATCTTTCTGCACTAAAAACACTTTTATAATGTGGGAAACCTTTTTAGGTAAACGCCTTAAAGGAGCTGGCTATGCTATAAAAGGTGCTTACTTATTGCTTCGCACTGAACCAAGCATTCAAGTTCAAGCTACAATAGGTGTATTAATGACTATTGCAGGTTTCTATTTTGAAATTTCCACTACGGAGTGGATGTTTCAGGTTTTTGCGATAGGGTTAGTTTTAGGTTTAGAGGGGCTAAATTCGGCAATTGAAGGAATAGCAGATTTTATTCATCCTAATTTTCACACTAAAATTGGCTTTATAAAAGACATTGCTGCAGGTGCAGTATTCTTTGCTGCAATTACAGCAGTAATTATAGGATGCATTATTTATATTCCGAAATTTTAAAAATTCAGATTAGTTTCCTTTATTTTAGAAGTTTATACTCGCAAAAAGTATAAACTTCTAATATTTAATATTTAAAAACGATTTAAAAATTTGAAGTTTACATTTTGAAAAATACAAGTTCTATATTTGTATTTTTGCAAAAAAGACAACTGTTCCATTAATGGCCAAGAAAAAGAAAAAAACCGCCAAGACACCGCGTAAAAAAATAAGTTTTAAGTTATCTAAACAACAAAAAATAATTTTAGGTAGCTTTTTATTTTTGTTAGGGGCTGCTCTTTTGATTTCATTTACCTCGTATTTTTTTACTTGGAAAATCGATCAAAGCGAAATTGGTATTTTTAACGAACGTGAACTTCAAACAGAAAACTTATTAAATAAGTTTGGAGCTAACATAGCTCACTTTTTTATATATGACGGTTTTGGAATAGCTGCCTATTTTCTAGCCATTCTCATTGGTCTTACAGGAGTGTATTACTTCTTTGATTTTGCCAAAAAACAATTGTTAAGATTCTGGTTCTGGGGATTATTATTAATGCTATGGTTCTCCATTTTCTTCGGATTCTTCAATGAAAAAACAACACTTTTAAGCGGAATCATTGGTTACGAGGCCAATGATTATATGCAAGATTACTTAGGGTTAATCGGAACTATATTGGTGATGACATTTATCCTTATCATCTATCTAGTTGTCCGCCTTAAACTTACTCCTGAGACAGTAATTGGTGCGATTAAAAAATCTAAAAATGAGATAATTTCAGAATTCAAATCAACCGAATCTACGCCAAAAGCTAAGATTTCTGAAGAAGGTATAAACACAAACACTTCTAATTCAGAAGAAGTGTCAAAACCAACAGAAGAAAAATCTTTTGAGGTTGTGGAAAAGCCAACTCCTACTCCACCCTCACCTCCTTCAGAAAAACTTATTTTAAAATCTGAAACAGAAGGAGATGTTGAAATGGAGGTCGAACAAGCAGCTGAAGAAGAAGAGGTTGACACTTTAAGTGAAAAGCTTGTAAAAGACTATGGGGAATTCGACCCAAGATTGGAATTGAGTAAATACAGATTTCCAACGCTAGAGTTATTACGCGACCATACTATAGGCGGAGCAATTACCATTGACCAAGAAGAACTTGAAGAAAACAAGAATAGAATTGTAGAAACGCTTAACAATTATAAAATAGGTATTGCAAATATTAAAGCTACTGTTGGACCAACTGTAACGCTTTATGAAATTGTACCTGATGCTGGAGTTCGAATTTCTAAAATTAAAAACTTAGAGGACGATATTGCACTTTCACTTTCTGCCTTAGGAATTAGAATTATTGCTCCTATTCCAGGACGCGGTACCATAGGTATTGAAGTTCCTAATAAAAACCCTAAAATAGTTTCAATGCGTTCTGTAATTGGATCGGCAAAATTTCAAAATGCTGAAATGGAACTGCCAATTGCTTTCGGAAAGACTATTAGCAACGAAACTTTTGTAGTTGATCTTGCAAAAATGCCTCACTTACTTATGGCAGGGGCTACAGGTCAAGGTAAATCGGTTGGACTTAACGCAATTCTTACCTCCCTCTTATACAAGAAGCATCCAGCTGAAGTAAAATTTGTATTAGTAGATCCAAAAAAGGTTGAGCTTACGCTTTTCAACAAAATTGAACGTCACTTTTTAGCTAAGCTCCCAGATTCAGAAGAAGCAATTATCACCGATACAACTAAGGTTATCAATACTTTAAACTCCCTTTGTATTGAAATGGATGCTCGTTACGATTTGCTAAAAGATGCAATGGTGCGTAACATTAAAGAGTACAATACTAAATTCAAAAACAGAAAACTAAACCCTAATGACGGGCATAGATTTTTACCGTATATCGTATTAGTAATCGATGAGTTTGCAGATTTAATTATGACTGCAGGAAAAGAAGTTGAAACTCCTATCGCTCGACTTGCTCAGTTAGCTCGTGCTATTGGAATTCACTTAATTGTAGCTACACAACGACCATCTGTAAATGTTATTACTGGTATTATTAAAGCAAACTTCCCTGCTAGAATTGCTTTTAGAGTAACAAGTAAAATAGACTCCCGTACCATTCTAGATAATTCTGGAGCCGATCAGCTTATTGGTCGTGGGGATATGTTGTACACTCAAGGTAATGAGCTAACTCGTTTACAGTGTGCATTTGTTGATACACCAGAAGTAGATGATATTACAGATTTTATCGGTTCGCAAAAAGCATTTCCAGATGCTCACCTACTTCCTGAATACGTTGGAGAGGAAGGTGGCACAACTCTTGATAATGACATAGAGGAACGCGATAAACTGTTCCGTGAAGCAGCCGAAGTTCTTGTAATTGCCCAGCAAGGTTCCGCCTCATTACTACAGCGAAAGCTAAAGTTGGGGTATAACAGAGCTGGTAGAATTATAGATCAATTAGAAGCGGCTGGAATTGTTGGCCCTTTTGAAGGCAGCAAAGCAAGATCAGTTTTAGTTCCAACTATTGACGCATTAAATCAATTATTAGAAAACGAAACAAAAAATATCTAAAATGAAAAAATTAAGCATTATTTTAATAGCTCTTTTTATCACTACATTCACACAAGCACAAGATGCTAAATCTTTACTTAAAGAGGTTTCTGATAAAGTGAAAAGCTATGATAACATAGCAATAGATTTCAAATACAACTTAAACAATTCAAAAGAAAACGTAAATCAAGACACTCGTGGCGACGTAACACTACAGGGAGACAAATACGTTTTGAATATGTTAGGGACAACCCGAATTTTCGACGGTAAAAAAATATATACTATCGTTCCTGAAGATGAAGAAGTAACTATTTCTTCTTACAACCCAAAAGATGACAAGGAAATTACTCCTTCAAAAATGTTGACTTTTTACGAAAACGGTTACAACTACAAAATGGACATTGTTCAAAATGTAAAAGGAAGAAAAATTCAATATGTAAAGTTGATGCCAATCGACTCTAACGCAGAAATTAAAAACATTCTATTAGGGATTGATGTGCAGACAAAACACATCTACAAATTGATACAAACAGATAACCAAGGAACAAAATACACGCTTACAGTAAATTCTTTTAAGACAAACCTACCTGTTTCAAAAACCTTATTTACTTTTGACGAGGCTAAGTACAAAAAAGACGGCTACTACATCAACAACCTATAAGCCCTTATAAGTGAAGATACTTGACAGGTACATACTAGTAACATTTTTGAAGACGTTTATAAGCGTCTTCATTATTTTAATGTTCATTTTTGTACTACAAACCATTTGGCTCTACATTTCCGAACTTGCAGGTAAAGACCTTGACTTTTGGATTGTAATGAAGTTTCTTTGGTTCGTATCTCCACGATTAATACCCTTAGTTCTTCCACTAACTGTTTTGGTAACCTCTTTAATGGTTTTTGGAAGTTTTGCTGAAAAGTATGAGTTTGCCGCCATGAAATCTACTGGGATTTCTCTGCAGCGAGCTATGGGAAGTGTGATAGGTTTTATAGGAATCCTTGCTATTACCGCATTTTTCTTCGCTAACAATGTTATTCCATATTCTGAATATAAATGGCAAAATCTAAGACGAAATATTTCTCAGTTTAAACCTTCTATGGTTATTGCTGAAGGACAATTTAGTCAGATTGGAGATTTGTTTAACATAAAGGTGGAAAAGAAAACTGGTGACCGTGGCCAATTTTTAGAAGACGTTGTAATTCATAAGAAGAATGAAGATAGACCTACGGGTAACTTTACTGTTATTATTGCGAATAAGGGTGAGTTAGCAAGTGAAGAAGGTAGTAACACACTTTCCTTAATTCTGAAAGAAGGAAACTATTACGAAGAAATTCAATCAAAAAAACCTGCTACCAAAAAGAGAGAACCTTTTGCTAAAAGCTACTTTGAAGAATACTCAATAAATATTGACCTTACCGAGTTGAATGAAAAAGATATTGATAAGGACAATAATATCGACAATCAGAATATGTATAACAGTAGCGAATTAAGAGTTGAAATAGATTCGCTTTCTAAGAGTTATTCAAAAGATATTGAATCGTACACCAAAAATATGTACTACCGGAGTGGAATTGAAAAATTCAATGATATCAAGGTTGACGACTCTTCTGTACCTCCTGCCATTAATAGCATATTAGAAATTTACAATCCTACTCATCAACATCAAATTATAAAATTAGCTTTAAACAATGCCAAAGGTACTGTTCAAGCGATAGATGCTAAGAAGGTTGAATTCAGAAACAAAACAAAGCGACTTAATAAAACGGAAATAGCCTTACACGAAAAATATGTTTTAGGATTCGCTTGTATCATTCTCTTTTTTGTAGGTGCCCCGCTTGGTGCTATTATCCGAAAAGGTGGAATGGGACTGCCGATGGTAGTGGCTATTCTACTGTTTTTAACCTATCATTTTATAGGTATTTTTGCTAAAAACAGTGCCGAAGATGGAACGATGCACCCATTTATTGCTACTTGGTTAAGTACCGCAATTATGTTCCCATTGAGCATTTGGCTAACCTATAGAGCCACTACCGATCAAGGGATATTCGACTTCGATTCATTCATCCAACGAATTGGACGTTTGTTCAATTTTATTAAGAAAAAGAAGTAGATTTTTTACAAATTCCATTAGGATTTACATCTTTTTTAAACCTAATAAAGAATACCTCATTCTCATGTTTATTTATGGGCGTTTCCATTATCTTTGCACTCACAATTTTAAGCTATGATTTCTACAAATAAAGAAAATTCAATTCAACTCAACACTATAGAAGAAGCCATTGAGGATATCCGCATGGGTAAAATAATTATTGTTGTTGATGATGAGAACAGAGAAAATGAAGGTGATTTTATTGCCGCTGCCGAAATGGTATCGCCAGAAATGATAAATTTTATGGCCACTCACGGTAGAGGGCTTATTTGCGCATCTTTAACTGAAGAAAGATGTAACGAACTTGAATTGAATATGATGGTTGAAAACAACACTGTTTTACATCATACTCAATTTACAGTATCTGTAGATTTAATTGGTCACGGTTGTACTACAGGAATTTCGGTTCACGACAGAGCAAAAACTATCAAAGCTTTAGTAGATGAAAATACTAAGAGTCACGATTTAGGCAGACCAGGGCATATTTTCCCTTTGCGCGCTAAAGAAGGTGGTGTATTAAGAAGAACTGGACATACTGAAGCTGCTATAGATTTAGCTAGACTTGCTGGCTTGAAACCTGCAGGAATTTTAGTTGAAATCTTAAATGAAGACGGCACAATGGCAAGACTTCCACAACTTATGGAAGTTGCTAAAAAGTTTGATTTAAAACTTATTTCTATTGAAGATTTAGTGAAGTACAGAATGGAGCACGATTCTTTAATTGAGAAAAAAGAAGATTTTAAAATCAATACTAGGTTTGGAGAATTTAGACTTAGAGCCTACAAACAAACAACAAACGATCAAATACATATTGCACTTACCAAAGGAAACTGGAAAGAAAACGAACCTGTTTTGGTTAGAGTAAATGCTACTTTAGTAAACAGTGATATTTTAGGAACCTTAACCAACAATGCAGAGCAAAAATTGGATGACATGTTCAATGTAATTAATAAGGAAGGGAAAGGTGCTATTGTGTTTATTAATCAGCAAAGCCAATCTTTAAACCTTTTAAGCCGTTTGAAAGATTTAAAAGAAAAGCAAAAACCAAATGAAATTGCTAAAGCTCCAAGAATTGAAATGGACAACAAAGATTTCGGAATTGGCGCACAGATTCTTCACGATTTAGGTATTCATAAAATTCGTTTGATTTCAAATAGCGAACAAACTAAACGTGTAGGAATGATTGGTTACGGTTTAGAAATCAAAGAATACGTTTCATACTAAACCCTTCATTTACATAAAACCAACAAATAGAGCTGTCCACCTATTTTAAAGTTCGATTTCATTAAATTAAATCACTTCAAAATAAAGTTTTCAGAGTATTCAAAACATTTTAAAGGCATTTTGTATTTTAGCCAAAACACCAATTAAAAAATGGATTTAGACTTCAATAAAAACGAAGACCACAATAAATTACTGGTTTCAGATTTAAAAAATAAACTTGCCAAAGTAAAGCTTGGTGGTGGTAAAAAGAGAATAGAAAAACAACACGCCCAAGGTAAGTTGACCGCCCGCGAACGTATTGACTACCTCTTAGACCCAAACAGCCCAAGTATTGAAATTGGTGCATTTGTCGGTGATGAAATGTATGAAGAATACGGCGGTGCTCCAAGTGCTGGTGTAGTTGTAAAAATTGGTTATGTAAAGAAAAAACAATGTATAGTTGTTGCCAATGATGCTACTGTAAAAGCTGGAGCTTGGTTTCCTATTACAGCTAAGAAAAACTTACGGGCACAAGAAATTGCAATAGAAAACAGACTTCCTATCATTTATTTAGTGGATAGCGCAGGAGTATTCTTACCAATGCAAGATGAAATTTTCCCAGACAAAGAGCATTTCGGCCGTATATTTAGAAACAACGCAGTAATGAGTAGTATGGGTATTACTCAAATTTCTGCTGTTATGGGAAGTTGCGTTGCTGGTGGTGCTTATCTTCCAATTATGAGCGATGAAGCTTTAATCGTAGATAAAACTGGAAGTATCTTCTTAGCAGGAAGTTATCTTGTAAAAGCTGCAATAGGCGAAAGCATCGACAATGAAACTCTTGGAGGTGCTACTACTCACTGTGAAGTTAGTGGAGTTACAGATTACAAGATGAAGGATGATAAAGAAGCTTTAGACACTATTAAAAATATTATGTCTAAAATTGGTTCTTTTGAAAAAGCTGGTTTTAATCGCGAAAAAGCTGTAAAACCAAAAGAAAACCCTCAAGATATATACGGTATTTTACCTAAGTCTAGAAGTGAGCAATACGATATGCGTGAAATCATTAAACGCCTTGTAGACGATAGTGATTTTCAAGAATACAAAGAAGGCTACGGACAAACTATCTTAACCGGATACGCAAGAATTGATGGCTGGGCAGTAGGTATAGTGGCTAATCAACGAACCTTGGTAAAAACTACAAAAGCTAAAACTAAACCTAGCGAAATGCAGTTTGGTGGAGTTATATATAGTGATAGTGCAGATAAAGCAACTCGTTTTATCGCTAACTGCAACCAAAAGAAAATTCCATTAGTTTTCTTACAAGACGTAACAGGATTTATGGTTGGTAGTAAAAGCGAGCATGGCGGAATTATTAAAGATGGCGCCAAAATGGTTAATGCTGTAAGTAACAGTGTTGTTCCTAAGTTTACCATAGTAATAGGAAATAGTTACGGTGCAGGAAACTACGCTATGTGTGGAAAAGCTTACGACCCTCGATTAATTGTTGCTTGGCCAAGTGCTGAATTAGCAGTAATGAGTGGTAATAGTGCAGCAAAAGTACTTTTACAAATTGAAACCGCTTCACTAAAAAAACAAGGAAAAGAAATTACTGAAGAAGTAGAAAAAGAGCTTTACGATAAAATTAAAGCGCGTTACGACAAGCAAATTTCTCCTTATTACGCAGCTGCAAGATTGTGGACAGATGCTGTAATCGATCCTTTAGATACAAGAAAATGGATTTCTATGGGAATTGAAGCAGCAGACCACTCACCTATTACAAAACCATTTAATCTTGGAGTACTTCAAGTATAAGAATCTGGTTTAACTATAGCACTAAACATTATATACATACTGGCTCCGATTCGCATAAAATTGAATCGGAGTCTTCTATTTAAATTAATAACAGCGAAGTGAGCTTTTAGTCTTTGATTTAAAGAATCTTAATCGATAAACTCACAACAAAAACATCCTTGCATTTTGTATATTTGCAACTTAAATTTTTTTAACCCATGAACATCAAGGCACTACAAGCTATTTCACCTATTGACGGTAGATATACAAATCAAACATCTAGTCTTATTCCTTATTTCTCTGAAGAGGCATTAATTCGTTATCGCGTTCTTATTGAAGTTGAATATTTTATCGCGTTAGTAGAATTAGATCTACCGCAACTAAAAGATTTTGATAAATCTCTTTTTAAGGAGCTTCGTGCACTTTATAAAGATTTTTCGGTTGAAGATGCCCTAAAAATCAAGGAGACAGAAAAAGTAACAAACCACGACGTTAAAGCTGTTGAATATTTTATAAAAGAAAAATTTGACAATCTCAATCTTCAAAAATATAAGGAGTTTATTCACTTTGGACTAACTTCTCAAGATATAAACAACACTGCTATCCCACTTTCTATTAAAGATGCGATTGTAGAGGCCTATACTCCACTCTTAAACGAAGTGATAGACAAACTTAAAGCACTTGCAAAAGAATGGGCTGATGTACCTATGCTTGCCCGTACTCACGGACAACCAGCTTCACCTACTCGCTTAGGGAAAGAACTAGATGTTTTTGTTGTTAGGATTGAAGAGCAGTTTGAAATACTAAAAAATATTAAAAACGCCGCTAAATTTGGTGGTGCTACAGGAAACTACAATGCTCATAAAGTAGCATATCCAAATACAGATTGGCTTTCCTTTGGAAACAAATTGGTTCAAGATACTCTAGGCCTACACCATTCTTTCCCAACCACTCAAATTGAGCACTACGACCATATGGCTGGTCTATTTGATTGTTTAAAACGAATTAATACGATAGTTATCGATTTGGATAGAGATATCTGGACTTATGTATCTATGGACTACTTCAAACAAAAAATTAAAAAAGGTGAAGTGGGTAGTAGCGCAATGCCACATAAAGTAAACCCAATCGATTTTGAAAATAGCGAAGGAAACTTAGGAATTGCAAACGCAATTTTTGAACACCTTTCAGCTAAGTTACCTGTTAGTAGACTTCAACGTGACCTAACCGATAGCACTGTGTTGCGCAATGTTGGTGTTCCTTTAGGACATACTTTTATCGCATTTAAATCTACACTTAAAGGTCTGAATAAATTATTACTAAACGAACCTAAGTTTAAACAAGATCTTGAAAACAATTGGGCTGTAGTTGCTGAAGCGATTCAAACAATCTTAAGACGTGAAGGGTACCCTAATCCTTACGAAGCATTGAAAGGATTGACACGTACCAACGAACAAATAAATAAAGATTCTATGGCCAACTTTATAGAAACTTTAGATGTTCCTGAAAGCGTTAAAGAAGAGATGAGACAAATTACTCCAAGTAACTATACTGGAATTTAGTATTATACCTAAAAATTAAAAAAAGGCTTCATCACTATTGCGATGAAGCCTTTTTGTTTTATTAATTTATTGAAAATTAGTCTTTAAATATTTCACCTAAACCACCAAACTTCGAAAAGTCTAAATCATTTTTATCAGCCCCTTTTACAAGTTCAAAAATCTCATCTGGACGCATATCATCCCCTAGAATTCTCAAAACTGCAAATCCACGATTGTCGTCGCTTGCAAAAACTATTAATTCATTAATAGCATCTTCTTCTCCCGTAAATTTTATAGTTGCATCCCACTGATCGTTATTAAACCTCGCAAGCTCCTTATATTGGTCTTGGCGAAGAATTTGTTTAACCTCAATACGCTCACTTTCATAATTTACAGAATCTCCACTAGATAATGGATAAGCTACAATATTTACTTTCTTAATTGTACTTAAAGTCTTTTTCTCATCATCGGTAAAAGTGTTCTCCTTTCCTTGTAATAAACTTGCTGCAAGATCCATTTTTACAAAATGCTCATCGTCTTGCTTTTCTACAAGGTATTTCTGAAGTGATTTTTCCGAGCACGAAACCAGAGTTAAAGCAACCAAAATTATAGATAATGAATATTTAAGATATTTCATATTATTGTTTTTTAGCTTTATCAAGGTCTTTCAATAATTCACTTCCAGGAACTTTTAAATCCTGCGTAAGTTTTGAAATTCTTTTTAAATCGATATTCCCAGTAATACTCATTATTACAGTAGTTGGTTTTCCATCTACGATTCCGTCAAGATTCATAAGAAGTTCGCTAACATAGTTTTCATTTTTTCCTTCTTTACTATAGAATTTCACATTTGTTCCTTCATCTTTTACGCGCATAAGCTCACCTAGGTTTTTTGAGCTACTTATGTACTTCGCAACAGTTTCATTCATCTTTTTTGCCGTTGCTGGATTGTCGGTAGTATAGATTTTAATATAGTCTAAATCGTTAACCATTTTTAAATACGCCTGCGCTTCAGGATCGCTTGAGTCTAAATCCATTTTACTCAATAGTTTGAACATATTTTTAGTTACAATTACAGATGTAACATTTTTCTCATCCTCTAGAAAGTCGAATGTGCTTTGAGCTCCCGAAATAAAAGGCGCTATAACTAGTGCTATTAATATTGCTATTTTTTTCATTGCTTATTTATTTAAGATTGTTGTTCTAAATTGTTTATCGTTTATTCAAATACTTTATTTTTCGCAGTGCTAAATTGATTTACTAAAGTAAGTCGCTCTGTTCCTTTGTTAAGATTCTGTGACAGCAGCAACATTGCTTTTTTACTCTCTTCAAAAGCGGCTAAAGCTTCTTTTTCTTCAGGTGTTAACTTATTGGATTGAGAAAAATAAACTCCTCCAACCAAGAAAGATAAAACCAATAATGCTACAGCTATATATTTCCAGTTTGTAAATGCAGCTGTTTCAGGTTTTGGCAAATCAATTTCTTTCTGAAAACGCTCCTTCCGAGCTGCCTCTAAGCCTATAAAAATCGGTTTGTATTGAAGCAAATGCGTTGGCACATTTTCATTGAGAAAATAATCTCTAAGAGTTTTTTCATCTTGTAAATTTGTTTCACCTTCAAAATAGGCAACAAGTAGCTGTTCTATTTTAGCTAATTCCATAATTATATTTTTTAATCATCAAATTTCTAACCGTTTTTCGAGCTCGGGATAACGCTACCCTAATTGCTGTTTCGTTACTATCCAATATTTTCGCTATTTCTGAAAATTCAAGTTGCTCTACATCTCGTAACTGAATAACAATTCGCTGTTGTTCTGGTAGATCTTCAAGAATTTTTAAAACCATAGCCACACCTTCATTTGCTTCTAAGTTTCGCTCAATATTTCCACTTGTAGGAAAATTGGTGTGCACCAATTTCAAATTAGAAGCTTGTTTAGACTTCAACCTATCTAAACAAAAATTCTTTGTCATCGTCATTGCGAAAGCTTCAACATTGCTATAACTTTTAATGTTTGCCTTTGCTTTCCACAATTTTAAATACACTTCTTGTACCGCATCTTCGGCTTCATCAGTAGAAATCAAGATTCTTTTAGCTAAGCGATAGAGCTTATCCTTAAAAGGGGAAACGATTTCTAAAAATTCTACCTGATTCATAATCTAAGCTTAGTATTTTGGCGCTCTATTTAAAAGACGAGTCAATTGAACAATTGTTACTCTATTTTAATAATGTATTTTTAAAATATTATATATGCTTAATACACATCAGTCTTAAATGTTTATTTTTATCATTACAATATAATTCTTAATTTATTAGTTTTTATAGCACTACGCCTTTAAACCATTTTTATGAAAATAAAACATTTTGCAGCAGTCCTAATGAGTTCGTTTCTTTTAGCTTCTTGCTTTAAAGATATGGATGACACGTTACAAACAGCTACTTCGCTAGATATTCAAAACTTTGTGTACCGTGGACTTAATTACTACTATCTCTACAAAGAGGATACACCAGAATTAGCGAATAACGCCTTTGTAAATGATACAGAGAGAAACAATTTTTTAAAAACATACGACTCTCCTGAATCTTTATTTGCCTATTTAAAATCTTCACAAGATCGTTTCAGCAACCTTTTCGACGACTATAATGTTATCGAAAATGCTTTAAATGGAATTTCATTGAGCAATGGAATGGAATACGGCTTAGTATATTATCCGGATGGCAGTGGTAATGTATTTGGATATGTACGGTATATACTTCCTAATACGGATGCCGAAGACAAGGAACTAAAGAGAGGAGATATCTTCACCACAATTGATGGGCAACAATTAAACGACAACAACTACCAAGAATTATTATCAACTGAAAGTTATACTATTGGCTTAGCAACTTATAATGGAACCGAATTTTTACCAACCGGTGAAACTGTTCAATTAATAAAAAATCAATACACCGAAAACCCAGTTTATAAAGCAACAACCTTAGATGTAAATGGCCGAAAAATTGGTTATCTCATGTATAATTCCTTTACCAAAAATTATGATGTAGAACTGAATAATGCTTTTGGTGAATTTCAAGCCGAAGGAGTTACCGATTTAGTTTTAGACTTGCGTTATAACGGCGGAGGTTCTGTAGAAACTGCAACAGATCTGGCCAGTATGATTACAGGTCAGTTTGATGGTGAATTGTTTTATCAGGAGTTTTGGAATGAGGACAGACAAGATGAAAGAGCTGAAAATGGCTTATTCGACAACAAAATTAGTAATGGTTCTAACACTAATAGTTTAAATCTAAACAAGGTGTATATCCTAACAACGAAACGTTCTGCTTCGGCAAGTGAATTGGTTTTAAACGGACTTGACCCATATATTAATACTGTACAAATAGGCGATACCACTACTGGAAAATTCCAAGCTTCGTTCTTACTTTATGATGCTCCGGCGCCAAGCTTTAGTAAACAACTTTCAGACCCAAGTCATACTTATTGCATGCTACCACTAGTTTTTAAAACTGCTAATAAAAACGGCCATACCGATTTTATTGATGGATTAGCTCCAGATATTTATTTGAAAGAAAATTATTTTAACTTAGGACAACTTGGTGATTTGAACGAACCTTTACTAGCACAAGCGTTGCAAGAGATAGCCGGAAGACCTGCGCCACTTCAAAAAAATGAGATTGAATTAAATGAATTTACCGATGGGAAAGTTGGCTCTCCTATATATGGTAGGATGATTGAAAATTAAGCCAAATTGAAATACTAAAATGAAAAATCCCTCTGAAGTTCAGAGGGATTTTTCATTTTCATGTCTTTAAATACATTAAACATTTATCCAGTTGGGGGTTCTGCTTGATAAGCGAATCAATCCACAGTTTTAATTCCTCAATTTCATAAGGAAGTAAACGGGTTAACGCTTTTTTCAATTCCTTGCAGAACAAATTGACATCAAAACTGACTTTTGCTAGTACAGCTTTGGTATAATCAAACATTGCTCTTGCCATAGCTAATTAAAATTTAATAAATTAGATTAGGTAGAAGTTTAATCAATACGCAAAGGGTTTATTTTTAAATTCAATCTAAATATAAGAATTATAAGTCATCTAAAATTGATTCTAAAGGAGATTAACACTGTTAAAGATTTGTTAATTAAAGAATCACATGACTAACCCTTTACCATTCGGGCTATTAAATTATTTTACTTTTAGTGTCCACTCAAATTCGAATATTGAAACCGTATCTCCGTTCGAGTCTTTTCCTTCAGATTTCATCCATATAGTTTGACCTTCACCTGTCGCAATCGTTTTTTTTATTGCGTCGTCTATTTTATCACCATCATTACAATAAAACATAATTCTACCCTTTGCTTTCTTGGTGAAAGTAGCTTTATTATTTAGCACTAACATAGAAATTCCTTTATTGCTTTTTTTAATTTTATCCATCACCATTGCACCAGTACTCAATTCGGCAGCTATACCTTGCACAGCCCAAAACATTGAATTAAAAGGATTTTGATTTATCCATCTGTGTTTTACAGAGGTGACACAAGTAGTATTTGTAATCGATTTTACTCTTACACCTGTAAAGTATGCAGATGGTAATTTAAATAATAAAAATGTGTTGATTTTATTAGGTGATAATTTCATCAGTTGAATATTTTACACGAATATATTCATAATAATAGTTTTAAAGTTCAGTAAAATTAAAAACAAAGTCTTGGTCCATTAAAAATATCTGGTGGTTTTATTTATCGCAACCCATGAGTTTAAATTCCTTACAGTCAATTATTCTTTTAGGACACTTCATACATCTGATATTTTATGAATACCTCTATATATTAACTTCAAGAAAACAAAAACACCTCCAATCTCCTATAATTCAATAGTATATAAGCTTATTTAAACATCTAAAAACAAAAACTATAAATGTTAAAAAAAAGTTAATTATAGTACTATGTGTAACATACTACTGTCTTTTAGACATATATTTGCATAAGACAATATCAAGCTATGGAAACTACAATAACAGAAAATCAAAAAAATACGAGTGTTTTTATACACTTATCAACATTCTTAAAATACTTTTTCCCTTTTGCGAACTTTATAGCTCCTTTATTAATATGGACTTTTAATAAGGAAAAAGCTTTTATAGATGATCATGGAAAGCAAGCCATCAATTTTCAGTTAAGTACTTTATTATATACTATACTAATTGGACTGTTATGTTTGCCTTTTATCATAATTTTTGCTTCAGATATTATTTCGTTAGCAGAAAGTATCAACCTTAATGACGGAATGTTCTCCATAAACAACATTCAAAATTTATCGGGATACCTTGTATTGATTAGTCTTGTAATAATATTATTTCTGGCATTATTTGTTTTTGAAATTTACGCTGTAATAAATGCTTCTATTCACGCATCGCGCGGCCAATTATATAAATACCCACTTAACATTCCATTTATAAAAACTGACAGCCAAAAAATAAATCAATATGAGCACAATAGTTAATTTTCTTTTGGCTGCTACGATTCAATTTTTGGGAATAAGTACGCCAATACATAAGGAGTATGATAGTGCATTGACTAATCAACAATGCCAAGAACAAACTAGCGCACTCCCCTATTCAATAATCATCAATAACGAACATGAGTTACACAAAACAAATAATTAAGAAATGAAAATCGAAAACACAAAAGCGCAGATGCGAAAAGGGGTTTTGGAGTTTTGTATCCTATCCATCTTAAAGGACGGTGAGGCTTATACTTCAGATATTCTTGAAACCTTAAAAGACGCAAAAATGCTTGTCGTGGAAGGTACAATATATCCGCTGCTCACAAGGCTTAAAAATGCTGGATTACTTGCTTACCGTTGGGAAGAATCTACCGGCGGACCACCACGTAAGTATTATAGCCTTACAGAAAAAGGTAAATTATTTTTAACCGAATTGAACAACACCTGGAGCGAACTGCAACAGGCCGTAACCATAGTAACCAGCGAAAAAAACAAAAAATGAACAAGACAGTAAACATAAATTTGGCAGGCACTTCTTTTTATATAGATGAAGATGCCTTTGAGAAGCTTTCACGCTACCTAGACGCCATTAGAAAGTCGCTAAAAGGTGCTGATGGAAGAGAAGAAATAATGCAGGATATTGAAGCACGTATTGGAGAACTTTTCTTTGAAAAAACCAAGAGTCCAACTCAGGTTATTACTCAGCAAACGCTAGATGAAGTTATTGCCATTATGGGACAGCCAGAAGATTATGAGGTTGACGATGAGATTTTTGAAGATGCAAATTCCGATGCTTCATACAGCAATAGCAATACACGCAAACAACTATTTCGAGATATAGACAATAAGTATATATCGGGGGTATCCTCAGGAATAGGTCATTATATAGGAATAGACCCTATATGGATTAGACTGCTTTGGGTCCTGTTGGTGGTTGCAGGCTTAGGATCTCCAATATTAGTATATATTTTATTGTGGATATTAGTTCCTGCGGCAGTTACAACTTCTGATAAACTGAAGATGAAAGGCGAGCCGGTAAACATTTCAAATATCGAAAGAAAGTTTAAAGAGGGTTTCGATAATGTGGCAGATCGCGTAAAAAACGTCGATTATGACAAATATGGAAATAAAATAAAAACGGGTACCACAGGTTTTTTCGATTCCTTGGGAAACGTATTCGTCGGTCTTTTTAAAGTATTCGTAAAGTTTATCGGAATTATGATAATCATAGTTTCATTATTCACACTTATCAGCTTAATAATTGGATTTTTTACCTTCGGGTCTATCGATTATTGGGGGAATAATGAAATAGCAGAATACATTACTATGGTCGACACTACAAATGGATTAATGTGGCTAGTAGCACTATTATCATTACTCGCTATTGGGATACCGTTTTTTGCACTCTTTGTTTTGGGATTAAAGTTGTTGATAAGCAACTTGAAATCAATGAATTCAACAGTTAAAATACTACTTATTGTAGTTTGGGCATTGTCGATAATTGGATTGGCAGTAATCGGCATCAAGCAGGCAACCGAAAAAGCGTATGATGGTAATTTTATTCAAGAGCAAGCCCTATTAATTAAATCAAACGATACCTTACAGATATCAATGCGAGCTAATAAAGCTTTTAGTTATGAAGTTAGGCAGGATAGCGATTGGGAATTAAAGTACGACGAGAATGAGAAGCAGATTATCTATTCGACTGATATTTCTTTAAACATTAAAACTTCAAAAGATTCAATTGGTAAAATAGTAATCGAAAAAGCTGCAGAAGGTAGTAACCACCTGAATGCAAAAAAGCGAGCCGAAGCTATTTCATACAATTATACTATTGAAAACAACAATTTAATTCTTGATGGTTATTTTACTACAGATACGGCAAATAAATTTCGTGATCAAGAAATTGATATAACTATTTATCTACCTGAAGGAACTGTAATAAATCCAGATGAAACAATTAATTCTTACATAAAATACAATACAGAGTTAAACGAGATAAAAAAATGGAGTAATGATGAACATTATTTCAGAGTATTAAAAGATTCATTTCAATGCTTGGACTGTCAATCATTTGAAGAATCTAAGAATGCTACCGATTCAACTAAAATCATAAATATTGAAATAGACTCTGTTTCAGCACCTCAAAAAAACTGGGAGGAAGAGGTGAAAGAAGATTTTAAAAACATATAATAGTGTAATTCAACGACTATTTCATTTTTAAACAATTAAACTAATCAATTATGAAAATATCAAAAATAATCACCTTATTTGGAATTGCATTGCTTTTAAGCGCATGTAATTTTAATATCGATATAGGTGAAAAAGGAAATGGAAATATTGTAACTAAAGAACGTAGTGTTTCAGAAAATTTTGAAGAAGTTCGCGGCAGTGCTGGATTAGATGTGTATCTTACTGAAGGTAGTGAAAACAAAATTGTAGTAGAAGCCGATGAAAATCTTCATCAGTATATTGAAACCGATATTGAAAATGGAAAACTTCACATTACCACTTCAGAAAATATCAGAAGCTCTAAAGCTAAAAAAGTATACGTTACTTTTAAAGAGTTAAATACTATTGAAGCTAGTAGCGGTGCCGACGTAGTTGGAAATTCTATTATAAAAAGTCAAAACCTCACCTTAAAAAGCAGTAGCGGCGCCGATTTGAAAGTAGAAGTGTTTGCACAGGAGGTAAATGCTAAAACTAGTAGTGGGGCAGATATGGAAGTTTCCGGAAAAGCTTCCTTCTTAAACGCCGATGCTTCTAGTGGCAGTGAATTGAATGCGAAAAAACTATTAGTAATTAACTGTAAAGCTGAAGCATCAAGTGGCGCTGAAGTAATTGTTAATGTTCGAGAAAATTTAAAAACGAATGTAAGTAGCGGAGGTGAAATTAACTACCACGGCGATCCATCTTCTATAGAAAGTAATAAAAGTCATTCAGGTAGTGTGAAAAAGATATAAGAATTGAAAAACAGCATATTATAATCAAAAACCTAACATTTTCACAAGAATTTGTTAGGTTTTTAAAATTTAATACAATTTTAAGCGTTCTTTATTCATAAAAACCGAAATTTGTAAAAAATCAATTATGAAAAAACTCCTTTTAATATTAGCAGTAGTAACGTTATTTTCTTGCAATTCTGATGATGATGCAGGTAACGTAAAAACAGATGAATTTGAAAACATTAGAACCACGCTTCCGCAAGGAAAATGGAAAATAACCAAAATGGTTGATGGTACATCAGATCACACGTCCGACTTTCAAAGTTTTACATTTACATTTAATGAAGATGGTACAGTAACCGCTAAAAACGATATTTTAACCGAGCCAGGAACTTGGGCATATCAGAGCTCATCTAACAGTGGCGAAGAATTGGTGCTTCAATTCAGTGAAATGGAACCTTTTGACGAATTAAATGACGACTGGGATATAGTTTCGGTGAGTAATGTAAAAATAGAACTTTCAGATATAAGTGGTGGGGATGGAGACACTGAACTCTTAACTTTTACTAAAATTTAAATAGTTTGCTTATCATTATAAATAAAAATGCCGCAACAATTGCGGCATTTTTATGTTTATATAGTTTGTAAATTACTCTGCAGTAACTTCAGATTCTGTTTCAATTGTTGCAAGGTAACGCTCTGCATCTAACGCGGCCATACAACCAGTTCCAGCAGCTGTTACTGCTTGGCGATAATCTTTATCTTGAACATCTCCACTCGCAAAAACTCCAGGGATATTTGTCTTAGTAGTTTTTCCTTTAGTGATGATGTAACCTGTCTCATCCATATCAATTTGTCCTTTGAATATGTCAGTGTTAGGTTTATGTCCGATTGCAATAAACAAACCTGTGATTTCTATATCAGATTTCTCTCCAGTTTGATTATTTACTACTCTTAATCCCTCAACCACAGAATCTCCTAGTACCTCGTCTACTTCAGTATTATATAGTACTTCAAGGTTTTTAGTGTTGTTTACTCTGTGTTGCATCGCTTTTGAAGCACGCATATAGTCCTTACGAACAAGCATTGTAACTTTATTACAAATATTAGATAAATAAGTAGCTTCTTCAGCAGCAGTATCTCCGGCTCCTACAATTGCAACGTCTTGCCCCTTGTAGAAAAATCCGTCACAAACTGCGCAAGCAGATACTCCACCCCCGCGTAATTTCTGTTCACTTGGAAGACCTAAATATTTAGCTGTAGCACCAGTTGAAATAATAACTGTTTCTGCCTCTAACTGAGTGCTATTATCTACAGTAATTTTATGAATTCCTCCAACTTTATCACTAAACTCTACGTTAGTAACCATTCCTATTCTAACTTCAGTTCCAAAACGCTCAGCTTGTTGTTGTAGCTGCACCATCATAGTAGGTCCATCAATACCTTCAGGATATCCTGGGAAGTTATCAACTTCTGTAGTTGTAGTTAGCTGTCCACCTGGTTCCATCCCAGTGTAAACAACAGGTTTCAAGTCTGCGCGAGCAGCATAAATCGCTGCCGTATAACCTGCCGGCCCAGACCCAATGATAAGGCATTTAATTCTTTCAATAGTTTCGCTCATGATATTCTCTTCAATAATTTTCGAACGGTAAAAATAGCAACTTTTAAAGGAAAAGACGTTTAATTTTTATTAAGATTTGTTATCTGAGTATTGGAAACTACTATTGTGCCTAATATAAAATAACATTGAAACTCCTTTTCAATTTAAAAAGGTTGAATTAAGTTGAGTGTTCTATGGAATTTAAACCTCACCTCTTGTAAAGATTTAGATTTTGGGTATTTTTGTGCTCTCATAATCGAGATGTAGCGCAGTCTGGTAGCGTACACGTCTGGGGGACGTGGGGTCGCAGGTTCAAATCCTGTCATCTCGACAAGAAAAAACACAAAACAACACTAAAACCCTGTAAATCATATGGTTTACAGGGTTTTTTAGTTTTCGAATTCATAGCAAAAAACCATTAAATTTGGTTCGAAATCATATAAAATGTACCCTAATCGGACACCCTTTTTAAAAAGGATTATTTCGCGAAACCTCTGATTTGACCTTCGTTTTCAAAGATTTATTAATTAGAAAACGTAAAATATTATGAGGAAATCCGACACCTTTTCTGTAATGCTCCTACCAAGATTTGAAAAAGAATCTAAAGGAAAAACACCTCTATATGCAAGAATAACAGTCAATGGCAAGTTTAAGAGGTTTAGTATTCAAATAAAATTTACTACAGATTTGTGGGAACCTTCTGTTTCTAGGCTCAAGGGAAACAGCGCGGAGGCCCGTCAAATCAACAATCACATAAATCAGGTTCTAATCCAAATCGATGAGGCATACAGAGAGCTTAAAAAAGAACGAAAATTAATTACCCCCCAAACCGTAATAGCAAGATATCGAGGGGAAGATCAAATAAGGAAAACACTCATCCAGTGGTCAGAATACCACAAATTCAATATGAAGTCTGTATTAAAACCAGGAACCCTAAAAAACTATTACACAACAGAAACCTATATTAAGAGATTTCTAGAGATTCAAAGAAATACCGATGACATATATCTAGAGCACCTCGATTATGCTTTTATAATCGACTTTGAAGAAACCTGTCTTACTGTTATATTCTTTTATAGAAAATAAATTTTTAAACATTCATTTGATTTTAAATTGTGTGCAGCAGAATATATACTACAGCCTTTATTGGTTAAATATTGCACTTGGGCGCAACTATCTGTTTATAATTTCAAATATAAGTCAATGCAGTATTAATCCATTACGGAAAACCATAAGAGTGGGCTTTTAAATCAGGGAGAATACCAAATATAAAGTTTTTTGATAAAGAATCGCTATCTATTTCATTTTTAGAAGATTCCACAAAAACAAAGCCGCTCAAAGCGGCTTATTTTAGTTCGGTATTTAAAAATTATGGGGTTGTTCAACGGTTACCATTGTCGTAACCAGTGCTTTTTATTTCATTGATATTAATATACTTAATTTTCCCGAACCTTTATTCGTCTCAATTTTTAACGTAAAAGTTTCAAAGTCCCATATTCGTCCATACCATTTGTTAGATTGAATCAAATCCTTTTCTTTTTCCCATTCAAATCTTTCTTTAAAATATTTATCCGCTCCAAAAATTTCAACCGCATTATTAACAACTAATTCATACTCTCTTATAAAAGTAAAGTTTGAATAGTTATTGGTTTTTCGATAAAAAAAAAGGTAGCTTTTACCATCCTCTAGGATTTTGTCAATTCTATTAAAGAATCCCAAGTAATTATGAACAGGCTTAATTGTATTTGTCTCTCTATTAATATCAATAGATTTATAAGAATCCACAATCAATCCATTTTTCAAATCATTCACTAAAAGCTCGGAAAAAGTATTTTGGTCTTTTTCTTCCTTTTCAACAATAAAGTCAAATGATTGGATGAATTCATCAGCGTGAATAACTTTTGTGTCAATTCCAAGTAACTTATAAAGTGCTCTGGTTTTTTTCAGAAAACCATTATCGTCTGAAACAACACAATCGCAGTAAGTTCCATAATAACTGTGAATCCCATCATTAAGCATATTATAGAATCTCACACTTTTAGATGGTTCTTTACTTATTCCTAAAAGGTCAAGAGTAAAGTATGCGTTTGTAAAAAAGTCATATTTTGATATTTCCTTGTCTCCATTTGGGTTTAAATTACTATTCACATATTCTATAAACGTCTTTTGAAGATGAGAATCTTTCAAGTCTTCATTGAAATCTATCTCGTCATAGTCAATAGTAAACTTTCCATTGTTAATATGCTTGTCTGTAACGTTTCTCAATCCTTTATACACAGATTTATCCTCCTGCATATTTTTAAGCATTCCCATAAGATGTTCGCTCCATTGCATTATACTCATGGGTTCTTTACCAAAAGGAAGAAAGTTTTGTAATGGGTCAGTTATTGAAGGGTCCAAGTTTTCCATTTCTGGGAAGTTGAAGTCTAATTTTGTTTCGGTTAAGAGAGTTTTTGCATTTTCAAATTTTTCTTGGTCTTCTGGATTTAGGTCGCTCGTGTCAAAATCAAAGATGCTTGTGAAGTCAATGTCATCTGTTTCTTTTTCAACATCTGCAAATGCCTCTAAAGGCCTTGCTAAATAGCAAGAAGTTTTCTTTTCAATTGCGTGGTATGATAGGTAATTATCATTCACAATTGAATCCATAAATTCTAATTCGGAATATTTAATATTCGTTTTATCGTTTTTTAAATCTCGAAGATGTGCATGAGAGTAACAGAATAAACTTGCCTTTTGTTTCCTGATTTGATTCAATAGTTTGACATATTGAGCTTTTTCCTGTTTGAATAGGTGACTGAAGATTTGTTTGTCAAAATATATTCTTACCATTCACTTTTTCGGCATTGGTTACAACTTGATTATATAGGCTACTTTAGTTCCATTATTCAACCCATTGGTCATGCTTAGTACTATATTGCTACGTTATTGGGTAAATATAAAACAATCAAAAACCCACCCATTACGGAAAACCAAAAAAGTAGGTTTTAATTGGAGAGAGTACCAGAAACAATGTTTATTACTTAATTGTATAAGCTATCTATTTTCAGATAAACAAAATATACAAAGCAACTCCCATTGACTTATCTAGTAATTTTTAATTAAATGAGTGGGCTCTTAAAAATCAACGAAACGCTTTTGATAACATTTTTTCTATAGCTACCTTAGTCTCATCCGCCATTATAGTTTCCGTCTTTTTCACAATTTTTGCTTGAAAGGCTTCACAACAAGCAGAAATATTAAATCCCTTATGTGTCTTTTCAAATTTAGGATGCTGATTATGTGTAACGCAAAGTTCTCTTTCAATTTTCCTTTTTACAGAATTATAATCAATTTTTTCCATTTTTAATGTTTCTTATCTTTAGGTGGGTTAGGATCGTTCCCGTAACTATCTTTATCTCTTATTTTTCCATCCCGGCCGTGAATTACCACTTCAGATTTCTGATTTTTGGCAATTTCTCGGGCTCGTTCGATTGCTTCTTTTTGCGTAGTATGGTTAGAAGTTGCTTTTGAATTATTTTCTCCTCTTACACTCCAACCATCATTATTCTTTACAACATGCTGATTTTTTCCCATCTTCTTAAAATTTGATTACACATAAATATAACTCTATTAATTATGTTTAAAATGTTTACTAACAACATCTTATAAACAAGATATGAACAATAGCCAGATGTGAAACTTAATACTACTTAAAAGCAAATTTTACTTGGGAACAATATCATGTATAATAATTATTGCATATTATTACCGCTATCTGTTTCATTCTTAGAAGATACCCAAAAAACAAAGCCGCTTAAAACTGCTTATATAAGTTCGGTATTTAAAAATTAAAGAGTTCTGCCACGGCTACTATGGTTGTGCTATCGTTTTTTATTTAATTAGTAGCTTTCATTTTAAGTGTGATTTCTCCAATATTATACGCATAAATAGAAGCTGGTGAAAAAGTAAATCTCACGCCTTGTGCTTCTTTCATTCCTATTTGATCAATTGAAGTTACCACTGCAGCTTTAAGTTTATTTGCTTCACAAAATTTAATTAAACTTTTCAATTCGTGTGGTTTATTAAAATATCGATTACTCCACTTAGTTTCTACTCCCCAAACAGGTTTGTAACTCTTATCATCTACTAAGACAAGGTCTACTTCTCCTTCATTTCTGCCGTCTTTCCATCTGGCATAGGTTAAATATAGTTGCTCTCGATGCATCCATTGCAAAAGAATTGCTGTTTCAACCATGTTTCCTATTTTATGGTTAGGTTCACTTATTGACGAAAAGAAAGGCGCTAGCTATAGGATAAATATTAAAAATTGAGCAACATATAATTTATAGACCTCTAACTATAATTGTATGAGTAGAACAAATAATATTTTAAATGGTATAAATCTTGATTATATAGATTAAGATAATACACTTATAAATAATGAATTAAATACTATTTTATATATTTGTGTCTTGATTCTCTCTTACATTAAGTAGTTAAAAAAGTTTTGCAAAAAAGAATAGACATATCAAAAGTATTCCCTAAATATGTTTTTTGGGATATGGATAGTAGTAAACTATCTCTTAAAAGAGATATGGATATTATTATTCCCAGAGCTTTATATGCTACTGATAAAGATTCTTTCTCTAAAGATATTAAGCTATTAGAGGAATATTATTCTAAAAAAGAAATTGTAACTGTGCTAAAACATACTAAAGAAAATATTAGTAATCAAGTATGTGCATTAGTAAGTAAAAGATACAATACGAAACCTTTCTACCGTTACGCTATATAAACATGCACGCAGTTTCTCCTGCCCTCCTTCAAACTATTAAGGAATTACAACAATTACCCAGCCTATCAACTTTTGCATTGGCCGGTGGCACAAATTTGGCGCTACGTTATAATCATCGCATTTCAGAAGATATAGACTTATTTTCTACAGGTATAATTGGTGTCGAAGGATTCGAGAAAATTGAATCTGAAGTAAAGGCGATATACGGTGAGAAAATTATAAACTTCATATATCCCGTGAAAGAGAATGACCAATTTGTGTTTTTGCGTTTTTTTGTTAAAAAGGATAATGTCGTTATTAAAGTAGATATTCTTCAAAATATGAAAGCGCTCTATGATTTTGAAATGATTGAAGATATATGTTGTTACAATGTAAAAGACATTGCCTTGTTTAAATTAATAAGCTGTTCCAATCGTCCTGCCAAAAAAGATATTTATGATTTAGAATACATTACTGAAACAGAAAATTTAATTGAATTATATAATTTATTAAAATCTAAAAAAAATAAATTCAATAAGGATATAGACAGAAACATCTTTGATTTAGATAAGGATCCAGACCCAATAGATGATCCTTATCTCTTACTCCTCTTTGATAAGAGAATGGCAACAAAACAAAAACTGCGTCATTCTCACGATAATATTTTAAACATAAAAGGTAGTAAATCGTGGCATTTAGCAAGTATCCATTGGCGAATGAAGGTTAGGCGTTTGTATCAGTCTTTAGGTATAAAGTATCCGCTATAAAATCGTTCACAACACCAGCAATATGACCTTGTTTTTACAAAAGGAGATGTTATTAACTATTATTTAAATCGAAATACCCGGTCGCATTATATGCATTATTTAGGATTTTTGTCGAAAGGGAGTTTAATACAACGCAAAACAAAATAATGAATCTAGTTGCGCTTGAGGTCGGAAAACTTTCAAAGAGTTATTAAATTCTTTAGGATTACCTTTTGGCGTTATAATCATGCAAATTAAGGTTAATACGTTCGAAGATACTATTTCAATGGCTATTAAATAAAACCAGCAGGCTGAACGCTAGTTTACATTATTTTCTTTTAGCTTGCTTATGAGCCATTATTTTGTAAAAATAAACTCAGACCCACCCATTATAAAAAACCTCATGTTGGTAATAAATTAATGGGAAAGAAAGTGAGATTAATCCAAATGCTCAACGCTTCTTGTAAAAATTAACCCGTCCTTTCTTACTGACCTTCAACTTCCCCTCATCAACTTTTCTATTTAATATTACAGATACAATGGGTGTATTCGTTTTTATTTTATAAACCGCAGCAAGTTCTTCTACTACATCTTTAGTTGTCCGGTCTATCTGGAAGAACTCAGTTTCCAATAAACTATCTATTCTTGGGGTAATTCTACTTTTCTCTCGTCTTGGTTCAGAAAGTTCAAAAAGAGGCTTGAGCTTAATCTCAATATCGAGCATAGCTTTTGGATGCATATTAATGGCTAGGCACACGGCAAAAAAAGTAGAAAGATAAGTTTCTTTGCCATTTTCAATATTACGAATGGTAGCAGCTGTTAAACCAGTCATTTCGGCAACATCCTCTGGCTGCAAATCTTGACTTATGCGTTGCTCTTCAATTCTTTTACCTATGGTCGCTAAGAGCGTTTTAAGAGTGTCAACTTCCATAGTTTAAAAAGAATAATATCAACAACAACAAAAAATATATTAAAATTATAATTTGTTGTTAACTAAAGATTTTATATATTTGAATTAGAATATTAAATTTGCGATTCTTCAAATCAAAATATTGAAGCACTCGCTTTGAACCTCGTTATCGAAAACTGGCGTTTAAAATAACCACGAGAAGATAAGCAAGATGCTCACGGCCCGGGGCGTGAGTACTCTCTTATATGTGGTAAAGGCACCGCCAGTGCCCCGATAACAATAAGTTGAGTTCCGCGCCCTTTTGTATTGGGCTTGGTCGGTATTTCTTTCCGCAACTTTCTTTCAAGGCAACTGTTTCTTCCACCCAGAAGCTTCGCAACTATGTAAATCAGTAGTTAGTATTGAGTATGGAGAGCCGTCCTACGTCTTAAGTCTTACGTCCAAAGTCCTACGTCTTAAGTCTTACGTCTTAAGCCTCACGTCTCACATCCAACGTCTCACTACAAAAAAAATGACCCGCTCCCAGTTTTCGACGACCGGTGGAGCAGGCCAGTAGTTAAATAATTGTATAACACTTAACTGATGCAAAATTATGAAAAATAATTACAGGCGCAGCTTTGCGCTTACAGGTATTTTTGCCTTTTTTTTAACCTACAACTCCCCTATTTTTTCACAGAACCTGCCACTTAAAAACATTAGTGGCATTATTACCGATGCCGATGGCCCACTAAGCGGAGTCAATGTACTGGTAAAAAACACCGCCAGGGGGAGCATTAGTGATCTGGAAGGGCGGTACTCCCTAAGTGCCTCTGCAAACGATACGCTGGTATTTACTTATGTGGGCTATAAGTTGCGCGACGTGGCAGTTGGCAGTGGTAATATATTAAACGTAACGATGCAGCTAGACGCCACTGCCTTGGATGAAGTGGTTATTAATGCGGGCTACTACAAAGTCTCAGATAAGGAGAAGACTGGGAGTATATCGAGGATAACTGAGGGAGCTATAGAAAGTCAAATAATACAGAATCCCATAGCAGCACTCCAAGGAAGGATTTCTGGCTTACAGGTGGTCCAAAATTCGGGCTCTGCGGGAAGTGGCTTTATAGTACAGTTACGGGGAAAGAGCAGCCTTACGGCCGGCAACCAACCCCTCTATATAATTGATGGCATTCCCTTTAGTTCCGATGGAATGGGTAGTCGTAACGTTTCCGGCACTATCCTGCCCGCGGCAGACTATAGCCCTTTTAGTTTTTTAAGTCCTTCCGATATTGATAGTATCGAGGTGCTAAAGGATGCCGATGCCACTGCCATCTATGGTTCCCGTGGTGCTAATGGGGTCATCTTGATTACCACAAAAAGGAAGCAGACTGGCACTACCCAATATTCCATTACGGCAAAGAGTAGCTTGGGGCAGATAGCAAAAAAACAAAAACTTCTTAATACGGAACAATATCTGCAGCTACGGGAGCAGGCATTTAGCAATGATGGATTCACTGAGTATCCGCCCTATGCCTATGATATTAATGGCACTTGGGACCGAAACCGTTATACCGATTGGCAGGAGGAACTATTGGGTGGCACTGCCTATATACGGGAATATCAGGCTTCGGTAGCAGGGGGTAGCAATTCCACCTCCTTTTTTCTCAGTGGGGATTACCATAAGCAGACCACTGTATTTCCCACCAACGACCGTTACCAGCGTGCTAATGGCCTTGCCAAACTGTCCCACAGTTCCCCAAATGATGGATTTAAAATAACGTTATCCACTGCTTATGCCCATGAAAGCAATCAGCTCCCGAGTACCGATTTAAGCTATCAGGCCTTGATCTTGCCACCCAATGCTCCCCAATTATACAATGAGGACGGGACGCTCAATTGGGAGGAGGGAACGTTTAACAATCCGTTGGCATCGTTGCAAGGGGAGCTGTTGTCTAAAAGAAACAGCCTGCTAGTAAATGGTTTAATTGAATTTAAGCTACTAAACAATCTTACGCTACGCACCACCATGGGATATCAGAATACCAAACTATCTGAATACCGAACCAGCCCCCACACCATCTACCCTCCCCAATATGGGTTTGATAGTAATTTTTCTGGCATTTATACTAACGATGGTACCCGAAGTTCGTGGATCGTGGAACCGCAGTTGAACTACAAATACAACAGTGGGAGCCATAGATTGGATGTGCTATTGGGATATTCCGCACAGAATGAAACATCTAGTGTCTTTTCCCAATATGCTGAAGGCTTTGCCACGAATTCCCAAATAATGAATCTGGCGACGGCCAATTATATTAAAGTGATGAGCGATGCTGAATCCATCTATAAATATCAGGCAATCTTTGGCCGTTTCAATTATACCTATAACAATCGTTACATCCTAAACCTTACCGGCCGTAGGGACGGCTCTAGTCGCTTTGGCCCCAACAACCGGTTTGCCAATTTCGGGGCGGTGGGTGTGGCTTGGCTGTTTTCGGAAGAGGCGGGAGTTAAGAATGTCTTGCCATTTCTTTCCAATGGAAAGCTGAGGGGCAGTTATGGCAGTACGGGCAACGACCAGATTGGCGACTACCGCTATTATAATTCCTATGGCAGTACGGGCATTTCCTATAACAATACTATTGGGCTCTACCCCACCGCCCTCTATAACCCCAATTTTGGATGGGAGGAAAACCGAAAGGCAGAACTGGCGCTGGAATTGGGAGTGTTTGATAACAGAGTAACTACCACCATAAACTTTTACCGTAACCGTTCCTCAAATCAACTAGTGGAAATTCCGCTACCTGCCACAACAGGATTCTCTGGGATTTTGGGCAATCTAGATGCTCTTGTCGAAAACAGAGGCTTGGAGTTTGAATTGAACACAGTAAATATTAATTCAAGCAACTGGAAATGGAATACCTCCTTCAATTTTACACTTCCAAAAAATGAGCTGATTGAGTTTCCCAATCTTGCCAACAGCACCTATGCCAACAGCTATGTAATTGGAGAACCCATTACCATTGTTAGGGTACTGCATTTTACGGGGGTTGACCCCCAAACTGGTATATATACTTTTGAGGATTATAATGGCGATGGGCAAATAAGTGCGCCTGAGGATAGAAAGGCAATAATAGACACCGCTCCCAAATGGTATGGAGGCTTGTCCAATACCATTGCCTATGGCAATCTGGAGTTGGATATCTTCCTCCAGTTCAGCAAACAGATGGCGCAAAATATCAACCGTTGGGGCACCACCCCCGGCGCCATGGCAAATCAGCCCATTGAAGTTTTGGATGCCTGGAATGCACCCGGCGACCAAACAGATACCCAAGGCTATACCGCAGGCGGAAACTATGAGCGTTCAATAGCCGCCTATAATTTGGGGCAAAGTGATGCCGCTTTCAGTGATGCTACCTATTTGCGACTAAAGAATGTTTCGCTTTCCTATAACATTCCAAATTTTCTCCATAGTACATCAAATGCTAAGGTATTTATCCAAGGACAAAACCTTTACACCCTTACGGAATATAAAGGCCAGGACCCTGAACAGACGCAGGGCTTTATCCCTGCCCTACGATGGTTGGGTGCTGGCGTAACAGTAACCTTTTAATACTTAAATTATGAAAACATTTATACAGAAATACTATTCCCGCTCCCCAATGCTATTACTACGGCTAATACGCTTGGTGCTAGTGGGAGTATTATTATCCAGTTGCGAAAAAGCGTTGGAACCAGATTACCCAGACTTCCTGCTATCGGAAGAAGCGGTTTTTGAAAACGAATCTACAGTTAATGCTGCCCTTGCCAATATATATGCTGGACTTAGAGACAACAGTCCGGTTACAGGAGGCGTTGACGGAATGGGTGTGCTCCTCGGACTCTATGCAGATGAACTATCTTATTATCGCGAGAATGCTCCAATTGACAATGCCTTTTATAATCATACGATACTTCCCAATAATACTGCGGTGGGCAATTTTTGGAACAATAGTTATTCGCTTATCTACAGTGCAAATAAAATTGTGGAAGGGCTTGAAGATTGCCCATTGGAAGAAGAACAGCGAAATGGCTTTATGGGGGAAGCGCTATTTCTTCGGGCTTACTTACACTTTTATCTTACACAATTGTTTGGGGACATACCTTATATACAAAGTACCGATTATAATGAAAACGCTTCGGTTTCCCGAATGCCGCTTACGGAGGTATACCAAATTATGGAATCTGATTTACTTGCTGCCAAGAACCTGTTGCCAGTTGTGGAACCCAGTGGGGAAAGGCTTAAAGTTTCAAAAGGTGTGGCCAGTACGATGCTCGCACAATTGTACTTGGTTACACAACAATGGGAAAAGGCAATTGGTGAAAGTACGGCAGTCATTACGGAGGGAACATATACTTGGCAACCCGATTTAAATTCGGTCTTTCTAAAAGAGAGCCCCGCCACCATTTGGCAGTTGAAACCAGAATTTGAAGGTTCGGGTACCAAGGAAGGGGAAACCTTAATCTTCGACTTTGGCCCACCTTCCCTTTATGCACTTACGGATCGATTTATCGAAGATTTTGAAACAGGAGACCTCCGAAAGGAGTCTTGGACCCGAGCGCTAACGGACGGAGTACAAAGTTGGCACCACGCCTATAAATACAAGCAAAATTATTATGGTGGTAGCAGTACAGAATATTCTATTCTCTTCCGTTTGGCAGGACAATTTCTTATACGAGCTGAGGCATCACTGAAGCTGGGAAATTTACAGGAAGCAAGGGATGATATTAATGTAATTAGGCTTCGCGCCGGGCTGGAACCAACAACGGCAAATACACAGGAAGAAATCAGAAAAGAGGTACAAAACCAATGGAGGTATGAATATTTTACAGAGCAAGGCCATCGATGGTTTTACCTTAAAAGATCAGACAGCGCCAATGAAATATTAGGCCCCGTGAAACCGGGCTGGAAGGCAACCGATGTGCTTTTCCCATTGCCTGCAAACGAACTCTGGAATTCCTACTAATCTTGTGACATTTTTTTTAAGCCACTTTATTAGTTTTCCCTCTTAATTTAATTTCCATTTCTAGAGGGGAAATATACCCTAGAGATGAATGTAG
>NZ_VDMC01000007.1 GCF_006346335.1 Aequorivita sinensis
AATTCAGGCAGGATAAGTTTCAGTAGGTCTAGATAATTGTCCAAAGCTTTGTTTTAAAAAACAAAAATCAGAATTCTATTTCAATTCACACACAACTTTTGAGAATGATCCTTGGATATTCTATAAAATCTATTACTAAACCGACATAACCCTCTGTCAAATTATCCACAATAATATCTGCACTCACTACTACATTTGAACAATTGCTAAAGTTGGTTATATCATAATACTTATACCAATATCCTACAGCATCAGGATTATTACTTCCAGTGTTTGATATTCCAAGGGCATAAGGGGGAGAGGTTGCATGATTTTCATCAATAAAAAAAGTATATGAATTATTAGTGCTATACTCTGTATCAGATTCCCATCCATCTATAGAATTATCAAAAGTATCAATCTCCAAGGTTTCACTGTAATATTTTTCACCAGCCCAATCTGGTTCCGTCGTAATACCAGAAGCAAGTTGGTTTAAATAATATGTTTTTTGATCACTTTGATATTTGTTATAAACTCTGTAATTATCGGCAACTTCTGAAGAACACATAATTGAGGTGGGTGAGCCGTTTGGGAATAAAGAGTAGGTATGGCCCTTGCTCATTAGTGCATGACCTAATTCATGGTAGATCAAGTTTTCGTGCTCTGTGTGGTTTTTTGATAACCAGCATCCATTGTTTTTAATTACTTCTACAGTAGCTATCCCATTTAAATTTGGGTAACCATATGCACAAAATTGAGTGCTATTGGGAGCAGAAAGCTCATTTACAAAAATTGCAGATAGCGGCCTATTCCTATAGTCTATGCCACGTTCTTCCATTTCGATATAAAAACTCTCTACGAAGGGTTTTAGTTCAGGCTCTATAAATGCTACAGGGTTTTGATTGGTGGAGGTAGAAGAAGATAGTCCTGTATCATCCTTATTACAGGATAATATTAGCATTGCTATTAAAGAATAATATAGAATTCGATAGCCAATCATTTTAGCTAAATTGATTCTATAAGGTATTGAAAATAAGTTGTATATGCAAAAATAAAATGATTAAACTTATCTAATTAAGCAATTAATTTTTTTTAACTGAATTCGGTACTAAATGTTGGTATTCGCCATCATTTCGCATAATATCTCTTACTATTGTAGATGAGATATTAGAAACCTCAGGAGAGCAGATTAAAAATATAGTTTCAACATTCGCCATTTGGTAATTGGTTTGAGCTATTGGCTGCTCGTAATTTAAATCGGTAGTATTTCGCAAACCACGAACAATAAATTGAGCACCCTTCTCTATACAGTATTTAGCTGTTAAACCAGAGTAACTTTCAACGCTTACCTTTTCTTCATATTTAAAGATGTCTTCAATAAACTTCAAGCGTTCTTCCAAAGTAAACATTGTTTTTTTATCGGCATTAACACCAATAGCAATAATTATTTCATCAAATAGGGGTAGTGCACGATTAATAATGTCTAAGTGTCCAAGTGTAATAGGGTCGAAAGTTCCAGGAAATACTGCACGTCTCATTCTTTTGTATTTTAATTTTAGGTTATTGAATTACTAAGTTAATGAGTTAAAGAAAAACTAGCTATAATTTTATAGAAACTTTGTATATAAGATTACTAATGCGGCAATTACTGTTGCCATAACAACTCCTCTTGCTCTATAAACTTGGTTTTTCTTAAGGTAAATAAAGAAAACTATTAAATTTAAAACGGCTCCTAAGGCTATTAAACTACCTAGAAAATCATTGGCTAATGCAGCTTTGATTGTATCTTCAATTTCTAAATCAGAAAAAAAGAAGATATATAGATAGGTTCCTGCAACATTTGCCAGTAAGCCTATTATTAGTCCTATTAAAATTTCTTTTACGTGTGGTTTCATTCGTTGTGTATAAATATTATAACAATTGTATTATCACTAATTATCTAGTGTTTTACATCCAATAAATCTTACTGTAAATCCCAAGAATTAATTACCTTAATAGCATGGTGGGCTGTTAAATCGTATTGAACCGGTACAATTGAAACATACCCATTTTCTAAAGCCCATTCATCTGTATCTTGGCCCTTATCTTGATTAACAAATTCACCAGAAAGCCAATAGTAATCCCTCCCTAGGGGATTAGTCCGTTTGTCGAATTTTTCTTGCCAATAGGCATTTGCTTGACGGCAAACTTTCATCCCTTTTATTTCAGAAGAATTAAGCTTTGGGATATTAACATTTAAAACCACTCCATTAGGAAGTCCGTTTTTAAGCGTTTGTTCAGCAATGGCTTTTACAACTTTTTTTGAGGCTTCAAAATTAGCTTCTAACGAATAATCTAAAAGAGAAAAACCAATAGACGGAATTCCGGTAGTTCCAGCTTCAACCGCTGCGCTCATAGTGCCACTGTATATAACATTGATAGACGAATTGCTTCCGTGGTTAATACCACTAACGCATAAATCAGGTTTTCGATCTAAAATTTCATTTACTGCAATTTTTACACAGTCTACAGGAGTACCGCTACAGCTATACTCTTCTTGTGGCTCGTCTTTATTTATATTTATACGATTACAGTACAAAGCGTCGTTTATGGTAATAGCGTGTCCCATTCCACTTTGTGGAGAATCTGGTGCAACCACACAAACGTCCCCTAATGTGTTCATAACCTCAATTAATGCTCTTATGCCAGGAGCGTTAATTCCGTCGTCATTGGTTACTAAAATAAGTGGTCTTTTGTTTGTCATTCTTTAAAATTTTGAAGACACAAAAGTACATTTATTAAATTTGAAATAAGAATCCTTGTTTCTCAATCAATAATGGCTGTTTAACAAAATATTAGTAGCAAAATAGTTTAATGGCACGGTTTTTTGTATAATTTAGACACTCTTAAATCAACACCCTTACTATGCGGATAATGAAGAAGAATTTTAAAGTTTTATTTTTGGCAGTTTTTGTTTCTGTAGCTTCTTGCAGTTTCACAACTAAAGAATTTGAAAACCCGGATAAAGATAAATTATTACTCGATCTTATAACTTATGTTCTTGAAAAAGGACACTATGACCCAAAGGCTATCGACGATGCTTTTTCGGCTGATGTTTTTGAAAATTTCATTAAAGGCCTTGATCCTTTAAAAAGATACTTTTTAGCTTCAGATATTGAAGAGTTTAGTAAGTACAAAACTGAAATTGACGACCAAATAAAGAATAAAGATTTATCTTTTTTCAATTTAGTATATAATCGCTTCCAAGAACGAATGGAAGATGTGAAGAAAATCTACCCTGAAGTTTTAGACAAGCCCTTCAATTTTGAGGAAAAAGAAACTATTAATGTAGATTACGATAATATCGAATATGCTACGTCAACCAAAGCTTTAAAGGCTCGTTGGGAACAGCAATTAAAGTTTACAACACTTTCTAGCTATTACGACTATGTTGAAGAGCAAAAAACTAAACAAAAAGCTTTAGATAAAACCGATATCGATGATAATGCTGAAGTGGAAGATAATGATGACGAAAATGAAGAAAAGTCGAGTAAAACTTCTGAAGAGCCATTTGAGCCAAAGTCTATGACTGAGCTAGAGCAAAAGGCTCGAGAAACTGCCAAGACATCATTAGATGAATATTTCGATTTCACAAAAGATCTTGTGCGTAAAGATTATTTTGCAATTTATCTAAATACTATTGTTGAAGAGTTTGACCCACATAGCAACTATTTCGCACCGCCAGATAAGGATCGTTTCGACCTTCAAATGTCTGGAAAACTAGAAGGAATTGGGGCTAGACTTCAAAAGAAAAACGATTATATAACGGTAATTGAGGTAATAAGTGGAGGACCAGCTTGGAGAAGTGAACAAATTGAAGTTGGTGATGCTATCCTTAAAGTAAAGCAAGAAGGAGAAAATGAATCGGTAAGCATAGTTGGTATGCGTATAGATGATGCTGTAAAACTAATTAAAGGTCCAAAAGGAACTAAAGTTACACTTACAGTAAAGAATGTTGATGGAACTATTTCAGATAAAGTTATTACTCGCGATGTAGTTGAACTTGAAGAAACGTATGCTAAATCTTCATATATAGAAAATAACGGTCGCAAATTCGGACTTATAAATTTACCTCAGTTTTATTTCGACATGGAGAACTATAAAGAGCGCAATGCTGCCTCCGATGTTAAAAAAGAAATTCTACGTTTAAAAGAACAAGGAATGGAAGGGCTTGTGTTAGACCTTCGAAATAACGGTGGTGGATCACTGAGAACTGCTGTGGATATTGCTGGGTTATTTATTAAGAAAGGACCAATTGTTCAGGTTTCTTCAGCAGGTAAAAAAGAGGTTTTAGAAGATGAAAGCAACGAAATTGTTTGGGACGGACCTTTAGTAATTTTAGTAAATGAACTCTCTGCATCAGCCTCAGAAATTTTAGCTGCTGCTATGCAGGATTATAAAAGAGCTATTGTAATTGGTAGCAAACAAACATACGGAAAAGGTACTGTGCAAAATGTTGTAGATTTAAACCAATGGGTTAGAAACAATGATATAGGAGACTTAGGAGCTATTAAAATTACATCACAAAAATTCTACCGAGTTAATGGTGGTTCAACACAGTTAGAAGGTGTAAATAGTGATGTTGTAATGCCAGATCGTTACAGTTATATCGATATAGGGGAGCGAGATTACCCAAATCCACTACCTTATGATAAAATTGATGCAGCTAAGTATGATATTTGGGATGGCTATATTGGTTTTCAAGAAACCATTGATAACAGTAAAGCTAGAATGGCTAAAAATGAGCAGTTGCAACTAATAGATGAAAATGCGAAGTGGATTAAAGAGCGCAGAGATGAAAAGGAAGTAAACCTTAACTTTAATGATTATACTGCCGAAATTGAAAAACGTAAAGAAATAAGTAAACGTTTTGAGGCAATTGATAAGTATGACAATAAGCTAACTTTTAAATCTTTGCCTTATGAAGTTGAATTGATGAAACAAGATACAACGCTTTCAGAAAAACGTAAGAGATGGCATAAAAGCTTAAGTAAAGATATTTATGTTGAAGAAGCTATCCACGTGTTAGAAGACTTAAAACTTAATAATATAAAAGCTAAAAAAGTAGCGGATATTAAAAACTAGTACTTTCGAGTATTTCTAGAAGGCAGATTTAAAACCTACAAGATTTCAAAAACCTTGTAGGTTTTTTTATGGCTATTCACCTAAAATTTTCAGTAAATTTGAAACGTGAAAAACTCAACCTCATTAACACAAATAGCGCTTCAGAAGTTTAAAAAGAACTTCTGGGGCGTTTTCAGTTTGGGGTTTTTAATGGTTTGTGTATTAGTGGCCATATTCGCTTACGCATTGGCGCCGGATAATTCACAAAATGCAAATCAGATGCACTTATCAATTCATTCTAAAAACCCTGGGTTTTCGGTACAAATGCTTACAATTCCTGTTGCCATAGAAGATCAAAACCCAATCTCGGTTTTCTTTTTTGGTGAAAAGAATGCAAATACTGAAATTCCTATTTCAAATTATTCATTAAAGTCTAATACTATCGAGATAACCGAATATACTCCTGAGGGCACTGATGGACTTCAAAAGGAATATTCAGTATCGCTTTTTCCTGATGTTTCTTCAGTGAAGGAAATTCCTAACAAATACATGTCAGAAAAGAAATTCTATCTCGGAACAGATAAATATGGCCGTGATCTGTTAAGCCGAATGTTAATTGGAATCCGAATCTCGCTTGCCATAGGGTTTGTAGCGGTCTTTATTTCCTTGGTAATTGGGATTACAATGGGCGCAATTGCTGGGTATTTTGGAGGGAAAGTGGATGCAGCAATTATGTGGGTAATTAACGTTACTTGGTCTATTCCAACGTTACTATTAGTGATAGCTATCACCTTAGCTCTTGGTAAAGGTTTTTGGCAGGTTTTTATCGCTGTAGGGCTCACAATGTGGGTAGAAGTTGCAAGAGTGGTTAGAGGGCAGGTAATGGGTGTGAAACAGATGCAATACGTAACTGCTGCTCGAGCTCTTGGTTTTAATGACTTTAGAATTATAGTAAAACATATTTTGCCTAATAGTATGGCGCCAGTTATTATAATTTCGGCAGCCAATTTTGCGGGAGCAATCTTAATAGAAAGTGGCCTTTCGTTTTTAGGGATAGGTGCTCAGCCGCCAATGCCAAGCTGGGGAGGAATCATAAAAGATCACTACGCATATATTATTTTAGGAAAACCTTATTTAGCCTTAATTCCTGGCCTTGCAATTATGAGTTTGGTTACGGCTTTTATGCTAATCGGGAATGCTTTAAGAGATGCTATGGATGTGAGAAATTAATGTTATTCATTAAATCTTAAACTCATAGAATAAACACTTCAAACTTTTAAAGATTATAAGTTAATAGTATTTTTGACCCTATGAATCGAAAATACATTTATCCTTTAGTTATTATTATTCTTACCGTTGTATTGTACTATTCAGACGATATCTTTGATGGGAATAATAATATTATTTCAGAAACATCAACACAAGTTGTTAGAAATTCAAAAGAATTTGATGACTCATTTCTTCCAGAATCTACTACTGGAGCTATAGTAAGACACAATTATTTCACACTTTCCTATTCTGAAGATCATGAACAGGCAGAATGGGCTGCTTATGAACTTAGTAAAAGCGATTTATCTAGAAATGAATTTAAAAGACCTTATTTTGAAATTGACAATAAGGTGTCAACAAAATCTGCAGACTGGCGCAATTACAAAAACTCTGGTTATGATCGCGGGCATTTAGTACCTGCTGGTGATAGAAAAATATCTTTTGAAGCTTATAATGAAACTTTTTTAACCAGTAATGTTAGTCCTCAAAACCGTGAATTTAATGCTGGAATTTGGAATCGTTTAGAACAAAAGGTTAGGTATTGGGCAAATAAATACGACGGAGTTTATGTGGTAACTGGAGGTGTTTTAAATGGAAACATGGAAACTATTGGGTATGAAAATGTTTCTGTGCCTAATGAGTTTTTTAAAATTGTTGTAGATGTTACAGATGGCAATCATAAAGCTATAGCTTTTTTGATTCCCAACGAACCTAGTAGTAAGTCTTTTTATGAATATGTAGTTTCTATAGACGAAATAGAAGCTAAAACGGGTATAGATTTTTTTCCTGCCTTGCCTGATTCAATCGAAGATAAAATGGAAAGTATGATTGACTTAAAAGTTTGGGGAAAGAAGTAGCTAAAAAAGTTTTCGGTTAGCAGAAAATACTAAATTTCAGCTCTGTGTTAGGTGTAGTAATAGTTGGCTGCATCTAGCTTTACAAATATAAAAAGTAAGATAGTAAAGCCCCATAGTCCAGATCCTCCGTAACTAAAGAAGGGGAGTGGAATACCAACGGTTGGAAATATACCAGTAACCATCCCTATATTCACAAAAAAGTGAAGAAAGATAATTGCTGCTACACTATAGCCATAAACCCTCCCGAATTGATTTTTCTGTTTTTCAGCTTTATAAATAATTCTGAGAATGAGGCCAATAAATAGGAGGACTACAATCATACTTCCTACAAATCCCCACTCTTCACCAACCGTACTAAAAATGTAGTCGGTATGCTGTTCAGGTACAAAATTTCCTTTCGTTTGTGTGCCTTGTGTCCAGCCTTTTCCTAACCATCCACCATTCGAAATTGCAATTTCACTTTGGTTTGTATTGTAGCCAATTCCTCGTGAATCAACTTCTTTACCAAGAACTATATTAAAACGGTCTCTATGGTGTTGTTTAAATACATTGTTGAAGATATAGCTCACTGAAAATGCAAACCCAATACAAGCAACAACAATCATTATATATTTTAAAACATTGGGGCGTTTTTTTCTATTTCTGTAATAAACTATTCCAGCAATAAGTAAAACCGCTACTGCCGCCCAAACTGCTCCAAACGCAAGTGTAGAAACAAAAATAACGGTGGCAAAAAGTCCTAGTAATAAATAAACTCCGTGTAATCCTTCTCTGTATAATGGAAATACAAATGCAGCATACACCAATACACTTCCAGGGTCTGGTTGTAGTATAATGAGTATAACAGGAAGAGCTAGAATAATAAATGCACTTATTTGGTGCTTTAACTCTTGCATATTGGTTTGAATGTCACTTACGTATTTCGCAAGTGCTAGACCAGTAGCTGCTTTGGCAAATTCACTGGGTTGAATGCTGAAACCACCAAAGTCATACCAAGCAGTTGTTCCAGCTATAGTACGGCCAAACACAAAGAGCCCTGCAAGGGAAAGTAAGGAGACTAAATAAATAATACTTGCGTAATTTTCGTAAAATTTTGATTCTATTGCTAATATGAAAATGATAAGTATAAAACTTAATCCTATCCAAATCATTTGTTTGCCGTAAATCTGCTTAAAATCAAAATATCCCTGAGCAGAATCACTGAGCGATGCGGAGTAAATATTAATCCAGCCCATAGAAACTAAGGCGATGAAAATAAAAATCATCAACCAGTCAAATTTCATATATGATTTAGCTGCAGACATTATCTATTAATTGTAAAAGGTTTTCCGCTATGTGGCTTAGCATATTCATCTTCTAGACTACCTTCTAGGATAAATTTCTCCATATCCTTTCTAGTTATTTCACCTTTAATGTATTTTTCAATCATTAAACCAGCGATTCTACCTGCCCAACGAGAACCCCAATATCCGTTTTCTACAAATACTGCTAAAGCTATTTTAGGATTATCTTTTGGTGCAAAGGCCACAAAAATGGAGTGGTCGGTAAGTTGTACGCGTTTTCCATCGATTCTGGTAAAGTTTTCGGCTGTACCTGTTTTACCGCATATTTCAATTCCTGGTATTCTAAGATAAGATGCAGTTCCCGATTCGTAAACTTGATACATTCCTTCAACCACAGGTTCAAAATGCTTAGGGTCGATGGTTGTATGGTGTTTTTCTTTGAATTTTTGTGGAATGGTATCAGTTCCAATTATGTTTTTAATTACGTGGGGAGTATAATACCATCCTCGGTTTGCAATGGCAGCTGTAAAGTTTGCCATTTGAATTGGTGTTAAGTTAATTTCACCTTGACCAATAGAGTTTGAAATGGTAGCAGTTGAAAACCATCTGTATTTTGGGAAATTATAAAAGCGATTATAAAATTTAGAATCTGGAATAAGTCCTCTCTTTCCACTTGGTAGGTCGTATCCTAAGAAGTTACCAAGTCCGAAACTCGCTAAATGTTCTTTCCATTTATCGGTACCTTCTTGAATGGTAGAGTAATTATCAACAGATCTGCGGTATAGCGTTGCAAAGTAAGTGTTACAAGATTTTGCAATACCATAAACCATACTTGTGGCGCCGTGAGCCCCGTGACATTTCATCAAACGTCTTCCATTGTAATAGTACCCTCCAGGACAGTTTATTCGGTCGTCTTCTGTGGTTACATTTTCTTGAAGTGCAATAAGTGCGGTTAATGCTTTAAAGGGAGATCCTGGTGGGTATTCACCCATTAAACCTCTATCGTATAAAGGCTTTGCAATGGTATCATACCACAGTTTTGTAAAGTTTTTCGATCTGTCCCTTCCTACCAATAGCGATGGATCGTAACTTGGCGCTGTAACAAGGGCAAGGATTTCACCAGTACTTGGTTCGATAGCAACTATACCACCTCTTTTGTTAACCATTAACTTTTCTCCATACTCCTGAAGTACTGCATCTATAGTAAGTTGTATATCCTTACCTCTTTCTGGAATTGTGTCGAATACTCCGTCTTTATAAGGCCCAATATCTCTGTTAAAGCGATCTCTTTGTATGTATTTTACTCCTTTTACGCCGCGTAAAACTTCCTCGTATTCTTTTTCAACACCAGCGGTTCCAATTAGTTCCCCCATTTGGTAATAGGGATTCTTTTTAATAATTGCGTTGTTTACTTCAGCAATATATCCTAGAACGTTAGCAGAGTGTTTTACTTGATAGTCGCGAAGGGAACGACGCTGAATGTAAAAGCCTTCATACTTGTACATTTTTTCTGAAAGTGAAGCATAGTCGGCTTTGTTTAGTTGTGGGACCACTACTGAAGGTAACCTCGGAGAGTAAATTTCAGCCTTACGTAACACTTCTTTAAAATCTTCTTTAGAAATTTTTAAAAGTTTACAAAACTCCAAAGTGTCTAATGGCTTCACATCTCTAGGGATAACCATGACATCATACGAAGGTTGATTGGAAACTAAGAGGTTTTCATTACGATCAAATATATACCCGCGTTGCGGATAGTCATACATCACTTTAATAGCGCTATTTTGCTCAAGAGATTCTGGAGAAGAATCTAACACTTGCAGATAAAAAAGCCTAGCCGTGAAAAGTACACCACTTAATATAACTAATGCTATAAGTACAACTTTTCTCATTTCGATTTTCTATTGAACAAAATCATTGTACACATTGTCAAGACTATTGTGAATATTCCTGAAAATAACGTAGATTTTAATAACAATGGTATATGTTTAAAACTAAATATTTCTAGTGAAAACATAACAAAATGATGCATTAATACTAATGAAGTGATATAAGTAATTTTTTCTGTTGTATCTGCTTTTTTAATTTTTACAGATTTGTATTCGTAGCTTACCCCAAATGAATACTTTAAAACAAACGGACGAATGTATGCGATAAACGCCGATGCAGCCGCGTGAACACCACCTGAATCTTCAAAAATATCGATAGAAAGGCCTAAAAGGAAGCTTAAAAAAATTAGTAGGCTTTTATTACCATCAAGAGGGAATAGTAGTATAAAATAGATATAAAGAAATGGATTGATGTAACCGCCTAAATTAATATTATTAAGCAGTAGCACTTGTATAAAAACAAGCACTATAAACCGTACTATATTAATTAATATATCGTTACTCTGCATCTTCCACTCTTTTTTCTAGCTCATTGATCTCTATTGCATCATTATTTTTGATTAAAAATACGTGCTCAAGACTAGTCATATCATTAAATAAATCGATGTTTACGTAATAATAATTATCGTCATTGTCTAGGTGAAAATCCTTCACGGTTCCAATTAGTACACCTTCGGGAAAAATAGTTGATCGCCCACCTGTGATGATTGTATCTCCCTTTTCAATATCTGCAATTCTTGGGATATCAATCAACTGGGCTATGTTTGGGTCTTTTGTATTCCAGATAAGTGATCCAAAATGGCTAGATTTTTTCAATTTAGCGTTAATTCTACTTTTGGTGTTTAATATAGATTGAACAGTAGAATAGTTGTTTGATACATCGCTTACAATCCCAACAATCCCTTTTGAAGAAATAACGCCATAATCTCTTTTAATGCTATCTCTTCTACCTTTATCTAAGGTAAGTTGGTTTTTAGTTTTCGAATAGTTATTGTTGATTACTCGAGCAGAATAATACTCAAATTTGTTGATGATATTACCGCTATCTAAAGTAGGAGCTAAGTTCAATTCATTGTATTGACTTAGTTTTTTACGGAGCATTAAATTCTCTTGTAATAAATCTTCGTTTTCCTTAGCTAGCGTAAAGTAATCTGTAATATTATTTCTCACAGTATAGACACCACCAGTTACAACGTTTGCGGAACTTATAAATTTGTTGTTGTGGTAATTGTGAGATTGAATCGTTAAAGCAAGAGCAATAATAAACAATACAGCAAATAACAGGAAGTTTTTATTCCGTATAAAGAAAAATATTATTTGCTGCATTGCTTAATAGGGTTAAAATATTCTGCTTTCTAATGGTAGCAACGCCATAAACAGTATGCTATTGTTTTTGATTAATCGCTTTTAGGAAATTATTTTATAAGTACGCTTTTGTATTTACTAAGATTCTTCAAGCATATTCCTGTGCCACGAACTACTGCGCGTAAAGGATCTTCAGCGATATAAACTGGTAAATCAGTTTTTTGTGAAAGTCTTTTATCTAATCCGCGTAGCATTGAACCACCACCTGCAAGGTAAATACCGGTGTTGTAAATGTCGGCAGCAAGTTCTGGAGGAGTTTGTGATAATGTCTCCATTACAGCGTCTTCTATACGTAGAATAGACTTGTCTAATGCTTTTGCAATTTCTCTATATGAAGTTTGTACTTGTTTTGGTTTTCCAGTTAACAAATCACGTCCTTGAACGTCCATTTCGTCTGGTGGAAGCTCAAGATCTTCAGTTGCAGCACCAATTTGAATTTTTATCTTTTCAGCAGTGCGTTCACCTACATAAAGGTTATGCTGAGTTCGCATATAATAAACGATATCGTTTGTAAATACGTCACCTGCAATTTTAACAGACTTGTCGCAAACAATACCACCAAGGGCAATAACTGCAATTTCTGTTGTACCACCTCCTATATCCACAACCATGTTTCCTTTTGGTTGCATAATATCAACACCAATACCAATTGCGGCAGCCATAGGTTCGTGGATCAAGTAAACTTCTTTTCCGTTTACTCTTTCGGCACTTTCTTTTACCGCACGCATTTCCACTTCAGTAATACCACTTGGAATACAGACAACCATACGCAATGAAGGTTTAATCCATCTCTTTTTTAGAGCAGGAATATCACTGATAAACATGTTTATCATCTTTTCACTCGCGTCAAAATCTGCAATTACACCATCTTTTAACGGACGAATAGTCTTGATGTTTTCGTGAGTTTTCCCCTGCATCATAGCGGCTTCACGACCTACCGCAATTATTTTTCCAGTAGTACGATCGCGGGCTACTATAGATGGCGCATCCACAACTACTTTGTCATTATGAATTATCAGTGTGTTCGCGGTACCAAGGTCAATGGCTATTTCTTCAGTTAGGAAGTCAAAAAATCCCATAGTTTTTAATTAGCGGTGTTGAATATTAAGCTGTTGTAATTTATATTAACAAAAGTAATGATTTTTTAATGCTTAAAATGACGTGTTCCGGTAAATACCATTGCCATAATATGCTCGTTGCAATAATCAATACTTAGTTGATCTTTAATAGAACCTCCAGGCTGAATTACTGCAGTAATACCTGCATTGTCTGCAATCTCCACACAATCAGGGAAAGGGAAAAATGCGTCACTTGCCATTACAGCTCCTTCAAGTTCAAAGTTAAACGACTTTGCTTTGTCAATTGCCTGTCTAAGTGCATCTACGCGGCTTGTTTGTCCGGTTCCACTAGCGCAAAGTTGTTTTCCTTTTGCCAAGACAATTGTATTACTCTTAGTGTGCTTGCATATTTTAGAAGCAAACAACAAGTCTTCTAACTCAGATGAACTAGGTTTATTGTTAGTTGAATGTGTTAAAATATCAGCAGTATCGGTAATATTATCTTTATCTTGAACTAAAACTCCGTTCAAACAAGTTCTTACAGTTTTTGAAGGTAGTTCAATTTCTTTTTGAATTAATAGAATTCTATTCTTTTTTCCTTCTAAAATTTCTTGAGCCTGTTTTGAGTAAGAAGGAGCAATTACTACTTCACAAAAAAGACTGTGAATTTCATTAGCTGTAGCTTCGTCAATTTCAACATTACTGATTAAAATTCCTCCGAAAGCTGAAACAGGATCACCTGCCAATGCATCTAAATAAGCTTCTTTTACAGTGTCACGTTGTGCAATTCCACAAGCGTTGTTATGTTTAAGAATAGCAAAAGTTGGTGCTTCGCCTTTAAATTCGTTCATTAGGTTTACTGCGGCATCAACATCCAGAAGGTTGTTGTAGCTCAATTCCTTACCGTGAAGTTTAGTAAACATTTCGTCAAAATCTCCGAAGAAGAATCCTTTTTGGTGTGGGTTTTCGCCGTAACGTAACTCCTGACCTTTAGTTTCACTTATCTTAAACGCTGGTAAGTTTTCTTCTGAATTGAAGTAATTAAAAATAGCAGTGTCGTAATTAGAAGAAACATTAAATGATTTTGCAGCAAAACGCTTGCGATCTTTAAGTGAAATTTCTCCGTCGTTTGCTGAAATTAATTCTAAAAACTCAGCGTAATCATCAACTGAAGAAACACAAATAGTGTCTTTAAAGTTTTTAGCTGCGGCACGAATTAACGAAATACCACCTATGTCAATTTTTTCAATAATATCTTCCTCTGACGCTCCAGAAGCAACAGTTTTTTCAAAAGGGTATAAATCGACAATTACAGCATCCAACTGTGGAATGTTGAATTTTTCCATTTCCGCAACGTCACTCTCGTTATCTTGTCGGTTTAAAATTCCTCCAAAAACTTTTGGGTGTAATGTTTTTACACGACCACCTAGAATTGATGGATAATCGGTAATGTTTTCAACGGCAATTACATCGATGCCTAAATCGTTTATGAATTTTTCGGTGCCTCCTGTTGAGTAAATTTTTACATTTTGTTCATGCAATTTTTTTACGATAGGAGCTAGTCCTTCTTTGCTAAAAACAGAGATTAAAGCTGACTTGATTTTCTTGGAATTGTTCATTGCTAAAAATTAAGGTGCAAAAGTACATAATTGAATAGTAAATTTGTAACATATACAATGAGAAAACGTCTTACATTTAATAAATTTATCAACCAGGTCGAAAACGAAATCGTCAATCGCTAATTTAAAATCTTAATGCTTATATATCTTCGCGTTTTAAAGGAAAGTTTCAACTTCGCATTAAATGCACTTCGGAACAATAAATTGCGGACTTTTTTGTCTTTAGTTGGAGTAACTATTGGAATTTTTTCGATTATAGCTGTACTTGCAGCAGTAGATTCTTTAAAACGGGAGATAGAGGGGAGTATGAGTGGACTAGATAATAGTACAATCATCATAATGCGTTTTAGTTTTGGACCTACCGAAATCCCCCGTTGGAAATGGCAACAGTTTCCAGATGTTACTTATGACGAATTTCAATACATCGAACGAAATACTCCAAATTTAGAAGCTGCATCTTTCACATTAGGCGTGCCAAACGAAAGTATAAAATCGGAAAGCAATCAAGTGGATAATGTGCCTATTGGTGCAGTTACAGAAAGCTATTACGATATTGAAGCGCTTAAGCTTGGCCAAGGAAGATTTTTTAATGCTGCAGAATCTAATAGCGGCTCAATGGTTGTGGTTGTTGGAGACGAAATTGCGAATCAACTTTTTGGAGATGCTGCTAATGCCATTGGAAAAGAAGTGAGAATTTACGGACGAAGATTTAATGTAATTGGGGTTTTAGAAAAAGAAGGCGCTGGTTTATTCGGTAATTCAAAAGATACTTCTGTTTGGATTCCAGTAAATATTGTTAGACGAATATTTGGAGATAATAACAAAAATACTTTCCCTCAAATTGTAGTAAAACCTGAAAAAGGAGTTGACAATGCCGAGTTTATCGCAATGCTAACCCAACAACTCCGATTAAAACGAGGTTTAAAACCAGATGAGGTTAGTACTTTTTTTATTAATCAACTTCAAGGCTTTGCCGATTTAATAGACAATATTACAGGAAGTATGAACCTCATTGGATTGATAATTAGTGGTTTTTCATTATTGGTTGGAGGCTTTGGAATTGCAAATATTATGTTTGTAAGTGTAAAAGAACGAACCAATTTAATTGGAATTCAAAAATCACTAGGAGCTAAAAATAAATTTATCTTATTCCAGTTTTTATTTGAAGCTGTAATCTTAGCTGTAATAGGCGGTTTGATAGGGTTGTTCTTAGTATTTATAGTTTCAATCTTAGCATCGCAATTTACGGGCGATTTTGAATTTGTGCTTTCGCCGTGGAATATGCTTATCGGCACTGCTATAAGTGCAGCTATAGGTTTAATATCTGGAATACTTCCTGCAATTTCAGCGTCGAGATTAGATCCAGTTGAAGCAATTAGAACTGGAATGTAAAGCATTGCAATTTGCAGAAACATCACATTAAAAACAAAATTCCAAAAGCATTTTATTATGCCTTAGGAATTTGTTAGTCCTTAGAAGGTTCAGTTTTAGAATTTTCGCAGTGGTTACCACTAAAGTATCTCCGCAACCTTTTCGTTCACCCATTCTAAAAATTTCTCGTCTGCTTCAGTAAATGGATCTGCAGTATTAGAGTCGATATCTATCTGACCAATGTTTTTACCATCTTTAAAAAGTGGAATTACAATTTCAGCTTTAACAGTAATGCTACAAGCTATATAATTGTCTTGTGCTTTTACATCAGGTACTACAAAGTTTTGGTTGCTAACAGCTACTTGTCCGCAAATCCCTTTCCCGAAAGGAATAACGGTATGATCTGTTGGCTCGCCTGCATATGCTTTTAAGTGAAGTGTTTTTTCTACATCATTTGCAAAATAAAACCCAACCCAATCGTAATAGCTTACAGTTGTTTGCAGTAATTCACAAACTTGATTTAGGCGCTCATTTGTACTCACAGCATCATTGGCTAGAATCGTATTTATTTTTGGTTTTAACTCTGAAAAAGGCATAGTTTTATGGTATCTAAAATGTTTAGGCAAAAGTATTTTAAAACGCTCATTAAGCACCAAAAACAAATAATGTATTTTTGTTAAAATTGAACAAAAAAATAAACTGTAACTTTTCAAATATCTAAAAACTAATCGGTGAAAGAACTCTTGTTGAAATACAAATCAGTGGTGCGCTTTGTAGGTCTTTTTATTGGGACGTATTTGTTGCTGGGTATTCTGTATTCAGTTTATTTAAATTTATCTAAAAACGGTTCTTTTTATCCTGATTATATCACAAACCTTGTTGCGAAGCAGAGCAAGGCTGTGTTGAACACCTTTGGCTATGCTGCATATTTAAATCCAGCACAAACCGTAGAGGGGATGTTGTTGACACTAGACGGGAGATACACCGTAAATATTGTAGAAGGTTGTAACTCGGTGAGTGTAGTTATTCTTTTTGTAGCCTTTATTATTGCATTTGCAGAAAAATTTAAGAAAACTATTCTTTACATCTTTGCAGGCGCAGTGTTAATTTACATAATAAACATTATTCGAATAGCCATTTTAACTGTAGCACTTTATAAATTCCCTGAATATGAAAACGTGCTTCACGCCGTAGTTTTTCCAGGAATGATTTATGGTTTTGTATTTATACTGTGGATGGTATGGGTGCGAATGTTAAATGTGAATCCGAAATCAAATCTTGTAAAGTGAGTAAATCTATAAGAATATTAGTAGTTGTAATTCTCACTTCCTTATTAGTGCTAGTTCGCGCTTTTGAAGACACTCTTTTTTACGACCCTCTATTAAATTTTTTTAAATCCGATTATAAAACTGCGCCACTTCCTGAAATGGACGTGTATTTGTTGCATGTGAATACAGCATTTCGATTTGTTCTAAATTCTGTTATTTCACTAGGAATTTTATCGTTACTATTTGGAAATAAGGAAGTGATTAAAATTTCATTGTTTCTTTATGCAATACTTTTCGTGGTACTAATGATTGTATTTAGTTTGTTAATTTACACTTCAGAAGGAACATCGAGTCATTTTGTACTTTTCTATGTACGTCGTTTTTTAATTCAACCGTTGTTCCTTTTGATATTACCTCCAGCCTTTTATTTTCATAAGTACAAATCAAACTGAAATCAATATATTTGCAACTTAAATTTAAAATTCATTATGAAAAAGTTATCTTTTGTTGTTTTAGCGTTTACAGCTATAGCATTTACGTCTTGTAAGGACAATGAGAAAAAGGTGGAAGAGCCTGAAGTAGTTACTGTTGATAATACTGCTTCTGAAAAAGAAGTTTATGAAATTTCAGAAAGAGAAGCTGAATTCAACGACCCAAAGATAGAAGCTATTTTTGACCAATATATTGAAGTTCAAGAGGCTTTAGTGAACACTGATGCTGAAAAAACAGCTTCAGAATCTTCTAAGCTTGAAGTTCTTATTAAAGAAGTAGAAGTAAATGAAGCTACTCAAACAGCAGTTGCTGCTATGGCTGCAACAGAGGATGTTAATGTACAACGTGAGCATTTTGAAACTCTTACTGCAGGGATTGAAGGTATGCTAGAAGGAGCATTAGCGTCTGGTACACTTTACAAACAATATTGCCCAATGGCTTTTAATAATAAAGGTGCTGCTTGGATTAGCAGTGGTAAAAATATTCTAAACCCTTATTTCGGTGATAAGATGCTGAAATGTGGTAGGGTTGATTCAGAAATTAACTAATTACAAAAAAGCCTTCCAATATTTCGGAAGGCTTTTTTTTGTATTTTTGCTTTATAATGAAAAAAGTGATATCCATATTCTTGTCCATACTGATGCTCGTTAGCAGTTCAGGGATAGCTTATGCCCAACATTTTTGTGGGGGTATGGAAATCACTTCTGAGGTTACATTAGTCGAAAAACAGCTTTCCTGCGGAATGGATGCAGAACCTTTCGACGCTAATTGCGAAATGGAAAACTTAGCTTCTGAAGCCCCAGATTGTTGTGATGACCATATAACTAAAATACAAACCGACGAAAATTTTACAAAGGCATCTTTTGATGTTAAGTTCAACAAAACCTTTTTCGCTACATTTGTTTCGGTATTTGTACTGCAGGAAGTTGATATAACTTCTTTTCAAAAAATCTTCTATGCGGAATACAATCCGCCACCTCTAGAACGGGATTTAAATATTCTTTACGAGACCTTCTTAATTTGATTTCTTAAATCTATTTGTGCTTATATTTCATTAATTTGGAGCGTAGGTTTTGCTGTATAAAACTTTTAGAACAGTAATTCGATTAACTATAGATTTAAAATCAAATAAAAATGACACATAAATATACTATAGACGGAATGACCTGTAATGGTTGTAGAAGTCACGTGGAAAAGATACTTAATAATGTTGAAGGTGTTTCTAATGCATCTGTAAACCTTGAAAAAGGTGAAGCAGTGATTGAAATGGAGCAGCATATCCCGCTTAAAGTTTTTGAGAGTGCATTGGAATCAGACGGGGGTAGATACAAAATTTCTTCACCTGATGATACTGTGAAAGAAGCTTCGCTTAAGGAAAATGATAAGGAACAAAAACACAGTGAAAGCAGTTCTAGTGTTTATTATTGCCCCATGCACTGCGAAGGCGATAAAACATATGATAAGCCGGGTGATTGCCCTGTTTGTGGTATGCATTTAGTAGCTCAGCCAAGTAAAATAGCTACTGTTAAAGAGAGTTATCAAATTCACGGGATGACTTGCGATGGTTGTAGAAGTCACGTAGAACAGACTTTAAACAAAATTAAAGGAGTCGAGAAGGCGTCGGTAAACTTAGAAAAAGGAGAAGTTGTAATCGAAATGAAAAGTCAGATTCCTTTAGAAGTTTTTGAAAAGGCTTTCGAGGATGATGGTGGAAGTTATAATATTGCTGTAAAAGGCGATACAGAGGCCGCTGCTAGACACCAAAAGCGAAAGGAAGAAAGAAGAGAAAGTCAAAGCAAATCAGGAACTTTTTATTGCCCGATGCACTGCGAAGGTGACAAAACCTATGATAAGCCTGGCGATTGCCCCGTTTGTGGAATGGATTTAGTGCCTATGGCAAGTAATTCTGCAGATGAAGCGGCAGATGACAGTGGCTATAAACTACTGCTGAAAAAATTCTGGATAGCAGTTGCTTTTACAATTCCAATATTTATTATCGCAATGTCTGAAATGATTCCTGACAATCCGTTGTATGAATGGATGCCGATGAAAAATTGGAATTGGGTTCAATTCGTCTTGTCTATTCCTGTTGTGTTCTATGCTACTTGGATGTTTTTTGAACGCGCCTATAGATCCATAAAAACCTGGAACTTAAATATGTTTACCTTAATCGGTATTGGTGCAGGTGTCGCTTGGATTTTCAGTATTTTCGGAATGTTGTTTCCAGATTTTTTCCCTTCTCAATTTAAAACTGAATCGGGAAGTGTTCACGTTTATTTCGAATCGGCTGCTGTAATTCTTACTTTGGTGTTAATGGGGCAGGTGCTAGAAGCTCGAGCTCATAACCGCACAAATTCTGCAGTAAAGGAATTATTGAAACTCGCGCCTAATAAGGCTGTAAGAGTTGTAGATGGTGTAGAAGAAACAATTGCGATAGATGATATTCAACTAGGGGATAAACTTCGTGTAAAACCTGGTGAGAAAATTCCTGTAGACGGTAGTATAATTGAAGGTGAAAGCTCGATAGACGAATCGATGATAACCGGAGAACCTGTGCCTGTAACTAAATCAGTTGGTGACCAAGTAAGCTCGGGAACTATAAATGGGAAGCAGACCTTTGTTATGAAAGCAGAAAAAATTGGTAGCGATACTTTGCTATCTCAGATTATCGATATGGTTAATAAAGCCAGTATGAGTCGTGCTCCAATTCAAAAATTAGCAGATAAAATATCGGGTTGGTTTGTGCCAATAGTTGTTTTAATTGCCATAATCACTTTTGTGGTTTGGGCATTAATCGGTCCAGAGCCTTCTTATGTGTATGCGTTAGTAAATGCTATTGCGGTTTTAATTATCGCATGTCCGTGTGCATTAGGACTTGCTACGCCAATGTCTGTTATGGTAGGTGTAGGGAAAGGAGCTCAAAATGGAGTGCTAATTAAAAATGCCGAATCTCTTGAAGCGCTTAATAAAATTGATGTGTTAATCATAGATAAAACAGGGACAATTACAGAAGGAAAGCCTTCGGTAGAAAAAGTGGGTTCGTCAGAAGGTTATTCTGAAGATGAGGTGCTTCAATATATAGTTTCACTCAATCAAAATAGTGAGCACCCTCTTGCTGATGCCACTGTAAAATATGGAAAAGAGAAAAAAGTAAACACAGTAGCAAGTGGTTTTAAAACTAAAAGCTTTAATTCAGTTACAGGAAAAGGTGTTACAGGGATTATCAATGGTAAAAAGGTAGCGCTTGGAAATGAAAAGATGATGGAAGAGGCTGGTGCGAAAATTTCTAATTCTCTGCAAGCTAATATTTCAAAAGAACAGAAAAAAGGAAAAACTGTTCCAATGCTTTCCGTTGAAGGTAATGTAGTTGGTTATGTTATTATTTCTGATAAAATAAAGGCAACGAGTAAAAAAGCTATTGCTAATCTTCAAGAAAAAGGAATTGTGGTTGTTATGCTTACTGGCGATAATCACGATACGGCGCAGGCGGTTGCCACAGAATTAAATCTAAAAGATTTTAAGGCAGAAATGCTTCCTCAAGACAAGCTTAAAGCAGTAGAAGAACTACAAGCTAAAGGTAAAAAGGTTGCAATGGCAGGTGACGGAATTAACGATGCTCCTGCTTTGGCTCAAAGCGATGTGGGAATTGCGATGGGAACGGGAACTGATGTAGCTATAGAAAGCGCCGGAGTTACTTTGGTTAAAGGTGATTTACACGGAATTGTAAAAGCGTTTCAACTAAGTGAAAAGGTGATGAGAAACATTAAGCAGAATCTGTTTTTTGCAATGATTTACAACACGCTAGGTGTTCCAGTTGCTGCAGGGGTGCTGTTCCCTGTTTTTGGAATCTTGTTATCTCCTATGATTGCGGCTTTAGCAATGAGTTTTAGCTCGGTTTCAGTTATAACAAATGCGCTAAGATTGCGTGCTGCTAAAATTGATTAAATAAAATAAAAAAAAATTAAAGCATAGGACGAATATCAAACGGAGAAGTAGGCTTATGTTTTAGGTTTAAAACAAACACTTATAAAATTATATGAAAAGCTATAAATTAATATTAATAGCCCTTTTACTTCCGCTCTCAATTTTTTCACAGGAAAAATTAAAAGGAATAATCACCGAAAACATCAATAATGATGAGGTTCCAGTGGCTGGAGCGAATGTATACTGGTTAAATACTTCGGTGGGTGCGGTTACAGATTTTGATGGAAATTTTGAAATCGAATACAAGCCAGAATACAAAAAAATGGTAGTGAGTTTTGTAGGGTATAAAACTGATACAATTACGGTTAATTCTTCAAAAAGAATAAAACATACACTTACTTCTAAAGCAAATTTAGATGAAGTAACGGTTACAGCCCGTAAAAAGGCGAGCTCACGATCTTTTTTACAATCTCAAAACGTGATTAATGTGAGCAGTGCTGAATTATTAAAAGCAGCTTGTTGCAATCTTGCGGAAAGTTTTGAAACAAACCCTTCTATAGATGTGAATTTTGCAGATGCTATTTCGGGAACAAAACAGATTAAAATGTTAGGGCTCACAAGTCCGTATATTTTAATTACAACCGAAAACGTACCAAGTATTCGTGGAGCGTCTCAAGCTTATGGATTGAGTTTCATCCCTGGGACTTGGGTGGAAAGTATACAAATAACTAAAGGTTCGGGAAGCGTAGTAAATGGTTATGAAAGTATTGCAGGACAAATTAATGCTGAACTTCAAAAACCGTTAACAGATGATAAGCTTTTTGTAAATGCTTATGGCTCTGGAAATGGAAGGTTTGAGTTGAATACTCATTTAAATACACAAGTAACTAATAGATGGAGTACGGGATTATATATTCACGGTAATATGCGTGATTATGAATTTGATAAAAACAATGATTCCTTTATAGATGCTCCATTAATGCAGCAAGTAAACGTTATGAATCGCTGGCAATATACCGATCAGGAAAATGGCTATGTTGGCTTTTTTAACGTAAGGTATTTGAATGATGAGAAGCAAACTGGTCAGGTGAATTTTGATCCAAAAATAGACCGTGGAACAACAAATGCTTGGGGAAGCGAAATTAAGACACAGCGATTTGATGTTTCAGGAAAATTTGGATTTGTTAACCCCGATATACCTTGGCGTACAGGTGGGATACAAATAGCATATAGCCATCACGACCAAGAATCTTATTTCGGATTAAACGATTACAATATTCAACATAACAGTTTGTATTCGCAATTAACGTATAACTCAATAATAAGTGATTCTAGGCATAAAATTAAAACTGGACTTAGCGGAACTTATGATAGTTACGAAGAGTTGGTTTTAACAGAAAACTACAGCCGAATTGAAAATTCAGTAGGTGCATTTTTTGAATACAACTTTGATAATTCTAGCAACTTGAGTTATAGCCTTGGGATTAGAGGAGATGTTCATAACAGACTTGGCGCTTTTCTTACGCCTCGTTTCCACTTGCGCTACACACCTTGGGATAAGTCTGCTATTCGTGTTTCTGCGGGAAGAGGAAAACGTAGTGCTAATATTTTCACAGAAAACCAAAGTCTATTCGCTACCTCACGTAGTTTAAATGTCTTAGGTAATTCTGGTAAAATATATGGACTAGACCCTGAAATTGCTTGGAATTATGGAATCTCGTATATGCAAGGGTTTAATTTGTTCAATAGAAGAGGAGATATAACAGTTGATTTTTATAGAACAGATTTTGAAAATCAAATAGTGGTCGATTGGGAAAACCCTACAGAAATTAATTTCTATAATTTAGATGGTGAGAGTTATTCCAACAACTTTCAAGCAGAGTTTAATTATAATATGTTCGAACGCTTTGATATGCGTTTAGCCTATAAGTATTACGATGTAGAAACTACTTACTTAAGTGGGAAGAAACAGAATCCGTTAACGCCAAATCACAGGTTTTTCGCAAATGCTTCGTATGAAACTAAACTAAATACAAAAGGAGGAAACTGGAAGTTTGATGCAACTTACAACTATATAGGAGAACAGCGTTTTGCTTCGTCTGCAACCTATCTAAACACTATTGGTCTTTCAGAATTTTCTTCAAGTCTTTCAACAGTGAATGCACAGATAACTAAGGTTTTTTCAAACAGCTTTGAATTGTATGTAGGGGGTGAAAACTTGACTAATGTTAAACAAGAAAATCCAATTATAGGAAGTGACAATCCATTTGGAGCGGGTTTTGATACAACCTATGTTTATGGACCAATTTTTGGGAGTTCGTATTACGCGGGTTTGAGATATAGACTTAACTAATTTCTGTCTATAATTATTTTATAAGGAAGTGATTATTTAAAAAAAGTTTAGAGTAAAAAAAACAAACAATTTAGTAATTATTAAAAATCGAATATTATGCAAAAAGTACTTTTAATCCTAGGAGTTATGTTTATAGGAGCAACAGGTTTTGCTCAAAACAAAAACGCAAAAGCAACTATTGAAGTAGATGGAGTTTGTGGCATGTGTAAAGAGCGTATTGAAAAAGCTTCAATTCAAGCTAAAGGTGTTAAAATGGCAACTTGGGATGTAGATACACATCAGTTGAGTTTAATTTACAACGAAAAGAAAACAGATTTAAACACCATTCAACAAAGTATTGCCGATAGTGGTCACGATACCCAAGAAATAACAGCTACGGATGAAGCTTATGAAAATTTAATGGGTTGCTGTAAGTACCGCGACCCGAAAGTTGTCGAAGATCATCAATAGTTCTTTTTGAACTTTCACCTTATTTTATTATTTCTTTAATACACTAGAGCTGAATGAATTAGTAAATTGTATTTCATTATAAAAGCAATTACCATGAAAAACGAAAAGCTAATCCACGCCCTAGGCAATTGTATCAATCATTGTAACTATTGTGCTGACGCCTGTTTAGATGAAGAAAATGTAAAAATGATGGTAAACTGTATTCGTTTGGATAGAGTTTGCGCTGAAGTTTGTAGTACACTGAATCAATTATTAGCAATGAATTTTACTGATGTAAACGACTTGGTAAAATACTGTGCAAAAATTTGTGATATGTGTGCAGAAGAATGTTCGAAACATGACACGCAACATTGCAAGGAATGTGCAGAAGCTTGTAGAAAATGTGCAGAAGAATGTAGAGCTTATTTAGCGCAGAATTAAAGTTCAAATTGTTGGTTATTAATATTATATCTATTAAGGGAGGTTTTATTTTAATTGAAGATATTTTTGTTTCGGACCTTAAGAGTAAAATTAACTTTAAGGCGCTTATTGTGTGGTGATTACGTGTGGGTATTACTTGAAATTAGAAAACATTAATGCACTTTAATTATCGCAAATATTAATAAGAATAAAATTTAATAGGTGTTATATATATTAAGGTGTAATTACTTTAAAATCCACTTCCAGAAAACGAAGTGGATTTTAATTTTAAGCGGGTTATTTATAAAAAAGATTTCGATCTAATTTTTTAATTTTACGAGTTGAATAAAACATATTAATTACAAATAAATGAAACAAATTTTAGGAATAGGCTCTAGGATAAATCACTCCACTTACGGAAAAGGAGTTATTACAAATGTTACTGCACGAATGTATTGGGTAACTTTTATTGAAAATGGCCTAGAAACAATTGATATTGACGAAGATTTTGAAATTATTGAAGCGGCAGAGGACGAAGTAGATTCTGTAAGCTTTTACGAAGTAGAGAGAAGTCTTCGTGAAATTCTTAAAAAATGGAATGGTATAAGTGAAATAGTTCCTATTGCCGATAAGTGGAAAGGCGGTACAATGGTTTTGCAACCGGCAGATAGTAATTTAAGTTCTAAGGAAATTCCAATAGACACTTTTTTTCATAAAATAGTGATGTTGCGAGATAGGCTTAGAGTGATGGAGCAAAAGATAAATTCTAGTAAAGAATTAGATGAAAGTTTAAAAATTGACCTACAGCAATATATCACTCGTTGTTATGGAAGTTTAACAACCTTTAATGTTCTTTTTAAGAGTAACTCCCAAAATTTCAAAGGAGAAGGAGCTTCAAAATAATTTGTATATCCTATAAATTTAGAAACCTCAATTATTGCATTAAGTAATTGAGGTTTTTTTATTCGTGTAATATTTAATTTCTGAAAAAGGTCGTTATTATGTTAAAATGCAGAAAAAATCAAATTTATCGTCGTTTTAACGAAATTGTTAATAATGTGTGTGAAAATAATTTGACCCGCATAATTTCCGTATTAAAGCTTATATTAGTGTTCGCGCAAGCTTCGAAGCGTAACAAAATCAGATGATTGTGAAAAAAAACGGGTTTTTGATTATGATTTTTTCTTTGATAAAAAATTCTTTTCAGTTAAATAATTGTGAATCTACATCCATTAAAAGTTGGAATTGTAAGATTTTATTGGCACTTTTGAGGTGCTAATTCAAACAAACAAAAAAATGAAAACAAAGTTTAGTGGAATTTTAACGCTTTTACTAGCGTTAGTTGTGCAGCTCGCAGTTGCACAAGAAAAATCGATTTCCGGAACGGTGACTGATGACACAGGTCTCCCGCTTCCAGGAGTTAACATTATTATAAAGGGTACTAGTACCGGAACACAGTCTGATTTTGATGGTAATTACTCCATTGAGGCTGCAGTTGGTCAAACACTCGTTTATAGTTATGTAGGTTTTGAAACCCAGGAGGTAGCTGTTGGGGCTTCAAATAAAATGAACATTACTATGCAAGCCGGATCTGCTCTGGAGGAAGTAGTAGTAACTGCACTTGGTGTATCTCGTGAGAAACAATCTCTTGGATACTCTACGCAGGAAGTAGGTGGTGACGATGTTGCTACTGTAAAAGGGAATAACTTTACAAATGCCCTTTCTGGTAAAGTTTCTGGTCTTCAGATTAGAAGAAACAACAACTTTGGTGGATCTACTAACGTAGTTATTAGAGGTAACACTTCTTTAACTGGAGATAACCAAGCTTTATTCGTTGTTGATGGTGTGCCAATTAGTAACAGAAATACCAACTCTGCTGGACAAACTCAAGCATCTGGTAACTATTATGACTACGGTAATGCTGCTGCAGATATTAACCCAGACGACATCGAAAGTATTAACGTGCTTAAAGGTGCTGCTGCATCTGCACTTTACGGTTCACGTGCTGCAAACGGTGTAATTATTATTACTACTAAAAAAGGTAAGTCTGCAAAAGGTTTAGGTGTTACTCTTAATAGTAATGCAACTGTTGGTTTTATCGACAAAAGTACTTTTGCTGAATACCAAACACAGTATGGTCCTGGATATGGTGACTACTTCACTTTTGGTGATGTTGATGGTGATGGTATTGATGATCAAATTGAGAACTATGGAGATGATGCATCTTATGGTCCAGCTTACGATCCAAACTTATTTATCTATAAGTGGGATTCGTTTGATCCAGCTTCACCAAACTATTTAAAGAAAACTGCTTATACTGCAGCAAAGAATGGCCCTATAGCTTTCTTTGAAACTCCAGTAACACTTACAAACTCTATCTCTATTTCTAATGGATTAGAAGGTGGTTCGTACCGTATGTCTTATACTAAATTAGATCAATCAGGTCTTATGCCAAATAGCCAGATTGATAGACATAACTTTATTTTTAGTGGAACTTACGATGTTAGTGAAAAATTAACTGCTAGCGGTTTTGCTAACTATATTAAGTCTGATGCACTTGGACGTAACTCTACTGGTTATACAGACAACGTTGTTGGTATGATGAAGCAGTGGTGGTCTAACAGTACAGACTTGAATGCTCAAAGAGATATTTATTTTGCTACAAAAAGAAACGTAACTTGGAATCCAAACAGTACAACTCCAGGTGCAGCTCCACTTTACTGGGATAACCCATATTGGACACGTTACGAAAACTACCAAAATGATGGTAGAAGCCGTTTTATTGGTAACTTTGAGTTAAACTACGAATTGGCTGACTGGGTAAATGTAACTGGTAGAGTTTCTACTGACACTTACAATGAGCAACAAGAAGAGCGTAGAGCTGTAGGTTCTGGAGCTGTTAACTTTGGTGTTTCTCGTGGAAATGTTAATTCAGGTTACTTAAGAAGAGATATTACTGCTGTTGAAACAAACTACGATTTAATGTTCAACTTCAATACAGATATTACTGATAACTTAAGCTTTGCTGGTATTTTAGGTACTAACATTAGAAGAAGTGAATTTAACTCGTTAACATCTTCTACTGCTGGTGGATTGGTTGTTCCAGGACTTTATTCATTACAGAATGGTGCCTCTCCAAATCCAAATCCAGTTGAACAGGCTGAGAAAGTTGGTGTAGATGGTGTTTACGCAAGTGCATCTTTCGGTTTTGCAAATGTAGTTTACTTAGATGGTACTATTAGAAGAGACCATTTCTCTACACTACCAGAAGAAAATAGTTCATTCTACTACCCATCTGTATCTACTAGTTTTGTGTTTAGCAAAATATTAGATGTAAATGCAATTAGCTTTGGTAAACTTCGTGTAAACTACGCTCAAGTAGGTAACGGAGCTCCATTTGATAGATTAGTTGATACTTATACAATTAATGGTGATATAGGAAACTCTATTCCTAACACAGCTAACAACGCAAACCTTAAGCCAGAAACTACTAAGAGTTACGAGGCAGGTTTAGAAATGAGATTTGCTGATAATAGATTAGGATTTGATGTATCTTACTACAAATCAAACTCTATCGACCAAATTGTAACTGTTCCAATTTCTGCTTCTACTGGTTATACTGGTAAATTGCTTAACGCAGGTGAAATTGAAAACAAGGGGGTTGAAATATCATTAAACGCTATGCCAGTTAAGAATGATAACTTTACTTGGGCAATTAATGCAAACTGGACTCAAAACAAGAGTGAAGTAGTTGCTTTACCTGATGGGATTAAAAACCTACAATTAGGAAGATTCCAAGGTGGTGTTTCTATCAACGCTGAATTAGGACAGCCTTATGGTGTAATTTACGGACAAGATTTTGTTTACTTAAACGGTGAAAAAGTTGTAGATCCAGAGTCTGGTAGATACCTTAAGTCTGCAAACTCTAATAACATTCTTGGAGATACTAACCCAGACTGGTTAGCAGGTATTACAAATACAATTACTTACAAAGATTTCTCTTTTAGTTTCTTAATTGATATCCAAGAAGGTGGAAGCCTTTTCTCTCTTGACCAATACTATGGTGAAGCGACTGGTCTTTACGCAAATACAGCATTTACAAACGATTTAGGAAACCCAGTGAGAAATTCACTTGAAAATGGTGGTGGATTTATCAACCCAGGTGTTAACCCTGATGGTTCTCCAAACACAACTAGAACTGATGCAAACAACTTTAGTGCATTTGGATATGATGCATTACCAGCTGCTGCATTTGTTTACGATGCTAGTTATATTAAGTTACGTCAAGTATCGCTTACTTATACTATGCCATCTAGATTCCTTGAAAACACATTTATGACTGGATTACAGTTTAGCGTGTCAGGATCAAACCTATGGATTATCGACAAGAATATTCCTTATGCTGATCCAGAAGCAGGTTTGAGTTCAGGTAACCTTCAAGGATATGTTACTGGTTCATTACCAACTACCCAAGATTACGGGTTTAACATTAAAGCTCAATTTTAATAAAAAAAAAGATGAAGAAACTAATTTTAATATTAACCGCGGCAGTTATGGCCGTGTCGTGTTCAGATAATTTAGAAGATCTGAATCAGAATATAAAAGATCCTACTAACGTAAGTGGTGAGAGTTTGTTTGCTTCTGCTCAAAAACAATTAGCAGATCAATTTGTAACGCCAAACGTAAACCTTAACAACTTAAGGTTATGGACACAACAATTACAGGAAACTACATATTTAGACGAAAGTCAATACGATCAAATCACGCGTGCAATTCCTGACAACCACTGGAGAGAATTATATCGTGATGTGTTAAAGGATTTGGACGAAGCTGATAGAGTTATTGCAGCTACCGATAATGATTTAACAAATGCTCTTAAGCCTAATAAGCTTGCCATTATAGAGGTAATGACTGTTTTTGCTTACAGTAACTTAGTAGAAACTTACGGAGACGTTCCTTATAGCGAAGCATTAGACATTGATAATCTTTTGCCTGCTTATGACGATGCAGCTACTATCTACAAAGACTTACTTACTCGTTTAGATGCTGCTATTGGTAGTATGAATACTAGTGTTGGAAGTTTTAGTGATACAGAAGACATGATGTACTCAGGAAATGTTGAAAACTGGAAAAAATTTGCTAACTCATTAAAGTTAAGAATGGGTATCATGCTTGCAGATGTTAATCCAGCACTTTCTCAATCTACTGTTGAGTCTGCTTACACAAGTGGTGTATTCACAAGTAATGCTGATAACGGAAGTTATATGTATCGCCCTGCAGCTCCAAACAACAACCCTATGAACGATAATTTAGTTCTTAGTGGACGTAATGACTATGTTGCTGCTAAAACAATCATCGACTTGATGAACGATTTGGAAGACCCAAGAAGAGAAGTTTACTTTACTACTGTTGATGGAGAGTATATTGGTGGTGTTATTGGTGAGATTTCTGCTTACGCAGAGCACTCTCATGTAGCTGACCGTTTGGTAGATCCAGCTGAACCAGGTGTACTTTTATCTTATGCTGAAGTTAGATTTTTGTTAGCTGAAGCTGCTGCTAGAGGTTATGCTGTTGGTGGCGATGCTGCAACTCATTACGAAGCTGCTATTACTGCATCTTTCGAATACTGGGGTGCTGAAGGCTTATCTGACTACTTAGCTTCACCTGCTGTAGATTATGATACTGCAATTGCAAACAGTTCTTCAAGCCCAGCTTGGAAACAAGTAATTGGTACGCAAGCGTATCTAGGTCTTTACAACAGAACATTTGCTAGTTACAACTCAATTCGTCGTTTGGATTACCCTATATTAGTTGAGCCTACTGCCGCTGAATCTGGTTTCCCAACGCGTTACCTTTACCCAGTTGGAGAACAAACCTTGAACGAGGCTAACTGGAGCGCTGCTTCAAGTGCTATTGGTGGTGATGCTGCTGAAACTAGATTATTCTGGGATAAATTCTATACTTTCGATTTCTAATAAATCGATAATTATAAATCTAAAATCCCCGACAGCAATGTCGGGGATTTTTTTTGGAAGTATTTAATGGGATACATTTTTAAACACTCTCATTTAATTCAATATGCTGTATTTATCATCAATGTAAATCAATTCCCGCTGCAACATAAAATAGTCATACAGAAAGGCTGTATTAGCCTTTTAAGAGGGTTAATGAGAAGATTAGTAGTGAAAATTAAATGAATTTAAGGCTTCAAGTCCTTGAGTGAAATCTTTAAGTAAATAAAAGACTTTTAAATATTCCTGCACATCACATAGATGTCAGGAAAAGAAATACTATTTAGAATGCTGTGAATGTGAAAAAGATATTTAATTAATTCTTTTTTGAGGCTAAGCCTTGGATTTTTATTTCCAACTACTAATTACAAAACACCAACTATTTTAGAATATCCTGTATAATTATCTTGGCGTGTATTCTCGAGTTTTCGATAAACCATTTGTGAGTTTCCATGCCACCGCAAATTACTCCTGCAAGATATAGCCCCTCCACATTGGTTTCCATAGTGTCGGAATTGTATTGAGGAAGCCTTTTCTTATCATTTGAAAGTTCTACACCTAATGTTTGTAGAAAATTAAAATCAGGTTTGTAACCTGTAAGCGCTACTACATAATCATTCGGTAGGGTTATTTTACCTTGTGGCGAGTTAATTAAAACTTCGCTTTCTGTAATTTCTTCTATTTCAGAATTGAAATAAGCTTTAATGCTTCCTTCTTTTATTCTGTTTTCGATATCTGGTTTTACCCAGTATTTTACGCGCTCGCCAATTTCTGGTCCGCGAACTACCATAGTTACATCTCCGCCTTTACGCCAAATTTCTAATGCCGCATCTACAGAGGAGTTACTAGCGCCCACAACAATAACATTTTGCATTACAAAAGGATGAGCTTCTTTGTAATAATGCATCACTTTGGGAAGGTTTTCCCCAGGAATATTAAGAGTGTTTGGGATATCGTAGAACCCAGTACTTACGATTATGTTTTTAGCCTTGTAATTATTTTTATCTGATTCAACATTAAAGCTGTTGTCATCCTTTTCAACAGAAACAATCTTTTCATATAAATTAATATTGAGATTATTTGATGTAGCTACTCGGCGATAGTATTCTAAAGCCTCATTACGTGTTGGCTTAGGGTTATTGCTTATAAATGGAATCTCATCAATTTCTAGCTTCTCTGAAGTAGAGAAGAATGTCATATTTAGCGGGTAGTTGTAAAGCGAATTGGTAAGTGCTCCTTTTTCAACTACAATATAACTTAAGCCATTTTTTTTTGATTCTAAGGCGCAAGCTATCCCAATAGGACCTGCGCCTATAATTAATACATCAAATATATTTTCAATTGAAGAAGTTTTAGACATAATAAAACACTAGAGTACAATTTTCTTTAAGTCTGCAATAGTTTCAGTAGGGTTACTCGCGCCAAACACATAGCTACCTGCAACCAAAACATCAGAACCTGCTTCTACTAGTTGTTTAGCGTTTCTATTGGTTACACCACCATCTATTTCAATTTTCGTAGTAGCGCCATTTGCTTCTATAATTTCACGAAGTTGTTTTACTTTTTTATAAGTATTTTCAATAAAGCTCTGTCCGCCAAAACCTGGATTTACACTCATAATGCACACTAAATCAATATCCTTTATTGTGTCTTCCAATAAAGCTACATTAGTATGTGGATTTATGGCAACCCCTGCTTGCATTCCTTCGGCTTTGATAGCTTGAAGTGTTCGGTGTAAATGTGTACAAGCTTCGTAGTGAACTGTTAATACATCTGTCCCTAAATCGGCGAATGTTTTAATGTAGCGGTCTGGGTCGATAATCATTAAATGCACGTCTAAAGGCTTTTTAGCGTGTTTGGCTATGCTTTTAATAACTGGCATACCAAACGAGATGTTCGGCACAAAAACACCATCCATTACATCGAGGTGAAACCAATCTGCTTCACTAGCATTAACCATTTCAATATCTCTTTGAAGGTTGGCGAAATCTGCGGCAAGTATGGAGGGAGCAATAAGTGTGTTTTTCATGATAGCTTATAATAAGAAAGGTTCTAAAAGTCTTTTAACGTTTGTTGAGTAATTATTGTTTAAACTATATCTTGACAGATAAATATTTAGTTTTTCGATATCATCTTTGTTTTTTAGGATACTAAACCTAGCGTCATAATTATTGAAAATTCGGCTTTCAATTTTTTGATCCAAAACATTTAATATGTCTTTATGCCTTTTATCCTTTCGTATATTGGCGTAAAGCTCCTGAATTGTTTCTTTTTTTCCTTCTAGAACTTGAAGAAAAAAGTGGTTGTTATGAAGCAATATCCCCGAAATATTTGAGGAATTATTAAACTCTAAAACCTGGCTGAACAAGTCCTCTAATTCCGAATTTTTCATCGGTTGGTGATCCTTGCTTAAATAACAGATGGTATGTTTCATGGGTTGGCAAAGTTACAAATTAGTTTGCAGTTTGTGCGATTTTAGACTCCGCAGATAGGATTATAGTTTAAATGAAAAAACCTCCGGTAATCAGCCGGAGGTTATTCATCAATCAAAAAACGAACAGTTGTTACCCTAATACTAGATTAGGATTATACTGTTGGTTATCGTTAAAAGTTTTTGTCTTGTATAGACTTAGCTAAAGGTAAACCTTTAAGTTTATCCTAAATATGTCATTAAAATCTTACTTCTTGAGGTATGCTTTAATCTTCTAATAGCTTTTTCTTTTATCTGGCGTACGCGCTCACGAGTAAGATCGAAAGTTTCGCCTATTTCTTCTAATGTCATTGGTTGTTGATCGCCAAGACCGAAGTATAAACGGATAACATCTGCCTCACGAGGAGTAAGTGTTTCTAAAGCACGCTCAATTTCTGTTCTTAAAGATTCGTGTAGTAATGCACGGTCTGGATTTGGACTTTCACCACTGCGTAAAACGTCGTAAAGGTTACTGTCTTCTCCTTCAATAAGCGGAGCGTCCATAGATACGTGACGGCCAGAGTTTTTCATCGACTCTTTTACATCACTAATCGTCATATCCAACTCTTTTGCAATTTCCTCAGCCGAAGGTGGACGTTCGTTTGCTTGCTCTAAAGAAGCATACATCTTATTTATTTTATTGATGCTTCCAATTTTGTTAAGCGGTAAACGAACAATACGAGACTGTTCTGCTAAAGCTTGTAAGATAGATTGACGAATCCACCAAACTGCATACGATATAAATTTAAAACCACGGGTTTCGTCAAAACGTTGCGCGGCTTTAATTAAACCAAGATTTCCTTCGTTTATAAGGTCGGGTAGGGTAAGACCTTGATTTTGGTATTGCTTTGCTACCGAAACAACGAAACGTAGATTAGCTTTGGTTAATTTCTCCAATGCAACGTGGTCACCCGCTTTTATTCGCTGTGCCAATTCTACTTCATCTTCTGCGGTAATTAAGTCAACTTTTCCAATTTCTTGAAGGTACTTGTCCAATGAAGCGGTTTCCCTGTTGGTAACCTGCTTTGTAATTTTAAGTTGTCTCATTTAAGGTGTGTCCTGTAGATTAAGTTTTAAAACTTTTGTATTGGGTTATACGTAAGAATTCCTGTAAAGGTTACAAAAACTTAATAAAAAATCAGAATTAATTTTTTAGACTCTCTAAATGCGATGGTTAGTCTTCTATATAATTTGCTTTATCAAGTATTAGTGAATCTGCCGATTTGTTATTTTCAGAAATTAAACTGTCAATTTCTTTCTTATTAGACGTTATATACTGCTGATTTGTGTTGCTGTTGTAATAATGATAATTTTTTGACACCTTAAATTCTTTTTCATTAAATCTAGATGTAGCTTTTTCATTTTTATCATTAACTTGATTAGATTTCAATATATTTTCTTTAGCATTCTCTATTTTATCACCTTCAGAGTTTTCAACAGAAACATTCGAATTGGAAGTACTTTCAACTTTTTTATTAGAGTTATTTAAAGTGTCTATTATCGAAGTTTTAAGGTTGTTTGCTGTGTTTACCACTTCTTTTTTTAAAGTTGATTCCGAAGCATTATCTTTTTTCTGATCAGTTAACTTATTATTTTCTTCTTTACTGTCTATGTTTATGATTAAGATAACCCCAAGTAAAAGAACAACACCAATTGCTGTAAACCAGTAATACATAATTTTCTCTCTTTTACGTTTTTCAGCATCTAAAGAGATGTTTAGTCTTTCCCAAACCTTTGTGTTAGGTTCTTTCTTTCCGAATTGGAGCTTGTCTTCAAAAAGCTTTCCTATATCTTTTTTATTTTCCATTCTAAAGTGCTTTTGAACTGAGAATTTTCTGTGCCTCTTTTATTTTATCGCGTAAAATTAATTTTGCACGATAATAATTTGATTTTGATGTTCCTTCTGAAATATTCAAAAGCGAAGCGATTTCCTTATGTGAAAAATCGTCTAATTGGTATAAGTTAAACACCAGTCTGTATTGATCTGGAAGATCTTGAATTAATTTTAAAAGCTGATTTAAAGATAGACTGTCTTCATTTTCCAATTCAATTTCTACTGAATCTTTTAGAATATCGTTTTTAAATTCAATAGAAAAAGGTCTTTGTTCTTTGTATTTATCGATGGCCTTATAGATGGTTATTCGTTTCATCCACCCTTCAAAAGATCCTTTCCTTGAAAAAGTTCTTATTTTTTGAAAAATTGTAATAAAAGCATCGTGCAAGTTATCCTCTGCATCTGCCTCGTTTCGGCAATATTTCAGCGAAATAAAGAAAAGGCTATCCTTATACTTCCTGAATAGTTCGCTTTGAGCTGCTCGGTTGTTTTTACAACATCTCCTTATTAATTCGTCTTCTTTCAATTGTAACTATCCATTTAAGAACATTCAATTACTTTTAAAACTAGTGGCATAGATGTTACCAGTTCTCCTGTGATTATGTCATCAAATCTAACATAAATTATTTGAGGATTTATAGTGTTTTCATACAGTAAGTTTACTATTGGGTTTACACTCGAAAGCATATCTTCGTAGTTTTCGTAATAAGTAGTTCTAATTGTTTCCGGATCGTCTATTCTTGTAAAAGGAAAGAAACACTCAAAATAACTATCTAAATTGAAAATAGCTTTTTCTGAACCAGGGCGAATTTCACATTCTTCAAATAGAAATTTTTTACAAGGTTCTGTACATTCTTTTAATAACTGAAAACGGTCGGTACCATTCTCTATGGTCATCTGAGATTCGTCATAGCTAATTACTTTCCAATCGTAGTTCCACGCTTCTTTTACATCTTCATTACCTATTAAAAAAATATTGAGATGAAGTTCGTCTTCTATAAAATAGATAATCCAAGTCCCCGCAAATGAGTTTTCATCGGAATACAATCCTACATTACCAGTGTTGCTTACTTCAAAATAAGAACTATCATATTCACTATTTGGTCCTACTATGTGGCTGATTTTCCAAATACAGGAAGTTTCGGTTAGAATATTGTTGCATGTGGTAATTTCGTCTGAAACTAAACATTTCTCTATAGCCTCTTTCAACTCGTCATTATTATTAATAGTGTAGGGCTCACCACTGTTTAAAGTACTTGTAATAGGATAGCTTAAGCTAATTGACTTCCCTTCTTCGAGTGTGTCTAAAAAGTCACTAAATTCACTATCACTATTTATAACCTGATAGCCGAAAATTTCAAAGTCTTCATCGTAAATAATCAAAGTGAATCCATAATTGAAGTCTATACAAGTAATTTCATTAGTAAAATCACTGTTAGCAGCCTTTTCAATCAAATTGTAAAGTTCAGAGTTTACTTGTATAACCTGTGATGGATCGATTTTACCGAGCGGTTCATTTTCGCAAGAACCAAAAAAGACCATCAGGAAAATAAATGCAACTAATTTAAATATTTTCATAAGAAGCTTGATTAAGTTGTTTCCCTATAGTCTGATAATATTAAAAAGGTTGCGTTAAATGGATTGATTTATTCATTACCTTAGTATTAATCTATTAACTTAGATTTTTCTTATTTACTAAAAGGAAAATTATGAATGCTACAAAGTATGCGATTATCGTAATTGGCCTTTTGGTTTTTTTAATGAGTAATAAATTATGTGCTCAGGAAGAATCTCTTTCTAATAAATTCCCGATTAAATCATTCTCTATCACTCCAACAAATATTTTTTGGAGCCGTCCTGATAGAAATACAAATTCTTATTTTGCAGGTTATGCGGTAATTGTTGATGTTACATTTAATTATAAAAGAAACTTATTATCGTTTGCTCCTTCTGCGGGCTTTGAGGTATTGGGGAGTAGTAAATACGTTCAACTTAATATACTTTACGGAAGAGAATTTAGACTTTCAAACCGATGGTTTTTAGAAACTCACGCTGGCGTGGGGTACTTGTACCTAGAAGACCCTCAACACAACTCGTTTTTTCAAACGTATTACCAACGAAATTTCCGATCTACTATGGGGTTCCCAATAATGGCGAAATTACGATTTATGACGGGTAAAAAGTTTTCGGTGGGTTTACTCCTACAAACTAATATCAATTCCGAATTCCCCATTTATTCAAGTGGAGTGTCATTGCAGTGGGATTTATAGGAAGATTCTAATTAATAACAAATTGCATTATAAACAAAGTATAGTAATTGTAAAATATTAACCTCTAATTTATTAATTATGAAACATCTAAAAATCAAATTTGTAATTTCAAGTTTCCTATACTTTTTAATATCATTAACTACTATAGCGCAAACTGAAGCCAACTCTAATAAGTTTGCCTATCGTTCTTTTTCTATTAGTCCATTAGGGGTTTTTGTAGGAGGGAATTCGGGTGTTGCCGTAAGTGGAGATGTAAACTTTAATTATGGGAAAAATATTTTTGGGTTGGAAATTGGAGCTGGTACTGAAGGAAGTTTTATTGGTAGTAATGATGAATTTACCGAAGTAAATTTTCTATACGGTCGGAGTTTTCCATTAAGTGAAAAAATTTTTACCGACATTTTTGTGGGAGCTGGATATTTTCATTTCAATACCTATGGAGTAGTAGATTCAAATACTGGAAGAAGAGGAGATATAACAGAAAATACTATTGGTTTTCCAATTGGCGCTAAATTGCAATTTAGTCTAGGTCCGCGATACTCTATGGGGCTTAAACTTGCTGCTAATATTAATTCTGTTGAATCAATTGGTGCTTTGGGTTTATCACTTCAATGGAATCGATTTCGAGAATAAGTATTAAATAAAAAGCCTTCATTCAAAGTATTGAAGAAGGCTTTTTAAAGTTTAACATGTTAAATTCTACGCTCGAATATGGCCATTTCCGTAAACGTAGTATTTATTAGTCACCAATTGCTTTAAACCTAAGGGTCCGCGATGATGTAGTTTATCTGTGCTAATAGCAAGTTCGGCGCCAACGCCCATTTGTCCGCCATCTGTGAAGCGAGTAGAGGCGTTATGGTAAACAGCAGCACTGTCTATGTTTTCCATAAAATTAGCTGCTTTGCTATTGTCTTCGGTTAGAATAGCACTTGAATGCCCACCACTGTATTTATTTATTTTTGAAATAGCTTGGTCCATGTTTTCAACTTCGCCAATTGCAATTTTCATTGCTAAAAACTCTTCATACCAAGTATTTTCATCGTCGATTAATTTTGAAGAAGAAAGTGTTTGTTTAACTTCAGAATCTACAATAATTTCCACTTTTGAAGTTTCGAGTACTTCTTTTAATTCTTGAAGTTTTGTTGCGTAATTAGGGATGTTCTTATCTACTAAAACTTTATCTAATGCGTTGCAACCTGAAATTTTATCGGTTTTTGCATTGATGATCACCTCAAGGGTTTTTTTCCAATCGGCATCTTCAGCTACATACAAAAAGTTGTTTCCACGACCACTAACTAAAACGGCACAATTGGCATTTTCCTTTACAAATTGAATTAATCGTTCGCCACCACGTGGTACGATTAAATCTATTGTTTCATCAGGATTTTTTAAGAAGGCTTGTGTTTCTTCTCGGTTTAGCTCTAGCATCGTAATCCAATCTTTCTCTAGACCGTTTTCTTGTAACGCATCATGCCAGAATTTCACCAAAATTTTATTGCTATTATAGGCTTCTTTACCGCCTTTTAATAGAATTTTGTTATTGGCTTTAAAAGCAAGTACTGCAGCTTCGATAGTAACATCTGGTCTTGATTCGTATATAATCATAATAGTGCCAAATGGAGCAGTTTTATTAATTATCTTAAGACCACTTTCTAGCTCCCTACTGCTTATCTCCCGGTTTACTGGATCTTCTTGATCTTTAACCTCAGAAATAGCTTTAATCATACCATCAATCTTGGAGTTATCTACCACCAGTCTGTCATATAGTGCTTGGTCATCCTTTTTAAAGGCTTGTAGATCCTTTTTATTTGCTTGTAATAATTCTTCACGGTTTTTATCGATAATATTTATCATCGAATTTAAAACCTGATTTTTTAATTTTTCCTCTATCAACTTCATATTCTCTTCTGTTTTTTAAATTATGCGTAAAATTTTGTACCTAAATCATGGCCGTTTAAAATGTCAACAATTACATTTTTACGTTTTCCATTAGCAATATAAGTAGGTATGTTTTTCTTGGCCGTTTGCTTGGCAATTTTAAGTTTAGACTTCATTCCGCCACGACCTTCACCTTCGCCTTTACTTGACGCTTGAACGTATTGTTCCACAGCCTGGTCTGGGTGAACTTTGCTCAGTTTTTCAGAATCTTCATCATCTGGATGACCAGTATATAAGCCATCAGTATCTGTTAAAATCACTAAAGCGTCTGCTTCAATAAGCTCAGCCACTAAGCTAGCGAGCTCATCATTATCACTGAACATAGACATTGTTAATGAAACTGCGTCATCTTCATTTGCAATGGGAACAATTCCTTCTGCTAAAAGACCTTCATAGCAATTAATCATATTTTCACGATGTTTTCCTGGAGTGAAATCGCGTTTAGTTGCTAAAATTTGAGCACATCGCATTCCGTAATCATGGAATAGGCTATAGTAATGTCGCATCATTCGAGGTTGCCCTACAGAAGAATATATTTGCCTTCTTGTAGCGTCATCCTTTGCCTTGCATTCACCTAAAACCTCCATACCAGCTATTGCTGATCCTGAAGAAACCAAAACAGGTGAGTACCCATCTTCGTATAAGGTAGCGATTTGTCTTACCAGTTCATTGAGAATTGGTCCTACAATACGATTGTCTTTATTTGTCATAACGTTGGTTCCTACTTTTATAACCACTCGTTTTTCCTTCATATAATTTCCTTTTTTTTATTTTCCTAATTCTGTAGCTCTGTTAAAAGCTGCATAAGCAGCCTCTTTAATCAATTCCTTTACATTATTATCCTCCATAGAATCTAATGCTGCTTGAGTCGTTCCTCCTTTGGATGCTACCATCTTCATCCAACTATTTGGTGAAAGATCAGATTCTGTGAAAAGTCTTACAGCACCCTCAAATGTTTGGGTGACCAATATTTTGGAATCATTCTGTGAGAAGCCCATTTTTAATGCTGCTTCCAACATAGATTGCATAAAGTAGAAAACGTAAGCTGGGCCACTTCCTGAAATACCGGTAGAAGCATTAATAAAATTTTCGTTTTCTACGTGAATAGCTTCTCCAGTTGTATCTAATAGGTTTCGCACCATTAAAAGTTCGACGCGACTAACATCTTTGGCTGCTGTAAATGATGTCATTCCCATTCCAACCTTTGCTGGGAGATTTGGCATGGCTCTAACCACTTTTTTAATATCTAGGCTATTTTGGATGGTTTCGATAGTAACTCCAGCCATTAATGATATAAAAACCTGATCACCGTTGATCATGCTTTTCATTCTCTGGAATAACTCATCACTGTGGTATGGTTTTACAGCTACAAAAACGATATCTGCTTTGGGAAGGCAGTCTCCTAAATTTCTATAAACATCAAATTTATCAACCTTTTCGAGAGATGAAATTTTTTCATCTGAAACATCGTAAATCATTAATTTTCTACGATTTAATAAAGGAGAATCAGCCATGCCTTCGGCATATGTCAACCCCATATTTCCTGCGCCAATTACTAGTACTTTCATAATTTGTTTTATTGTTAGGCCTATAAGGCTGCAAGTACTATGCGAGAGGGCCAATAAAAATTTTTAATTCTGAAGTTTAAAATTAAAATCGCTGTTAGCGTACTATACAAGGTGGTTTAAGTGCTTTTAAGCTTATTTAAAAACCTGAATATCTTAAGGTGACAGGATTGCACACTTTTAGCTTTTTATGAAATTATGGCATAAAAACAAAAAACGCCTTCATTTCTGAAGGCGTTTTTTTAAGTTTATGGTTATGAGTTAAAATAATCTCACAACTAAAATTTAATCTCTCTTTCTATCTCTATCACGGTTATCGCGATTATCACGTCCGCGGTTATCGCGTCCGCGATTGTCACGTCCACCATTTCGGCTGTCTTCACGTGGAGCACGCTCTTTGTAGCCTTCTGGTTTTGGTAATAAAGCTTTTCTAGAAATTTTGTCTTTTTTAGTTCTTGGGTCGAAACCTAAGTATTTTACATCAAATACATCTCCCATGTTTACAACATCGGATACGTTTTCTGTGCGTTCCCAAGCTAGTTCACTAACGTGTAATAAAGATTCATTTCCTGGAGCTTCTAAATATTCTACAACAGCACCAAAGTCAAGCATTTTAATTACTTTAACTTCGTAAACACTATTCATTTCAGGTTTAAATGTTATAGACTTTATTTTAGCTAAAACAGCATCAATACCTTCCTGACCTGTTCCTAGAATTTCTACAATTCCTTCTTCAGTTTCTGGATCTTCATTAATAACAATTGTACAACCTGTTTCTTTTTGAAGTTCTTGAATAACTTTTCCTCCAGGTCCAATTAAAGCACCAATGTACTCATTAGGAATTCTAACAGTTACCATTTTAGGAGCGTAAGACTTAACATCTTCACGTGGCTCTGCAATAGTCTCAGTCAATTTTTCAAGAATATGAAGTCTTCCTTCTCTTGCTTGTTTTAAAGCATTTACAAGAATCTCATAGCTTAGCCCTTTTACTTTAATGTCCATTTGGCAAGCAGTAATACCGTCTGCCGTTCCAGTAACTTTAAAGTCCATATCACCTAAGTGATCTTCATCGCCTAGAATATCAGAAAGTACAGCGTATTTACCACTATCACCATCAGAGATTAATCCCATTGCAATACCAGATACTGGTTTTATCATTTGGATTCCTGCATCCATCATTGCCATTGTTCCAGCACAAACAGTTGCCATAGAAGACGAACCATTAGATTCTAATACTTCTGAAACTACACGTACAGTGTAAGGACAATCGCTAGGCACCATTCCTTTAAGTGCACGTTGCGCTAGGTTACCATGTCCAATCTCACGACGAGATGTACCACGAATTGGTCTAGCTTCTCCAGTACTAAAAGGAGGGAAGTTGTAATGTAGGTAGAATTTTTCTTCACCTTCAAATGAAGGCATGTCTATTTGGTTTGCTTCTCTTGAAGTTCCTAAAGTCACTGTTGCCAGTGCTTGAGTTTCTCCACGAGTAAAAATAGAAGAACCGTGTACAGATGGCAGGTAATCAACTTCACACCAAATAGGGCGAATTTCGTTTGTTTTACGCCCATCTAAACGTAAACCTTCGTTTAGTGTTAAATCTCTAACTGCAGCTTTTTCAGCTTTATAATAATATCTTGAAACAAGATCTCCAAAGTCTTCTAACTCTTCTTCAGTAAAAGTAGCTTTAATAGATTCTTTTATTTCAGCAAAAGCAGTTGTTCTTTCGTGTTTAGCAGAACCAGCTTGTGCAATAGCATAAACTTTATCGTATGCCATATCGTAAACCTTCTTTTCAAGGTCTGCGTCTTCTCTTTCTGCAGGGTATTCACGTGTTTCCTTCTTTCCAAAAGCTTCAGCAAGTCTCACTTGTGCAGCACATTGAACTTTAATGTGTTCGTGTGCAAACTTAATTGCTTCAGTCATTTCTTCTTCAGAAATCTCGTCCATTTCACCTTCAACCATCATTACACTATCAGCAGAAGCTCCAATCATCATATCGATGTCAGACTCTAGTAATTGTGCTCTTGTTGGGTTGATGATAAATTCACCGTTGATTCTTCCTACACGTGCTTCTGAAATAGGGCATTCGAAAGGAAAATCAGATAGCTGAATTGCAGCAGAAGCTGCTAATCCTGCCATTGCATCTGGCATAACATCGTCGTCGTGACTCATTAACTGAATCATTACTTGTGTTTCAGCGTGGTAATCTTTTGGGAAAAGTGGACGTAAAACTCGGTCTACTAGACGCATTGTTAACACTTCTCCATCACTTGGTCTTGCTTCTCTTTTAAAGAAACCTCCTGGGTAACGACCAGAAGCAGCATACTTTTCGCGGTAATCTACTGTAAGTGGTAGGAAATCTAAGTCTTTGTAGTCGTAGTTAGAAACTACTGTACATAATAACATACATTTTCCAGATTGTACAACTACAGAACCGTGAGCTTGTTTAGCTAACTTTCCAGTTTCAAGGGTGATTTGTCTTCCATCACCAAGGTCAATGACCTCTTTAAATACTTTAGGTATCATTTGTTTTTCATTTTTGCACATAAAGATATGTGCAGTTAATTTTTGGTCTGAGCTTGTTTTTCAAGCTAAGTGTTGTTGTGTTGTTGTGGTTTGACCAATGAAAAACTAAGGGGGTAGCCTTCTTTATAAATTATCGATTTCTCTAATAAAACCCCAAATCAAATTTGGAATAAAAAATAAAGGGGCGTAAAACGCCCCTCTTATAATTACTTACGTAATCCTAATTCTTTAATAATAGCACGGTAACGAAGAATGTCTTTTTTCATTAAATAATCTAAAAGAGATCTTCTTTTTCCTACTAACATTACCAATGAACGCTCAGTGTTGAAGTCCTTTTGGTTGTTTTTAAGGTGTTTTGTTAAATGCTCGATACGGTAAGTAAACAAAGCGATCTGTCCCTCTGCAGAACCAGTATCTTTCTTTGATTTACCGTGTTTTTCAAAAATTTTTTCTTTAGCTTCTTGTGATAAATACATGCCAATATTGTTAAAATGATTTTTATGTATTGACTACCATTTTGATAATCAAGGCTGCAAAAATAGTAAAACTTATTGAGTTACTATATTATTTTTTAGAATAATAACTACTTATTAAAACTTATGCAGTTTCTTTACGTACTGGTCTGTTTGAAACCAAGTCTAGGTAAAGGTTAACTTTTCGCTTTAAATCTTTACGATGTGTGATAAAATCTAAAAACCCGTGCTCTAATACAAATTCAGATGTTTGGAACCCTTCAGGTAGTTCTTTACCTGTAGTATCTCTCACAACACGTGGTCCAGCAAAACCAATTAATGCACCTGGTTCACTAATGTTGATGTCACCCAACATTGCAAAAGAAGCTGTTGTTCCTCCTGTAGTTGGGTCTGTAGCTAAAGAAATGTAAGGAATACCAGCATCACTTAATTGTGCAAGCTTTACACTTGTTTTAGCAAGTTGCATCAACGAAAGCGCAGCTTCCATCATTCTAGCTCCACCACTTTTTGAAATAATCATTAGTGGTATTTTTTTCTTTAGAGAATAATCTGCAGCACGTGCAATTTTTTCACCAACAACGCTACCCATAGAGCCTCCAATAAAGCTAAAATCCATACAAGCAACAACTAAATCTTCGCCCATCGATTTCCCAACAGCGCAACGAACAGCATCTTTTAATCCTGTTTTTTCTTCTGCTTCTTTTAGCCTGTCTGTGTATTTCTTTTTATCCTCAAACTTAAGAGGGTCTTTAGAAGTAAGGTTTTTGTCTAATTCTTTAAACTTATTATCGTCAAATAAAATTTGAAAATACTCTTTACTTCCTATTCGTACGTGGTAACCGTCTTCAGGACTTACATAAAAGTTTCTTTCAAGCTCTTCGCTATCCACAATTTTACCTGTAGGCGATTTGTACCACAGCCCTTTAGGGACGTCTTTTTTCTCTTCAGTTGGGGTTTGTATCCCTTTTTTCGTTCTTTTAAACCAAGGCATTTTCATCTGTTGTTATTGGTTGAAGTTTCACTATGTTGATTTTAAATTCAGTAATAATAGATTTGGATAATATGGCTTAGTGCATATTGTAATCTATTATTACGAGAATTATATTATAACGTGTTTACGTTATTTAAATCTTCAAAAGCTTGTTCTAATCTTTTCTTAAATGTTAATTCGCCTTCGCGAAGCCATTTTCTTGGATCGTAATATTTCTTATTTGGAAGGTCATCACCTTCTGGGTTTCCTATTTGTGTTTTTAAATAATCTAGGTTTTTTACAAAATACTCTCTCACACCTTCAGTAAATGCGAATTGCATATCAGTATCGATATTCATTTTTACAACTCCATAGCTTATTGCTTCGCGAATTTCTTCTAATGAAGATCCACTTCCGCCATGAAAAACAAAATCGATAGGGTTGTAACCTGTATTGAATTTTTTCTGAACGTACTCTTGAGAATTTTTCAGGATGATAGGTGTTAGCTTAACATTTCCTGGCTTGTATACACCGTGAACATTACCAAAAGCTGCAGCAATTGTGAATTGATCGCTTATTTTTGAAAGCTCTTCGTAAGCATATGCTACTTCGTCTGGTTGTGTGTAAAGTTTTGAAGAATCTACATCTGTATTATCTACCCCATCTTCTTCACCACCTGTAATACCTAATTCAATTTCTAAGGTCATTCCTATTTTGCTCATACGCTCTAAATAGCGCTTACAAATCTCGATGTTCTCCTCGATAGGTTCTTCAGAAAGATCGATCATATGTGAGCTGTATAGTGGTTTACCAGTTTCTTTGTAAAACTTTTCACCAGCATCTAGTAGTCCATCTATCCATGGAAGTAATTTTTTAGCACAGTGGTCTGTATGAAGAATCACTGTTGCGCCATAAAGCTCTGCAAGTTCGTGAACGTGTTTTGCTCCAGCTATAGCACCAGCAATTGCTGCTTTTTCATTTTCATTAGAAAGCCCTTTTCCTGCATTGAATTGAGCTCCCCCGTTTGAAAATTGAATAATTACAGGAGAATTTAATCCAGCAGCGGTTTCCATTACAGCATTAACGCTATCTGAACCTACAACGTTTACCGCAGGCATAGCAAAACCTTTTTCTTTTGCGTATTTATGTATTTTTTGAACTTCTTTTCCGGTGGCAACACCTGGCTTAATTCCGTGACTCATAATTTTTGAGATAATATGTTAATCGAAAATTCTTCTATTTGAAACTATAAACTGATAACTCAATTAGCAGACAAAAATAACAAATTTATATGGTTTAGAAGGGGTAGTTAATACCTATGTTGTAAACAGCTTTTGAGAAGTTGTAATCTTTAAACCAACGCTCGCCTACAGGACGTGCAGGGTTATGGGTTTTAAAGCCTACATCCAATCTGATAACGAAGAATCCAAAATCGTATCTAAGCCCTATTCCTGAAGCAACAGCAAGCTCTTTTAAATCTTTAAACCCGTTAAATTTTGCTTCTTCATCTTGTATGTTGTCGTAAACATTCCAAATATTTCCAGAATCCACAAATAATGCGCCTTTTACGGCACCGATAATTGTAAACCTATATTCAGCGTTTAAAGCTATTTTAAAGTTAGCCTCGTTAAACTCATCTTTACTGCCGCTGCTTCCCGGACCTAAGTCATATGCTCGCCATCCGCGATTGTCATTTGCACCACCTGCAAAATAGCTTCGCGTAAATGGAATACTATTACTATTACCATACGGAATAGCAATTCCGCCAAATGCTCTTACAGCTAGAATATTATTGTCGTCTAGCTCCCAGTGTTTAATATACTCAGCTTCACCTTTAATGTATTGAGAATATTGCACGTTAAGGACTTCGTAGTTTCCTCGATCGTTCTTTTTTGCGCCAATTAAGCTCGCAACACTAGAAAGAATATTCCCAGCACTTTCAAGTTTAAATCTTGTACGTGAAAAACTATTGTCTTGAATGTTTTCACGTGTGTCTCTTGTACGGGTAATATTGGAAGCGAAAATCAAGTTGTTCTCGGTAAGCCTTGCTTTTCTTTCATCAATATTATCAACTAACTGATATGCTTCTCCTTGGTCTGAAACAGGAGTGATGTCTCCATTTAATACATCTCTAATAAAGCCATTTGCACCACTTGGAATTTCAAGTATTAGTTCGTTATTGTTGTTGATTGAATAATATTCGGGGTTGATAATTCCTGGGTAAGCAAATTCTGTTTGTTGTGCTATGTCATTGAGTTGTTCAAAACTGTTTTTGTATACATTGAAGTAATTTCCAATATTGAGGTTTTTCACATATTGAACATTAAGTACGTCAACTTGATAGTTGAGGATTTTTGAAGGCTTCCAACTGTAATTGTAAAAGCTGTTAAAAGACTGTCGATCCAAACCAATATTGTTTTGTGCACTTGCACCAAAACTTAAAGTTGTAGTTGGAAGCATATATTTTGGAATTAGCTTTTGGGTGTTAAATGGTAAAATAATACGCGGGAAAGTCAGTTTTGCATCCCCACCAAATTCTGAAATATTAAAAAAGCTACTTGAATTATCCGCAGCATCTTTCGAAGATCCTAAACTTCCTTTACCTGAAATTTGAAGTATTTCTGCTCCTCTAAAAATATTTCTAAATGTCATATTTCCACTAAATCCAATCCCGTATTGTTGAATAGTAGATAAAAAGGCATCAAAATCTACTCCCAAGGTTTTATTGTCACGAGGGCTTAACAAAATAGAGGTGTTTAGCAAGGTGCCTGTAGTGTCATTCGGAACAGGGGTATAGTTTATGTTGGGGTATTTGAAAACCTTTAAATCGCTAAGCTGATTGTAGGTAAGCGACCTGTCTATATCTTTAAATATCTTACCTGGTGTAATAGAAACAGCATCTGTGATTGCTTTCGGTCTGTAACGCATTTTACCATAACTGTATAGCTTATATCCATTATAACTTATAGAATCACTATAGATTTTGTTCCGATTGGCATAACTGTAGTCTGTAACAATGTGAACTTCATTAATTTTATGAACTTTAAATGGAACCGTTCTGGAACTATCGGCATCGGTTATTTTTCTATCGGCAATTAAATAAGTGATGTTAGCTTTGTGATCTGTATTTACAGTGTCGGCTTCAAACCTTACGTAATCTTGTTCAAAATGATAAAGACCAGAGTTCCTTAGAAGCACTGTAAGTCTATCTCTTTCATTCACAAAATCGGCAGCAGAGTATTGTCTTCCTGCCTTAATAAATGAATTATTTTTTGTCCTTTGAAAAAGGGAATCTACTACTGGAGAACTTATTTTTTCAATAATTGTGTCTCCAATAATATAGGGTTTCTGTCTATTAATATTGAAAACTAATGAAGCTCTTTTTGCTCTTTTTTTGTCAGGCTCGATTTTAAAATTTACCTCATTGTTGAAGTAACCAAGACTTGCATACCATCGTTCTAATCGCTCTAAAGATTTTTCAGTTTTATTTTCTCTAATAATTACTGGTGCATCGCCTAATTTCTGAAGCCATTTGTTGAAGCTAACATAGCTACTGTCTATCTGGTCAACTTGTTTTTTTGATAAAAATCGGATAAGCCTTTCTTCTCTTTTTGGATTTTTATGAAGCCACTTTAAATATGTAGAATCTGGCTGTGGATCTGCTAAGTTGTAGATGTGTAAACCTAAAGGAACACCTATTAAGGGAATGGTAGGATTGGGCTTTTGCGCTAATTGGCTATAAACCCCAGCGTCTTTAATTTTAGTGCTATCTACCAATATAGTGTTCTCTGTTAGTAGAAATTCTCCATCTGGTACTTGTTTTACAGCATTACAAGAATATAATAAGCTTATAAATACTATAAATAATGATATTTTTGCAAGATAGTGCGTCAAAAGTGCTCGTTTAGTCAACTTCAAAAATACTATATTTTGGTTAGCAAAAGTCAAACAAAATTAATAACAAGTCTTCAACAGAAAAAGTATAGAGATCAAACTAATTTTTTTGTGGCAGAAGGGCCTAAAGTTATTGCAGAATTAATTAATGAAGGCGTAGAGCTTCAATGGTTATTTACCGTAGACCAATCAGAAATTGTTGACAAAAATCACTTGCTTGTAGATGAAAAAGCGCTGAAGAAATTAAGTTTTTTAAAAACAGCGAATACTTCTGTTGCAGTTTTTAAAATTCCAAAAAATGAATCTATCAAAAATACAGGATTAACGGTAGTCTTAGACGCTGTTCGTGACCCTGGGAATCTTGGGACAATTATACGTTTGTGCGATTGGTTTGGGGTTCAACAATTGGTGTGTTCTAAAGATACTGTAGATTGTTATAATCCTAAAGTAGTACAAGCTACAATGGGGTCCTTGGCTAGGGTAGCTGTGCATTATACATCACTTCCAGAATTCTTGAATAATACAACACAGAAAACTTACGGTGCTTGTATGGATGGAAACAATATTTATTCTGAAAAGTTGCCCAAAGATGCTGTGATTGTAATGGGTAATGAAGCAAATGGAATATCAGAAGAGATAATGAATATGCTGAATCAAAAGTTAACTATTCCACGTTTTGGAGAAACCCAAAGAGCGGAAAGCTTAAATGTTGCCACAGCGACGGCTATTTTTTTAAGTGAATTTAGAAGCGCTACTGAAAAGTAAAGTTAATAAATATTGCCCTTGAGGATAATTTATCAATATTTCCAGTCCATGGGCTATTTGGGTCGTCATCTCTTACTAATTCATCATTTAACGCAAATACTCCTCGAATTGAAGGCGTGAATTTAAAGTAATACAAATAGAAGTCTATACCAAAGCCTAACTCATAATAATAAGTTCCTTTCATCATTCTGAATTTCCCTTGTTCATTATCTTCGGGATTGTCCTGATTGCTAGAAAGGTTTAAGGAAGCCGAAACTCCACCAACCACAAAAGGTCTAAAATTATTTAATTTATTGGTAGAAAACTTTACTAAAAGCGGCACGTGTATATAAGTAGATTTAACTTCACGCAGAGAGTCTTGAGCCCCTGTTATACTTCGAAACTCTAAATCGCGTTGTGTAAAATATAATCCAGGTTCTAAACGCAGGTGAATATTTTCAATAATTTTCATATCCCCTACAAGACCAACATTAAAACCTGCGGAGCGTTGTACCAATACATCTGTGTCGTTGCCAAGATGTTGTTTATAATCAAATTTAAAGTCGTAGCTATTAAAGCCTAAAAAATAACCGTAAGTAAGAAATCTTTTATCAAAATTTTGTAAATTTTCTAAGCGTTCCTTACTAAAAAGGCCTCCTTGTGCAGAGCTGCTGGTTACACAAAATAAAATGGCAATTACAAAAAATATTTTTTTCATACTTATTTTGTTGCTTTATAAATGGTAGCTACACCAAAAGTTTGGGGATGGTTTTCCACATTCTTAAACCCGATTTCTCCTAAAATATTGTTGAGCTTTTCACCATGTGGAAATGTGGAAGCGCTTTCACTTAAATATTTATAGGCAACTTTATCTTTAGAAAACACCTTTCCGATAAGCGGTAAAATGTTTTTAGAATATAAGTTGTAACCTTGTTTAAAAGGGAATTTTGAGGGTACAGAAGTTTCTAAAACTACAAAAATACCATTGCTTTTTAGCACACGAAGTATTTCTGAAAGCCCTACTTCAAGATTTTCAAAATTTCTAATACCAAAAGAAACTGTAATTGCGTCAAAGGTGTTGTCTTCAAAAGGTAGCGCTTCAGAATCACCTTGAATAAATTCAATTTTTTGAGAAATTGGTTTTCCAGAAACTTTTTTCTTTGCAATTGAAAGCATTCCTTCTGAAAGGTCTAAACCGACAATTTTTTCAGCATTTGTGCTTTCAGCAAACTGAATTGCAAGATCTCCTGTTCCAGTAGCAATATCTAAAATGGAGTTTGGCTTTGTGTCACCAACCATTTTAATAACCTTTTTTCGCCACTTAATATCAGAGCCAAGTGAAATTACACGGTTTAAACCGTCATAATTCTCAGAAATGTTGTCGAACATCTGTTCAACTTGTTTCTTTTTACCGTCTTGCGAATCTTTGTAGGGAGTTATTTTTTTCTTCATAATTGTACGCCTACAAAACTACATATTTTTTGGACAGATGATACTACCTTTGTTAAAGTTTCAGGAAGTAAAAATATATACTTTAATGCGCTAATATTCAATATCAATATCATAAATACATATCTTTGCATCCACTTATTTCATTCGCTAAAACAAAATTTTCATGAAAATTATTATCGCTGGTGCGGGAGAGGTAGGGTTTCATCTTGCTAAACTTCTTTCGTTTGAATCGCAAGATATAACCTTAATAGATACCGATCGCGAATCATTAGCAAATGCTGATACACATTTGGATATACGTGTAGTAAGAGGAGACGCAACCTCAATATCAGTATTACAAGATAGTAGAGTAGCCGAAACAGATTTAGTTATTGGGGTTACTTCAAGTGAAACTACCAATATTACACTTTGTGTTTTAGCTAAAGAATTAGGTGCCAAACGAACTATTGCCCGTATTTCTAACACCGAATTTATTGAGAAAAAGGACGACGTAGGTTTTTCTAAGTTTGGAATTGATGAGCTTATTTCTCCAGAATCGCTAGCTTCCGATGAAATTGAACTTCTTTTAAATCAAAGTGCATTTAATGAAAGTTACGAATTTGAAGAAGGCGAACTAACCATGATTGGTTTAAGCCTATCAGGAGCTTCTGCATTCGTTGGGAAAACAGTTAAAGAAGTCGCTAAAATTTATCCAGATTTAAAATATGTGCCTATTGCGCTTCAACGATTTGGGACACAATATACAATTATACCTAGGGGTGATACTCAGTTTAAACAAGGTGATCAAGTTTATTTCACCACTGTAAAAAAAGGAAATGAACAAATCTTTAAACTTTCTGGTAAGAGTAAACAAGACATTAAAAATGTGATGATTCTTGGTGGTAGTAAAATTGGTTACAAAACAGCCAAAGATTTATGCAAGGCAAAGTTTAAAGTGAAATTAATTGAAAGCAGTAGAGAGAAAGCTTTCGAAATTGCAGATGAAATACCTAGTTGTTTGGTTATAAATGGAGATGGTAGAAATGTAGATTTGCTTTTAGAAGAATCTCTTGAAGACATGGATGCTTTCATTGCTGTAACAGGGAACAGTGAAACCAATATTATGTCTTGTTTAGTAGCGAAATCGAAAGGAGTTAAGAAAACGATAGCGCTTGTAGAAAACATGGACTATTTTCAATTATCGCATTCCATAGGAATAGATACCCTTATTAACAAGAAGCTATTGGCTGCCAATAATATTTTCCGTTATGTAAGAAAAGGAGAAGTTGTGGCTATGACTAAGTTGAATAATATGAATGCAGAGTTGTTAGAGTTTATGGTGTCGTCGCATTCTAAAGTATGTAACAAAAAAATAAAAGATCTTCATTTTCCTGATTCTGCAATTATTGGGGGTGTAGTTAGAGACGGAGTAGGGATTATTGCCTTAGGAGATTTCCAAATTAAACAAGGAGACAGAGTGGTAGTATGTTGTCTTCCACAATCTATAAGTAAGGTTGAAAAACTATTTGTGTAATGAACTCCCTCACCAAGCTAAACTTTAAGATTATAGCGCATTTAATGGGTCTGTTGTTCGTCGTGAATGGCGGATTTATGCTTCTATCTGCAATAGTTAGTTGGTATTATAGTGATGGTGTTTTAGCCCAAATGATTTATTCTGGGTCTGTAGCGCTTGGGCTTGGAGGGGTGGTTATGGTTTTAACTAAAAATCATAGAAAAGAAATTCAAAAGCGAGAAGGGTATATTATTGTAACCTTTGGTTGGGTTTTTATGGCGCTTATAGGAACACTACCTTATCTTTTTACGGCAGCAATCCCAAATTTTACCGATGCTTTTTTTGAAACTATGAGTGGTTTTACAACTACGGGAGCATCTATTTTATCTGATATTGAAGCGGTACCTAAGGGTGTGCTTTTTTGGCGAAGTATTACACATTGGATAGGAGGTATGGGAATAATCGTTTTGGCAATAGCTATTCTCCCTTTATTAGGAATAGGGGGGATGCAGCTTTTTGCGGCTGAAGCTCCGGGACCTGGAGGTGATAAACTTCACCCTCGAATTACCGATACTGCAAAACGACTTTGGCTTATTTATGTGGGATATACCATAGCAGAAACAATTCTTCTTAAGTTGGCTGGGATGAGTTTTTTCGATGCTATAAACCATTCGTTATCGACATTGAGTACGGGTGGGTTTTCTACCAAAAACAATAGTGTTGCTTACTGGAACGACAACCCTTTGGTGCAATACATTATTATATTTTTTATGTTCTTGGCCGGTAGTAACTTCGTTCTAAGCTATTTTGCTTTCAAGAGAAAGTTTCAGAAAATATTTCAAGATGAAGAGTTTAAAATGTACGCCGCGATTGTATTAGGGTTTACGTTACTAGCAGCTTTATTGATTTATTTTGAAGCAGATATGTCACTTTCTAGTGTTGTTCATCCAATGGTTTGGGGACCATTTGAAAGCGCAGTTCGCCACGCATTGTTCCAGGTGCTTACGGTAATAACAACTACAGGCTTTATAAGTGCAGACTACACCGCATGGACACCATTTTTAACTATATTTTTCTTTGGAATGATGTTTTTAGGAGGATGTGCAGGTTCTACTTCAGGAGGAATAAAAATTATGCGCCATCTAATAATGATAAAAAACGGTGTGTTAGAATTTAAAAGAACACTTCATCCACATGCAATTTTGCCTGTGAGATACAACCAAAAAGCTGTACAGCAACCTATTGTATTTAATATATTGGGTTTTTTTATACTCTATATGCTTTCATTTATAGTTGGAACATTAGTCTTCTCATGGGTGGGCTTAGATTTTAAAACAGCCATAGGTGCAGCTGCTTCAACACTTGGAAATATAGGACCCGCACTTGGTAGTCTAGGTCCAGTTGACAACTATGGGCATTTGCCCGATGCTGCAAAATGGTGGTCTAGCTTCTTGATGTTAATAGGAAGATTGGAGCTGTTTACAGTACTTATCTTATTAACTCCATTTTTCTGGAGAAATCGATAATTGGAATTTGAAATTCCAAATTCCAAATCCAGGATTCAGGATTTGAGGATAATAATTAATTATACCCACTTCATTATTCTGAGGGTTTTTATAACCTTGTAGGTCTAACTCTCCTCTTCAGTTTTTATAAAAAATGAAGCTTTAATCGATAGTTGATTTTGGAATTTACTATGGAAGCTTTAGGTTTATTTTTATTTCACTTTTACTTGTTTTGCCAAATTTTTAGCTTTTTCAGTTACTTCTGATATGTTTCCGTCTACCTTTTCGTAGGTTAAAACAACGCCCATTCTTCGATACGGGCGGGAAGTTGGTTTTCCAAAAATTCTAAAATCTGTTTTAGGTGATGCAGCTACTTTTTCAAGTCCGCTGTAAATTGGATTATCTGAATTTTCTGAAGCTAAAACTACTGCACTACAGCCAATGCGTTCTTGAGTTATTTCTGGAATTGGAAGTCCAAGTACGGCTCTTAAGTGTAATTCAAATTCGTTGAAATTTTGTGTTTTTGCAAGGGTTACCATGCCGGTATCGTGTGGTCTTGGAGAAAGTTCAGAAAAATAAACGCCGTCATCAGCCACAAAGAATTCTACTCCCCAAATGCCACAACCGGTTAGGGCAGTAGTAACTTTTTCAGCCATTTGTTGTGCTTCCTTTAAAACATCACTTTTCATTGGGGCGGGTTGCCAACTTTCCATATAATCGCCACGTTCTTGTCGGTGGCCTATGGGTGGGCAGAAAAGTGTTTCTCCGTTGCGTTGTGTTACGGTAAGTAATGTAATTTCATAATTAAAATCTATAAAAGCTTCAACTATAACTTCAGCCACATCACCACGTGAACCCTCTTGTGAAAAGGTCCAAGCGTTTTCAATATCTGCTTCGGTTTTAATGGTGCTTTGACCTTTTCCGCTAGAAGACATTAATGGTTTTACCACGCATGGCATCCCAATTTCCGAAACTGCTTTTTTAAGACTTTCGGCTGAGGTTGCGTATCGATAAGCTGCGGTTTTTAATCCTAATTCTTTTGCAGCTAAATCACGAATGGCTTTGCGATTCATAGTGAAATTAGCTGCCTTCGCTGAAGGAATAACTGTATAACCTTGCTTTTCATATTCATAAAAACGCTCCGTACGGATGGCTTCAATTTCAGGAACTATATAATCTGGTTTGTATTTTTCAACTAAAGCATCAAGGGCCTTACCGTCTAGCATATTTATAACTTCGGCAAAATCTGCGAGTTGGGCTGCAGGTGCATCTTTATAACTATCAACAGCTATAACTGTTTGTCCGATTCTCTTGGCGGCAATGGTGAATTCTTTGCCTAATTCTCCGCTTCCTAATAATAAAATTTTGGCCATTTATCGATTTTTGGTAAAAATACAGCAATACATTTCATAAAAAAACCCAAAGCAAATTTTATGCTTTGGGCTTTAATGTTAATTGTAAAAAATAATTATTTCACAATTATACGTTGTACTCTTCCGGTATCTCGATTACCAACACGGATTAGGTAAACTCCTTTTGCTACATAACCCATATCTAGTGTATAACTATAGGTCCCTCCTTCATTTTCAAGTTTTCTAAATAGTAGTCTTTGCCCTAAAATATTATAAACAGACAATTGAAGATCTTTTGAGTAATCTTGAGTTTCCACTTTAATATCGAACACATTGTTATCTAAAGATAAAACAGTAAGTCCGCTCTCATTAAATATTGAATCTCCAACTCCTAATTCTCCTATTTGAACGCTGTAATCTTCTGTTTCTCCAAAGGTTGTTTCTTCACAGGCATCATTAGGAACAGGAGCATTCCAGTTCGTTTTAGCACGCATTAAATGTTGTCCTATAGCAGCATCTGCAGGAACTACAAATGGAGTTGTTAATGTAAAAGTACCCGTTGTTTGGCCTTGGCCAATAATTACATTATTTACAACAATTTCATCTTGTGAAAACACAAAATCGTCGTTAAAATCAACCCATACACGAACATACTGATTACCATAGTTGGTTTTTAAGGTAAGGTCGTAAGTAGTATCCGGATCCATAACCGCAATTTGATCGGTAAAGTCAGCATATCCTTCACATTCTGATGGGTTGTCAATGGTAGTTAAATTAAACAATCGTAAACCATCTCCTGAATTACAGTTCATTGTTGGAGTACAATTCTGATTAGTAATTACTACGGCTATCGCATCATTAGAAGTATCACTATCATTAGGTAGCGATGTGTATGCGCTTAAATCGTAACTTCCAAAAGATGAAAAATCGCCTGTTTGGGTAAAGGTATATGTGATCTCTGAATTCCCTTCTAACGGTCCTGCAACAGTTTCAGTAACAATTGATCCTTCTAGATTAAATGAAACATCAAAATTTGATTGTGTTTCACCTCCAAAATTTGTAATTGTAACAGTTATTTCTTCTGAGTCACTTAGTTGTGTACCAGAGGTAGGCGAGGAGATGTCACTCACCCCAATGTCATTCGGCTCTAAGAAGGTGACAGATTTTGTAAGCGAATCGTTGTCTGTATTTTCATCACCAGCCATATTTGTTGCAGCTGTAATAGAGTAGGTTGTGCCAACTGTTCCTAAATTTGCAGTCGCTGTAAACGTGTATTCAGCTGTTGTTGCAGAAGGAATTGTTTCTGAAAATGTTTCAGTAACTACCGTGCCACCGTCAACCTGAAAAGTTACTGGGAAGTTGGAAGCGCTGTCTTCTCCATAGTTGAAAATAGTAATCTTAACAGTTTCACTATTTGAAAGTGTTCCAGATTCAGGACTGTCTATGCTTACTACCCCAACATCTTTATTGAAGTTAGGAGCAATTTGAAAAACACCTACAACGTCTTTTCTACCGTTGTTCATATATTCGTTTATATACCAAAACTCCTTATCGTTTACAGGGTCGATATCAATTTTACTGTAGTCTCCATATCGCAATCCAGGAATATTTTGATTTCCAGCTGCAATTAATTCTTCACTGATAGTCATGGTGTTTAGCGGATCATTTGCAAAACGCCCTGTATAATATGAACTTACTCTTTTCGAAGTAGGGTCTGGCGTATTCGGACCAGCCATTGCAGTATATCCCATAGCAATATTACCTTGTAAATCCATCATCATACTTCCATGCCAAGCGTGTTTTCCATCAGGGGAAGTATGTGTGCCCTCTTGGTAAATACTCCATGGTTGTCCATCGCCATCTTGACGCAGTTCGAACCAACGGATTCCCGCAAGTTCACCACCAGTTGCATCCGTATCAACAACAAAATTAAATACCGCAGAGTTGTGAGTGTTAAATTTCCTGAATTGGGCCTGATTCATAATAGTTGCCTGAAGTGCATCAATTGCAGCGCCACCACCAGGTTGAGATAGATTAGAAAAACTTCCGCCGTCAAAAACTGATATAAATGGAGTCGTGATTAGTTCAATTGGCGATGTAATTGTGGAATTGGCAGGAGTTGCCCAATCAACATCAATAGTCCATAATTTTACATGATCTTGTGAAACACCAGACCAAGCATCGTCTTGAAGATAAACAATAGGAGCCGCCCCAGGAGCAGGAAGGTTATTGTTAGTAACATTTAAGGCTTGCGGACTGTAAAAGCCATTTCTTACAATTCCAGGAAGTGGAAATCCAATAATTTTAGCTGAGGCATCTCCATTAAGCATTTTTGAACGCTCCATAGCATATACCTTATTGGTTGCACTAGTGTTATCCGTCATATAATATCCGTCACTCCAGATTGAAAGTTTTTGATAGTCGTTAATTTGAGCAATATTATAAACATACCATCCGTCATTTACTGGGTCTGGCCCATCCGATACTGCTATTTGAGCACCATTCCCAAGAAATGTAATTACAAATCTATCAGCTGCATTGTCATAAGAAACAGTTAAGTCGCAACATCCACCATTAGGAAAAATAGTTGGATTAGGGCTTAATTGTCCAGTTAAAGGGTTTCCACTTTTATCGAATATTCTAAAACCAGTATTAAAAACAACAAACACGTGGTTAGGGCCAACACCAACGGCAGGATCGGTAGGTTGTGAGTTTGATGAAGCAGCATCAAATACTAGCGAAGGGGTACGTCCCTTTAGGGCTTGTGTTAATTTATGAGGGTTTCTTACAAAGAAATCATCTTCAATTTGAGGGTCTTTTCCAGGTACAATTAAGTTTCGCGATGCTCTTCCATCTTGCATTACAGATTTTTTAACTCGTGCAGGAGGTAATTCGTTCTGTGCGGCTTGGGAGGCAATTGAAGGAACGTGCACTACATTTCCTACTGTACCTACATAGGTGGCTTTGGTTCTATCCTGTGCTTGAGCGCCAAACACTAAAGCAAAAAGAATTAGAAATAATGTAAATTTTGATTTCATTAAAGTTAGTTTTTTGGATTTTAAAGTGCCTAAATTACAGAGAATTTATAAAAACAAAACAGGATTAGTTGTTTTTAACTAATCCTGTTATTAAAATATTACTCTTTGAAAAATATTATTAAGAAAGGGCCTCTTTGATTCTTAAAATGGCTTCTTTAATGTCGCTTTCTGAAGCAGCATAAGAAAGTCTAATACAATTAGGGTCTCCAAAAGCCTCGCCGGTAACAGTGGCTACCTTGGCTTCTTCTAATAAATAAAGTGATAAATCTGAAGCGGAATTAATATTTTTTCCACGAAGTGTTTTTCCAAAGAAATAAGAAATATCTGGAAAAACATAAAAGGCACCCTCTGGTTTATTAATCTTAAAACCATCAATTTCGGAGAGTAATTCTAGTATAAGTTCTCTTCTTTTCTTAAAAGCATCCACCATAAATTTAATTTTACTAGGCGGATTCTCTAAGGCTGTAATTGCGGCTCTCTGGGCAATAGCATTTGCTCCACTAGTAACTTGACCTTGCATTTTGTTGCAAGCTCTAGCAATCCACTCTGGCCCGCCTATATAACCAATACGCCAACCCGTCATGGAAAAGGCTTTTGAAACCCCGTTAACAACTACGGTACGATCGTACATGTCTTCAAATTCAGCCATAGAAGCATGACCTCCACTAAAATTAATGTGCTCGTAAATTTCATCGCTAATTACTATTACATGAGGGTATTTCACCAACACATCAGCTAATTTTCTGAGTTCATCTTTACTGTAAACCGAACCACTTGGGTTGCAAGGTGAACTGTAAATAATCATTTTAGTCTTTGGAGTAATAGCAGCTTCTAGTGCTTCTGCTGTAACTTTAAAATCGGTTTCTATTGTAGTTGGAATTTCTATTGGAACTCCTCCAGCAACTTTGCATTGGTCTGCATAACTCACCCAATAGGGTGCTGGAAGTAAAACTTCATCCCCTTCATTTAAAAGGACCATAGTTAAGTTTGCTAAAGATTGCTTGGCACCTGTAGATACTACTATTTGAGAAGGTTTATATTCAATATTATTATCTCGTTTAAATTTGTGAATTATAGCGTTTTTAAGCTCACCATAACCATCTACAGGAGTATATGAATGATAATCGTCTTTAATGGCTTGAATTGCAGCATCCTTGATGTAATCTGGAACTGTAAAGTCAGGCTCACCAAGACTTAACCCAATAATGTCTTCTCCTTGGTCTTTAAGTTCTCTAGTTTTGGCTGCCATTGCTAACGTAGCTGAGGTTGCCATCGCATTTACGCGATTTGAAAGTCTTTTGTCCATAATTATTAAGCAGTTAGAGTAGCAGGTTTTTGCCCCATTTCTCTTAAATGTCTAAAATGGGCAGCTATTGCCTCTCTGGTAGTTTTATATTCTTTATAAGGTAAATTGAATTCTTTTGTGGTGCTTTTTACAATTTCAGAAATTTTCTTGTAGTGAATATGACTGATGTTTGGAAAAATATGATGTTCTACTTGGTGGTTTAATCCGCCAGTATACCAATTTACAATAGGATTGTTTGTAGAGAAATTCACTGTAGTAAATAACTGGTGAATAGCCCATGTATTTTTCATAGTACCGCTTTCGTCTGGAAGGAAGACTTCGGTGTCCTCAACCACGTGAGCAAGTTGAAAAACAATACTTAAGATCAATCCAGCAACGTAGTGCATTATAAAGAAGCCTATTAGTATTTTCCACCATACAATGTTGAAGAATAAAATTGGAATTATTATCCATAAGGATACGTAAATAATTTTAGTGATTACTAAAATACTCCATTGTTTTACCGGACTAGGGAATTTGCCGTAGGATAGTTTTCTAGCTAAATACCTTTTAGTTTGAAAAAAATCTGTAGTTAGTACCCAGTTAAAGGTTAGTAAACCATAAAGTAATACGCTATACCAGTGTTGATATTTATGGAAACGTTTCCATTTAGAGTGTTCTGAAAATCTAAGAATACGTCCTGCTTCTAAATCTTCATCGTGACCGTGAATGTTTGTGTAAGTATGGTGAAGCACGTTGTGTTGTACTTGCCAGTTATAGACGTTTCCTGCAAGAATATACATACTGCTGCCCATAACCTTATTTATCCATTTTTTGGATGAATAAGACCCGTGATTAGCATCGTGCATAACGTTCATTCCCACGCCAGCCATTCCTACTCCCATAATAATGGTGAGTAATAATTGAGCCCATCCAGGGAAGTTTAGTGTAAGTAATAAAAAATAAGGGGTAAGATAAAGTGAAAACATAATAATTGTTTTCAGGTGAAGTTTCCAGTTTCCTGATTTATCAATTTCGTTTTCTTTGAAATAATCGTTTACTCGTTTATTTAGTGTTCTAAAGAATTTGGCGCTATCCTTTCTTGAAAAGTTTAAGTTTTTTTGATTCATGTAATAGTTAACAAGGGTAATTTAATTTGTAGATTCAACAAAAATAGACATCTTTTATGGAAATCTAGTTGTCGAAATTCACAATTTTAGTTAAGATAACCTACTTTTGCGACTTATTTACAAATATGGAGCTAATTTTAAAATATTTCCCGCAACTTACTGATATTCAGAAGGAACAGTTTAGTCAGTTACAAAATCTCTACCAAGACTGGAATTTAAAGATAAATGTAGTATCTCGAAAGGATATAGACGAACTATACTTAAGACATGTTTTGCATTCACTTGGAATTGCAAAAATTCAAACTTTTTTACCAGGATCTAAAATTTTAGATGTTGGTACAGGAGGAGGTTTTCCAGGTATTCCTCTGGCTATTTTATATCCAGAAGTTCAATTTCACCTGGTAGATAGCATCGGAAAAAAAATAAAAGTAGTAGATGAAGTAGTAGAAGGTTTGCAATTAGAAAATGTAAAGACTACAAATGCAAGAGTTGAAACTATTTCAGAAAATTACGATTTTATTGTAAGTCGTGCCGTAGCTCAAATGGAAACATTTGTACATTGGGTAAACGGAAAAATCGCCAAAAAGAGTTTACACGATCGCAAAAATGGGATTCTTTATCTAAAAGGAGGTGATTTAACAGAGGAATTAAAAGTGTATAAAAATGCTGAAATTTATCCTTTAGAAAATTACTTTGAAGAAGAGTTCTTTGAAACGAAAAGTGTGGTGTATTTACCGCTTAAATATAAAGGATAAGCAAAGTTGCTTTGGGTTGAATATTAATTCAAATTAGTTGGTAGCCCTATAAAGCCAAATTACGTTTAAATATTTGTAAGAAACCATTGCAGTGCAAGAATGGTTTTTGCATCCTTAAATTCTGTGATTTTCGAATGAATATCAGCTATGGGTAACTTGACAAGTTGAATATCCTCATTTTCTGTTTCAACTCCACCTCCTTGTGAAATTTTGTCTTGAACTGAAACCTCTGCAAAATATAAAAATATGCGTTCGGTGCTAGCCCCGGGTGAGGTGTAGAATGTATTTATTAGTTTTGGGTTTTCAATTTTATATCCAATTTCTTCAAGTACTTCTCTGATAATACAATCTTTAGGATTTTCATCTTTTTCTAGAGATCCAGCCGGAATTTCGAGCAGCCATCCGTTGTGGTGTTTGCAAGTAGGATATCTAAATTGATTGGTTAGGAGTAAGCTTTGCGATTCCTTTTCATATAAAAGTATTGCCACAGAGTCACCTCTTTCAAATGCTAAACGTCTAACTGTTATTTCACTTCCTTTGAAAGTGTCGTGGGTTATGTTTCCCTCGGTTATTTTATAGTGGTCATCAAATATTGTTTTTTCTCCTTTGATAGTATATTTCATTTTTTTAATGATTTAAATTGCAAATTCATACAGTATACCTGAGGTAGGGTTAAGATATAAAAAAACCCCGAACGAATCGGGGTTTTCAAAATATGTACTTCTAAAACTATTTAGTAACTAAAAACTTCTTAGTTGTAACCGAGTTATCTTTAGAGATTTTAATAAAATAGGTTCCAGCTTGTAGATTAGCAACATTTATTTGAGCGTCTACATCAATGTTATTTTGAGTTAGAATCAATTTTCCTAAAATATCATAAACGTCGATATTTGCATTTTCAGCATTCTTAAGGTTAAGAACTGTACTTGCTGGGTTAGGATAAAGAGCAATGTTTTCAGTGCTAAAATCGTTAGTACCTAATACACCGTTACTACCAAACTGTCCTGTGGTTTCAGCTCCCCAATTACCTACTGCGTAAAACAGTTGGGTTCCTTCACTATCAGTTAAAGTGAATCTTGTTCCACCGTCTCCCCAAGTGTCTATCCCAGTAAATAGATAGCAGTCTTCGTCCAAATTAAATGTAAGGTTTACTGTAGTGTTGTTAGGGTAAGGTCCACCATTGTCGATAATGTTCCCATTGCTATCTTTAATGTTCCAGCGGCACTCAGATCCATATCCATCGGTACGAATTTCTAAGTTAACTGTGCCAGTACCTTCAGCTGCTTGGTCAAAAGTGGTAGATTGTGAGTTGTTAGAGTTATCGTCGTCGTTAGGGATAGTAACCTCCAGTGTGTTTGTGCTATTTAACGTATAGTTTACTGTTGGTAAAGAAACCGTCTCCGATCTAAGCGATAATAAGTTGCCAGTCCATGTAAATGTGTGCGCTTCACCATTAATTGTGTATGTAATAGGTAGCGAAGTAATTGGGTCTGCGCCTAAATTTTTGATTACTACATTGGCTGATAATTCAGTATCACAAGTAGGTTCTATTTCAGGAATTTCTGCTATCGCAGCATCATTATTATTTGTTAGACCTGTATATGTAGGTAAACTTGTAACACCAGTAGGTATTTCTTGAGTAGTTTCTGTAATGAATACAACTACTTTCATATCTGCAAGATTTGTAGGAACATCTCTATAGTCTGCAGGGATAGTGTAGGTAAAAGTACGATCAATAAAGCTTCCTGCTGTAGTATTCGTAATGTCTTCACCCCACTGTCCGGTAATTAGGTCAACCAAACGATGCATATGGTTGTAATTGTTACCTTGTCCACCACCACTTTGAGGTCCTTTTGTATTATCTTGTAATACAGCAACATTCAATTTGTTTGTAGATTCTACACTGCTACTGGTATAATAAGCTTCAACGTGAACTGTAAGTTCATTAGTTTGTACATCAATATTGGCTTCTGCTGCTATGTTTACATTTGAAGCAGTTCCTAAAATTTGGTTAGCTCTACCTGCCCATTGACCTCTATCAAGGATAGTATTGCTTCCAGAAAATACATGACGGTTAACTGTTCCAGAAGGATATCCCTCTAAACCGGTTTGGCCAGCAATGGCAGCACCGTAATTTGTTCGGAAATCAGGGGCATTACCTGAAGGATTCGCAAAACCACCAGTGTGTATGTTTATTAACGAGACTCTGTCGGGATTAGCATCTTTAATAGCTTGAGCACGTGAATGTCCGTCTGGACACCAAGGACAATAAATACCTGTGAATTCTTCCAAGACAACATTTTTGTCTTGAGGGGAAGTTGATACAATAGTTTGCGCGTACGAGCCAAATGCAAATACTGTAAAAACTAAGGAAAGAGATAGTTTTTTAAACATGATTTTAGTTTTTTAGGAGTTTTAAAAGATTTAATACCTACAAATTTACCATTTTCATTGAAACAATGTTAATAAAAGATTAAAATTTTTACATATTTAAACAATTTTAATAAATAAACAAATAAAATGTTTATTCTTATGTAAGTGGTTGATTTTTAGTGTTTAAGGTGGTTTTAACAAGTGTTAAAAATTCAAATGTTTTTAATATTCAGGACTTTATATATAATTAAAATCGTTACTTTTGTTAGATTATAATTCCTTTTAACCTTAAAATTTTAAATTAATGAAAATCAAATTACTTTTATTAGCGACCATAGGATGTTTCACTGTAGCTAATGCACAGTTTACTGTAAAAGACAGAGCTGGGAATGAATTGAATAATGGAGATGTTATTGAATTTGGTTCTATTGATTACGTAGATTCCGAATATGAGTTTTTTGTAACCAATGATAATACTTCAGAAGAAATATATACTCGTATAGAAGTTATTGAAAAACAAAATTCTGTAACTGGTACATTTTATCAATTGTGTTACGGATTATGTTATAACGATTTAGAAATAGGAGAGATTGTTCCTCCTGCAGTAGACCCTGCACTTGCTATCGCGGTTGGTGAAACTACAGGTATAGGAAACCATCTATGGAATAACGATGCGGGTAATGGAACAGACAATGTTGAATTTAAATTTGCATTCCGTCAATATTCTGATGCTGCAGGAACAAACGAAATTAATGAACCTTTAATTTTTTCATACCGTTACAACCCGACATTAGGAGTTAACGAATTAAGAAAAGTTAAATTTGCTGTTCAGTCTACAATAGTTTCTAATGAAATTGTTATGGAAATTGCTGAGCCTGTTCAATTAACTATGTATAATGTTTTGGGGAAAGTTGTGAAACAAGCATCTTTTGATACTGGACGTCATACTATCAATGTTTCAAACTTAGCTTCACAGGCTTATGTTTTACAAATAACCAACAAGGCTGGTTCTGTACAAACTACTAAAATACTAAAGCAGTAAGGTTTATTTTTATAGTTTTCTTAAAAGACTATTCTTAATCGGAATAGTCTTTTTTGTTTTTACATACCTCTTAAATAAGTTTCTCTTCAAATAATGATTTCTATTTCATGAAGTTAAACGTGTAAGTTTGAATGATTTACTGGTTTCAGCTTGGCTTCATTTAGTAACATCTCGTTGTTGAATTTTGTTAAGGCTTCGTATGTATCTCGAAATTCAACTTAATTTAATTACTTAATAAGTGTTTCAATTAAGGTAAATGCTTAAACATCATTTCCTTGCTTTTTAAAAAAGTCAAGTAATACTTCTCAATATATGAGACCTGGAAAATAATTCATTGTTACTAAATACTTATAGTTAAATAGAAAGTCCTAACCTCAGTTTATTCCAAAAAAAAAGGTCGTTCAAAACAATTTGAACGACCTGTATATACTTATAAATAAGTAGTTTAGAATGTAACAACAAGGTTTGCTGTTACTCCTGAACTTTCAGGAACTTCGCGACAAACACCTCCTACACAAATTAAACCACCTCTTTGGCGACCATAGTTAAGTCCGAAACGAGCACGTCCTTTTGAATAACTACCTCCAATATTGTAAAAGTGGTCGTTATTTGGGCCTCCATAATTCCAAGAATCTGCTACATACACACCTAAAGATGAGTTGAAGTTGTATTCAAGAACTCCAGCTGCCCAGTTTTTATCATCGTCTGCAGTCCAAAGATGTTGTAACTCCATACGTAAAGCTTTAGCACCTGTAAAGCGTCTAGTTCCTTCAATAACGGCAATCTGAGCGCGGATGTCTCCTTGCTGACCTAGAATTCCTCCTTTAGAAACACTCTTGTCTATTATAACATCTTGGAAAGATGCAACAGTGCTCCATTTTGAGCTCCAACGGTTTTTTATTTCAATATTCAAATCTCTGAAGTATCTATCACCTTTACCAATAAACTTAACATCGTAGTTTTGATCTGTTTTATTGAATTCGGTGTCAAGTCCAGCCCAGTATGAAAAGTTACCAGCTAGTTTTGTTCCTACTTTACCTAAAGCGCTTTCTTTGTCGAAAGAGTAATAAACATCAACTTGAGTTCCTACTTCTCCAGCTCTCTGCTCGTTTGTAGTAAACAACAGTCTTGGTTGAGAGTTGTACACATATATATTAGAAAGCAAATAATCGTGTTGCTTTGTAATTGCTGGAACGTAGTTTATAATTTGCTCGTTGTATTGGTTTCCTTCAGCGTATCTGTCTGAATAAAAAGAGAAGTTTTCTAGCCTTCTAAAAGTTGTATTTATACCAAGTCCTTTTTGTGCGTACCCTAAGTTTACTAATAAAGCAGTTCCGTCAAACAATTGAGGTGATGTTACTATAGTTTCATTTATAAGTACGTCTGGGTCCTTTGTATTTGCTTCAACTCCACCGTAAAATTTACCAGCTACAAAGTCAAGTCTTCCTCCATAAGCATTAACACTTGCTGGAATTGTATCGTTTGCACCATTGTCTTGATATCTACCAACGTAACTAGCGCCAAATTTTAAATCTACTGCATCAATATTCATTAATGCACTTAAATCTAAATTGGCATCAAGTCCTTGGATTACTCCTTCAGAAACATCAAAACCATTACGAGTCTGTCCGTAAACTCCAGTCATATTGAAAGTTGCAGTTGGACTAAACTTAACACGAACACCTTTCAAGGCATTGTTTATTCCTAGTTGTCTGTCTTCCCAAGTACGTAACAGTAATCCACTACCAAATTGTTCGTAGAAATAACCAGCAGTAACATCTAGGGTTTCATTTTTAAAATTTAAGTAATAAGTTCCAATTCCGTTTTGATTATCCCAAGTAGGAGAATAGCCTTCTAGAGCCTTTGGTAAATACGATTCGTATTGTACTCCAGCAGTAAATTTTCCTAATGAATAATTTAATTGAAGGTAATTGTTAGAACGAAACTGTTCTTTTGGGGCAAAATAACCAAAATCTTCATCGTCTAAAAGCCATTGAGAATTCGATTCAAGTCCACCAAAAAAGTAGCCATTTTCTTGTGAAAAGCCAATTGCTCCCACTAAAAGAAAGGCGCCTAAAATAAGTTTTTTCATAATTATTTGTTGGGTTTGTAATGTAAAGATTAGTTAGAGAATTCCTTTATTTTTTCATAAAGTTCATACTCTGCACCAGGGCTATATCCAGAATGACGATAAACTATTTCATTGTTTTTTACAAGAAGTGTTAATGGTACGGTTGCAGCACCTAAAGCACGTTTAAAATCATTATTAGTGTCTAAAAGCACAGTGTAATCCCAGCTTTTTCCATTAATTAAAGGTTTAACTCTTTTTACAGTTCGACTATCGTCTACAGAAATTGCGTAAAGCTCAACACCAGTTTCTTCTTGCCATTCGTCGTAAATTTCGCTAATTGCATCTAATTCTTTTAAACAAGGCACACACCAAGTTGCCCATAAGGATACAATAGTCACTTTGTCATCGGTTGAAATGCTTGAAGAGTTAAAAACATGACCGTCTACTGTTGTAAGATTTACTTTTGGCATTTCATTTTGTGATGTAGCAGCTAAAGATACAAGTAGAAGTAAAAGAGGAATTAATTTTTTCATTTTGTAATAAGGTTTTAATTTAACTTTATATTAGCAATATTAAGTTTTTTTTAATGAATTAAAGATTGGTTTTTTGAGAAAATATTGATTTAACAATTTATTCTTTAACATTTTTTTATAATTGCGCTATATTAGCACACTTTAAAAAACTAATTTTATTATGAAAACACATCCCTATTTTAAATTTTTATTCCTATTTGCGGTTTTGGCAGCTTTTTCTTGTAGCAAAAAAGAAGATCCATTTGTTGAGCAAGGACCAGCTTTAGTATTAGAACTCAAAAGTGACGCTGGGAATGGAGAGTTAGAAGTTGTGAGCATTGATCAAGTGGTTAATTTTACTGTTATAGGTAACGACGATCAAGACTATACATCTCTGGCGAATATTCTAGTAAATGATGTTGAAATTGAAGGTAGTAGCTACACGTTTACTGAACTGGGTAACTATCAAGTAAAAGCTATATATGATGATGTAGTAAGTAATGTATTAACGTTTGAAGTACTTGCTGAAACTGAAAGAGCGTTAACAGTGAGTGTTACTAAGGCAATGAGAAATCAAACAGTTACATTTGGCCTTCTAGATAATGAAGGTACTGATACTTCAGACGAAGCTACTTTTTATGTTAACAATACAGCTATTGAAGGTAATACATATTCATCTAATAATGTAGGAGACTTTGAGGTTTATGCAGAGTATGTAGTAAACAATGAAACTTATACTTCAGCAACAAAGAATTTTGCAGTATATATACCAAAACGTAAAGTAGTAGTTGAAGATTATACAGGAACTTGGTGTGGATTCTGTCCAGCGGTTGCTTTGGCTATAGACGAGTTAAGAGCTGCTACAGAGCATGTAAGTATTGTAGCAATTCATAAAACTGCGGCAAGTTTACCAGATCCATTAGATTTCCCTAGAATTCAGGAATTACAAGATATGTTTGGTGTAAGTAATGGTTTCCCTAAAGGACAAATTAACCGTACTGTAGCTTGGCCAGATCCTTATCCAAGTAGTCAAATTTTATCAATGGCAGGTGCAGATACTGATGTTGCAATTGCAATTAACTCAAAGCTTACAGGTGCTAGCTTAACTGTAGAAGTAAAAGTTGTTTACGAAAATGGTTCAACTCCTGGTGATAAGGTTGTGGTTTACTTATTAGAAAACGGCGTTGTTGCGCCACAGGCTAACTACTTTAATGAAACTCCTGGGCATCCTTATGAAGGTCTAGGAAATCCGATTGAAGATTATGTACACAATGATGCGTTGAGAAATTCACTTTCTGACTTGTTTGGAGATGCAATTCCTTCAACACCTGCTTTCCAAGAATTTAAAAAGAACTACACCTTTACAGTTCCTTCTAACTATGTAGGTGAAAACTTAAGTTTTGTAGTTATGGTAGTTGATCAGGACAACAATGCTAAAAACTCTCAGTTTGCAAGTATTAATGAGACTAAGAATTTTGAATAAAAATTTTTAAAATAGATCATAAAAAAGCCCCGATTTGAAACTTCAAATCGGGGCTTTTTCTATTTAAATGATTTTAGGTTACCCTAAGAATGGATATCTATAATCTGTAGGAGAAACAAAAGTTTCTTTTATCAATCTAGGAGAAATCCAACGGTAAAGGTTTTGTTTACTACCTGCTTTATCATTTGTGCCACTTGCACGAGCTCCACCAAAGGGTTGTTGCCCTACAACAGCTCCAGTTGGTTTGTCGTTGATATAGAAGTTACCTGCAGCGTTTTCAAGAGCTTTTACAGCTTCTTCTAAAGCATATCTATCTTCACTGAAAACAGCACCTGTCAATGCGTATTCGCTAGTTCCATCAACTAATTCAAGCATTTCTGTCCAGTCTTTATCTTCATATACGTAAACTGTTAGAACAGGTCCAAAAAGCTCAGTACACATAGTAGTGTATTTCGGGTCTTTAGTTACAATAACAGTAGGCTCAATAAAGTAACCTTTGCTCTTATCGTATCCACCTCCAACAATAATTTCAGCGTTTTTATCTTTCTTAGCTTGATCTATGTAGCTTGCAAGTTTATCGAAAGAGCTTTCATTAATTACTGCAGTAATAAAGTTCCCCATATCTTCTGGAGTACCCATTTTGAATGAACGAACATCTTCAATCAATTGCTTTTTAACATCTTCCCAAATTGTACTGGAAATGTAGCAACGGCTTGCTGCACTACATTTTTGACCTTGGAATTCAAATGCTCCACGGGCCATTGCAGTAGCAACTTGTTTTGGGTTGGACGTTTTATGAGCAACAATAAAGTCTTTACCTCCAGTTTCACCTACTATTCGTGGGTAAGTTTTATAGTTTGAAATATTGTTTCCAATTTTCTGCCAAATACCTTGGAAAACTCCTGTTGAACCGGTAAAGTGAACTCCACTGAAATCTGGGCTTGCCATAAGCGTATCTGAAATCATTACAGCGTCTCCCATTACCATGTTGATTACTCCTGCAGGAACACCAGCTTCACGGAATACATCCATAATAACTTTTGCTGAATAAACCTGAGTGTTACTTGGTTTCCAAACTACTACGTTCCCCATTAATGCAGCGCTTGCAGGAAGGTTCCCAGCAATGGCAGTAAAGTTGAATGGAGTAATAGCATAAATAAATCCTTCTAGCGGACGGTATTCAACTCTGTTCCAAGCTGAAGATGTAGATTCTGGTTGCTCAGCATAGATTTCAGTCATATACTGAACGTTGAAACGCAAGAAATCTATTAGCTCGCAAGCAGAATCAATTTCAGCTTGATAGATATTTTTAGACTGCCCAAGCATTGTAGCAGCGTTTATTTTTGCTCTATATGGTCCAGCAATTAGTTCGGCAGCGCGAAGGAAGATTCCAGCACGTTGTTCCCATGGCATTGCAGCCCATTTTTTTCTTGCTTCCAAAGCAGTTTCAATTGCTTCTTCAACATTTTTCTTAGTAGCTTTATAGTAAGTACCTAACACGTGCTTGTGATCGTGTGGAGGCGACATTGTAGCGGTTTCTTTAGTTTTAACCTCTTTTCCGTTGATAAATAAAGGCACTTCAATTTCTGCCTTATACATTTCTCTATACGTTTTAAGTACTTCTTCTCGTTCTTGTGAACCAGGAGCGTAGTCCTTAACAGGTTCGTTTACAGCGATCGGTACTTCAAAAAATCCTTTTCCCATTACATTATTATTTTTGTGTTCTTAAAGGTTGCAAAGATACAATTTTTGAAGCACCTAATCTTCATATTTCTTAATTCCAAAATGGATAAATTTGGTAATCAGTCTAATTTTACATTTAAAGCTAGTAAATTGGTGATTTTAAGTTTCCTTTTGTAGATTCGATTAATAAATAAATCATAATGTGCACTATAACTTTCACTCCTATATCAAATCACGGATTTATATTAACTTCTAATCGTGACGAAGCTCCAGGTCGAGAAACCTTACCGCCTGAAATTTATAATGAAGATGGCGTAAAACTACTTTATCCTAAAGATGCGGTTGCGGGAGGAACTTGGATAGGAGTAAGTGATAGAAAACGTGTTGCTTCATTAATGAACGGAGGCTTTGTGGCTCACGAACCCAAACAATCTTACCGTAAAAGTAGAGGAGTAGTGCTAAAAGATATTTTGAGATCAAACGATTTAAAATCGGAAATAGAACAATACAATTTCCAAGATATTGAACCATTTACCTTTATACTTGTAGATTGGAATGATGGTGTTGGATTATTTAAATTAGTTTGGGACGGGGAAAAATATCATTTTTCTGAAGAACCCTTAGCTCCTCAAATATGGTCTTCCTCACCATTGTACCCTGAAGTTTTAAAGAAAAAAAGAGAGAAATGGTTTTCAGAGTTCTTATTCAAAACTATTAGACCTACAGCAGATGAATTGCTAAATTTTCATAAAACATCAGGAGATGGAGATTTCAACAGTAGTTTAGTAATGGATCGGGAATATGTAAAAACTAAAAGTATTACACAGTTTGTTAAGAATAACGATGCTATTTCAATGCGGTATGAAGATTTGCAAACTGATAAAGTAAGTAATACAGCATTTTAATTCAATGAGAAGGGAGCGCTCAAGTTAAAAAGCGGAATTGCAACACTAAATTTACGATTAGATTCAAAATTTATCATGTTAAAATGACCTTTCATCGAGCCAAAAGGTGAGAATAATAAGCAGCCACTAGTGTACGAATGTCTTTCACCAGGCTTTAGAATAGGTTTTTGCCCAATAACTCCTTCACCTTCTACAATAACAGTGTTGTTTAATGAGTCTTTGATTACCCATCTTCGCGAAGTGAGTTGAACAGTGTCTTTTCCTTGGTTTTCAATGGTGATATTATAAGCAAAGGCATATTGCATTTTACGGTTTTTGTAAAATGTCCCGTCAAATTCAGTAAGTACTGAAATTTTAATTCCCTGTGTTACCTGTTGTACCATTTTGTTAATATAAAGCTGCACTTATCGCTACAAAAAATCCTATTGCTACCATAAAACTCAGCGAGAATATAATGCTTAAAAATACAAATTTAAACAATGTTGTCCACTTTCCCTGACCATAAAATTTCTTCAGTGCGAAGTAAAAATATAATGGGCCAATGATGGCAAATAAAAGGGTTTGAAAAAAAGTGGAGTTAAAGATTATATCAGGAATACTGAAAATAATCAAATAAAGAAATATAAAACTGAAAATATGAAATACAAAAATTACGTGTTCAATAAAATTGTATTTATTTCGAGAGTAGGATAGCCAAAAAAACAAAGCATAAATTGGAGCAAAAAAGAATAAGAAAAAAGGCAATTTAGCTTTTAAATAGTTGAAGAATTCGTCTGTATTGTGAATTATTTTGTAAACCGAAACAGATCGCGAATAAAGCCATCGGTGTTTAAAGGTGTTGATGTGACCTAAACTATCAAGAGCTGCAATTGGGTTTTCAATCTTAGTTTTTAAATAATAAGAATAATAGATATTTCCGCGCTTACTGTAGCTTTCAAAAAATGATAAACTATCTAAAGTTTTATCTGAGTAATATTGTGATATGCCCAGTTCTTTAGCTTTTGAAACTTCATTAGTAGAACTATTTAAAATGAAATTCTCTGGTTGTTCATTAATTAGCGAATCCATCGAAACGCCATTTTCAACATCATTGTTTAGACTGAATGACCTAGACTTTTCTGAGGTTTGTACAAACCCTATAAAACTTTCTAAAAGAAAATAAATAATAGAAACACTTAGAAAAAAGCGAAAGGGATTGGCGTATTTAAGACGTTGTCCTTTTACATAGTTCTTTGTAATTACACCAGGTCTAAATAGTAAATCCTTGAATGTTGTGCGTATTCGAGAGTCATAAACTAGAATACTACTAAGGAATTCTGCCAAAAAATCTTTGGCAGAAAGTTGTTTGTCACTATTAAGTTGAGAGCAATATGGACAGTAAACATCGCTTTTATCGAGTGGTTGATTACAGTTCAAGCATTTAGTTCCGCGGTATCGCATTGATTTTCTTCCACCGTGAACTTTTGGCTTACTTTTGCTCATCACTCGGTCATTAAGTGAAATTTATAAATTAATTATTGGTAATTGAGGTTGAGTTTGCACGACCAATTCCTATAATTCTATCGTATCTAGCTCCAAGGTCTCGGAAGTAAACTACTACGGTATAATCGTTTTCTGTTTGCCAGAAATCTCCACTGATAGCGCCTTCATCTATACTTCCATCTCTATTTACTACCACATATTTGTAGTTGTAAAACCCTTGTTTGAAAAGTCTAGTATTTCTGTAAGAATCACTTTCACTGTCATAACGTAAGTACGTGCTTCCGTCTATGGTCCAGTTGTTGAAGTTGCCGTAAACGTGAATCTCTTTGTCGCCTAAATCTTCATAATACTGTAAGTTGAAATGCATACGAACATATTCAGCTTCAATATCTTGATTTCTAGCATCAATATTCCTTACCACAAAATTACCGTTAATATCGGGGTTGTAGGTGTAAGGTCTATTGTACCTTGGAATATTTGTAAATAAATAATTTTCGTATAAATCGGTAACGGCGATCGACCTTATACCGTTTGAGGCTGAACGCTCATCCTTGTTGTCGAAAGCTAAAAATTCATTTCCGCCTCCAAATGCAGCTTCTTTGTCATACTTATAAATAAGCTCATTCCCCATAGTGTATTGTGGAACAAGGTCTGTTATAGCGGTTTTAAGGTTGCTGTTTTGAAGTACTAGGGTTTTTACGCTTTGCTTAGGGTTTCTCAATAATAGGCTTTGTGAGTTTACAGTAAATTGAACTACTTGTTTTTCATCGATAACATTTAGATCTCGTGCACGCTTAATTTCAACTCCAACCGATGCGATATCCTCTACGACTAAGAATTTTCTAGTAAAAATTAAATCTCCATTACTACTAAATATGCTTAGTAAATAATTCCCGCTTTTTTTAATTGTTCGAGTGTCTCGGTTAGGGATGATTAGTTTGTAATGTGAATATATTTGAAGTGTGTTTAATGAGTTTTGATATTCGGTAATTCGAACATCGTCAAATCCATCTAAATATTCACTTTTTGAAAGGTCTGAAGGGGTCCAATCAAAATTGTGGTGAGTGATTCTATAAAAGTAATCTGCTTCATCTCCATTTAACGCATCGAACGTTAATTCTAGAGATTGTCCTAATCTGATTATTGGTAATTCACTTAATTCTGTAGCACCTTTAAATTGTACAGTTTGAATGTAGGGTGGTTCTACTTTTTCAGTGATTTGAGCCGAAGCCTGAGGCACGGTAATAATAATAATGAGAATACGTAGAATCGATTTTAGCATAATGTTGATTTATGGAGCTAAGATAAACAAATTTTATGCCTGTTTATTATGTTAAGCAACCGTTGTCTTGTGAATGTTGCTTTTGAAGCTGAAAAGAAAATTAATTTAGGTTTATTGTATAAATTTTTGGTGCGTTTTATAATCTACTATTCTCGAAGGCTCCATATTTCATTTATGGGGTCACCTTTGCTTGAAAATCCTGAGTGGTTCCAATCTCCATTTTTCAGCTTATAGTTAAATTTCAAGTTTAGTCCAACTTTAGTATTGTCTTTAGAAAAGAATTCAATGTTTTCGGTGTAGTTACCATCTAAGGTAGTGTAAGTACCTCCGCCGGTTCCCATAAATTGTTTAGTTTCGGTATTATAAGCAATCCACTGAAATCGAGTTCCAGATAAAATTTTCATCGTTTTTCTCGGTCCGTCGGAATCTCGTAATTCAGTTTTCCCGTCTTTTACTCGTCCAGACATCAACCAAGCACCTTGTAATTTTCCAGGCTCACCCTTATCTATTCTTTTTAACCGTTGGTTGTTTAAAGGAAATTTAACTTCAGTTTCGGTGATCAGTATTTTGTGGTTTTCTTGATTTCCAACAGAAAATGAATTGGTAGAGTTAAACTCTAAATGTTGTGTTAGGACGTTTCCATTTAACTTCCAAGCACCACCATGCGTTTTAATAAATTCTCCAGTTTTGGCATTAAAAGTAGTGGATGAATAATAGCCATCTGTAAAAATCACAACATTCTTTAATTCTTCATTATCTTCAGATGTTAAATAATTTTCCCAAGCGCCAATTAAACTTTGTGCATTTATGCTAAAGGAGATTAAGACAAACAAAAGTAAAGTTATAAAGCTTCTCATAATTTAAATAATTAAATGATTGATAAAAAGAATGATCGGTCAGTACCTGGTAGTAAGTTGTAAATTATACACTTGTAAGTTGTAAGCGGTAATGGGTCTTAAACAGTACGTTTTGCCGCAACCCAAGCAGCTTCTGTATTGGTAGTGTTTTCAGTTTGCCCCGAAAACTACCACAAAAAGGGGCTGGTACTCGCCCCGACCATCCTAGCCTTTCGGTTTAATCTTTGAGCTCGGTGAGCCAATTTATTTCTTGAATCTTGCTGTCAATTTTTCTAAAAGCTCTTCCTGTTTCATCCATTTCATTTTGAAGCTTTTTGATGCTAATTGTATTTTTTAAATTACTGTCGCCACTGTTGTCAAACTGTGCGTCAAGTCTTATTCTTCTTAGTCTTTCAGAAAGCATTTTTAAAGAATCTCTTTTCGCTAGTGCTTCCATAAGAGCTCCTTCACCTTCAACTAAAGTTTCGTTGTTGGTTTTATTAATTCGTATAATTAAGGTTTCTAAATCTTGAATTGCTTTTCGTAACTGAGCTATCAATTTATCAGGATCTTCTTGAGGTAGTTTGTCGTCTGAAACTACTAAAACAGGTCTAATTCTATTTTGAAGATGTTCAATTTTCTTCAATAAGTCTGCTCTTAGCAAAAGTCCTTCAGCAAGCTTCATTTTCTTATTTATTTGATCGTTATTATTGGACATTAAAACACCATTAAAATTACATAATAGGCTCCTGAACTTTTGAAGCCTTCTTTAACTCCTGTAGTGAGGTTCTACGTTTTGATTGACTTTGCAAATATACAATCAGATTACAGTATCAAAATAGTAAAGAAATGCTAACCTAAGTTTAGAGTGATACTAGAATGCTATAAAAAGTAATTGTAAATATCCACTTATCAGTTTTCGAAATACTCAATAGGGTTTAAGAAAAACATTTTTTTCCAACCTTGTTTGTCGGAATCTATTCTCCAAAAATACGGAATAATCGTAACAATAGAGTAGTGGAGATGTGGTGTTTTTCCAGCAGCATTTCCAGTGGTTCCAACTGTACCTATCTTAGATTTTTTACTTACAAAAGACAACAAAGAAGTGTTTAAATCATTTAGGTGAGCGTAATAATGTAACCGCCATTTTGGTCCAAGTACTAAAACTATTTTTCCTCCTATAGGCACTTCTCCTGAAAATAATACAAGTCCATTTGTAGCCGAATATATTGAAGTTCGTTTTTTAGCGAATACATCTACACCTTTATGTGTAACAGATTTCCCCCACGGGTAATACCAAAACGAATCAGCATTATAATCATGCTTAGTGGCATCTTTTACAGGCATTTTTAAATTTTGTGGAATTAAAAAACCTATAATTAGTATCGATAATAATGTAAATAGAAGATTCTTTTTCAACAGTAAAGATTAAGCTAAGTTTTAATTGATAGCTAAAATAAATAAATTCCTAATGTGAAATAATAAAAGATTTATACTTTATACTTCCCTCAAATTGTGTATTCAATATATTAGGTTTATTCGGCGTTATTGGAATTATTTTTTCTTTTTAAAACTCGTCCTCTAGGTTCGTTTCCTTTATGGAGTGCAATTTCAGAATGAAGGAATTTTGCGGCCGCTGCAGAGTCTTTTACTTTTGAAGCACTTCGCTTTATCATATCAGCTTCGAAATCATTTAAAACGCTTTCTCTTATTCCTGCTTTTCTCCATTGGGGTGAGGCATTGCAACCTATGGATATTTTTCTTGCCAGGGAAAGTGCGTCCAATAGTGCTTGATTGGCACCTTGACCTTTAAAAGGACTCATAGGGTGGGCAGCATCTCCAATTAAGGTGATTGCCCCACATTTCTTTAATAATTTTGGATCGAGTAATTCTCGGTCGTAAACTGGATATCCAGAAATTTGAGCTTCTTCCGTAGCACTAATAATTTGAGGGATAGGAGAATGCCACTGAGTTCTTTTGATTGCTTCTTCCTTTAACGTTTTAGCTCCTTTTTCACTTAATGATTTTGCATGTTTTTCCGACATTGGAAAGCTAAGTTGCCACATAACAGTATCTGAAGTGAAAGGCATAACGTATATACGTTCGTTGCCATTTGCGGTTTGAAATACTGTTTTAGAATCTAAAAGTGAGTTATCAATGTTTTTTAGGGATTCTAAAGAGCAAACTCCAAGAATTACAATACAATCAAGATGTCGTAATGGAGAAATAGTTTCACCAATTATAAGCTTCCTCACTGAACTTCGAATGCCGTCTGCACCTACAACGAGATCAGCTCTTGCTGTTTTAGTTTTCCCGTTTTCTAAAAATTTTAAGTCAACGCTATTGTCTTTTCTTTCCTTAAGGTCAATTAATTTGTGGCCCCACTGAATTGAGTTTTTTGAATCTAGTTGCTCAAGTAAGGCTAGGCGTAGGGATTGCCTTGCGATATGAATATTAGTTTTTTTTGAAGTCTTTTTTGAATCAGGTTTAATCCATTTTCTCATTCCCCATTCTCCAATAATTATTCCCTCTACAGTATGAACTAGATGTCTGTTTGATATCACGCCATCTTTTAAGGAGAGAATTCCTAATGCAGCAATGGCTTTACTGGCTTGTTGAAGTGTGAGTCCGTAGCCTTGAGATCGAGTGTCGAAATCATCGTCTCGTTCATAAAGAGTGTAGGGGATGCCGCGATGTAAACAAGCTATGGCAAGAGCTGCGCCACCTATTCCGCCACCAATAATTGCTATATGTGGCATTGTTTCACTATCCGGGATTGGATGGCTTTTTGAAGGAATTATTCCTGTTCCTTCACAAGTTGTACAAGGTTTAGAAGGAGCTTTAGCCCGAGTGGGGGCTTTGGTTTTAGTAGTTGAATTTTTAAATTCATCTAATTCATTTTGATAGCGTTTTCTAGCTTTTATGCTGAGTTTTTGACGTGTTTTGCCACGCCCTTTACAATTATTACAAGCAGCCCAGTAATTTTTTTCATTTTCCACCCTTCTAACTTCTGTTTGCTTATTTTGATATTGTTCCATTGATAATAATAAAACAATCAAAATAAACTGTGTTGCATTTTTTTATAGCGCAATAGTAATTATTTTTTGTGGTTGTAGCTGAAGGTATTGGATGGAAGATAATATTTTTTTAATCAAAGGATAGAATAAAGAAACTTGTGATAAATTTATTTTTTGATGTGAAATAAGTAATTTTTAAGTCATACATTCTTTCAAACCCTTTTTAATTTGCCTAATCTTATTTTTCTGAAATAAAATTATACTCATTTGTTGTGCAATGGTGGTTTTAATTTATAAATTTGCACGCCCTTAAACTCAGAGGATATATTATTTTGGGTTTATTAAGGTGATATAAAGGCATTATTAATATCTGTATTATGTCCAAAGACATTAAAATTAAAAAAGGTCTCACTATTAAGCTGAAGGGTGAAGCGGAAAAGACAATTTCTAGCGCACCAAGATCTAGAACTTTTTCTATAAAACCGTCGGATTTTCATCTTATCATCCCGAAAATGGTGCTTAGAGAAGGCGATAAGTTTCAAGCTGGTGACACCATTTTCTACTCAAAGAGTAACGAATCGATAAAATTTGTTTCACCTGTAAGTGGTACTCTTACTAAAATAGAGCGCGGTGCAAAACGTGTAATTACTAACCTTTTAATCGAAGCGGATACGCAGGATACTTATAAGGATTTTGGTGTTTTAAACCCAGAATCTTCAAGTGCTGATGCTATTAAAGCTAGGTTGCTAGAATCTGGTTGCTGGCCATTTATTATGCAGCGACCATATGCGGTTATTGCCAATACTGAGCAAGAGCCAGAAGCTATCTATGTTTCAGCAAATACTACTGCGCCTTTAGCCAACGATGTTGATTTTTCTTTAAATGGTAAAGAAAAAGAGCTTCAAGCTGCTGTAACTGCTCTTAGTAAACTTACTAAAGGACAGCTGCATGTTGGTGTTGGTAAAAGCGGAAGTTCTCCTTTTAAAGGTTTAAAAGATATTACACTGCATACTGTTTCAGGACCGCACCCAGCAGGTAATGTTGGTACGCTAATAAACAAGATTCAGCCAGTTAATAAGGGTGAGGTTGTTTGGACTGTTGCGCCACAAGATCTTGTAATTATTGGTGAGTTATTGCTAACTGGTAAGTTTAATGCTGAAAGAACTGTTGCTCTTTCAGGTTCAGAAGTAAAAGCTCCAAAATATTATAAAACTAAAATAGGTTCAGAGGTTTCTACATTCTTGTATGACTCTGGGTTGAACAGTGAGAACGTACGCGTTATTAGTGGTGATGTTCTTACTGGAGCTAAAATTTCACCAAAGGGTCATTTAGGATATTACAGCAATACTGTAACTGTAATTCCAGAAGGTGATGACTACGAATTGTTTGGTTGGAATAAGCCTGTTTTTGATAAAATATCTACTTCAAGAGCGTTAACATTCTCTTGGTTGATGCCAAATAAAGTATACGATCTAGATACAAATACTAACGGAGAGCATAGAGCTTTCGTGATGACAGGTATCTATGAAGAAGTTTTTCCATTAGATATGTATCCTTTACAAATGCTTAAAGCTTGTATGGTTAAAGATCTAGATCAAATGGAAGCTATGGGAATGTATGAGGTAGCACCAGAAGATTTCGCGCTTACAGAATTTGTTTGCGTAAGTAAGCAACCACACCAACAGATCATTAGAAACGGTCTTGACATAATGTATAAAGAAATAGGATAATTGCTATGGGATTGAAACAGAATTTACATAAGCTAAAGGAAAAGTACAGAGGTACAAAAATGGCTCCTGCATTTAATGCGTTGCATACCTTCTTGTATATGCCGAATGAAACCACACATTCTGGTTCGCACGTTCGAGTAGTGGACGATTTAAAGCGAACAATGAACACGGTTATTATGGCACTTGTTCCTTGTTTAATTTTCGGAATTTTTAACGCCGGATATCAGCATTATGCTGCTATAGATGGAACTTTGCGATTAGATCCTTTTGCTAACTTCTTTACTTGGGACAACTTTGCTCTAGGTGCTTTAAAGGTGTTGCCTTTGGTTATAATTTCATACGGAGTTGGTCTTTTAATAGAATTTATTTTTGCAATTATCAACAAACATGAGGTAGAAGAAGGGTATTTGGTAACGGGTATGCTTGTGCCACTTATTGTTCCTATTGATATTCCACTTTGGATGCTTACTGTGGCGGTAATTTTTGGTGTTGTAATTGGTAAAGAAGTTTTTGGTGGAACAGGGATGAATATCCTTAACCCAGCGCTTACAATTCGTGCTTTCTTATTCTTTGCTTACCCAACTTGGATGAGTGGAGATAAAGTTTGGGTACACGGTGCTAAAGAAATGACTGGACAACCTGATGCAATTTCAGGGGAAACAATATTAGGTAGCTTAGCTCAAAACCAAGAACCTATTTATAGTATATGGGATAGTTTCTGGGGCTTTATACCTGGATCGGTAGGAGAAACTTCTACTTTCTTAATACTATTAGGCGCAGCGTTTTTAATTTACACAAAAATTGGAAGCTGGAGAATTATGCTTTCAGCGGTTATTGGTGCCTTAGCAATGGGGCTTATCTTTAACGGTGTTGTAAATGCTGGTTGGATTCAAGAAGGAAATACTTTCTACGGATTAATGAGCGAAACATTCTGGCATCACTTAGTGATTGGTGGTTTAGCTTTCGGTATCGTTTATATGGCTACAGATCCAGTTACAGGTTCGCAAACCAATATGGGTAAATGGTATTACGGTTTCTTTATAGGGTTTATTTCGGTGCTAATTCGAGTGTTTAACCCGGCTTACCCAGAAGGTGTAATGCTTGCAATATTGTTGATGAACGTATTTGCACCAACAATTGACCATTACGTGGTACAAGGAAATATTAAGAAGAGAATGAAACGTTTAAAAGCTAAAACAGCGTAATCATGTCAAAGAAAACAGATAAAAACTCATATACTATAATCTTTGCAGTGATTATGGTTATTGTAGTGGGGTCACTTTTAGCCGGTGTTGCACAAGGGTTAAAAAGTAAAATAACACTAAATGAGCGTTTTGAAAAGATGCAAAACATTCTTTACGCTATGGATGTTAATGGTAATGAAGGTGATGGTGATATCACATTTATTTCTACCGATAAAGTTGAAGAAGCTTTTTCAAAATACATTACTAAGCAATTAGTAATCCAAGGTGAAGAAGTAACAGAAGATCCGGAAGCGTATTTAATAGATATTAAACAAGAAGAAGCTAAAGCTAAAGACCCAAACTACAAGCGTAGACTTCCTTTATTCGTAGGAGAGAAAGATGGTAAAACTCTTTATGTAATTCCTATGAGGGGTAAAGGTCTTTGGGATGCAATTTGGGGCTTCGTAGCTGTGGATAAATCGTTAGTAGTACAAGGTGTGTTCTTCGATCACGCTGGGGAAACTCCAGGTCTTGGAGCTGAGATTAAGCAACGCTACTTTATGGACGACTTTACTGGTGAACACATCTTAGATGGCGATACTTTTAAAGGAATTACCGTAGCAAAAGGTAATAACGACCCTGTTAACGAAAATAAAACCGACAATAAGGTTGATGCTATTGCTGGAGCAACTATCACTGGTGATGGAGTAACAGCAATGATTAAAAAGGATATGAGAATGTACCTTCCTTATTTAAAATCTTTAAATCAATAAATTATGGGATTGCTATCAAAAAAAGACAGTAAGCTTATTCTAGATCCTCTAGCGGATAATAACCCTATTACAATTCAGGTTTTAGGAATTTGCTCTGCATTAGCTATTACAGCCCAACTTAAAGCTTCAATTGTAATGGCCATTTCGGTACTTGCAGTAATGGGGATTGGTAACGTGGTTATATCGTTAATGCGTAATATAATACCTTCAAAAATTAGAATTATCGTTCAGTTGGTAGTAGTTGCCTCTTTGGTAATTGTTGTAGATCAAGTATTGAAGGCTTTTGCTTACTCGTTAAGTAAAGAACTTTCTGTATTTATTGGTTTGATTATTACTAACTGTATTATCATGGGTCGTTTTGAGGCCTTTGCATTAGCTAACGGTCCTTGGAGATCATTCTTAGATGGTATTGGAAACGCTGCAGGTTATGGTCTTATACTTGTAATCGTTGGGTTCTTTAGAGAGTTACTTGGTTCTGGAACACTTTTAGGATATCAAGTGCTTGGAGATCCAATTACAAAAACTGGGCTTTACGCTATAGGATATGAAAACAATGGATTCATGCTATTGTCTCCAATGGCTTTGATTATCGTAGGATTAATCATTTGGGTACAACGCGCAAGAAACAAAGACTTAATAGAGGAATAACAAACTAGGCAGATGACGGTTGTAGTAGGTCTTCCTATTTTTTAACTGAAGCTGCAAACTCAATTACTGAACAAATGGAACACGTAGAGTTATTTTTTAAATCGATATTTATAGACAACATGGTATTCGCCACGTTCCTTGGAATGTGTTCTTACTTAGCGGTGTCTAAAAAAGTATCAACTGCTGTTGGTCTTGGTGCTGCAGTTATTTTCGTACTAGCAGTTACTGTACCTATAAACTGGCTTTTAGATCAATATATATTAAAGGAAGGAGCTTTAATTTGGTTAGGAGAAGAATATGCTTCTTACGACTTAAGCTTCCTATCATTCATTCTTTTTATTGCAACCATTGCTACTATGGTTCAGCTAGTAGAGATTGTAGTAGAGAAGTTTTCACCTTCACTATATAACTCTTTAGGTATTTTCTTACCGCTTATTGCTGTAAACTGTGCGATATTAGGAGGATCATTATTTATGCAATCTAGAGAAATCGAAACTTTAGGGTTGGCATTAAACTACGGGGTAAGCTCAGGAATTGGTTGGTTTTTAGCTATTCTTGCTATAGCAGCAATTCGTGAAAAAATCCGTTACTCAAATGTTCCAGCACCATTAAGAGGATTGGGAATTACATTTATCATTACTGGTTTAATGGCGATTGGATTTATGAGTTTCGGTGGTATGTTAACCGGTGGTGATGAGGACACATCTTCATTAGAAGGAAATCCTGAAAACTTAGGAATTCAAACTGAACAAATTCAAAATGAAAATACAGAGGCCGTGAAAACGGTTGAAGTTTCAACTATAACGAAGCAATAGTATGTTTTTAGCAGTAAGTACACTCGGAGTAATTATAGTAACAGTTGTAGCCTTTCTAGTGCTAACCTTGTTATTGGTTTCACTATTACTCTTTACCAAACAAAAATTATCACCGTCGGGGCCTGTAAAGATTACTATCAACGACGAAAAAGTGATTGAAGTAGAAAGTGGTGGCTCACTTCTAACTACTTTAAGTAACGAAAAAATATTCTTACCATCTGCTTGTGGTGGAGGTGGAACATGTATTCAATGTGAATGCCACGTATTATCAGGGGGTGGTGAAGCATTACCTACAGAAACTCCTCACTTTACTCGTAAAGAGTTACAAGAAGGTGCACGTCTTTCTTGCCAAGTGAAAGTTAAGCAGGATATGAATATTTCAATTCCAGAAGAAATCTTCGGAATTAAAAAATGGGATGCTACTGTGGTTAGAAACTACAACGTTGCATCTTTTATTAAAGAATTTGTAGTTGAAATCCCTGAGGATATGAACTATAAAGCTGGAGGGTATATTCAAATTGAAATTCCACCATGTGAGATTAAATTCTCAGATATGGATATTACGGCCCACCCTGAGGAGCACGATAGACCAGACAAATTTCAAGAGGAGTGGGATAAATTTAAACTTTGGCCACTTGTGATGAAGAATACCGAAGTTACTGAAAGAGCCTACTCAATGGCTTCTTACCCAGCAGAAGGACGCGAGATTATGCTTAACGTTCGTATTGCAACTCCCCCATTCGACCGTGCAAAAGGTGGATGGATGGATGTTAATCCAGGTATTGCTTCATCGTACATATTTAACTGTAAAGAAGGTGATAAAGTTGTTATTTCTGGTCCTTTCGGTGAATTCTTTATCAACCCTTCAGAAGCAGAAATGCTTTATGTTGGTGGTGGAGCAGGAATGGCACCAATGAGATCTCACTTATACCACTTATTCAAAACCTTAAAAACAGGACGTAAAGTTACATATTGGTACGGTGGACGTTCTAAAAGAGAGCTTTTTTACTTAGATCACTTTAAAGAATTAGAAAACGAATTTCCGAACTTTAAGTTCTACTTAGCATTATCTGAACCATTAGAAGAAGATAATTGGAAAGTGAAAAAGGACATTCACGATGAAGAAGGAGACGGTTTCGTAGGGTTTATTCACCAAGTAGTTATCGATAACTACCTAAACCACCATGATACTCCAGAAGATATCGAATTGTATTTCTGTGGTCCTCCATTGATGAACCAAGCTGTTCAAAAAATGGGTGAAGACTTCGGAATCCCAGATGAGAACATCCGTTTCGATGATTTCGGAGGATAATAGTCATCTTAAATATTTAAAAACCGTTTCAATTTTGAAACGGTTTTTTTGTATAACGTAATCCTATTTTCCTTAATTTTGATTTAATTATGGCACAAAAACTTACAAAACAAGAATTACATAACCTTGCAATGAATATTGTTGGGAAACAATTGAAAGAAGATGGATTTGAATTTTTAGGGGTTAACTCAAAACTTAAAAAGGATCCGCAGTTTGTCGCTTTAAAAAACAAAGAGCTTCATTTTATTATTGTAAGAGCTATCTCTTATCCTCAAGATGCTACAGCATACGACCCTGTTTTTATGCAAACAATAAAGGAGCACGCATCTAAATTTGATGCAAAAACTTACTATGCTGGTGTAGGTTTAGGACATGGAAGTGATTACGGTAAGCCTGTTTTGAAAAACGAAGATTACACGCTTGTCTATAAAGGATTACAAGAAATAATTTAATCTAGTTTAACACTATACACTTATCGTATGTTTCAATTTGTGAAATACATTGCATTGTCTTTTTTACTAGTATTAACTTCTTGTGATAAGGATAAAGACACTCCCATCTATCTTCAGGGTGAAGCTTTTGGTACTACTTATAATATTCAGTTGTACTCAGAAAATGATTTAAATTTTAAAAAGGCAATAGACTCTGTTATCGATGCCGTAAATCATTCTGTAAGTACATATATTCCTGAAAGTGATATCTCAAAAATTAATCGTGGAGACTCTACTTTAGTTGTGGATGCTATCTTTAAAGAAGTGTTTGAAATTTCGGAAGATGTGAATAGGAAAACAAGTGGTTATTTCGATCCAACAATTGGAGTATTGCGAAATGCTTATGGTTTTGGTGATGTAAAACATTTAAAAGTTATAGATAGTACAACCTTAGATTCTCTCATGAACTATGTTGGATTTCACAAAGTTAAAATAAATGCAAACGGAACAGTTTCTAAAGAATACCCTCAAATTTACTTCGATTTTAATGCTGTAGCTAAAGGCTTCGGAATTGATTGTATTGGCCGCTACTTAGAGTTCAAAGGAGTTAGTAATTACCTTATTGAATTAGGTGGTGAGATTCTTGCTAAGGGTCAGAATTTAAACAGTCAGCAAGATTGGATAGTAGGGATTGAAACTGTAGATTCCGAATTAACTGATCGTTCTTATGAAGCGACTGTTAAGCTTAAAAATATTGCAATGGCGTCGTCAGGAAATTACCGTAAGTTCAGAATTGATTCAGCAACTGGTAAAAGTTATGTACACACTTTAAACCCGTTAACAGGTTCTGCAGAAAAGAGTGATGTAACTAGCGCAACTGTACTTGCCGAAACTTGTGCTTTGGCAGATGCTTATGCAACCTCATTTATGGCTTTAGGTCTTGAAAAATCTAAAAACTTACTTGAAAACCTTGCAGGTGTTGAGGCTTATTTAACCTTCAATGATTCATTAAACAACCATCAGGTTTTTATAACCAAAGGTTTTAAAAGACAATTAGGAAATTAGTTTTCGGCAAACTGGAATTAATTCGCCTTTCGGAAGTTTGTACTTTTCAACCTCCTCAGAAGTTAAAGTGCTTGTGTAATCTACAGCTTCTACATTAAACCCGATGCTTTCTAGTTTTGTAAAGTAATCCATCCCATAAACACGAACGTGGTCATACTGTCCAAATATTTTTGCGCGTTCCTTAGGGTCTGTAATACTGTCGTCTTCAAAAGTAGTATCTAAATCGGCTTTGTAAGGCACCTGAAGAATCGCCGTGCCGCCCGGAGCTAGAATACGGTATAATTCCATCATCGCTTTAGTATCGTCGGGGATATGCTCTAAAACGTGATTGCAAATTATAAAATCAAATTCATTATCCTTAAAGGGTAGATTGCAAATATCAGCCTTTACATCAGCAATGGGAGAATTTAAATCTGTTGTTGTGTAATTCAGGTTTTTCATTTTCCTGAATTTTTTATAGAAAGCTTGTTCTGGAGCAAAATGTAGAACTTTTATATTATCCGTGAAAAATCCTGTTTCATTTTTTAAATAAAGCCAAAACAGCCTATGTCTTTCCAAGGAAAGGGTTCCAGGAGAAAGTGCATTCTCACGAATAACTTCATATCCATATGGAAGAAACTTTCGATAAGATTTCCCGTCTATTGGATCAGTGAATTTATTGCCTCTCAAGAAAAAAGAAAGAATCGGGCGTCCGATAATACTCAGCCTGATAAGCAAAGGACGAGGAATGGTATTTAGGATTTTCTTGAACAAAGTGTAGGGCTTGAACTCTAAAACTTTTGCACCTTGCGATTAAATATTAAACGCATAGGTGCAAAGGCCTTAAAGTTTATAAGTTTCTGAATTCTTTTTCTTCGTCGCTAGTAATACCTAGCGCATCATAAATATAATCAAAGGTAGATAGTAATTCAGGTTTTCCATCTACAAGAGCGATATCGTGTTCAAAGTGAGCACTTGGTTGTCCGTCTAAAGTTACAATAGTCCAGCCGTCATTTAATTGCTTTACTCTGTGAGTTCCCATATTAATCATAGGCTCTAGCGCAATTGTCATTCCTTCTACAAATTTCTTTCCACGACCACGACGTCCGTAGTTTGGCATTTCCGGATCTTCATGCATTTTACGACCAATTCCGTGACCTACAAGTTCACGAACTACTCCATAACCATGTGCTTCACAGTAATTTTGAATTGCGTATCCTACATCTCCTACACGGTTTCCTTTTTTAAATTCACGAATACCTATATAAAGAGATTCCTTAGTGATTTTTAAAAGTTTTTTGATTTCTGGTGAAACTTCACCTACTTCAAAAGTATAGGCATGGTCTCCGTAAAATCCATTTTTTATCGCCCCGCAATCAATCGCTACAATATCTCCTTCTTTTAAAGGTATATCGGTAGGAAGTCCATGAACTACTGCTTCGTTTACACTGGTAAGTAAAGTTGAAGGACAGTCGTAAAGCCCTAAAAATCCTGGAATCGCATCTTGGCTACGGATATACTCTTCAGCCATTTTATTTAGCTGATTAGTTGTAACCCCTGGTTTTACCTCCTTTGCAAGCATTCCTAAAGTACGGGATACTACTAATGCACTTTCGCGCATTAATTCAATTTCTTCTCTTGTTTTTGGTATAATCATATCTTTATTTCAAAAAGGAAAACCACCCTTTCTTTTTAGTAGTGTATTTATTAGAAATAGGTTTTTCTCCAACTAGTTCTTGGTAAATTTCTCCCCAACTTTTAAGTCCGCCAACATTTCTGTCGTCAATAAAAATATCTGCGTTTATTTTGCGACTGTGAGAGAGGTTGAATTTTTCTTCAGGAAAGCTGTTGTTGACTGCGTAGAAAACAATACCATTATCCTTGCAAAACTGTACTGCCTCTTCCAATTCCGGACCTTTTCTGTACGTCCATAAAATAAGTCGATGACCTTTATCCTGCAGTTTCTTTAATGTTTCAAAAGCAAAGATGATAGGTTTGCCTATACGAGGGTACTTGTCCTCTACGATGGTTCCATCAAAATCTACAGCAATAGTTATTGTTTCTCCAATCATTTCAATTTTTTTCAAGCTGCAAAATTACAAAGAATTATACCGATGCTAAAGTTTTATTCGGCGTAAGCGTGCTTGTAATTTTTACCACTCAATATTTTAAGCATATCTTTTTCAACCGTCTCAATTGGGTACTCTACAATTCGACCTAATTCAACTCCATCTTTATAAAATATTATGGTTGGAACGTTAATGATATCCTTTCCATCTTCTAATCCTTGAGGTGTAGTTTTTTCGTCGTTAACATTTACTAGAGTAAGGTTAGATTCGTCAAAACCAGTGTCGTCTAATATTTTATACAAATGTGGAACATCACGCTGACTATCTTCACACCAAGTACCCATAAAAACTGAGATAGATACATCTTCAAGAAGTGGCTTTAACTCATTTGCAACCTCTGGAGCTGTTCTGTAATGACTATAACCTAAATTATACCATTCTTTAAAAGGCTCCATTAGTAATCCTTGTCTGTTAGATTCTCCTAAAAGCATAACTGTGTCTTCATAGGGAACAGTGTCGTTAATTTTTTTATTACTGTTTTCTGTTGCCATTTCAATTGCGCTATTTTCAAGTGAATTTTTTTTGTCTTTTGAAGAATTACAGGCTACCAAAAGGGTAGCAGAGAGAATTAAAATTACTTTTTTCATAGTTAAGTTTGATGTTAATTTTTACATTAAATATTTTAAACTAAAGATTTCTGTGTCATTATTTCAGGTTGAGCTACACCCATAATATCTAAAATTGTTGGAGCTATATCACCTAAAATTCCATTTTTAACCGATTTTATATCCTGGTCAACAATGATGATTGGCACTGGGTTAATTGTGTGTGCTGTGTTTGGTGAGCCGTCAAGGTTTTGCATTGTTTCACTATTTCCGTGGTCGGCAATAATTATGGTAGTGTAATGACTTTTTAAAGCTTGGTTCACAATTGCTTTTACACAGTTGTCTACAGTTTCACAAGCTTTAATAGCTGCTTCAAAAACCCCTGTATGGCCAACCATATCTGGGTTAGCGAAATTTAAACAAATAAACTCTGCGGTTTCATTTTCTATTTCTGGTAAAATCTTGTCACGTATTTCATAAGCACTCATCTCAGGTTTTAAGTCGTAGGTAGCGACCATTGGAGAAGGACAAAGAATACGTTTTTCACCTTCAAAAGGAACTTCTCTTCCTCCTGAAAAGAAAAATGTTACGTGCGGATACTTTTCAGTCTCTGCAATTCGAATTTGCTTTTTACCGGCTTTCTCCAATACTTCACCTAAAGTATCGGTCAAGTTTTCTTTGTTGTAAACAACTTTTATGTTTCCAAAGGAATCGTCGTAATTGGTAAGCGTTACAAAATACAGTGGAAGCGTTTTCATATCAAAGCTCTCGTGGTCTTTCTGAGTTAAAACTTCAGTGAGTTGTCTTCCTCTATCTGTTCTAAAATTGAAGAAAATCACAACGTCGTCTGCTTGTATAGTTGCAACTGGTTTACTTTCAGAAGTTGTCATTGTAATAGGCTCAAGGAATTCGTCTGTAATTCCTTCAGAATAACTTTCTTCAATACTCGCTACTGCATTTTTTGAAGGTTTACCTTTACCGAAGCACAACAAATCGTAAGCTTTTTTTACGCGTTCCCAACGTTTGTCACGGTCCATTGCAAAATAACGGCCGATTACTGAGGCTAATTTTCCTCCAGTTTGTTCTAAGTGGTTTTCTAAATCTTCAATAAATCCCTTTCCTGAATGTGGGTCAACGTCGCGTCCATCGGTAAATGCGTGGACATACATGTTTTTTACTCCCTCTTTTTGTGCTGCTGAAAGTAAGCCTTTTAAGTGCCCAATATGTGAATGCACCCCACCATTAGAAACTAAGCCTATAAAGTGTAAATTTCTATTATTCTTTTTTGCATACTCAAATGCTTTTTGAAGCTCAGGCTCTTGATTTAACTTTTGTTGTTCAACCGCCATGTTTATTTTGGCCAGGTCTTGATATACAATTCGTCCAGCTCCAAGATTCATGTGTCCTACTTCACTGTTCCCCATTTGCCCGTCAGGAAGACCAACATTCATTCCATGAGTAAGTAGCTGTGCGTTTGGATATTTGTGGTAAAGAGAATCTATAAATGGTGTGTTGGCTTGAGCTATAGCAGATACCTCTGGATTCTGAGAAATGCCCCAACCGTCAAGAATCATTAAAAGGACTTTTTTATTCATTTTAAGATTTTTTGTTTGATAATATTAGTTTAAATACTGTAACCGTAAAATTGTTTATAAGCTTCCCTGAGGAAGTAATTTCGGATTTATATCTAAGATGTTTTCAGTGTAGTACCTTTTGATAAAATCATCAGAAAAGTGTTCGCTGCCTAAAAGCTTCTCTTCCGAAAGCATTTTCTTCACATCAATCTTTTCTTTATATTCTTTTAACATAGGAACAGATACTGGAGCATAACTAAAATGCCAAGGTTCGTATTTAAACCCTTTTCGATTTCCATTGTCGGTATAAACCTCATAGAAATCATATTTTTCGGCGTTTTCATTTAGCCAAACTTTAAAGTCGCAATACGGCCCATTTCCATGAAAATTTTCAGGTTGTAAAACACTTGATGGGCGAGGGGCATTAGCATCAATAATATCTAAGTCGGTACCCCAATGATGGCGAGAAGTTCCAGGGATGGTAGAATACTCAATAATTTTTTCGATTGCTTCCATAGGAGAAAGTCCCTTAGAAGTAAAATTTCTATACTTTCTTTCGAAAATTTCCTTTTGACGCTGAAAACTTCGGTATGAAGAAACAATTTCTATATTAAAATTATCCTTTGCAGCCGCTGCTTTCATTTTATTGAAAGCTTCCTTGGTGGTTTTGTGCATTTTGGAAGTATAGGTTTCGCCTACAATATCAGGATTACCTTTACCAATAAGTTGGTCTCGGGTAAATTCTTCTGAAAAAGTACTAAAAGAAAATTGCGGAAAAACAGCTAAGCTTAGACCTGCAAGACCAGAAATTTTAATAAATTCGTTACGCTTCATTATAGTAAATTATGAAGTTTTAAAATTACCATTATTTTGAAAGATAACGTTATTTCAATCCGCATTATTGAGTCTAAAAATATTTTAAGTATAGTTCCGCTATTACAGAAACTCGGAAACTACACTGTTCCCGAAGATCTTATAAAAGAACGATTGCTTGAAATGGTAGCGCAAAACTATGAGTGCCTGGGTATATTTGACGATGAAGTTTTAATAGGCACCTGCGGCTTGTGGTTTCAAACTCGGCATTATGCTGGCAAAAATTTAGAAATGGACCACGTTATTATCGACGATGCCTATAGAGGAAAAGGCATAGGCGAGATGCTAACCAATTTCGTTACAGATTATGCTAAGAAAAAATCATGCAATTGGATAGAACTGAATAGTTATGTGCACAATTTTCCTTCGCATAAGTTTTTTTACAACCAAGGCTTTGTTGCCAAGGGCTATCATTTTGTGAAAGAGTTAAACTAATTCAGAATTTAGAGCTGTGCCGCTTGAAATTTCATACGGCTTCTTTCCTTGTTTAAACACGCGAGCATCTAAATCACCTTTCAAAATAATTTCATCCCCTTTTACACGTAACCAACTTCCTTCACGAAGTCCGACCACGGGAATGGTGTTTTGAGTGTGAAACTCTGCAATTCTCGTTTCTCGTGTTTCTCCCATGTGTTTGCTAGTAGGATCTGGGTCTAAATAATGAGGATTTAAATTAAAAGGGATAACTCCTAATGTTTTAAAGGAAGGTGGATATACAATTGGCATATCGTTGGTGGTTTGCATAGACACCCCACAAATGTTGCTTCCAGCACTAGTTCCCATATAAGGCATACCGTTGAAAATAGCTTCTCGAAGCGGTTGCATTACTTCGAATTTATATAGTGCGTTAACTAGTACAAATGTATTTCCGCCACCAGTGAAAACTCCTTTTGCATTTTTAATTGCTGCTACAGGGTCTTCAAAGGTGTGTAGTCCGATTACTTTTTTACCTATTTTATCGAATGCTTTAGCAGCCTTTTCAGTATAACTATCGTGGCTAATCCCGCCAGGTCGAGCGTAGGGGATAAAAATAACTTCTTCAGTGTCCTTAAATAATTCGGCCATTTCATCTGTTATATAATCTAAATATTCACCACCGTAAACAGTGCTTGTACTAACTACTAAAAGGTTTTTCATTTTGAATGATTTTTCTTGTCAGTTTTAATAAAATAAAAATGTTGACTTTTAAAACATGTAAATTTAACCAATGCGAATGGAAACTTTTAGTTTTCATAGTCAAAACAAATCCGTATCTTTAATAGATGACAAAAAAACTACTTCTTTTACTTTTCATAATAGTAAGTCCCGCATTATTAGCACAAGAAATTGACCGTGTTAAAGTTTCTGGTAAACTACACGTTCCCAAGGGTGAAGATGCCGAGGGAATTTCAGTGTATAATATTTCTGCTCAAAATGGAACTATCACTAATGCTGATGGAACCTTTGAAATTGCAATAGCAGAAAACGATAGAGTGCAGATTACTGCACTGCAATATCAAGCATTTACAGTTGTAATAGATAAAGGAGTTGTGGACAGGAAAATTATGAATATTTTTCTCAATCCTGCAGTAAATCAATTAGAAGAGGTTGTAGTAAGGCCTTATGATTTATCAGGGAATATCAACGTAGACGTAATCAAGATTCCTACGTACAATGTGGCAAAAGATTGGGATTTGAGCTATAAAGCCTTGGAGTATGGATACAATTTTAAGCCAGATGATAAAACGGCTATTTCTGGAAATGCAGCCGAAGAAGCACTTCATAGCCATGCACTTAAAAATGGCGCAGATGTTCTAGCTATTTTAGGTGGAATTGGGCAATTATTATTTCCGAATGGAAAAAAGGTTTCGGTTATTGAAAAACAAGAAAATGAAAATCTTATAAGTAATAACATACAACAGCGTTTTAGTAAGGAATTTATAGAAGATAACTTCAATATTCCTCAAGAAAAAGCTGTGGACTTTTTGTTTTATGCACAAGAAAATGGCTTGGACAAGAATTTATTAAGGCCTGAAAACGAAATGCAATTAATGGACTTCCTTCTTGATAAAAGCAAGGAATATAAAAAGCGCGGTGAGTAATTTCCCAAAATTTTCACCTAAAATGTTATGTGAAATATAAAATTTGAAATTAATTATTTACATAATTCTCTATTGTCTAAGCCTAATTTAGACTGAAAAAGACAAAAAAAATAATTAGTATTGTACTCCTATTGAAAGTAATCTACAGATGTTTTGTCTTTTGATTTTTATATGAAGTACTTCAAAATCATTATTTTATTAATTGCTTTTCCTTTGATGTCGGGTGCTCCGGCTCATAAGTTTTATGTAAGTATTACAAAAATTGAATATGCAAAACAGAAAAACTCTCTTCAGATAATAGCCAAAATCTTCACAGATGATCTTGAAGATGCACTACAGCAGCGTTACGATTCTTCAATCTTATTGGCTGGAAAAAATGAATCGCCTAAAGTGGATGAGCTTCTGGAAAACTACCTGTTTCAAAAAATAAATATTAAAGTTAACGGGAAACCGGTGATGCTTAAATATATTGGTAAAGAATATGATGTAGATATGGTTGTTGCCTATATTGAAGTAAAAGACATAAAAGAATTAAAGACGATTGAAATTGAAAATAAAGTTCTGACTGAAATTTTTTCAGATCAGCAGAATATTATTCATTTAAAAACACCCAAAAGCCGGCGAAGTTTAATTCTTGATAGGGATGAACCAAGTGGCTTATTAAACTTTTAAACCTTCCGAATGAAATCAACCAACATTCTATTCCTCGCCGTATTATTCTTTATCTCTGGTTATACATTTGCACAAAATGAAGCCGAACCTGCTAAAAGGGAACAAGGCCATTACAACACCAATCGATTTAAGCAGCTCAAGGAAGAGTTTGCCACACCAAATATGTTTAGAACTGCTAGTGGTGCCCCTGGTCCGCATTACTATCAACAGCAAGCAGACTATATTATGGATATAGAGCTTGACGATGAAAACAAAAAAATTAGTGGGTTTGAAACGATAACTTACAGTAATAATTCCCCTGACGTTTTGGAGTACCTGTGGGTACAACTCGATCAGAACGTGAGAGCAAAAGACTCGAAGTCACCTTTAATTGAGCCTTCAGAAGTTTCTCCTGCAAATATGCCTTCAACATTTGTTGAAAATTATATGACTGAAGCTTTTGATGGTGGTTTTAATATTCTGGAAGTAAAAGATGCAAAAGGAAATGCATTGAAATATACTATTAATCGTACAATGATGCGTATTGATATGCCTCATGCCTTAAAACCAGGTGAAAAGTTTGAATTTTCTATTAAGTGGTGGTATAATATTAACGACTATATGGTTGTTGATGGTCGAAGTGGTTACGAAACATTTGAAGATGGAAATCGCGGATATGTAATTGCTCAGTTTTATCCAAGAATGGCAGTTTATAATGATGTAGAAGGATGGCAAAATAGTCAGTTTTGGGGAAGAGATGAGTTTGCATTGCCATTTGGAAATTTTGAAGTGAATATTACTGTTCCTGCAGATCATATTTTGGATGCAACAGGAAACCTTCAAAATAGAAAGGAAGTATTTACAAAAGATATGTTGAAGCGTTATGAAGAAGCTCAGAAATCTTTCGATAAACCAGTCTTGATTGTAACAGAAGAAGAAGCTGAGGCAGCTTCCAAAGGATTTTCTAAAGCAAAGAAAACTTGGAAGTTTAAAGCTGAAAATGTACGTGATTATGCTTTTGCAACTTCAAGAAAGTATATGTGGGATATGATGGCGGTAAAAATGGGAGCAGGTTCTGTTATGGCAGTTTCATTATACCCACCAGAATCTAATCCACTTTGGGGCGATTGGTCAACTCGTGCGGTTGCTAGTACTCTAAAAACTTTTTCACGAATGACTTTTGATTATCCGTATCCAAAAGCAATTTCAGTAAGTGCTGAAAATCAAGGGATGGAATACCCAATGATATGCTGGAATTATGGAAGACCTGAAAAAGACGGCACAATAAGAGAGCGTATTAAGTTTGGAATGATAAGTGTAATTATTCACGAGGTTGGACATAACTATTTCCCGATGATTGTAAATAGCGATGAACGTCAGTGGACTTGGATGGACGAAGGTTTAAACACTTTTACGCAATACGTTGCCGAGCAAGATTTTGGAGAAACATACCCAGATGCTATAGCACCACATAAAAAGTATCCGTCGCGTCGCGGTCCAGCAAAAAACATCGTAGATTATATGGCAGGTGATCAAAGTCAGTTAGCACCAATAATGACCAAAGGATTAAATGTTTATAGTTTTGGAGCCAATGCATATGGAAAGCCAGCTACAGCATTAAATATTCTTCGAGAAACTGTAATGGGACGTGAGCTTTTTGATTTTGCATTTAAAACCTATGCTAATCGATGGATGTTTAAGCACCCTACTCCAGAAGATTTCTTTAGAACGATGGAAGACGCTTCGGCTGTAGATTTAGATTGGTATTGGAGAGAATGGTTTTACACAACCAACTACGTAGATATAGGAGTAAAAGATGTAAAGAAGTATCACGTAACCTCTAAAATGACCAAAGAGGTAAAAGAAATTATCGCTGAACGAGGAATTCTTGAAACTGAAATTCCCGCAATGGTGTATATGGTTACTGAAGATAGCGAGGATTACGAAGAAAGTATGAAAACAGCTAATCTTAAGGATATTCAGCCTTTAAGAGATTATATTGAAGAAAATATTCCAGTAGAAGAAAGACCAAGTTTAAAAAATCCGAAGTACTTTCATGAAATTACTTTTGAAAAGCCAGGAGGTATTCCAATGCCTATATTAGCTAAGTACACTTATAGCGATGGAACTTCAGAACGAATTACATATCCAGCTCAAATTTGGAGAAAGAATGATGGCTACGTAAGTAAAGTTATTGCTTCAGAAAAAGAAATTGTAAGGGTTGAAGTAGACCCAGAGGAAGAAACTGCAGATATAGATACTTCAAACAATGTTTGGCCAAGACAAAAAGAGCTTGGTGCTTTTGAAGAATTTAAAAATAATTCAAGAAAGTAGTAATCTTAAGATTTTTAAAGAGTGTCCCTTCTGCGTTATTAAATGTAGAAGGGATTTTTTGTGCAATCAATTTATAAAAACTCCTTACTCATCACAATTAACTCATAACTCATTAGTATATTTGCAGCATGATTTTACAGGCTTATTTTCTTTTCATTAGCGGTGCCGAAATAGGATTTATTCTATTCATCATTCTTTTGGTTTTTGGTGCAGACAAAGTACCAGAGATTGCAAGGGGATTAGGGAAGGCTATGCGTCAAGTTAAGGATGCTACAAACGATATAAAATCTGAAATCACCAAAAGTGCCGAAAAGCAAGGTATCGATATTGATATCACTAAGGACGTTCGCCAAGAAATTGATAAAGTAAAAGAAGAGGTCGATGAAATTACTGGCCCGATTAAGCGAAAGTTCTAAATGTTTGAAAGCCTTAAGCAATGGGATAGAGACCTTTTTGTTTTTTTAAACAGTCTCGGAGGTGAATCTTTTGATTCGTTTTGGCTTTTTACCACACGAATTGAAATCTGGATACCACTTTTAATTTTCTTTGGATTCTTATTCTTTTATTATTACAAAGGTCGAAAGGCATTAGTCGCTTTAACTTTTTTAGTATTAACATTTGCGGCTACTTACTTATTCACCTTACTTGTAAAAGACTATGTAGGGCGTTTACGACCTAATAATGTAGAAGCCTTTGCCGAACTCATTCGAATCCTCCAACAACCCAACAGCTATAGTTTTTTCTCGGGTCACGCATCGTCAAGCTTTGCAATAACAACCTTTGTTGTATTGATGTTACGCAACTACACAAAATGGATTTACTTAGCTTATATATGGCCAATAATTTTTGTGTTAAGTCGGATATTTGTTGGTGTTCATTACCCAAGCGATATCTTTGTTGGAGCCTTAGTAGGAACCGTATTCGCCTTTGTTTTTTACAAATTGTGTAAAAAAATAATAGAAAAAGAATCTTTAGTTCTTCACTCGTGATATTGTCAATCCATCTCGAATAGGAAGAAGAACAGTTTCTAGTCTTGGGTGTGTGTTTAAAGCTTGATTGTATTTTAGAAGTGCTTGTGTATCGATATCGTCCTTCTTTACTTTTTCAACTACTTTTCCACTCCAAAGTACATTATCGCTTAAAATTACAGAACCTTTTTTTAGTTTTGGAAGAATAATTTCAAGATAGTTTGGATAGTTGCTTTTATCGGCATCAATGAAGACTAGGTCAAAGGTTTTGTCGATTTCTGGAATAATCTCCAAAGCATTTCCTAAATGCTGCACTATTTGATTCCCAAAAGCAGATTCGTCAAAATACTTACGTTGAAAATCCAATAATTCTTCATTAATATCTATGGTATGAAGTTCTCCGTCTTCTTGCATTCCTTCAGCTAGGCACAGCGCAGAGTATCCTGTATAAGTCCCAATTTCAAGAATGTACTTTGGCTGAATCAACTTCGATAACATACTTAATACACGACCTTGTAAATGCCCACTTAGCATCCTTGGTGCAAGTACTTTTTGCCAAGTTTCACGACTTAATTTTTGTAGTAACTCAGGTTCAGGTTGTGAATGACTTTCAATGTAATCGTTTATTTTTTCAGGAAGGAAATCCATTTTTTTAAGATGTAAGATTGTAGTTATTAATTTAATTATTCGCCAAGAATACGCTTAACAAGTTTTTCTTTAGCCGCTTCATCATCACCACATAACCATTGAATTACATTATCTTCCCACATAGCATCGGCCTCTGTTTGGGTAATAATTTTGCGGTCCAAGGCAAGATCTAATATTTTTCCAGGATATGATGATTGTGGAGCACTTTCCATTTCTCCTAATGGGTATGGATCGTCAAGTCCTACTAAAACTTGTTTTGCTCCTTGGTTTTTAACTACCAACTCTAACGATCCTGTATCGTGTACAAGCGTATCGAAGAAGATATTTTTGTGTCCTACAGATTTTCTAGGGTGCGTTTTTCCTTCAAATAAGTCTGGGCGACCATCAAAACCTTGTATTCTTCTACCTAGGTTTATTTGCGCTAATTGACCTCCGTGTGCGAAACAAGTACGCATTCCAGGGTATTTATCGGCATAGCCATTTAGCGTTAAAAAGTGATAAGCATCGGCGCATTGTGCCAACATCCAAATAAGGTGAAAACGCCAAGCTGTATTTTCTAATTTTATAAATTTTTCACCATCATAAGGATGAATTTCTACAGCTAAATTATATTTTGAAGCAAGCTCAAATATCGGTTCATTTTCCTCGTCAAAAATACAGCGCCATGTACCGATAGTATCCATATAGTGGGTAGGTAAACACAAAAGTTGCATCCCTAACTCTTCAACACAACGCTCTATCTCCCACAAAGCACCTCTTACGAATCCAGGGTGAACTACAAACCCACAAGTGAATTTTGAAGGATTGTTGTGTTGCACTTTAGCGTTGAAATCGTTTTGAAAACGAAGCGCTTTTTTCATTTCTTCAACGCGTAAACCGTTTCCATAAAGTTGTGAAAGATTTAATACCACAGCGTGGTCTATCTTGAAACGCTCCATCCATTCTAGCTTTTCATTTAAAAAGAAACTAGAGTCTGTAACAGGTCGACTCCAATCTTTTTGAAGCATAAACTTTCTGTCTTTATCTACCCAAAAAATTCCCTTGTCCTGCATAAATTGAGGAATTTCTTCTGGATAGGGTAGAAGGTGAGAATGGCCATTAATGCGGAGTTTTCGTTTCATATCATTTCACTAAGTTGGAGAGTAATAATTATTTTGAAATTAAATTTACAAACTTTTGGTTCTTCCACCATCTACTGGAAGGTTAATCCCATTAATGTAGCTAGCGGCTTCACTCGATAAAAAAGCTACTGCATTTGCAATTTCACCAGGTTGTGCAAAACGTCTTGCTGGTACAAGATTTTTCATAGCCTCGGCAGCTTCTTTTTCTGTTTTATTCATTCTTTTAGCTGCATTTGCAACTATATCGTCTAGTCTATCTGTAGCAGTAAATCCTGGGAGAACGTTGTTTACAGTTATCCCGAATTGCCCTAACTCATTTGCCATGGTTTTACTCCAGCTTGCTACAGCTCCGCGAATGGTATTGCTTACGCCTAAATTATCAATTGGTTGTTTTACAGAAGTTGAAATAATATTTATTATTCTACCATAATCCGCTTCTTTCATTCCTGGCACTACAGCCTGAGCTAAAATCTGATTGCATATTACGTGCATTGAAAATGCCTTTTCAAATTCATCAGGTTCTGCTGAAAAAATAGGGCCGCCTTTTGGTCCACCCGTATTATTAACTAAAATGTGAAAAATCTTGTTTGAAACAGCAACTTCTACCTTGTCTTTCAATTGCTGCGGATTTGTAAAATCTGCTACAAAATAATTGTGCTTCTGACCATTGTCGTGTGGAAGCTCAATTAAAGTTTCTTTTAGTTTAACTTGATCTCTTGCAACCAAAGTAACTGTAGCTCCAAGTTTAGCCAATTGTATAGCAGTTGCCCTTCCTATGCCTGCAGTACTTCCGCAGACTAATGCATTTTTATTTGTTAAGTCTATATTCATATCTATTTATCAAAGCGAGTGCAGTCGTAACCATTTCAATAGTCTTTCAACTTTTACAAGGCACCTCGACTGCGCTCGAGGAAAATTTATTTTAATTTATTAGGTTCAATATTTATTTCGTGTTCAACTTCATTCGTATCTAATACACACGTTCTTTGCTTCAGTGAAAAACCTCAAAGCTTCAAATCCGCCTTCACGTCCCACACCGCTGTCTTTTACACCACCAAATGGAGTTCGTAAATCGCGGTTAAGCCATGTGTTAACCCAAACTATTCCCGCTTCAATCTGTTTAGAAATTCGCATGGTTCGATTTAAATCTGAAGTCCATAAAGTAGAAGATAAGCCATATTTAACGGAGTTTGACATATTTAACACTTCTTCTTCAGTATCAAATGGCATAATAGTTACCACAGGTCCAAAAATCTCTTCTTGGTTCACACGACAATTATTGTCGAAAACCTCAATAACTGTAGGTTCTAAATAATATCCGTTTTCAAAATCTTTCACATTAACTCGATTTCCACCGAAAAGTATTTTTCCACCTTCTTCTTTGGCGAGTTTAATATAAGATTCAACTTTTTCTAAGTGAGGTTTGGAAACCAGTGCTCCTATGTTTGTTTCAGCTTGGAATGGATTTCCAACTTTTAGTTGTTTTACCTTTTCAACAAAGTCTCTTTTAAATTTTTCAAAAATTGGTCTTTCAACAAATATCCTACTACCACATAAACAAATTTGACCTTGGTTAGCAAACGATGAGCGTACAGTAACTTCTAGCATTTTCTTATAATCGCAATCGGCAAAGATGAGGTTTGGATTTTTGCCACCTAATTCTAATGACAATTTCTTGAACATGGGAGCGGCAGTACGAGCAATATGTTCGCCAGTTTTTGTGCCACCAGTAAATGAAATTGCTTTAATGTTTTTATGGGTTACTATTGCTTCTCCCGCAGAAGGACCTAAGCCATGAACAATATTCAGAACACCTTTTGGTAAACCAGCTTCCGTACAAATTTTTCCTAAGAGAAAGGCGGTCATTGGGGTTACTTCACTTGGCTTAGCAACTACAGTATTACCTGCAGCAATTGCAGGTGCAATTTTCCATGTAAACAAATATAAAGGTAGATTCCAAGGTGAAATGCAGCCTACAACTCCAAGGGGTTGGCGAAGTGTAAAATTTATAGTATTTAAACCAACACTTTCATGAGCTTCACTTGAAAACTGAGTGATGGCATTTCCAAAAAACCTAAAATTTGATGATGCTCTTGGGATGTCAACAGACAGAGCTAAACTTAATGGCTTCCCATTGTCTTTTGCTTCAGCTTCGGCTAAATCAACTAAGTTTTCTTCAATTAAATCTGCAATTCTTAGAAGAATACGACTGCGTTCGTCGATAGTTGTATTACTCCATTTAGGAAAAGCTTCCTTAGCGGCTTGATATGCATTTTCTATATCGTCCTGATTGGAATTTGCAATTTGAGAATACACTTCTCCATTGGAAGGATTATAATTATCCAACCATTTTTTTGAGAGTGGCTCAACGTATTCGCCGTTTATATAGTTTAGAATTTTCAATGTCAATTTATTTTCAATTTTATCCTGTTCCTCAATTTAACTTTGAAAGGAACAAAGCAATCTTCCTTTAACCTACATATAGGTTGGCGATAACACCTAGTAGTTCTTTGTTTAGCTTTTAACTGGCTTATATGCCATAGCCTTAATCTCGATCACTAAATGTGGGTGCGGTAATTGATGTACTGCGACAGTTGTACGCGTTGGTCCGGTTTCTTTGTTGAAATATTCTGAATATACTTGATTATAACCGCCAAAGTCATTCATGTTTACCAAAAAAGTAGTGATATCAACCACGTCGGCCATTGTTGCACCTTCTGTTGCTAAATAATCTTTTATATTTTCTAATACTGCACGAGTTTGCTCTTTAATGTCGAAATGCATTGTTCCCATTTCGTCAATTTTATTTACGCCTGCAAAAGTATTGTCTGGCAAACGTGAGCTTGTGCCACTAATAAAAATAAAGTCGCCTACGCGTTTAACGTGTGGATATGCACCTCTCGGGGTTGCTTTTCCTTCAACTAATTTGCTGCTGTTTCCCATTGTTAATTTTTTTATTGAATTGTTTCTTTGACATCAAATAATGATGTTTCTAATATTTTAAATAATCAGCTTTCTCTTTTGTGTTGAGAATAACTTGTGTTTGTTTTCTTACTATTTCAAGCTTTTCTTTTAACGACATCGTTTCTGGAAGTTTCCCTTCGTGAATTAGTCCTAAGATAGCATTGTCTTGTGCTCTTCCTAATTTTTTAGCTTCTGAATAGGTAATATCTTCATTAAAGGTAACTAAAGAATACTTGCTGTAATACTCTCCCGGAAATTCATTTTCGAATGCCGTTTCAAGTTTTCTTTTCTTTTGAAATATCTCCATTCCCGTATGAGCTTTCATTTCATCGAAATTGTCAACTGCAAGCTCACCAATAGCATCGGCATCTTTTTTACGGACTTTTTCATATTCATTGAAAATGGTTTCCCAAGATGATTCTCCTGAAGATAAACCATCTTTATATTGATTTAAAATTTCGTCAAAAACTGCTACATCTTCAAAACTAGCATTCATTCCTTGGCCGTAAAATGGAACCATTGCGTGTGCTGCATCTCCCATCAATAAAATCTTCCCTTCGCGTTGCCAAGGATCACATCTTACAGTTCCCATAGAACCTGTTGGATTGGTAAAAAAGATTTCAGTAAGGTTAGGAATTAATTCTAACACATCAGGAAATTCCTTTTGGAAATATTCTTCTACTTTTTCAGGAGTAGTAAGGTTTTCAAAACAATAATCGCTGTTTTTATACGGAAGAAACAAGGTTACAGTAAAACTTCCATCTAAATTTGGTAGTGCAATAAGCATATCTTCACCACGTGGCCAAATATGAAGTGCGTTTTTATAAGTTCTATAACCATTGTTTTCAGCAGCAGGAATTTCGAGTTCTTTATACCCGTGACCCAGCCATTGTTGTGAGATGTTTAAAAGGAATTCCTTGTCGTTTACCATGCTAGATCTTACAACAGATCCAGCGCCGTCAGTTCCAAAAATTACATCTGCGGTATATGTAGTTAATTCACCTGTTTCAAAATCTTCAAAAGTTGCAGAAGGAGTCTTATGATCTACCTCCACGCAGGATTGATTGAAGATTATTTTCAGGTTAGGCATTTTTTCAGCTTCATTTAGTAAAAGTTTATTCAAACCTGGGCGAGAAACTGAGTTGATATATTCATCATCTCTACCGCTATAAGGGCTTAAAAATGTTTTGCCAGATTTCTCGTGAATCATTCTTCCCGTCATTGGGATTAATAGTTCTTTGGCGGCTTCTTCAACACCTGCCAATCGCAAACCGCGTAATCCGCGATCACTTAAGGCTAAATTTATAGAGCGACCAGCATCAAGAGTTACTTTTCGTAAATCGGGTCTTTTTTCTACTAAGGTTATATTGAAACCGTGTTGCGCTAAACGTAAAGCTAAAAGGCTTCCGCAGAGACCAGCGCCTATTACTAAGATATTATGGTTTTTGCTCATTATAAAAATTGTCTGGTCGAGCGCAGTCGGGACCTAGTTATTCAATATTCTGCTAAAGATTTACCCCCTCGACTGCGCTCGGGAGGAATTCTTTTTATTTTTTTAATACTTGCTTTAATTTCTCTGAAAACTTATAAACATCTTCAAAGCTATTGTAAAGAGGAGTAGGGGCGATTCTTATTACATCAGGTTCACGCCAATCACTAATTACTCCTGCTTCTGTTAACTTGTCATGTAAGTTTCTGTCTGCATTTTTCACTTGAATAGAAAGCTGACAACCGCGTTCCTCAGCATTTCGAGGCGTAATTACATTTATAGCATCGTTTTTCATCTCATCTAGTAAAAACTCTAAATAGCCAGTAAGCTTTATGGATTTTTCACGTAGGTTTTCAAAGCCAGCTTCGGCAAAGGTATCTAATGAAGCCCTAATTGCAGCCATCGATAAAATTGGCGGGTTACTTAACTGCCATCCTTCGGCTCCAGGAAGTGCGTCAAAATCTTTTCGCATGTTAAAACGGGTGTCTTTATTGTGTCCCCACCAACCTGCAAAACGATTTAAGTCCTTATTGTTTGCGTGTCGTTCATGTACAAAACATCCTCCTAAACTTCCAGGACCGCTGTTTAAGTATTTATAAGTACACCAAACAGCAAAATCAGCACCCGATTCGTGTAAATTTGGTTGGATGTTTCCTGCCCCGTGAGCCAAATCAAAACCAACCTTGCAGTTGTACTTATGCCCCAATTCGGTAATTTTTTTCAAAGGAAAAGATTGACCTGTGTAATAATTGGTGCTGCCAATCATTAATAAAGCAATTTCATCGCCACTTTGTGCCATGATTTCTTCCAAATCTTCAAAACGGCAAAGTTCTTCACCTTCTCTTGGCTTCCATAGAATTAATCCATCTTTAGGGTCAATCCCGTGATGCTTTAATTGACTTTCCATAGCGTATTTATCTGAAGGAAAAGCATCACTTTCTATTACAATCTTATACTTTGTTTTAGTAGGTTGGTAAAACGAAACCATCATCAAGTGAAGGTTTGTTGTAAGGGTATTCATCACGACTACTTCTGAAGGTTTTGCTCCTACAATTTTAGCCATGTTTTTAGTTAGAAATTCATGATAAGGTAACCAAGGGTGTTTCCCTTGTACGTGACCTTCTACACCAAGATTGGCCCAATCCTGTAATTCTTCTTTGATGTATTCTGACGTAAGTACTGGTTGTAACCCAAGGGAGTTTCCACATAAATAGATTAAATCTTCCCCTGAAGCATTTTTAGGAGTGTGAAATTTTTTTTTGAAAGATGCTAAAGGGTCTTGGGAGTCCTGTTGTTTTGCGTATTCTAAAGTGTTTTGAAACATTTGGATGAGTTAAAATTTTCGTCTTTTCACAAAAATAGGAATTTATATCCGTTTATTTTGTCATATATATTAGCATTAACAGCTGCTTTTTTAAGGTTTTGTAACTTAGTAATTTAGTAGTGGTGATTTTTAATTTTTCACCGATATATCCGTAAAATACAACTTAAAACCGCCTGATGAGTCTTTGTATGTTTTTGCTATTTCTATACCATTGAAATTTTCATAATCCTCCCAAGTGGTGCTAAGAGAAGGAGTGTCGGCATTTCCTTTTCTGTAGTTCCATTCTCTAATTTTAAAATCTTCGTCATAGAAAAAATCATAAGCATCACCAGGAGTGTAACCTCCTTCACTTCCGTAAACAATTGTAATTTGCTTTAATGTGTCTTTTGAAATTGGCGCAACAATGTTTTTCTTTTCAGAAATGGTGATATTTTCATCCCATTTAAGTTGAAAAGGAGTAAGTAACCAATATTTATCGTTAATAAATGCAGCATCGGTTTCAAAATTTAAACTGTCTAATTGCGAACGATTATAGCTAATTGTATCGTTTGCTGAAGTCATAGTAACATCTCCGGATTTTGGATTCCAAGTCCAAGCTCGGTAAAAATGATTGTCGCCGCGATTTACATTGAAAGTAAAAGCTATTTCTGAAACGTCTTTCCAGTTTTTATAGCCGCTTGCATTTGCAATTTTTTCTGCAGTGCTTAGGTTTCCAATAGAAATAGACTGGTTTTGGTTAACGTTTTCAGTTGACTTATTGTTATTTTTGCAGGATACTAAAGAGACTGTAAATAAGATAAGTAAAAGTATATTTTTCATAGCGTGTTATTTCTTGTAAAAATAGCAAAACAAGAGACGCTTAGTCGATTTGTACTTTATTTTATCCTTAAATAGTCTTGTGATTTAGTAAGAAGTAGTTTTGAAATTTAAAATTAAACTATAATTTAATACTAATCTTTTATTATTTGAATAGTGTTTGCGCAAGTTTTAAGGCTATTAAAAGACAAAATACCTTAACTTGCTAATAACTATTATTAGAAAAGACTTCAATAATTTAAATAAAATTGAGTGGAAGATATAATTGAAAAAGCCGAACAATTTGTTTCAAATTTATTTGAAACAAGATTGTCTACAGTAAATTTTTATCACAATATAAATCACACTAGGCGAGTGGTTGAAGATATCTCTCAACTCGCTGAATGGGAGGGATGTTCTGAGGAGGAAACGAAAATCTTAAAGCTGGCTGCTTGGTTTCACGACACCGGCTTCGTAAAAGTAGATAAAGGTCACGAAGAAGTAAGTGTAAAAATTGCTCAGGAGTTTTTGCAATCCAATAAGGTGTCTAAAGATGTTATAGACCTTGTTACAGACTTAATTCTTGTTTCGATAAAAGATTTAAAACCTAAAACAAATCTTCAGAAATTAATAAAGGATGCCGATTGTAGTCACGTAGCTTCCGAAAGTTATTTTGAAATTTCTAATCTTTTAAGAAAAGAAAATGCTTTAAAATTAAACACTTCTTTTACTGACTTGGAGTGGCTTGAAGGAAATAAAGAATTCTTTGAATGGCATAAGTTTTATTCAGATTCAGCAAAATTAAAATGGCAACCTTTAAAGACTTTAAATCTTCGTGAATTAAATGCTAAGATTGATAAAATTAAAGCAAAACAGGCTTCAAAACTAAGCTCGAATAAATTTGGTAGAGGGGTAGAGACAATGTTTCGTGTAACCTTAAAAAATCACATTGAGTTAAGTGCCATAGCAGATACGAAAGCCAATATTTTACTTTCTGTAAATGCCATTATTATTTCAGTGGCACTTTCTAATCTTGTTCCAAAGCTAGACAATTTATCGAATGCTTTCTTGGTATGGCCTACTTTGATTTTAATGTTATTTAGCGTTACCTCGGTTGTATTGTCAGTGCTTTCAACACGACCAAATATCTCTAGTGTCAATGTAACAAAGGAGATGATTATGAATAAGCAAACTAACATTTTATTTTTTGGAAACTTCCATAAAATGGGATTAAAAGATTTTGAATGGGGAATAGATTATTTAATGGAAAATCAAGATGTTCTTTACAATTCACTTACCAAAGACTTATATTATTTAGGATTAGTTTTAGAGCGTAAATACAGACTTTTAAGAATTACCTATACTGTATTTATGTTTGGTATTATTATTTCGGCTTTAGCATTTATTATTAGTTATTACAATTTTATGAAACCCTTAAAAGATTTAGTATGAGTAAAGTATTAACTTCAGGACCTTTTGTGTCTATGTTGTCTTTTAGGTTTCTTAGAGACAAGTGTTTAGAATTACTAAAGTCTGATAACCCAATAGAACAATTTCAAGCAAGTCAAGCTTTAAATCACTTTAAAGAAAACCCTATTCTTACAGAAGGAATATCTTCCTATGAAGAATATGAACAGCATCAAGAGGTGATAGATCAGCTTATGGGGTATTTGTTTCCTCCAGCCTTAAGTAACAACGAAATTAAAGCGGCAATTGATCCATTGTCTAATTTTAGTTTTTATAAAAGTAGAAGGTTAGCAAAAATACTAGAAGACTCAAATCGTCAAAATCACAATGTTTTAAAGGAAGTTTTTCGGGACCATATTGAGGGATACGACTTTATTCCTTATGCCATTATTTTGAATTCATATTATCAATTTAATATTGATTTTGACAGGCCGAAAAACTTAAAAATTAAATTGAAAAATGGCGAAGAGAAAAACTATCGCGTAACATTTAATGCCGATTATGTAGAGATCTACCCTAACGAAAGTGCTGTTGAAATTACGCAAGAAGTAGTTGACGAATTATTAGCCAATGCAGAAGATAAAAATGTATGGATGAAATATTTCCCCGAAGGTTCTTGGACGATGGAGGGATTCGGTATCATAAATATGATTGACACTACTTTGGATAACGCTATCGACGGTTTTAAAACTCATATGATTCGTCCTAACAATGAAAGTTATAAGTTTTTAGTTGAAGACATTCGTAAGATTTTTGGTATTCCCGATTTACAGCTTGGAAGTTATATTTTAGACAGAAACCAACTTCGACCTCCTTATGATTTAAACTTTAAAATGTTGACGATAGCGTCAAATGATACTATAAATTGTAAGGAATACGCTTGTAATGATGTTTATAATCGCCTGTTTAAAGAGCATAAAACGGTTGTTATTTCTAATGTTGAACGTTATAATGAGTCAACTGGAGGAAATAGCTTAAGTAAATCCTTAATCGATCAAGGCTTGAAGAGTGCGGTGTTAATGCCAATTGTGATTGAAGGGCAGATGATGTTTATTTTAGAACTCGCTACTTACAATGCCAATCAGCTTAACGCTATAAATATGGTGAAGTTAGAAACTTTAATGCCTTTCATTTTAAGTTATTCGGCTAGAACCATAACTGAGTTTAAAAATGAAATTAGCGCCGTAATACAACAAGAGTGTACATCTATTCATCCATCAGTTCAGTGGCGTTTTGAAGAGGAAGCAAACAGATACATTCAGAATAGAAACAGTGGTGAGAATGCTGTGTTCAAGGAAATAGCTTTCGAAAACGTTATTCCGCTATATGGTCAAATTGATATTGTAGGTTCTTCCAATGCAAGAAATGAGGCGGTTCAAAAAGATTACAAAGAACAGTTAAGCCAAACAAAACGAATTTTAGAAAAACGTATTGAAGAAAAGAAACTTCCTTTTTACGAACAGTTAGTTTATCAAATCGATAATTTTTTATTCGAACTTAAATTAAACCTTCATACGAGTACCGAACAGGAGATTAACAATTTTTATTCGTCTCAAATATTTCCACTGTTCGATCACCTTCTTAAATCGAATGAGGATGTTGATGATATTAAGAGGTTCTACGATTGTTTAGATGAAAATTTAAGGTCATTTTACAGAGCGCGTAAGAACTATGACAATACAATTGACAAGATTAATAAAGAATTGTCTAGTTTTATCGATAAGCAGCAACGGAAGGCTCAAAATATGTTCCCTCATTACTTTGAGAAATTTAAAACAGATGGGGTAGAGCACAATATTTATATAGGGCAGTCTATTACTCAAGATAGAACATTTCACCTTACAGATTTATACAATCTTCGTGTTTGGCAATTGCAAGTAGCGTGTGAAATGGAAGCTATGTTTTATAAAGCTCAAAAGGACTTTCCTTTAAAATTGAAAGTAGCCTCTTTAATTCTTGCTCACGATGTTCCTTTAAACATTCGTTATAGAATGGATGAAAAGCAATTTGATGTAGATGGGGCGTATAATGTGCGATATGAGATTATAAAAAAGCGAATTGATAAAGCTCATATTAAAAATACAAATGAGCGTTTAACTCAGCCACATAAATTATGCGTTGTATATTCAAGTTCTGCTATTGAAAAGGAATACTTAAAGTATTTCGAATTTTTAAAAGCCAAAAACTATATTAGTGACAATATAGAAATAGTTGAAATTGAAGAGCTTCAAGGTGCTTCTGGAATAAAGGCTATTAGAGCAGATTTGAATCAAGATTTGGAGAAAGCCGAGAATTTATTCACCACAAAGGATCTCGAAAGAACATCCTAATATCTTAGAAATTTTCTAGTTTATATGAAGAAAATACTACTTATTTTACTTGTTGTTACTTTAAACTCTTGCGCTACCTTTAACTTCACTCCTGAAGATGGAATAGACACAGAATTACGAGGTGTTAATTCTGAGACTCGAAATATTTTTTTAATTGGAGACGCTGGGGGTTTCGAAAAAGATGGATCAACTTCTTTGGCGTTACCAGCAATGCAAGAAAACTTTAAATACGCAGGTGAAGAAGATGTTTTATTATTTCTAGGAGATAATATTTACCCAAAAGGGTTTCCAACTAAAAACGGAGTTAAAGAGCAGAAAGCGAAAGAAATAATTCAATCTCAAACTGATGTAGCTAAAACTTTTCCAGGGAGGGTAATCTTTATTCCAGGAAATCACGATTGGTATAGTGGGGTTAAAGGGTTAAAAAAACAAGAAAAATTTGTTGAAAAGGCTTTAGGGAAAAATACTTTTTTACCTGAAAATGGATGCCCTATTGAGAAAGTGAAGTTAGATGATGATACAATATTACTAATAGTAGATTCACACTGGTATATTACAAATTGGAATAGGCATCCCACAATTAACGACAATTGTGAGATTAAAACACGATCTCTTTTTTTGGAAGAGTTTAGAGATGAGATTAAAAAAGCACGCGGAAAAACCACATTAGTAGCCATACATCACTCTGCGTTTACAAATGGATCACACGGAGGGCAATATAGTTTTATCGACTTTATTAAGCCCTTGCCACTGTTGGGAAATTTAAAAAATCTAATAAGAAGCACAAGTGGTATTTCCAATGCGGATATCTCCAATAAATTCTACTTCGAATTAACTAAAAATTTGATTGCCGCGGCTCAACAAAATGAAAATGTTGTATTTCTTTCAGGTCATGACCATAATTTGCAGTTAATAAATTCAAATAACCTCACACAAATAATCAGTGGTTCTGGAATAAAAACCAATGCAGTTAGAGTGCGAAAAAAGGGTGATTTTGGATTTGCAGGAAGGGGTTATGCAGTTTTAAATATTAAGGCTAATATGTCTTCAAATGTTCAGTTTGTTGATGCCAAATCGAATAAGGTAATTTTTAGAAAAACTATCAATACACCCTCGAAATTTGAAGTTCCAGAATACCAAAATACCTTTAAAGATTCAATTTCTGCTTCTGTTTATAAAAAGGAAGATACTGAGAAGTCAGGGTTTCATAGGTTTCTGTTGGGTGAGCGATATCGAAAGTATTTTGGCCAAGAAGTAAAAGCGCAAGTGGTGAATTTAGATACTTTATTCGGAGGATTAAAGCCTGTGAGAAAAGGTGGTGGAAGTCAATCCAGATCCTTGCGGTTAGAAGCCAAAGACGGTAGGCAATTTGTAATGCGTGCTGTAGAAAAAAGTGCTACTCAATACATACAGGCTGTAGCTTTTAAAGATAATTATGTAGGAGGACAGTTCGAAAATACACTTTCTGAAAAACTTGTGAAAGATGCATTTACCGGATCTCATCCTTATGCGCCACTAGTAATTGGAACCCTATCTGACGCTGCCGGAGTTTATCATTTAAATCCGCAATTATTCTACATACCAAAACAAAATGCTTTAAAAGAATTTAATGAAGAATTCGGGAATGAACTATATCTACTTGAAGAACACGCTTCCGAAGGACATATGCATTTGGCAGGTGAGAAATTCACGGGGGAAGTTATAAGTACCTTAGATATGATGGAAGATCTCTACTCTGATGAAGATGTAGTGATTGACCAAAAAAGTTATTTAAGAGCTAGACTATTCGATATGCTGATTGGAGACTGGGACAGGCATCAAGATCAATGGCGTTGGATGGAGTTTAAGAAAAAAGGAAAAACAATTTACAAACCCCTTCCAAGAGATCGAGATCAAGCCTTTTCTGTAATGTCTGAAGGTTTATTATTATCTGCTGCTATTGCACTTATACCTGGTGCAAGGATGATTCAAAAATACGGTCCGGATATAAAAGATGTAAAAGGTGTGAATATTGAGCCTTACCCATTAGATATGGCTTTTCTAGTAGATGTGGATAAAGATGATTGGGATGCAGAAGTGCAATATATAACTGAAAATGTTACAGATGAGGTAATCGATTTAGCCTTTTCACATATGCCAAAAGAAGTTCAAGATGAAGGTTTGGATAAAATTAAATTTAACTTGAGAAAACGCCGGGAAAATCTTCAGAAAATTGCAGATAGGTATTATAAACTTACATCAAAATATGGGGTTCTAACAGGAACAAATAAGGATGATTATATAAGGGTTAAAACTGCTGAAAATAATGAGGTTATTGTTGAGATTTTTCGTAAAAAAGATGATACTATTAAAGATCGTTTTCACTCTAGAGTGTTTTCACCAAAAACAACAAGGGAAATTTGGGTTTACGGATTGGATGACGATGATACATTTGAAGTTCTTGGAAAAAGTAATAAAATTAAAATTAGATTAATTGGAGGGCAAAATAATGACGATTATGTTGTGGAAGATGGAAGAAATGTGATTATATACGATTACAAAACAATGCCTAATGATGTTTCAAAAGCAAGAAAGGCTAGAATTAAACTTACAGATGATTACAAAACCAATGTTTTTGATTATAAAAAACTAAAAAATAATACTAATCAAATTTTACCCACCATAGGAGCAAATCCCGACGATGGATTAAAATTAGGTTTGTCGAATACTTACACAACTTACGGATTTGAACGAAACCCATTTACAAGTCAGCATACAATTTTAGGGGCTTATTATTTTGAAACAAATGGTTATGAATTAAACTATCGAGGGGAGTTTGCCAATGTGATTAAAAAAATAAACTTTTTATTAGACCTAAAATTTCAAAGTCCTAATTTTACTCAGAATTTTTTTGGATACGGAAACGAAACAAATAATCTTCAAGAAAATTTTGGAAAGGATTACAATCGAGTTAAAATTAGGGGTTTCTCCATTGCCCCTGCGTTTAGTTGGAAGTCACATGGAGGAAGGAAAATTAGTGTAAGGGGGTCTTATGAGAATATCGAAGTTCACAAAACAGAGAACCGATTTGTTGATAATAATCCTTACTTACCCACCTATATTTTTGATGAAGTACAATTTGTAGGTACTAGTTTACTTTATGAATTTGCAAATTCAGATAGTAGAGCATACCCGACATTGGGAATGGCATTCAGTTTAGAAGCTGGAGTTAAGAGTAACCTCGATGAAGATAAAACATTTGGTTATGTAACTTCAAAATGGGGAATTGCACACAAGTTAATTCCATCTGGGAAGTTAGTGTTAGCAACAACACTTAAAGGTCACTTGAATATAGGAGACGATTACGAATTTTATCACGCTGCTTCAATAGGGGGAACAGATGGTTTGAGAGGATATAGAAACCAACGATTTACAGGAAAATCTGCTTACTATCAAAACACCGATTTGCGTTATTCTTTTGGGGAATTAAAAACTCCGCTTGCTCCAATCAAATTAGGGGTTTACGGTAGCTTTGACTATGGAAGAGTTTGGATGCCAAACTTCGACTATTCTGAAAAGTGGCATACTACGTATGGTGGTGGGTTTTTTGTTAATGGAGCAGAATTAATGTCGGCAAATATAGGTGTCTTTAATAGTAAAGATGGAGCTCGAGTTGCTTTTGGACTTGGATTTGGATTTTAAATGGTTATTTTAGAGAGTTGAATTATTTAAAATAAGATTTAATATGGAAGTGATTGACAATAAAGAAAAGAATAGGTTTGAGGCAAGTGTAAACGGAGAGTTGGCAATTGTTGAATACAGCCTAATGGATGAGGTTATATCTATAACTCATACTGAAGTGCCTAAAGCTTTGGCAGGTCAGGGTGTAGGCAGTAAATTAACCGAGGCAGTATTAAAGCATGTTGAAGAACGAGGGTTGAAAGTGAAGCCTTTATGCCCTTTCACAAAAAAGTATATTGACAAGAATCCCCAGTGGAGTGAAATAGTTGCTTAAATTAAAAAAGCCCTTTTAATATACTTTAAAAGGGCTTTTTATATTTAAGGGGTTGATTAATCTACTGCGTCACCTATATCGTCTGCGACGTCTTCTATGTCGTCTGCGACAGTTTTATTTTCTCGGCAACTAATAAAGCTAGTGCTCATTAAACCTGCGGCAAATAAAATTAAAAAAACTTTCTTCATAATTGATTGTTGGTTTTAAAATTAATAATTGAGATTTGAATTGATAGTTATTAAGGTTTGCGGCCTGTAGCTAAACGATATAATATACCGATAACTGCTAGAACCAATAAAATGTGAATTAAACTTCCTACAGCTTCTCCAAAGCCGAAATAACCCACGAGCCATCCTAAGATTAGAAGGACAACAACAAGCCAAATAATGTCTCCCATAACAATTAGTTTTTAAGTTAGTTTCATAAAACTACAATATAAAATATTGATTCATAACGTTTTTAACCCGTTTTTAACGAAAATAACAAAAAATAACTTAAAATTTTATCAATTTTAATTTTTGCTTTTCTTTACATTTATAAAAAGTAATGCTGTGAAGTTTAAAAAAGAGTTTGATACTAATAGGGAAACTTGGAATAAGAAAGTAGGGGTTCACGCAAGCAGTGACTTTTATAATTTGAAAGATTTCATTTCCGGAAAATCTTCTCTCAACAAATATGAAGTAAGTACATTAGGTGATGTTTCAGGGAAGAGTATTCTTCACATTCAATGCCATTTTGGGCAAGACACCCTAAGCTTAGCACGAATGGGGGCGAATTGTACAGGTATTGATATTTCAGATGAAGGTATTAAGCTAGCAAAGGAATTAAATAAACAATTGAATCTTAACGCAGATTTTATATGCTGTAATGTATTAGAAGCTTCAGGTTATATTTCAGAAAAGTTTGATATAGTATTCACTAGCTACGGAACTATCGGTTGGTTGCCAGATTTAAAACCTTGGGCAGAAATGATTTCGGAACGGCTCAAACCAGGAGGGTTCTTTTACATTGTAGAATTTCATCCTATTGGCTGGATGTTCGATTATAGAGTTTCGCCACCTGTAATGAAGTATGGCTATCAACAAAAAGAACCTATATACGAAGAATATAAAGGTACTTACGCCAATACAAATTCTGATATGATTAGTAAGGAATACGGTTGGAATCACGGCTTAGGAGAAGTGATCACTTCATTAGCAGAAGCTGGCTTACACATTGAATACTTAAAAGAGCACGATGCAACTCCCTATAATGTTTTTCCAGAATTAATAGAAAATGCAAATGGATTATTCGAGCTTCCTAACAAATTGTATCCTCTTATTTTTGAGATTAAGGCAGTAAAGAAAGTCTAACCCTTAATTAAAATTATAGTATAAAGTTTAGTCATTAGTGGTTTTGCTTTTCCTTAAGCAATTCAGGGTGTTTTTTCTTGAATTTGTTTAACCTTGGAATAGAAACATTCTGAATGTATGGATTGCCTGGATTATTGCGCTCGTAGTTTTGATGATATTGTTCGGCTTTCCAGAATTTTTGAAAAGGCAATACTTGAGCTGCAACTTTTTCTCCTTCTAATTCTTTATTGAGTTGAGATATCTTATCATCAATGATTTTCTTTTCATCCTCGTTTTGATAAAATATTATAGAACGATAAGATGTTCCACGGTCTGGCCCTTGGCCGTTTATTTGTGTGATATTCTGGGAACCAAAATAAACATCAACAAGTTGGCTATAGCTTATCAATTCAGGGTCGTAAATTACTTCAACTGCCTCTGCGTGGTCTTTATGGTTTTGATAGGTAGGATTATCAACAGTTCCGCCGCTATATCCTGAAATGGCGTCTTTAACACCTATAACACTTTCGTAAATTGCTTCTACACACCAAAAGCAACCACTGGCGAAATAGGCTTTTTTAAGGCCGTTAATGGATTCAGTTTGAACGGGGGATTGTTCTTTTTGAGCTATAGTTTCAATTTCTTTGTTATTTTTATTTGAAGGTTTACAGGCTCCTTGTAAAGAGAAAAAAAAGATGCTTATAATTAAAATCGATAATCTTTTCATAGTAAATATTTTCAGAAGTGAATTTGATATATCATCAAAAATCAAGATTGAAGGTACAAAAAAAGCCCTCACTTTATGTGAAGGCTTTGTTATATTTAATGAATTCGCTTATTTCAGTTTGGCAAACATTGCCTCCATTTTTTCGCGCTCTTCGTTAGCTAAATCTGGATCAACTAAAATACGACCACTGTGTTCGTCTGTAATGATTTTTTTACGTCCTGCAATTTCTACTTGAACTTGTGGCGGGATAGTAAAGAAAGATCCTCCAGAAGCACCTCTTTCAACTGCAACAATTGCTAGTCCGTTTCTTACATTACTTCTAATTCTCTTGTAAGCTTTAAAAAGTCTAGGCTCAATTTTAGCCTCATACTTTTCAGATTCCTTAATAAGAGTTTGCTCCTCTTTTTCAGTTTCTTTCAAGATTTCATCAAGTTCTGCTTGTTTGTGCTTTAAGTGCTCAGAACGCTCGTTATAGCGATTTTGAGTTTCTTCGATAACTTGATTTTTTTGCTCTATTTGAGCACGGAATTCCTTAATGTTCTTTTCAGAAAGTTCAATTTCCAATTCTTGGTATTCAATCTCTTTGCTCAACGAGTTGTACTCTCTGTTGTTGCGAACATTATCTTGTTGAGTCGAATATTTTTTGATAAGAGTTTTAGACTCTTCAATATTATTCTTCTTTTCTTTAATTTGGTCTTCAATCACTTCAAGATCGGCCTTTAGCTTTTCTAAACGAGTGTTCATTCCAGCTACTTCGTCTTCAAGATCTTCCACTTCTAAAGGAAGCTCTCCACGAACATTCCTGATTTCATCAATTCTTGAATCAATAAGTTGTAGATCATAAAGTGTTCTCAACTTCTCTTCAACCGTAACTTCAGTTTTTGTTGCCATAAATTATAAATAACTAATTGGATTGGTATTTATTTGCGATATAAGAATCCTGCCTGCCGACAAGGAGGGTGCAAAATTAGTGATTTTTTTCTTAAGGAAAGAATGTAAAAGGTCTTTTGTGTACTGTTCACTCTCATAATGACCAATATCCGCCAAAACTATAGCGTTTTCAGCCCTAAAAAAGTCGTGATATTTAAAATCTGCCGATACAAATGCATCTGCTCCAACTTTTTTTGCAGCGTCAATAGCAAAACTTCCACTTCCTCCAAGTACTGCAACCCTTTTAATTTGTTTGTTTAACAATTTTGAATGACGTACGCAGTCAGTTTTCATTGTAGTTTTCAGAAATTTTAGAAACTCGGTTTCAGACTTTTCTGTTTCAAACTCTCCAATCATTCCCATCCCTATCTGTTGATTATGATTTTCTAGAGTGGTTATTTCGTAGGGAATTTCTTCGTAAGGATGCGCTTCAAAAAGGGCTTTTAAAACTTTACTTTGTAAATGCTTAGCAAAAGTGATTCCTATTTGAGTTTCTTCTTCAAAACGAAGTTCACCTTTTAAACCAAGTACAGGATTTGAATCTTCATTACCTTTAAAACTGCCAATTCCTTTTATATTAAAACTGCAATTGTCGTAATTTCCTATATTTCCACCACCAACTTCAAATAAGGCATTTCGAACTTTTTCAGCACTTTCATTAGGAACAAAAGTGATGAGTTTTTTTATAGTTTCATTTTGTGGGATTAAGACTTTGCGATTTCTTAACCCTAACTTTTCACAAATCATAGTGTTTACACCATTCCATGAATTGTCTAGCGCTGTGTGATTTGAAAATATAGCAATATCGTATTTAATTGCTTTTTGAACTACACGCTCAACATAGGTTTTTCCCGTAATCTTTTTCAACCCTGAAAAGACAATAGGGTGAAAGCTTACGATGAGGTTACAATTGTACTCGATTGCTTCATCAACAACCGCTTCCAGTGTATCTAATGTTACTAGAATTCCTGAAACTTCTGCATTTTTATCGCCTACAAGTAAGCCGGTATTGTCAAAATCTTCAGAATATGCTAGGGGAGATAGATCTTCTAGCAAACCAATAACTTCTTTTACCTTCATTTTTATTATTTTCTGTAAAGATAACGGATTATTGAAAATACAAAAAGGCACTTAATTCTTAAATATTGAATTTTCAGATTTGCACTTACTCTGGAATTAGTATTTTCGTTGAATGAAATCACTTCGGAAATTATTATTCCCATTTTCAATTTTGTACGGTGGCATTACTGTAGGTCGTAATTTCCTTTACAATAAAGGGTGGCTGAAAAGTAAAGCTTATAATCTTCCTGTTATTTGTGTTGGAAACCTTTCTACAGGAGGCACTGGAAAAACACCGATGATTGAATTGCTAGTGTCGTTTCTAAAAGAAAATCATAAACTTGCGGTTTTAAGTAGAGGATATAAAAGAAAAACTTCAGGATATCGTGAGGTTTTATTGAATAGCAAAGTTGAAGAAGTTGGGGATGAACCCCTTCAGTTTAAAAAGAAATTTCCAGAAATTACGGTAGCCGTTTGTGAAGACAGGCAAACGGGTATTGAAAAGTTACAACCTACATCAGAACTGGTTTTATTAGATGATGCGTTTCAACATAGAAAAGTAAAAGCGTCTTTTAATATTTTACTTACGCCGTACGACAGCTTGTATGCCGATGATTGTGTCTTACCCGCAGGAAACCTTCGAGAGCCAAGAATCGGTGCTAAAAGAGCGCACGTTATAGTAGTTACTAAATGTCCTAATAATATTTCCCCATCGAATATCGAAAACATTAAACGCAAATTAAATCCTACATCAAAACAAGAGGTTTATTTTTCAAAAATTGGATATGGTTCAGAAATAAAAGCTGCAAATCAATCCAAGCCCATAGAGTATTTAAACGATAAAAAGTTTTTATTGGTGACAGGTATTGCCAATCCTAAGCCATTAATTTCTTATTTAAAAAAGCGAGGCTTAACGTTTGAGGAAAAATCATTCCCAGATCATCATAATTTTACAACTTCAGAAATTGAGAGTCTTAAAACTCACAAACTAATCTTAACCACTGAAAAAGACTTTATGCGATTAGCGTCTTTAAAAGATGTTACAGAGATTTATTATTTACCAATTCAAACGGTAATTATGAATGGGGAAGAAGCAAATTTCAAAAGCAGAATCAATAAGAGTTTGCGTGAATTTCACTAGAACTTATTAATCTTTGAGTCGAATAAATGTATATCTATTTAGCTGAAATTTTTTCTATCAAATTGATGATTCTTGAAGAATAGCCGATTTCATTATCGTACCACCCAATAATTTTCACCATTTTCCCAATAACCGAAGTCATTTCAGCGTCAAAAATACACGAGTGGGTATTGCCAACAATATCGATTGAAACAATAGGGTCCTCGGTGTATTGAAGAATTCCCTTCATGGAGTTCTCTGAAGCAACTTTAAAAGCGTTATTTATTTCCTCAATTGTAACTTCTTCTTTTACGTTAAGGGTAATATCGGTTAAAGATCCATTTGGAACTGGAACTCTAATTCCACAACCCCCAATTACATCGGCGAGATTTGGAAAAATTTTCGTCAAGGCTTTAGCGGCACCAGTAGTTGTTGGCACAATAGATTGCCCAGCAGCTCTTGCACGGCGTAAATCGCGATGGGGCTGATCGTGTAGGCTTTGATCTGTAGTATAAGAGTGAACGGTAGTAATATATGCCTGCTCAATTCCACAAAGTTCATTAATGACCTTTAGCATTGGAGCTGCATTATTTGTAGTGCAAGAAGCATTTGAAATAATGATATCGTCATCATTTAATATAGAATCGTTTACGCCAAGGACAATAGTTTTAATATCATCTTCAAGAGGAGGAACAGAAAGAATCACTTTTTTTGCTCCATTCTTCAAATGATACTCTAGTTGATTTCTTTTTTTGAATTTCCCTGTACACTCAATAACAACATCAATAGCACCCCAGGAGATAGCTTCGATGTTTTTTTCTGAAGTGAACCTTACTTTTTTGCCTGCTACAGTAATTTCATCGTTAGAAAATGAAATAGATTCTTTTAATACACCGTGAATGCTGTCGTACTTTAAAAGATGACTTAGTGTTTTAGAATCTGCTAAGTCGTTTACGGCAACAACATCAATAGTTGGATGATTAATTAATAATCTAAATAGGTTTCGGCCAATGCGCCCAAAACCATTTATGCCGATAGTTGTTTTTGTTTTCATATAACTAACAAAAGTACGAAAATGAAATACTAATTAGAAGTTAAGAATAAAGAAGAAAACTTAAAATACTATGAAATTCGCCTATTGTTTTTGGGTAATGATTTCTGCTAAGAGTTTCCTAGCCCTAAGCAATCTCACCTTTACATTATTAAGAGGTTCTTCAAGGGTTTCAGAAATTTCATTATAACTCATTTCCTGAAAATACCTAAGGTTAATCACGTCTTGATAATGAGGTTTTAGCAGTTTAATATAACGCAACAATTCCGCAAGATTTTGTTCGCGAATTAAATTATCTTCCGGAGTAGGCGAGTGGTCTACAATTTTATGGGCGTGATCGTTAAATGTATCGGTAGTTTGTGAATTTATAGAAGCATTCTTTTTCCTTGATTTGTCTATTTGAATGTTTTTTGAAATAGTAATCAGCCAAGTTGAAAAAGTGTAATTCTCATCAAAGGTATCAATTTTATCAAATGCCTTAGCAAAAGTTTCGATGGTGATGTCTTCAGCTTCATGTTCGTTACGTACTCTTTTAAGTTGAAATCCGTAAACGTCATTCCAGTAAAAATCTAGCAAGAATTTAAAAGCTCCTTGCTTTCCTTTTTTCGCACTTTGTATTTGTTGTATTATTTCTTCTGAAGTTATTTCCATCTCGGGTTTTTTTCTCCTCTGTTGGAAATAAAGATACTTAATTGACTGAAGATTAAAAACAATTCAAAAAACAGTATGAACGGTATTAAATCCTGTTCCTTAAGTTTCTTAGCTGCATAGCCGATAATAAGATGTTGAAATGCAAGTCTGATAAATATAATTACTAATCCAAGAATCCAAAACTCGGAAAATAATGTTGCAGCACCTAATAGCCAGAAAAGAAGATTAAAAAGGTAATAAGCTCCTAGCAAAAATCGATGTTTAGTCTTGTAAAGCTTGGCTGTGGAGTAGTGTCTCTTTTTTTGTTTTATCCAACTGCTTAATTTTTTCTTCGGAATAGAATATGTAAACGCTTCTGGTTCTACACATATTTCTACGTTGTCTTTTGTAGCTGCTTCATTAACAAAAAGGTCGTCATCTCCTGAAGGAACTTTTATATGACTCATAAACCCATTGTTTTCGTAGTAAAGCGTGCTAGTGTAGGCTAGATTACGACCTACCCCCATATATGGTGTTCCGGCTTCAGCGTAAGAAAAATACTGAACAGCGGTCATTAATGTTTCAAACCGGATTAATTTATTTAATAAACCTGGTTGTTTTTCATAGGCTCCGTAACCTAAAAGCAGCTGCTTTTGGTCCGTAAACTTCGTCGCCATACTCTCCAGCCATTTATTTGAAGCAGGATAGCAATCGGCATCAGTAAAGATTAAACGAGTGTTTCCAGAGCGTTTTAAACCTAAGGTAAGTGCGTATTTTTTATTGCCCCAAAAAGCCTCGTTGTTTTTTACATTCACTATTTGAATACGAGGGTCACTTTCAGCAAACGATTCCATTACTTCTAAAGTATCATCTATAGAAGCATCATTAATAAGTATGATTTGATATTCAGGATAATCCTGTTGTTGCCATAACGGAATATGTTTTTTAAGGTTTTCAGCTTCGTTTTTGGCGCAAACTATAAGAGAAACAGGGTGTTTAACCGAAACAACCTTTTCAGTAGGTTTTAAAAATGAAAATTTTGAAAAAAGAAGATAATAAGCACAGTTAATCAACGCAACAGCGCCGAAAACGTAAAGTAGCACCATAAATTTATCCGATTGAAACCCCTAAAGCTGCTGTAGCGATTAAGATTGTTGAATAAAGAGTTTTATTTCTAAATTGATTATTTATTAGAAGCTTCCAATTTGTGTGTGTCCTCAGAGCAGTTTGCAAATTGATCTGGAGTTTTACCACAAAACCCACAAGACTCTCCTTCTTTATTCAAAAACGGATTCTGACTAGCACAGGTTCCAGCAAATTTTCCATCTTTTTTAGCCCAGATTTTTATTGCAATTCCTGCAACACCTAATAGTAATAATACTAATGTTATAAGTAATAGTTTCATGACAATATATTTGACTGCAAAAATACAACCTTTCTTATTGTTTCACTCAGATTTTAAGTATTTTTAGGTTTCATTTAAACAATTTCATAATGCAAAAATTACTCCCATTAATATTTGTTTTTCTATTTATTTTTCTTGCAGCGTCTTGTAAAAATGAAAACCAAGAAGTTAATAGTTTGGAATCTGTTAATACGACGAACGAAGAAATTCAAAAGTCTGAATTAAATAGAGCTCCTAAGAAAGCGTTGACTCCAGAGGATGTAGCGATATCAAAAAGTGTAATGTCGCAAATTATGAATGAAAGAGATTTAAAAAGATTTGCTAGTTTAATTGTTACCGCAGAAATGGCTACTCAACTTACTAAAGATGGTGGGGTTTATACAGTTTTTGGGCCTTCCAATACAGCTATAGATTCCTTAGCCATTAAAAACAATAAGTTTTACTCAAAACAAGAAAATCTCGATAAGTTAAAAGACCTTTTAAGGTCCCACATCGTAGAAGGAGAGTATTCTCGAGAATCTTTATCAGAAAGTATTAGTAAATCAGGCAAACTCAAATTAAAAACTTTGTCAGGAACAAGTTTAACATTAACTAAAGTGGATGACAAGATTATTATCTCCGATAATAAAGGGATGAAGGTTAATGTTTTAAAAGGCGGAGAAAAAGGCTCTAACGGGACAAGCTACGTTATTGAAGGAGTCCTTAAAGCCGATTAAAATATATTTACTTCGGGTTCTATTGTAATACCAGATAAGTCTTTTACTTTTTTCTGAATGTCCATTGCAAGTTGCCAGATTTCTTTGCCTGTGGCTTCGCCATAATTAACCAATACCAACGCTTGCTTTTTGTGAACCCCAGCATCTCCAAAACGTTTTCCTTTGAAACCAGATTTTTCTATTAGCCAACCTGCAGGTATTTTAAATTCTGTAGGTGAAACTTCATAAAATGGTGCCTCAGGATATTTTTTTCGGAATTCTTCAAAAGTAACTTTGTCTACTATGGGGTTTTTGAAAAAAGAGCCACTATTACCTAATACTTTAGGGTCAGGAAGTTTTGATTGTCGAATGGCAATAACTGCATCAGAGACATCTTTAATACTAGGATTCAGAATATTTTTTTCAGCTAATACTTTCTGAATATCTCCGTATGAAATACTCAATTTATGGTCTTTTTTTGTGAGCTTAAAAGTTACACTTGTAATAATGTATTTTCCTTTAGCCTCATTTTTGAAAATTGAATTTCGATAGCCGAATTTACATTCTTCATTTGAAAACTCTTTTTCATTTAAGTTTTCAATTTCAAGAACGGTACAGCTTTCGAAAGTATCTTTCAATTCTACTCCATAAGCGCCAATATTTTGAATAGGGGCTGTACCTACATTTCCTGGAATTAATGACAAGTTCTCTAACCCGCCAAAATCGTTAGCTATGCAGTATTGAACAAATTCATGCCAGTTTTCACCAGCCATTACTTTTATTATTACTTCACTTTGGGTTTCATTTAAAACCTCAATTCCTTTTAAGTTTAAATGAATAACAAACGAATTCAATTTGGCGGGAAGTAGCATATTGCTACCCCCACCAAGAATGAATATTTCGTCTGATTTTTTTTGGGATAGTACTTCTTTTAACTCTTCCACTGTTTCAACCGAAACAAAGTAGCGAGCCGTACAATCGATACCAAAGGTGTTGTAATTTTTAAGCGATTTGTTCTCTTCAATTCGCATTAATCCTTGTATTTCTCTAAAGCAATTTTTAGAATTTCCACTGCTCTAATTAAGCTTTCTTTATTTAGCACATAAGCGATACGCACTTGATTTAATCCTACGCCCTGTGTAGAGTAAAAACCAGCGGCAGGAGCAACCATGATGGTTTCACCGTTATCGTCAAATTCTTCAAGCAACCATTGTGCAAAAGCGTCACTGTTTTTTACAGGTAATTGCACGATACAATAAAAAGCACCTTTTGGTTCACCTACAGTCACCCCAGGAATAGCTTTTAAAGCATTAACTAAAGTATTACGTCTGTCTTGATATTCCGTAATTACATTGTCAAAATAGCTCTGTGGCGTTTCTAGAGCTGCCTCACTAGCAATTTGAGCAAAGGTAGGAGGACTCAATCTAGCTTGAGCAAACTTTAGTGCTGTAGCAATAACTTCTTTGTTTCTTGAAACCATACAGCCAATACGAGCACCGCACATGCTGTATCTTTTTGAAACCGAATCAATAATAATTCCGTGTTGTGCTAAGCTTTCCTCTTCTAGAATTGAATAGTGCTTAGATCCATCGTATGTAAATTCTCTATAAACTTCATCTGCCACTAAAAATAAATCGTGTTTTTTTACGATTTCTGCTAACGTTTGAATTTCTTCTTTTGAATAAAGATATCCAGTTGGGTTTCCTGGATTACAGATAAGAATAGCTTTTGTTTTTGGAGTAATTAGCTTTTCAAATTCTGAAATTGGAGGCAAGGCAAAGTTGTCTTCGATTTTTGAAATTACAGGAACAATTGAAATACCAGATGCAGTTGCAAAACCATTGTAATTTGCATAAAATGGTTCAGGAATAATTATTTCGTCTCCAACATCTGCAATGCTACCCATTGCGAAAAGCAAAGCTTCACTACCTCCTGTAGTTACAATTATATCATTAGCTTCAGCTGGAATGTTGTTTCTGTGATAGTATGCAGAAATCTTTTTGCGATACTCCTCCGATCCTTCAGAGCGAGTGTAAGCAAGAATTTCTAGATTGTGTTCGGAAACTGCTTTCATAGCTATTTCCGGCGACTTTATGTCAGGTTGACCGATGTTTAAGTGGTAAACAGTTTTATTAGCTTTATAAGCTTTTTCGGCGAAAGGAACTAGTTTGCGGATTGGAGATTCCGGCATGTTTTTCCCTTTTGTTGATACTGATGGCATAATAAAATTTTTAGCAGCAAAGTTGCAAAATATATTTTATAAAACTAATCTGAGACGATTAACATTCGCCTTTTTTTTATATCTTCAAGTGATATTCATTAATACCCTTATCAATTTGTATAAGCCATTGTTTATAATTTTGATGCTGTGCTCTTCTTCATTGATGGCGCAGGCGGGATTTATTTTGGAAAACAAGGCTAAAAAAAACCGAATTCCATTTAAAATAGTAAATAACCTAGCAGTAATCGAAATCGAAATTAATGGTACGTCATTGTCTTTCATTCTCGATACTGGTGTAAAATCTACAATCCTTTTTAGTTTAGAAGCTGCAGATAGTGTTCAGTTGAAAAACACATCACCAGTTCAGTTACAAGGTCTAGGGGCAGGGGGAATGGTTGAAGCATTAAAGAGCTTAAACAATCATATAAAAGTAGGAGAAGCTGTTGATAAAAGCCATGCGCTTTACGTGATATTCGATAGTTCTCTAAATTTCTCTCCTAGAATGGGAGTGCCCATTCACGGTATATTGGGAAATGAATTTTTTAAAAATTTCGTAGTAAAAATTAACTATGCATCCGAGGTAATAACCATCTACGATCCTCAAAAACATACTTTTAAAAAGTGCAAAAAGTGTGAAGATCTTAAGCTCAATTTTGTAAATGGCAAGCCATATATCAACCTACAAGTAGCTTCAGAAACTATACAAGAAGAAGTAACCTTATTGATAGACTCTGGTTCTAGTGATGTTTTGTGGTTGTTTGACGAGTTGGGATTTATAAATGAAAATCCTAAAAACTATTTTAATGATTTTTTAGGTCTGGGCTTAAGTGGAAATATTTTTGGTAAGCGTGCGCAGGTACCAAAATTAATATTGGGTGATTACTTATTAAAAGATGTGAATACCTCGTTTCCTGAAGAAGTTGCTGTTTTAAAAGCTCGCTTCTACGAAGATCGAGACGGAACTATAGGAGGTGGGTTTTTGAGTAGGTTTACAGTAACTTTCGATTATGGCGGTAGCCTTGTTCGTTTTAAGAAAAACCGAAACTTCAAGAAACCTTTTCATTATAATATGAGTGGATTGACTTTAGAGCACGGAGGAATGGAGTTAGTGAAAGAGGAACGCCAAGCCGCTATAAACACAAATAGTGATAGTAGGAGTGAGGCCTTAACTAGAAATAGTATTTTTATAACCACCGAGTTTAATTTTACACTTGTACCAATTTATATAGTTGTGGATGTAAGAGAAGGTTCGCCTGCTGCCTTAGCCGGAATAGTCGAAAATGATGAGATAGTTAACGTTAATGGCAAGCCAGCGTATAGATATAAATTATACCAATTAATCTCTTTGTTTTCTAGTGAAGAAGACAAGCGAATTTCTTTGGATATAAAAAGAGATGGTGAAATTCAAAAAGTAGCTTTCAATCTCAAAAGTTTATTCTAAAAAAAATCCGGCTGAAGAATTTATTTTCCAGCCGGATTATACTTTTTTCAAGTATGTTTATTTAACTTTTTTCAAGTACACTTGCCGATTCTGGTTTTACGGTACCTTTTATTTTTAAGGCTACCATAGGCTCGCTTGCGTTAGAATATACAGTAATTGTTTTTCTAATAGGTCCAACACGATTAGTGTCGTACTTCACTTGAATACTGCTACTTGCGCCTGGAGCAATTGGTCCTTCAGGTTTTTTTGGTACAGTACAACCACAACTAGATTTTACATCACTAATAATAAGTGGGGCATCACCAGTGTTCGTGAATTCAAATACACGTAAACCGTCACTACCTTTTTCGATAGTTCCGTAATCTACGGTGTCTTCATTGAAAGTAATTTTTGCTTGTTGTGCTTGAGCGGTAAAACCGATAAAGGCAACAAGTGCCATTAGAGCTAATTTTTTCATGATTTTTGGTTTTTAATATTTGTAAAAGTATCGAACTTTTAAAGATTCTGCAAAATAACTTAATCCTTTTATTATCCTACAGATATATTTACTTTTGCCATTCATAGTACAAATACTAGACCAAAGTATGGCATTAGAAGCAAAATATAACGCGAAACAGATTGAAAATAAGTGGTATAACTACTGGATGGAGAATAATTACTTCCATTCTGAGGTAGATGAAAGAACGCCTTATACTATTGTTATTCCACCTCCAAACGTTACTGGAGTACTGCATATGGGGCATATGCTTAATAATACTTTGCAGGATGTATTAATTCGTCGTGCAAGATTACAAGGTTTTAACGCTTGTTGGGTGCCAGGAACAGACCACGCTTCAATTGCAACAGAAGCCAAGGTAGTTGCTAAACTTAAAGCCGAAGGGATAGATAAAGCGAACCTTTCGAGAGAAGAGTTTTTAGAGCACGCTTGGGAGTGGACGCATAAACACGGAGGAATTATCCTTGAACAACTTAAAAAACTTGGTGCTTCTTGTGATTGGGAACGAACTAAGTTTACAATGGATCCAGAAATGTCTGCTTCTGTTATAAAAGTGTTTGTAGACTTGTATAGAAAAGGAAATATCTATCGCGGTTACCGAATGGTAAATTGGGATCCCCAGGCTAAAACTACGCTTTCTGATGAAGAGGTTATATACGAAGAAAAACAAGGTAATCTTTATTACTTAAACTATAAAGTTGAAGGTAGTGAGGATACCTTAACTATCGCTACTACTCGTCCTGAAACAATATTGGGTGATACCGCCATCTGTATTAATCCTAATGACGAACGCTTTGCACACTTACGTGGTAAAAAAGCAATTGTTCCTATCTGCAACCGAGTGATTCCTATTATTGAAGATGAATATGTAGATGTAGAATTTGGTACAGGCTGTTTAAAAGTAACTCCTGCTCACGACGAAAATGATAAAGCACTTGGCGATAAGCACAATCTTGAGATTGTAGATATTATTAATGACGATGGAACTCTAAATAGTTTTGGATTGCATTATGAAGGAAAAGATCGTTTTGTAGTTCGCAAAGAAATTGTAAAAGAGCTTGAAGAAATGGGAGTGGTTTCAAAAATTGAAACCCATATGCACAAAGTAGGTACAAGTGAACGTACAGGAGCTGTTATAGAACCAAAGTTGAGTGATCAATGGTTTTTAAAAATGAAGGAGCTTGCTCAACCTGCTTTAGATGCAGTTCTTGAAAAAGATGTAAACCTAGTTCCAGAGAAGTTTATAAACACTTACCGTCATTGGATGGAAAACGTACGCGATTGGAATATCTCAAGACAATTGTGGTGGGGACAACAAATTCCAGCGTATTTCTATGGCGATGGAAAAGAAGACTTTGTAGTTGCTGAAAATATTGAGGAAGCTTTAAAACTTGCTCAAGAAAAAACGAATAACAACGCATTAAAGACTTCTGATTTAACTCAAGATCCGGATGCTTTAGATACTTGGTTCTCTTCTTGGTTGTGGCCAATAAGTGTTTTCAACGGAATTTTAGAGCCGGACAATAAAGAAATCAATTATTACTATCCAACAAACGACTTAGTAACTGCTCCTGAAATTTTATTTTTCTGGGTGGCAAGAATGATTATTGCTGGTTACGAATATAGAAATGAAAAGCCTTTTACAAATGTATATCTAACTGGAATCGTTCGCGATAAACAGCGTAGAAAGATGAGTAAGTCTTTAGGTAATTCCCCAGACCCTATAGATTTAATGGAAACTTATGGTGCAGATGGCGTACGTGTGGGAATGCTTTTAAGTTCACCTGCAGGAAACGACTTGATGTTTGATGAAGACTTGTGTAAACAGGGGAGTGGTTTCGTTAATAAAATATGGAATGCCTATAGACTAATCGACGGCTGGGAGGTTTGCCCAGATAAGGAACAGTCGCAAAGTGATGTTATAGCGTTAAACTGGTATAAAAGTAAATTTCAAAAAACACTTGCAGAGATTGAAGATCACTACGGTAAATATCGTATAAGTGATGCTTTAATGGCTACTTATAAGTTGGTTTGGGATGATTTCTGCTCTTGGTTCTTAGAAATGGTAAAACCACCTTACGGTGAGAAAATCGCTAAGAAAACTTATGAGGAAGTAATCTCAGTACTAGAAGATAATTTAAAAATTCTACATCCATTTGTTCCTTTTATTTCAGAAGAAATTTGGCAACACATAACTAAGCGTGATACTTCTGAAGCTTTGATAGTTTCAGAATGGCCAAAAGCTCAGCCTTTCGACGAAAAAATTATTAAAGATTTCGATTTTGCTTCTGAAGTAATTTCAGGTATAAGAACAATTCGTAAAGAAAAGAATATTTCTTTTAAAGATACAATTGAGCTGTCAGTTTTAAATAATGATAACGCTTCAAAAGATTTTGACGCTGTAATTTCTAAACTAGGAAATATTTCTGAACTTAACTACATTACAGAAAAGCTTGACGGTGCACTAACTTTCCGTGCAAAGAGTAACGAGTACTTTATTCCGATAGCAGGCGCTATTAATGTTGAAGAAGAGATAGCAAAACTAACTGAGGAATTAAAATATACCGAAGGTTTCTTAAAAAGTGTTCAAGGGAAATTGAAGAACGAACGCTTTGTAAATGGCGCTCCTGAAAAGGTAGTTGCCTTAGAAAAGCAAAAAGAAGCTGATGCCCTTGCAAAGATTGAAACCTTGAAAGCGAGTCTAGCTGGTTTAAAATAAATTAAAGGAAAAACTAATAGGTTTAAATTCCTGAAAACCATAAATGTTTAAATTGAGCGACCCCATTCGGGGTCGTTTTTTTATAGAATTTATAACTTAAAATATGTGAGTCTTTTAGGATTATTATTTTATAGCGTTTTCTTAATTAGTTTTAAATCGAGGTTAATTTTTTGATTTTGAACAGATTTAGTTTGTATCTTGTTGTAAAATAGATAATTATGGATCAGGCTAAATATAATGAAATGAAAGCAATGCTTCAAAAATTAGAAGACATTAAGAACAGTCAAGAAAGTATTCTCGATAAAATTAATCATGTTATTACCGATTTGTTTCAACACCCAGATAAAGAATTGGAAGAGGCTATGGAGTTAGCACATCAAATGGCGTCGGATAATGTAGATAAAATCCGCGCAGCTATTGAGACTTATGAAATAAAATTCAATAAAGCCCAGCAGTCATAATTTACTTTCTATACAGAAAGTACTGCTTCACAGCTTTAATGTAAAGTTCTTTAGCTTCATCAGGTGTTAAGCCACGAGTTTGGAATAGCGCATTTGTTTTAAAAGCCGAGATATGGGCCTTTCGTCCACTTGGGGGGTGGTCGTCATTTGTAGCGCGTTTGTAGTATGCGTATAAGCGTAATAATACATCGGCAGGAAACGGGTCTTTATGTTCATTAATGCTTTTTACTGCATTTTTAAAGGCGATATCTAACTCTTCCGATGTCATTATTTTTCAGCAATTATTGAAATCCCACCTTTTACTTTTTGGTTTAATTCTACTTTTATTTTGGCATCAAGCGGTAGGAAAATATCTACTCTCGAACCAAATTTAATAAAACCACTATCTGTTGTTTGTTCTACTTTTTGTCCTTCTTCGGCGTAGTTTACTATTCTTTTAGCTAATGCTCCTGCAATTTGTCGGAATAGAACTTCACCAATTACATCATTTTTTACAACAACAGTTGTACGCTCATTTTCTTCAGAAGCTTTAGGGTGCCAAGCAACCAAATATTTTCCTGGATGATATTTACTATACGTAACTGTTCCTCCCACAGGATAGCGGGTTACGTGAACGTTAATTGGGCTCATAAATACCGAAACCTGTAAACGTTTGTCTTTAAAGTATTCTTTTTCGAAAACTTCTTCAATAACAACAACTTTTCCATCTACCGAGGATAACACTTGGTTAGAGTTTGGAGAGAAGTTTCTCTTAGGATTTCTGAAGAATTGCAGGATGAGTAGCAATAAAATAATTAATGAAATAATCACTCCTCCACGAATAGTTGGATGTAGAAAAAAAACATTGGCCAATAGGCTTAGTCCGATAACAATTACCAGAGCTATAATTATAATTTTAAAACCTTCTTTATGAAACATTGTCAACTATTAATAAAAACGCATATACAAATGGGCTGGCATAAATTATACTGTCTAATCTATCATATAATCCACCGTGACCTGGCATTATAATTCCACTATCCTTAACTCCAGCTTGCCTTTTAAATTTCGATTGAATTAAATCGCCAATCGTTCCAAATATAGCTACAATTAATGCCATTACAATCCACATCCATAGCGGATATTTTAAGGTGTCTAATTGGCTATAATGTTCTAGGACCTTAAATATAATATATCCTGCTAGTAAGGCTCCTAGCATACCTCCTATAAAACCTTCTATAGTTTTCTTAGGTGAAATACGCTCTAAGAGTTTATGTTTGCCGAAATTCTTTCCAATTAGATAAGCAAAGGTGTCATTGCTCCATACTAATATAAAAACAGCCACAATAAGTTCTGGTATAAACCTACCGTCGATATTCATTACGGGAATTAGTGTTAAAAACACAAAACCACTAATGATATAAAATACCACTGTAATGTATTTTTTCTTTTCAAACATTGGGATTTTGCTTGTCCAAAGTACGTCTTTAAGAAGAAATAAATTTACAAAACCACTTAGAATGAGTAAAAGGTAGATGGCGTTATCGTCGAAGACATTATAACTTAAAAAATAAAAACTAGCTGCTAGTAAAAAATAAGCTAGGTAGCTAGTTAAGTGTACAAGTTTTAAGTATTCGCTTAAGGTAATCACTGCAAGTACGAAGAATAACCCCATAAACCATTCGCGCGAGGTAAACATTGCTATGATAATAATCGAAATGTATAATACGCCCGAAAGGGTCCTTACGAGTGTTTCTTTCATATTATAAGTCTTCCAATAGCAACAAATATAGGTTTTTTGTGCTACTTCCATAACTCATAAAATCCTTTTCTTTTTCTTTTTCAGTGTCGAAGTCCTGAATAGTAGTAATGTTGCTTGGGATGTGTTTTAAGCTTTGGTTTTTAATAATTCGCAAACCTTCACTTATGGTTTCAACAATCTGACTTGTAGTTGCAAAAACTACGATGTTAAAAGGAAACTCGCTTAATTTTTTTTCTTTTATCTGGTTAGACGAAAGCAGAATAGAACCGTTTTTAGCTACAAGCGATTCACAAGTAGTAAGAAAAAAGGTTGAATTAGTATTTTTTACAAAGTTGAGGTTAAAGCCATCAAATTTTTCAGAAAGCATTTCATTAAAGCAGAAAACATCTTGCTCATACCAATCATTTTCTAAAAGAACATTATCAAAAGCCTCTTTTATCTCTTCCCAGTTTTCACAATATAAAAATTTACCTCCGTTGTTTTTGAAATTGAAAGTAAATTTCTCGTCTACAGGAAGTTTTTGCTCAGGATAATAGGTGCTGTGCTCAGGCAACTCAGACGTTTTAGTCTTAGCTTCTGTTTTTTTATATATTGGATTTAAAAGCCTTTTTAATAGACTCATTAATCAAGTAATTGAGGAGTTTATAAATGCGTTTACTTCAAAGATATAAAATACATTTTGAAGTATAGCAACTAGTTCTGTAATTATTCGTAACAACTCTAAAGTGACAACATAATTATGTTGTCACTCTTGGAGCTTCTTCTGGTTTTTGAAATGGACGCTCTCCAAATATTTTCTCAAGGTTGTCTTTGAAAATAACCTCTTTTTCTAAGAGCACATTTGCTAGTTCTGTAAGTTTATCCTTATTTTCTTCAAGGATTCTAACCGCACGATCATACTGTTCTTCAATAAGTTTTGAAATTTCCTGATCAATAAGTTCAGCGGTTTTTTCGCTGTATGGCTTAGAGAAGTTGTATTCAGATTGACCACTGCTATCGTAATAGGTTAGGTTTCCAACCTTATCGTTAAGACCGTAAATAGTAACCATTGCTCGAGCTTGTTTAGTAACCTTTTCAAGATCGCTTAATGCTCCTGTAGAAATTCGGTTAAATATAACTTTCTCTGCTGCACGACCACCTAAGGCTGCACACATTTCATCCAACATTTGTTCTGGATGAATAATCAGTCTTTCTTCTGGTAGGTACCAAGCAGCTCCTAGAGACTGTCCGCGTGGTACAATTGTTACTTTAACTAATGGAGCAGCGTGCTCTAGCATCCAACTTACAGTGGCGTGACCAGCTTCGTGGAATGCAATGGCGCGTTTCTCGTCCATAGTCATTATTTTGTTCTTCTTTTCAAGACCACCAACTATTCTATCTACCGCATCAAGGAAATCTTGTTTACCAACAGTCTGCTTACCTTTTCTAGCAGCAATTAAAGCAGCTTCATTACAAACATTTGCTATATCAGCTCCGGAGAAACCTGGTGTTTGTTTTGATAAGAAATCGGTGTCTAAGTCTTCTCCCTTTTTTAAAGGACGTAAATGCACTTCAAAAATTTCTTTTCTTTCGCGAACGTCTGGAAGATCAACATAAATTTGCCTGTCAAATCGACCGGCTCTCATTAGAGCTTTATCAAGAACATCAGCTCTGTTTGTTGCAGCAAGTACAATAACATTAGAATCTGTTCCGAACCCATCCATTTCGGTTAAAAGCTGGTTTAATGTGTTTTCGCGCTCGTCGTTTCCACCTGAAAAATTGTTTTTTCCACGTGCACGACCAATTGCGTCAATCTCATCAATGAATATAATTGCTGGAGATTTTTCTTTAGCTTGTTTAAATAAATCACGTACACGAGAGGCACCTACACCCACAAACATTTCAACGAAATCTGAACCTGAAAGTGAGAAGAAAGGTACTTTTGCTTCACCTGCAACGGCTCTAGCTAAAAGAGTTTTTCCTGTACCTGGAGGTCCAACTAGTAATGCACCTTTAGGAATTTTACCTCCTAGAGACGTGTATTTCTCTGGGTTTTTTAGGAAGTCTACAATTTCTTGAACTTCTTCCTTTGCACCTTCTAATCCTGCAACATCCTTAAAAGAAGTTTTGATATCGGTTTTTTCGTCAAATAGTTTAGCCTTAGACTTTCCTATGTTGAACAATTGTCCACCAGGACCACCACCTCCAGCTCCAGAAGACATTCTACGCATAATGAATATCCAAATTGCAATAATAATTACAAATGGAAGTATTCCCATCAAGATATCACCCCATACATTTGTATCTGTATCGAAATTTAAACTAGTAGTTAAATCGTTTTCAGCTTTTATTTGTTGAAAATCTTGTTGAAATAACTGTAAGTCTCCAAATTCAAACTGGTAAGTTGCGTCATTTGTGCCTGGCTCTAAAAAAGAGGGTGCATTTCCTTTAGGAGCGTGTATTTCTTTTGCTTTGGCTTCTTCAGTAAGATACACCTTAGCAATTTTCTTGTTGATTACTTCAACGCGTTCAACGTCACCAGCCTTTAAAAATTCTTCAAATTGCGCTTGATTGGTTTTAGCAGGCTGAGACCAGCTACCACCACCAAAGATTTGTAATCCAAAAAATAATAAAATTATAGCACCGTAAATCCAATAATAATTTGGCCTAGGTTTTTTGGATTCGTTTTTCTTGTTTTTATTGTCTTGAGCCATAAGGCAGTCTTCTTTTTAATGAGTTGTTTCTATTTTAACCGATTTTGCATCGCCCCAAAGTCCTTCAATATCATAAAATTCACGGATATGCTTTTGGAAAACGTGTACAACTACGTGAACATAGTCCATAAGTATCCACTCGGCGTTGTCGCTACCTTCAACGTGCCAAGGCTTTTCCTTTAATTCTTTGCTTACTGATTTTTGAACCGAGTTTACAATGGCATTAACTTGTGTGTTAGAGGTACCATTGCAAATTATAAAATAGTCACATACTGTGTTTTCTATCTCTCTTAGGTCTAAGATTTCTATATCCTGTCCCTTAACATCTTCAATCCCTCGTATTATTTGAGCAATAAGTTGATCTGTTCCTGCTTGTTTTTTTTGCATTAAATATCTTTCTTTTCTATTTCGCAAAGTTATTACTTTTTTGTTTCTTGAACCGCTTAAATTAAGTAATACTAAACTAAATTATTGTTTTGAAGATAATCAAACTTAATGCCACCCATTCAACCAACTCGTATATGAAGGAATTGCTGCGTGAAAACCTGCTTTCAGATCTTACGGTTGTACTAGCTGAACAACAAACTTCCGGTCGTGGACAAATGGGAGCTTCTTGGTTTTCAAAACAAGGACAAAGCCTTACATTTAGTGTGTTTAAAGATTTTAAAGGGCTGGCAGCAGAATATCATTTTGTTATTTCCATGGCAGTTTCAACAGCTATTTATGATGCTTTAAATAACCTAAATATCCCAAATCTTTCTGTAAAATGGCCTAACGACATAATGTCAGCCAAAAAAAAAATTGGCGGTATTTTAATTGAAAATGTACTTAAAGGCAGTAATGTACAGTATTCAATTATAGGAATTGGGCTAAATGTTAATGTAATATCTTTCCCGGATTTGCCTCAAGCGAGTTCTATGAAGCTCGAATCTGGCAGGGAATTTATTTTAGATGAAGTTTTACTTGAAGTTTTAAATTCGTTGTCTAAAAGTTTGGAAAATCTTTCAGTTGCAGATTTTGTAGAAAAGAAAAAGCTTTTTGAAGATCGACTGTTTAGAAAAGATGTTATTTCGGTATTTGAAGATCAAAAAGGATTTCGGTTTAATGGAATTATAAAAGGGGTTAGCGACTTGGGAGAGCTTTTAGTAGAAACTGAAAACGAAAAAATTCAAAATTATCAATTAAAGGAAGTTAAGCTTATTTTCTAAAAATAAAAACGGAACTAAAATTTTGCTTTAGCCCCGTTCTCAATATATATTACCATAAATAAGTCTACAGCTTTTCTAAGTTTGAGGCTAGCGTTTCAATAAATTTTGAAATAGGACTTTTTATCATCATAGCCATCATACTGTTAAATTCTCCTTCAAAAAGTAATTCAGCAGTAGACGATGTGTCGGATACACTTTCAATATCGCTTTTTAAAGTAAACGGAAGTTTGTCGCTAATCGCTCCTAAAACTACTTTATTAGGGCTGTCTACTTCTTTAATTTCTAAAGCTATTTCAGGCATACCTTTTAACGCAAATACGAAAGCATTGTCTCTAATTACTTCAAATTTACTAATGGTGTCTGGCATCAAGCCTTCATAGTTTTTTACATCCGCCAAAAATTCGCACAGCTCTGAAGCTGATTTTTGAACCGTTACTTTTTTACTGTTTAATTTCATTATTAAAATTATTAAGTCTGTTATTTTTTATTTTTATACTACTAACTACTGCCCCCAAGTTTCAGGGTTGGTTCTCCATTCGCCAAGTAATCTTGCTTCATCAGCGCTTATGTACTTCGACTTTTCAGCTTCTTGTAGTAACATTTCATAATTGCTAAGGGTGCTTAACTCTACATTAGCATTCTTGAAGTTTTCCTCTGCAATATTAAAGCCATAACTAAAAATAGCAAACATTCCTTTTACATTAGCATTTGCTTCTTTAAGTGCTTCTACAGCCATAAGGCTGCTTTTTCCTGTGCTAATTAAATCTTCAACTACAATAACATTGGTATTGGGTTCAAGGTGACCCTCAATTTTATTTTTTCGTCCATGACCTTTGGCTTCCGGTCTTACGTAACAAAAAGGAACGTTAAGATAGTCTGCTACTAAGGCGCCAATACCAATTGCTCCAGTGGCTACACCAGCTATCATTTCTGGCTTTCCGTAGGTCTCTTCAATTTGTTTAGCGAGGTTTTCACGAATGTAATTTCGAATTGTTGGATACGAAAGTGTTATCCTATTATCACAATAAATGGGAGATTTCCATCCCGAAGCCCATGTAAAAGGGTTTTGTGGTTGTAATTTTATTGCATTAATTTGCAATAATAATGCTGCGGTTTTTTGTGCCGTTTCCTTATTTAATATCATACTACAAATGTATAAAGTTTTTGTAAAAGAAATTCCCATTATTCTTTCTACGGAAAAAAATATTGGCGAACACTATACAACCATACCTTTAAAGCAAGCGCGTTTTAAAAAATTGGTTAAAAAGATTAACAACGGCGAACTTCTCTATGTTAATCTTTATCACAAGAATGCGGAAAAATTAGAACGTTTTCTTCGGAAAAAAATAAAAGTAGTAGAAGCAGCTGGGGGATTAGTTTATAATAGTAAAAAAGAAATTCTTTTTATAAGACGTAACGGGAAATGGGATCTGCCTAAAGGAAAAATTGAAAAAGGAGAAAGTTATAGGGAAGCTGCAATCCGCGAGGTAGAAGAAGAAACAGGGGTAGAAGGTCTTGAAATTCGTGACTTTATAATGAAAACGTATCACGTTTTTACTAGAAACAATAAGTACCGACTTAAAATTACTCACTGGTATGAAATGTATACCGATTACGACGGCCCTTTAACTCCTCAGCCTGAAGAGGGCATTAAAAAAGCAAAATGGAAAAATTTTGAAAAATCCCAGGATGCTTTAAAAAATTCTTATGAAAACATTAAACTTCTCTTTCCAAAAGAATATTTAACTACCCACCCTAATGATAGGATAACGAAGATGTGATTTTTCGTAATAAGGGGATTGTTTGTGAATCCAATCTAATTGCAAATACCAATTTTGTGCAAATTCAGGTTGGTTTTGTTTTTTCGTCTCAAACTTTTCTTTGATTTTCGGATTCTTATTTAAAAACTCCTCGGCCAAATCCTCCCATACATAAGGAGAAAATCCTTCTTTTTGTTGTAAAATAGCGTCAAAGAAATTCCAATTGAAAAATGAATCTTGTGCTGAAGGCTCTAAAGTTTCAATTATATATCTTAACCCCGGTTGCTGGGTTTTAACTAAAATGTCTCCTTTGTTTACTGTAACGTTTTCTGTAGTCTTATCCACCTTGGTGTTATAATGTAAATAATGACCTTCGTATGGACTTTCTACTGTTTGGTATTCGGCAATTCTATAAACTTCGGAAGTGATAATTGTGTCATATTCAATTTTTGAATAAGTTATGTTGTTTAATTTTAAAAGTTCGATAATATTCCAGTACCCCTTCGGAATTATATATGCCGAAGGAATTTTGATAGAATCGTTTGCTTTAAAGTTATTGTAGTAGGTAACAGTTTTATCGAAAGGCTTATTTCTATTGTACTTTAATCGTTTTTGTCCTGTAATTTTGCTTGGTATAAAATCACTTTCATAGCCTTTGAAGTTCAGTGAAGTTGTTTTGGTTGAATCAACCTTCCAAGAAATAGGGTAGTAGCTTCCAATTTTGTACTTTTTAATAGCATCTTGTCTTAATGAATTAATTTTTGCGGCATTTGAATCTGCAATGGCTATAAAACTTTTCATTAATTCATAAGTTCCTTTAACTCTATCTTTATAGGGTTTTAGCATATGAGTTTCTACCATCATTCCCATAGTGTTGAATAACGCGCTATAACCTGTTGAATATCTAGGAGAGTCCATAAATTGTGAAAATCCGATTTCTGGTTTATTGTTGAATACATTAACATAAGGTGTGATGTCCCATTGTTTTTGCTTTAAAGATTTCTCAAATTCAGGAATAAATGAAGTTTCAAGATAGCTACCTAATTCACCACCTAGTTTGTTGTGTTGCGTAAATAGGTGGGTGAGTGTGTATTGGTAATCTGCGCCATTGCTAACGTGATTGTCGATAAATAGATCTGGATTGAGCCAGTGAAAAATTTCAGCAAATGATTTTGCGTTTTTAGTATCACATTTTATAAAATCTCTATTTAGGTCGTAGTTTCTAGCATTCCCACGAAACCCATATTCCTTAGGGCCGTTTTGATTTGTTCGGCTTGTGCTATTTCTATTTAGTGCTCCTCCTATATTATAAATAGGTATTGTAGCTATAATAGTGTTTTTCGGACTAGGAATACTGTTTTTGGATAATTCTCCAAAAAGCCGCATAGTGGCGTCTATTCCATCAGGCTCTCCAGCATGTATTCCATTATTTATTAATAAAAGGTTTTTATCATTTTTTGAAAAGGAGCTGTGGTTTAGATTGTTTTGGATAATCTCTGAATTATATATAACTATATGTAAAGGTTGTCCGCTATCGGTTTCTCCCATTTCAAAAATATGTACTCTCTTATCTCTGACAGCTAAATTTTTATAAAACGCAATGCTTTCGTTGTATGTTGAAGTTTTATTTAAATCTGGGTAATCAATAATTGCCTGAAGTTGCTTCTGTTGCGTTTGTCCGTTTAGATTTAAAGAATAACTAAAAAGTATAATACTAAGTGCTAAGAGGTGATTTTTCATCTGCTAATAATTATGAGGAAATTTGTTAAATTCGGTGTTAACCTATGATTGCTTTAAATTTAACAAGGTAAAAATAGAAAAATTAGCACTAAATTATTTGTAAATCTTATTTGGTTGGTTATATTTGCTTCTATTAATTAAACTTAAAACTTTTTATTATGAAAAAAATTACTCTTTTAGCTTCGGCTCTTTTAATGACCGCAGCGACTTTTGGTCAGAATGTACTTGTTGATCGTATCGATGATAACCTAACAGGTTTAATTTCTACAAAAGGTGATGATGGTACTGGTGTTTACTGTGCTGATTACTTTTCTGTTACTAGCGATGTTGCTCTTGGAGAACTTACGCTTTATGGTTTTAGTACCGATCCAGTTCCAATTGAACCTTTGGTAACTGGATTCAATGTTTACCTATATACAATCTCTGGGGCGGTACCTGCTGGAAATCCTGAAGTAGCTGGAACGGGTATTTTAGAGTTAGGTGATATCGATCCTTCATTATATACAATTACTGAGGATGGACAAAGCACAAATTTTACTGTTAATATTACTGATGCTAATGGTGGTAATCAAGTTGTATTAGAAGCAGGTAATATTTACTGGTTATCAGTGTTTCCAAGTGTAGATGGTGGACCAGCTGATGATGGACGTTGGAACTGGTCTGGTTCTTTGTCTTCCTTCCCTAATGAAGAGCCTGTGTTAATTGACCCATCTGATCTTTTTGAAGCTGGTTTGACTGAATGGACTAACATCTCTGGAATAATTGGTGAGTCTTTCCCAAGTTTTGCTTGGAACTTAACTGATGAGCCAATTGCATCTATCGGTGACAACCTTGCTGAAATGATCGCTGTTTACCCTAACCCTACTACTGATGTTCTTAACTTGAACATTCCTTCAAGCATCGAAGTTACTAACGTAGCTATGTATGATGTATTAGGTAAAAACGTAGGTGCTGTATACAGCAACGGAACTATCAATACTTCTTCTTTTGCACAAGGTGTTTACACTTTAAAAGTTGAAACTACTTCAGGTACTCTTACTCAAAAAGTAGTAAAGCAATAAGAATTATAAAATTCTAAATATTAAAATCCCGGCCTTATGGTCGGGATTTTTTTGTTTATAAATTAGCGTTTCTAAAGTTGTATTTAATGGGATTGGCTAGCTATGTTAATCTTGAGTAGATTGTGCCTAAAACCGCTTTTATTTAAGCTTATAAGAGTTGAGTGGTAATTGGTAGAGTTGATGTTAAAAGAATGTAGCGTTAATGCTTATTCATTTGCTGGGGATATAATTATAGGTATATAGTGTTGATTATAAATATAAATCGTGGGGGCTAAGGTTATTATTGACTTCCGAACAAAAAAAAATCGCCATTGAAATTTTTTTCAATGGCGATTTTAAATTTATATTGAAAAGAGTTCTATCCGTTCATAGAAATTAGGAACTCTTCATTGTTCTTGGTTTGCTTAATTCGATCGTTAATAAACTCCATAGCTTCAATAGGATTCATATCGGCTAGGTATTTTCTAAGAACCCACATACGTTGTATTGTATTTTCATCAAGCAGAATATCATCTCTACGAGTACTTGAAGAGGTAAGATCTATAGCAGGGAAAATTCTTCTATTTGAAATCTTTCTATCCAATTGAAGCTCCATGTTTCCTGTACCTTTAAATTCTTCAAAAATAACCTCGTCCATTTTAGAGCCGGTTTCGGTTAAGGCTGTTGCTATAATACTTAATGAACCACCGTTTTCAATATTACGGGCAGCACCAAAGAAACGTTTTGGTTTATGTAGTGCATTTGCATCAACACCTCCACTTAATATTTTACCACTTGCAGGTTGAACTGTGTTATAGGCACGAGCTAAACGAGTTATAGAATCTAATAAAATCACAACATCGTGACCACATTCTACCAATCTTTTAGCTTTATCTATTACCAGGTTTGCTACACGAACGTGTTCTGTTGCTTCTTTGTCAAAAGTAGAAGCTACAACCTCACCTCGAACGTTACGTTGCATGTCGGTAACTTCTTCAGGACGTTCATCAATTAATAAAATAATTTGATAAACTTCTGGGTGATTAGCCGCAATTGCATTTGCAATATCTTTTAGCAACATTGTTTTCCCAGTCTTTGGTTGAGAAACAATCATACCACGTTGTCCTTTTCCAATAGGAGCAAAAAGATCAATTATTCTTGTAGAAATTGTACTTTGCTTTTCAGCTAGTTTAAATTTTTCCTGTGGAAAAAGTGGCGTTAAATGTTCAAATGATACGCGATCGCGAACTACATTTGGGTTTAATCCATTAATTTTATTTACTTTAATTAAAGGGAAATACTTTTCACCTTCTTTTGGAGGACGTACTTCACCTAAAACTGTATCTCCGGTTTTTAAGCCAAAAAGTCTAATTTGTGATTGTGAAACATAAATATCATCAGGAGAAGATAAGTAATTATAGTCGCTAGAACGTAAAAATCCGTATCCGTCTTGCATTATATCTAGAACTCCTTCGCTTTCTATTATCCCTGCAAACTCGTAATCTGGCTCACGGTAACGATTACGAGAATCTTTATTCCCGTTGTTGCGATTATCGTGTGTATTGCCATCTTTTTGTTTGTGGCTTTGATGTTTTTGTCTGTTGTCTGTGTTGTTTTTATCAGTACGTTGATTTTTATCTCTGTCGTCTGATTTATTTGGACGATTTGAAGAAGAAGACTTCTGGTGTTGTGATTTTCTATCGCTATCTTTATTATCAGATTTAGAAGGTTTCTTCACATCATCCTTTTTATCGTCGTCACTCTTCTTATCGTGATGTTTCTTTTGCGATTGTGGCTTATTAGTTTGAGGTTTATTACCTCTGCTTTCATCCTTTTTAGGATTTGCCTGCTTTTCTTTGTTGCCACTATTTTTTGAAGACTCAGTTTTTTTCTCTTCCTTTTTAGGAGATGAAGAAGAATCATCTGACCCAAGTACAGCTTTAACAGCTTTAGGGTTAGCAGCTTGATAATCGAGTATTTGATAAACTAAATCTAATTTTTTTTGTGTGCGGAATTTTGGCACTTTAAGTTCTTTGGCTATTTCCTGTAATTCAGGAAGCTTTTTACTTTTTAATTCTGAAATTTCAAACATGTAATGAATGCTGTAGTTAAAATTTATACTATTTAATTCCTTTTGAGAAGGTAAGTACGTTGAAAATGTTTTTTGAAGACTAAGTAACCTTTATTGAGGTGGTTACGAATAGATAATGCAATAATACAACAATATTTTAAAAACTAGTGTTATTTTTTTTAAAAAGATAATGTATTTTTGCTGCTTAATTGTGTTAATAGTAATGATACAACGTATACAAACTGTTTTTTTAATCGTTTCAGCCCTTATAATGGGTGGGTTATATTTATGGTTTCCTGAAGTAGTAGGAACGGATGGGCAAATTATTATGGAACGCAGTGAGCCTTTGATTTTTGGACTTATATTTTTGTCTATAGCAATGGCGATTATTTCGATTATATCATTTAAAAAACGGCAACAGCAATTTGTGTTAAACCGTTTAAATATAGTATCAAATTTTGTATTACTAGGAGTTTTCGTTTATCGATTACTAACTTTATCCGGAGAAACTATTGTTTCAGAGAAGGGTATTGGGGTTCTTTTTCCTATCATTTCTATCGTATTTTTAGTGCTGGCCAATAAGGCCATTAAAAAGGACGAGGACCTCGTAAAATCTGTTGATCGTTTACGGTAAACCGATCTTGGTATATTAGTGCAAAACCCCCTCAGGATGCCACCTTAGGGGGTTTTTTGCTTTTTAGCACAAAGTCAAAAGAAAGTAGAAAATCGTTTATTAGCTGAGTAAAAAGTAATTCCTAGCGCTTTTCGAACTCTATAACTTCCAAATTCTCAATTTTCTCGTCATCTATTTCAAACCTTAACATCGTTCTTACTTTGTGGAATCCGTGTTTACCCACTGCACCTGGATTCATATGGAGCAGACCTGTAGTTTTATCGGGCATAACTTTTAATATATGAGAATGTCCGCAAATAAATATTTTTGGTGGATTGGCGTATAACTCTTGTCTTATTGATGGATTGTATTTACCTGGATATCCTCCAATATGAGTAATCCAAACATCAACCTTTTCGCACATAAAACGATTGTGTAAGGGAAACTCTCTGCGCGCTTCGTGATCATCTATATTGCCATAAACAGCACGAAGTGGTTTTAATGCTTTTATAGCATCGGTAACAGCTAGGTCGCCTATATCGCCAGCATGCCATACTTCATCGGCTTGTTTAACATATTTCAAGATTTTTTCATCAATATAACTATGTGTGTCGCTAAGAAGGAGAATTTTTTTCAAAGTGTGGGATTTGCTTGATTGTAATAGTTTTCAAATTTATATAAAATCAAGCTCTAAGCCTTGATAGCATTGAAATTAATATTTTCAATTTTGAAAGTAAGAAGCTCCGTAGTATGTTGTAATTTTGCAAATTGTAAAAACAATTAAGTTTGCGATATTTTATTGAGATAGCATATAATGGGAAAAATTATTTTGGGTGGCAGCGCCAACCAAAGCAGATGAGTGTTCAGCAAGTTATTGAAGAGTCGCTATCTACTTTACTTCGTGAGGATATAAAAATTACGGGAGCGGGTAGGACAGATGCTGGTGTTCACGCAAAACAACTATTTGCTCATTTTGATTTTGAAGCTATAAATGATACGAAAGCTTTAGTTTTTAGAATAAATTCCTTTCTTCCTAAGGATATCTCTGTGGTAAATATTTTTCAAGTAAAAGACAACGCACACGCCCGTTTTGATGCTGTTGCAAGAGAATATGAGTACGTGATATCATTGAGGAAAGATCCTTTTTCTCAGGATTTTGCTTATCAATTAAATAAAAATCCTGATGTAGATTTAATGAATAAAACTTCTGAATTATTATTTAATCATATAGATTTTCAATGTTTCTCGCGGTCTAAAACTGATGTGAAAACATATAATTGCGTTATCAGTAAAGCAAGGTGGGAATTGATTGATAATAAATTAACCTTCACAATTTCCGCAGATCGATTTCTACGCAATATGGTTCGAGCTATAGTAGGAACTTTATTGGATGTTGGATTTGGGAAAACGAGTGCGGAAGATTTTCAAGCAATTTTAAATAGTAAAAATAGATCTAAGGCAGGGGCTTCGGCACCAGCTCACGGATTGTATCTTACAAAAGTGAAGTATCCAGAAGAAATATTTCTTCCGATAGAATAAAATAAAATTAATTTTGACAGTCAATTAGTATTGATAAATTGACAAATAAACTTACCAATGATATACATAGAATATATTTTTAAAGTGTCTCCTTTACAACTAGGAGCTGAGATTCTAACTGCCGAATTAGGTTATGCAGGTTTTGAAAGTTTCGTTGAAACAGAAGAAGGTGTTACAGCGTATATTCAGAAAGATGAGTGGAATGAAGATGTTTTGAGTGATATAAATATTTTAGATTCTGATGAATTTAAAGTAGAATATACCTTTTCAGAAATAGCTCAGGTAAATTGGAATGCAGAGTGGGAAAAGAACTTCGATCCTATTGAAGTTGATGGAAAATGTACGGTACGTGCACCTTTTCATCCTGCAAAATCGTTTGAATACGAAATTATTATCGAGCCTAAAATGTCATTTGGGACGGGGCATCACGAAACTACTTATATGATGCTTCAGTTTATATTAGAAAATAATTTTAAAAATAAAACTGTTCTTGATATGGGGTGTGGTACTGCTGTTTTAGCAATATTAGCTGAAATGCGAGGTGCTCAACAACTTGATGCTATCGATATTGATGAATGGTGTTATGAAAATTCTATGGAAAATGTAGAACGAAATAATTGTGCTAATATTTCGGTATATCAAGGCGATGCAGATTTATTGAAAGACCAAAAATACGATGTTATAATTGCTAACATTAATAGAAACATTTTATTAAATGATATGGCTAGTTATTTCAAGTGTTTAAACGCTAAAGGCGAGCTATATTTAAGTGGTTTTTACATAGAGGATTTGCCAATTATTACAGAAACTTGCAATAATTTGGGGCTGACCTTCGTTGAGAATAAAGAGAAAAATAGATGGGTTGCTGCGAAATTTTTAATTTCGTAATTAGCTTATTATTAATTAGTTTAGTAGTTGAAACATCTGTTGTAAGGTTAAACTGAGTTTTTTGACAAAGGTTTTACTAATGAATAACTATTAACGTTAAATTATTTTACGATTTGAGTACAAGAGAAAAAATACAAGAAGATGTAGATGTTGCTGAAATGGAGAGCAATCAAAATGAAATAGTACTTTACAATGATGATGTAAATACATTCGACCATGTAATAAATTGTTTAATATTTGCTTGCGAGCATACACCTGAGCAAGCAGAACAATGCTCTATAATTGTTCATTATAAAGGTAAGTGTACAGTGAAAACTGGAGAATATGAGGAATTAAAACCTCGTTGTACAATGTTGTTGGAAGCTGGTTTGAGTGCTGAAATTATTTAAAACCACTCAAAGTAAATGCCTGAAATAATTACTCCAATAATTAATAAAAATAGCACTATTAAAATAAAACCTGCACCATAGCGGGTTTTTTTATTGTCTTGCAAAATATAATCTCTTTCTTTTTTATCGTCTGAATCTTTTACAATTTTCGTCATAAGGTTTGTTTTAGAGTATTAATTTACGGATAATGAATTACATAAATTAAAAAGAAATCATAAAAGATACATATGGCGGCTAATTGATAGGGGGCTTTGTTAATGACAGAAGGAATTTATGGATCATTCTCAAAAGTTGTGTGTGAATTGAAATAGAATTCTGATTTTTGTTTTTTAAAACAAAGCTTTGGACAATTATCTAGACCTACTGAAACTTATCCTGCCTGAATT